>JBJEQP010000075.1:0-234410 GCA_051881815.1 Oscillospiraceae bacterium | reverse complement strand
TGTTCTGTGTTCCGGACTTGGAATTGCGGGGTTATTGAGGAGAGACTAATTATGAATAAATATTATATATAATAAGCTATTTGATATAAAGTATTTTTTACGGAGGTCATATATGGCAGAGAATTCAGAAATAAAATCTTCCGATTATGCCATTGAATGCAAGGAGATAACGAAAACTTTCGGTACTGTCGTTGCGAACGATCATGTTGATCTTGCTGTGAAATATGGCGAAATACTTGCTTTGCTCGGCGAAAACGGTTCGGGCAAAACTACGCTTATGAATATGCTTTCGGGTATTTATCATCCTGACAGCGGTTCGATCAATGTTCTCGGAAAACACGCCGTTATTAATTCTCCTGCGGATTCGATCGCACTTGGGATCGGAATGATCCATCAGCATTTTAAGCTTGTTGAAGCATTCAGTGCGCTTGACAACATTATTGCAGGAACTCCTGGAAAGCTGAAAAAGCGTTCCGTGCTGCGTGACGATATCTCTGCGATAAGCAAAAAGCTTGGACTTGATGTTGATCTCAACAAAAAGATTTATAATATGTCCGTAAGTGAAAAGCAGACGGTCGAGATACTTAAAGTTCTTTATAGAGGTGCAAAAATACTTATCCTTGACGAACCGACGGCTGTTCTTACTCCGCAGGAAACGGAAAAGCTCTTCGATATGCTTCGTATAATGAGGGATGAGGGCTGCGCAATTATTATTATTACTCATAAGCTCAACGAGGTCATGGCAATAAGCGACCGTGTTACTATTTTGCGAAAGGGTCAGTCGGTCGAAACGGTCATCACGGCTGAAACCAACGAGAAAATGCTGACCGAGCTTATGGTCGGCAAGCCTGTCAGTCTGAGCATTGATCGTCCCGAGCCGATAGATCCGAAGCCGCTTCTTAATGTGTATCATCTTTCCGTGGACAAGCCTGACGGAAGCGTTGCGCTTGATGATGTCACTTTCGATATAAATTCGGGCGAGATACTTGGAGTTGCAGGCGTTGCAGGCAGCGGCCAGAAGGAGCTATGCGAAACTATTGCAGGTCTTAACGGTATCCGTTCGGGCGCTGTGCTTTACAAAAAGGAAAACATTATCGGCAAGACTGCGAAAGAGATCATTGAGCTTGGCATCAGTATGAGCTTCGTTCCCGAAGACAGACTCGGAATGGGACTTGCTTCATCCATGGGAATGACGGGCAATATGATGCTCAAATCCTACAACAAAAGCAAGGGACCGTTTATCGACAAAAAGCCAGCTCGTGAGCTTGCGGAAAAGCTTATAAAGCAGCTTGATATAAAAACTCCATCGACGGAGATCCCCGTAAGAATGCTGTCGGGAGGTAATGTTCAGAAGGTGCTTCTCGGCAGAGAGATTGAATCTGCGCCAAGCCTTCTTATCACTGCTTATCCTGTAAGAGGTCTTGATATAAACTCGTCCTATACGATCTACGGACTTCTGAACGAGCAGAAGAAAAAAGGGGTAGCAGTTCTTTTTATCGGCGAAGATCTTGATGTTCTGCTCGAGCTATCGGATAAGATCATGGTTCTTTGTCATGGCAAGGTAATGGGCATCGTTGATGCGAAAAAGGTTACAAAGGAGCAGCTTGGTCTTATGATGACAGGCTCAACGGCAGAGGAGGTGCTTGGAAATGGCTGAACAGACAGTACAGAACCATGAGAGATTCCGTATAAGAATTTCCAAGCGGGCAGAACTCGGAGCAAAAAAAGTGCTGATTCTTCGCACCGTTTCTGTTGCGGCAGCGATCGTTGCAGGCGGACTTTTCATCCTTTTGATCGGCTATAATCCGTTCTCGGTCTATGGAACGATTGTCAAAGGTGCATTCAGCACGCAAATGGCATTTCAGGCGACCGTAAAGATAATGATACCGCTTCTGATATCTTCGCTTGGTGTTACACTTGCGTTCAAGATGAAATTCTGGAACATTGGCGCAGAAGGTCAGATCATTGCTGGTGCGATATGTGCGTCATATTTTGCGCTTTTCCATGCCGATCTTCCGCATTTCCTGCTGATCGTGATAATGTTTGCTGCAGGGATCATCGGCGGCGGCCTTTATGGACTTATTCCTGCGTTTTTTAAGTCAAAATTCGGCACAAATGAAACGCTCTTTACACTCATGCTCAACTATATCGCCCTTTATATTATTGTATGGCTTCGCGACGGTGCATGGGCAGACCCCGAGTCGGGCGGTTTCCCGAAGATCGCAAGATTTGCTCCAAATGCACAGCTCGACAAGGTTTTTGGTATCCAGATGGGTTGGATAATCGGTCTTGTACTTACGGTTATTGTGTTCATCTACCTTAAATTTACGAAGCACGGCTATGAAATAAGCGTTGTTTCCGAGAGCCACGCAACTGCACGCTATGCAGGAATGAATCCGAAGAAGATCATGCTCCGAACAATGTTTTTCAGCGGTGCTGTCTGCGGCATCGCAGGAATGGTGCAGGCAACAGGCTCGGATATGACGCTTGCGACCTCTGTTGCAGGCGGCGTCGGCTTCACGGCTATCATTGTAGCATGGCTTGCGCAGCTTGAACCAATTGCGATACTGATCGTATCATTCCTTTTTTCTGTTCTTGAAAAAGGAAGCAGTGTTATGCAGTCTACCTTTGGGCTTTCACCGTACTGTGCGGATGTATTGCAGGGAATAATCCTGTTTTTCGTGCTTTCCGGCGAGTTCTATATCAGATATAGATTTGTTGTAAACGGAAAGGAGCGTAACTGATGGATATGTTTGTCAACTTCCTTGCGGCGGCAGTTCTTGCAGGCGCTTCGCTTCTGTACGGAACGGTCGGAGAGATAATCAATCAGAAATCGGGTCATCTCAATCTCGGCGTTGAGGGAATGATGGCAATTGGTGCCTGTGCAGGCTTTATGGCAGGCTACCGCTCCGACAGTCTTGTCATTGCAATGCTCGCAGCGTTCCTTTCGGGTGCGGCAGCAGCGCTCATCTATGCCGTTCTTACAGTAACATTTATGGCTGACCAGAATGTAACGGGACTTACGCTGACGATATTCGGCTGCGGACTTTCCAACTTTATAGGCGAATATAACATCACACGTTCCGAAACGGGAAATCTGAAGCTTCCCGAGCATATCATGTCGCAGCTGCGGAACATTTACATACCGATTTTAAGTGATATCCCTGTTGTCGGAAAGCTGCTGTTTTCCTATAATATTTTCATCTATCTCGGTGTTATTATCGCAGTTATAGTCTTTATCTATCTTAATAAAACAAAAGCAGGTCTTAATCTTCGCACAATTGGGGAAAACCCTGCAGCTGCCGACGCTGCCGGAATACACGTTGTCCGCAGCAAGTATATAAATCTTCTTCTCGGCGGCGGAATATGCGGCATTGGCGGCGCATACTGCTCCATGGTAGTCTGCGGCGGCGTATGGATGAGCAACAGCGTAAACGGCATGGGATGGATATCCGTTGCGCTTGTTATCTTTGCAGCGTGGAGTCCGTTAAAGGCTATCGGCGGAAGTCTTATCTTCGGTGCATTCAGTGTTCTGAAATACTATATGCCGAAATCTATCATCACGCTCCCGAACGCTTTCTATGATATGCTGCCGTTCGTTATCACGGCGCTTATCCTCGTTATCACATCCATTAAAAAGAACAAGGGCAGAATGCAGCCTGCGTCCTGCGGTGTGAATTACTTCCGGGAAGAGCGATAATATGTTTATCAGAAAATACCGTTCTTCCGACTGCGAAGAGATAGCAAAGCTGTTTTATGATACCGTTCATAATGTGAACATACGGGATTATTCGGCTGAACAGGTCAGTGCTTGGGCAGATGGCAGCATAGACCTTGCGGCGTGGGATAGATCATTCTTGGAGCATTATACCGTTATTGCCGAGGAAAACGGAATAATTATCGGCTTCGGCGATATTTCCGATGACGGTTATCTTGACCGTTTGTATGTTCACAAGGACTATCAGCGCAAGGGTGTTGCGACAGCAATATGTGATGTTCTGGAAAGCTATCCCGATTCGAAAGAGCTGACCGTTCATGCTTCGATAACGGCGAAAAAGTTCTTTGTTTCGAGAGGCTATGCCGTTGTAAAAGAGCAGCAGGTAATGCGCAGGGGAGTTGCTTTAACAAATTATATAATGAATAAAAAATGCGGTAACCTTTGAACGGCTACCGCAATTCTTATGCCTTTTTAACCTTAACTTTTTTCGATACGGGGATACGGAAGTATGTTTTTGCATATTTCCTGATCCGTTTAGAAAGCTCGGGGGAAAGGTCGCCTTCCTTTAAGCGCCATGCCCAGTTTCCTCCGCCGATAGTTGAGGGAATGTTCATTCTTGCTTCCGAACCGAGTTCCAGATAATCCTGCATCTGGATAATTACAAGGTCGGAGATGCTTGCGAATGCTGTTCGGATAAGTCCGCCGCAAACGCCCTCTTTTTTGTTAAGTCCCATGTATTTCTTGGCAAATTTTCTGTCAGCCTTTTCAAGCGAGTCATACCAGCCCATTGCTGTATCATTGTCGTGAGTGCCGATGTATGTAACGCTGTTGCGGACATAGTTGTGGGGGAGATAATTGCTGTCCTGCTTGCCGTAAAATGCAAATTCGAGGACGTTCATTCCCGGATAGCCTGCGTCCTTGAGCATCTGTTTCACTTCGTCCGTGAGGAAGCCGAGATCTTCCGCAACAAGCTTTACTTCGCCGAGTTCGGACTTGATCGCATCAAAAAGCTTCATTGACGGTCCTTGCAGCCATTCGCCGTTTTCAGCGGTTTCATCCTCGGCAGGGATAGCATAGAAGCTTTCAAAGCCTCTGAAATGGTCTATTCTTGTCAGGTCGAAGAGATTTGCGGAGTACTCGACTCTTGATATCCACCAAGAATAGCCGTCTTCTTCCATTTTGTCCCAGTCGTAGAGCGGATTGCCCCAGAGCTGACCTGTAGGGGAGAAGTCATCGGGAGGGCAGCCTGCGACTTTGGTCGGGCGGCGATCTTCATCGAGCATAAAAAACTCGGGATTTGCCCATATATCGGAGCTGTCCATTGAAACATAGATCGGCATATCGCCGTAGATCTTTATTCCGTTTTTGTTTGCATAAGCTTTGAGCGCAAAATACTGCTTGAAAAACTCAAACTGCATAAATTTCCAGCAGAGTATATCGTCCGAAAGCTCTTCCGAACAGCGTTCTATTGCATCGGTATCGCGCAGGCGGATATCATCGTCCCATTCCGTCCACATAACCTGATGGTTCAGATATTTCAGCGACATAAAGAGCGCATAATCATCGAGCCAGAATCCGTTTTCCGAGCAGAAACGCTTGAAATCAAGCATATCCTCGGTTGAAGCGGTTGAGAAAAAGCTTGCGGCAGCTTTTTGAAGTATCACATATTTGAAGCTGAAAAGCTGTGCATAGTCGGCAAAATGCTCTTTGTGCAGGAGTACCTTCAGATCGTGGTCATCGGAATTGAGCAAACCGTCCTCTATGAGCATATCAAGATCAATGAGAAGGGGATTTCCTGCATAAGCCGAGTAGCTCTGATAGGGAGAATCACCGTAGCCTGTTGGACCGACCGGAAGTATCTGCCAGTATTCCTGACCGCTTTTTTTCAAAAAATCCACAAATTCGTAAGCTTCTTTTCCAAGAGTTCCTATGCCGTAATTGCTCGGCAGAGAGGAAATATGTAGTAAAATTCCGCAGCTATGCATAAAGATCAATCCTTTGAAAATAATATTTTATGGTTTTCGCAGTTTATATAAAATTATTATACACTATCTTTGCCGTAAATTCAAGGATAAGCTGAAAAATTTTCTGTTATTGCGAAAACTTATTATTTTAAGGATCAACCAAAGGGGAGATAATCTATGAACAAGCAGAACAACAACCAGCAGAATAACAACAATCAGCAGAATAACAACCAGCAGAACAATCAGCAGAATAACAACCAGCAGAACAACAACCGTCAGAATCAGCAGCAGAACAACAATCAGCAGAATCAGCAGAACAACAAGAATTTCAGATAAAGATCTGAAAAGAAAAAGCAGCGCCGTCCGAATGAACAGCGCTGTTTTCATTTTTATAGAATTACTTGTCAGCCCAGCGGATAACTACAATGTCACCATCGTTTAATCTGTCCATAAAGCTTGCATTTTTTCCGTTAATAGTAGTAATCATATCTCCGCTCGGTGGAGGATTATCAAGGTCAATGTCAGCTATCGACATAAGCTCAATGAATTCGTGCGGCGCATTGTTCGGACGGGGAGGGAGAATAACGCTCTTTCCGTTGAGAACAACATAGAAATTCTCGTTTGCTTCGTTCGGAGCAGCCTTTTCGGGTTCTGTCTGTACAGTCGCATCAACGGGAATGGAGTAATCGGTCTTTATCTCGCTTTTTTCAGCAACGGCTTTTGCTATCCTGCCCTCTCGTGCGCTGTCGGTGATTATTTTGTCACCTGTTATGATATCATCGTTTGCACGGAGAATATAGTCAAAGCTCAGCTGCTTTCCGCCCTTGTAGAAGCCTACCGCTTCGGCATCGAACGGGAGAAGCGGCATAAGATCGCCGAGAGTGTCTGTTTCGTTTATGATGACCTTGTCATTGTTCTGAATATCGTAATCCTTTCCGACAGGCTTTCCGTTGACAGAAGCGGTTATGCCGATAGGGTAATTTACTCCGTCGACCATAACTGTTTTATCGGAAAGATCGCCTGCAATATCGGAGATGTTGACATTTGCGTCCATTCCGCTTTCTGCAGGAACAAATTCGATAACATCACCCTGCTTGACAGTCTGGTCGAGCGAAACGGGAAGTCCGTTGAGAGTGATCTGTCCGGGAACGGAGATGCCGCCTTTCATAAGCTGACGTTCACCGTTGAGCGTGAAGGTAAGACTTCTGCCCGAACGTCCGATGATCTGATTTGTTTTGAAGCCTGCCATAACGAGCATATCGGCAATGCTGACGGAACGGGTATCAAAGATACGCATTTTCTTGCCGTTGAGCGTTATAACGGAGAAGTCATAGCCCTTGTTTACAACAGCTGTTACGCCGATTCCGATAGGAGTTACATATTCGGGGCCGCCTATGCCCGTTTTGCCAAGGTTGATATTCTTGTAAGCGTTCTTTCCGCCGACAGCAACGCGTTCCTTCGGTATCGAAAGCTTTTCCGCAACAACCGATGCAAGCTCGGGAACAAGGCTTCCGCCGCCTACAAGGAATACAGCGGCAGGGGATTGTCCGCCGTTAGCGTTTGTGATGCTCTCGGAAATATTGGCTGCGAGAGAACCGACAGCAGGTTCAAGACTTTTGTAGAAATCCTCCGCTGTGACGGTTTTTTCAAAGCCTAAAATATCGGTGAATTTTATTGATTCATTTTTTGAAGCGGATATCTTCATTTTTTCCGCCGTTTCAAAATCAACAATGTAGCTGCGGATAACCTCCTCGGTTATTTCATCACCTGCAACGGTAGACATTGCATACGCAACAATGCTGCCGTTCTGTGATATCGCAATATCCGATGTTCCTGCGCCGATATCGACAAGCGCAATGTTGATAAGACGGACTTCGGGCGGAATTATGACATTCATCGCCGCAATAGGTTCAAGTGTAAGGCTTGTGACCTCGAGCTTGTTCATATCCATTACGGAATAAAGGCTCTCAACGACAACGTTAGGGAGAAAGGCTGCGATAAGCTCGACTTTTACCTTCTTGCCCTTGTGTCCGATGAGATTTTTTATCTTGTAGTCGTCAAGAAAATAATTTACGACTGTGTGACCGACGCAGTAAAAGACGAGATTTCCGTTTTTCACCTTCTCGTCAAGCTCATTCTGTGCCTTGAATACGGTTTCGACCTCGAACGACTTTACAGCCTCCTCGGTGATGGCTTCTTTGTCGTCAATGTCGAATTCAAGCTCGGTGTGCTGTGTTTTGAGAGCGCGTCCGGCGGCTGCAATAGATACTTTTGAGAGCGATACGCCTGTTTTTTCTTCAAGCTTGCCCTTTACGAGCTTTACAACTCTTGCAACTTCGGCAATGTCCTCGATCTGACCGTCGATCATTGCTCTTTGTGTGTGAGCATATTCGCTGTAAGCCGATACAGTGAATACTCCGTCAACGATCGTTCCGAAAACGCCGATAACGTTTCTTGTACCTATATCAAGAGCAAATATTTCGTTTGCAGCCTGTTTGCGAAGCCTTTTTGAAGGGGTTTTTTTTGTTGTTTTGGCTGTTTTTGAAGTTGCTGCTTTTTCCGCTGTTGTTTTTGACGGTGCTTTTTCTTCCGATTTTTTTGCTGCGGCAGTTTTGGAAGCTGAACGTGCAGTCCTTTTAACTTTTTTCTCTTCAGTTGGTTCGGGGGCTGTTTTCGGCATTGTCATCAGTCCTTTAATCTTTGATTTTGAATGTATTCTTGATCTCTTTTATAATAGACGGATCGGAGATCATCAGGAGCTTGTCTTTGCTGCGGAGCACAGTCTGACCTCTCGGGATGATTATGCCGCCTGCGCGTGTAATGGAAACAATGTTGAAAAGCGGCGGAAGCTTCAGATCCATAAGCATTTTTCCGTCATAGACATAATCGTCGGGGAGAGTGACCTCGAAAAGAGAAACTGCGCCGTCATCGAGCTGCAGCAGCTGTTTTATCCTGTTTGTATCCACCTCGCGTTCTATGAGAGAAGCAATGCTGTCCGTGCTGTTTATTACCGTGTCAACGCCGAAAGCTTTTATGACCTCGACATTTTTCGGGTTATTCGACCTTGCGATAGTTTTTGCAACACCAAATTCATTCTTCGCAAGCTGGCAGGATATCATATTGCACTGGTCATTGCCCGTTACGCTGATAAATGCGTCAGCTTCGTCAGCACCTGCGGCACGGAGAATATCAATGTTTGTGGCATCGCCGAGGATAACCGGGATATCCATATTATCAGCGATGTGTTCGCTGACGGATTTATTGATCTCGATGACGGTAGGCTCATGCTTATGTTCGATAAGCGTTCTTATAAGGTAATATCCGACCTTGCCTCCGCCGACTATAATTACTTTCATAGAGCTTTCTCCTTAATAAGCTAAATATAGCTGCAAAACAAATTTAGTCAACGAATTTTGCACAGATAAGTCTGTCACCCTTTGCAATCTCATAGTTTGAGAGGAAAACACCTCTTATTGTGCTGTCTTCGTGTTCAATGGCAATAACAGTTTCGTTCTGTTCAAGTGTGAAGTCGCTTAATCTGTGACCGATCATTTTTTTATCGACTTCGATGCAGCTTATAACGATCGAATGCCCGTTGATGACAATGCTCTGTGAATCGCTCGGTTCGGTGAGCGAGGAGATGAATGTTTCAACGGTTGTGTTTGTGGGGCAGATCGTCTTCGGACCTATTTTTGAGAAAACACGGCTCTTGGTTGGGTCGTTGACTCTTGCGTAAGCCTGATCTATGCCGAAAAACTGTTTTGCTATCTGGACTACCATAAGGTTTACGTTGTCATCGGAGGTCACTGCCGCAACAGCGTCGCAGTTTTCGATACCTGCCGCACGGAGAGTATCTCTGTCAATTGCAACTCCGACCGTGGTATAGCCTGTAAAATCCGGTGATAAATTGGAAAACTCATCGTGCGATCCTGCAATAACGGATATTTCGTGTCCGAGATCGGAGAGCGCATTGCAAAGATTCGATCCGAGCGTTCCGCAGCCGACTACAAGTATATTCATAGAAAAAGCTGTCCTTTCAATGGATAAATTTATCATAATTATAACACTTTTTTCAGCAAAATACAATACATTTTGCCAAAAAAACACTGTGTTATATTAAACACTGTTAAACTTTGAAGAAAACAAGCTGACAATTTTGGGGATATTGGGTTTCGGTACAGATTTATTATGTAATTAATTGGTGTTTGGTATTAATGTGTGACTCAGAAACGAGTCAGATATTCCATTTTTTTATGTGAACTCTTGACAAAGAGTTTTTTATATGTTAGAATATCATAGGTTAAACAGTAGAGGTGTTCTTTAGCTGTTTTCGCCGGTGTGATGGAATTGGCAGACGTGCTGGACTCAAAATCCTGTGGTAGTGATACCGTACCGGTTCGACCCCGGTCACCGGCACCAATAATTCAGAATAACCGTGTACCCGATAGATTTGATCGGGTACACGGTTATTTGTTTGAATCAGAATGTGTTACAACAGATTTTTGCCGAGAATAAATCATTTTACTGCTTGAACAACGGTATAAAGATTCATATCTTCTCCGCTGATCTCTATACCCTTCGCTTCAAACAATTCGGAAACGGTGACAAACTGATATCCCTCGTCTATGAGTGAAGGGATAATAGTGTCAAGTGCTTCAACGGTCTGGAAATTTCCTGCGGCATCATGAAGAAGGATTATAGTTCCGTCCTTGACCTGCTTTAGTGTGTTGTCAATACGCTGCTGAACGGTGACTTTCTGATCCCAGTCGTTGCAGCCAACGCCGCAGATAAAAGGCATTTCTATCGCTTCATACATTTCATTGTTTACCGCAATATACGGAGGACGGAAGAATTTTGTAGGTTCGCCCGTTATTTCCTTTACCTTATCGGAAACATAGCTGACCTCGGCGGATATTTCCTCCTGCGTCATCTGATTCATATAAGAATGAGTTTTTGAGTGATTGTCTATCTCACAGCCCATATCGTATGCACGTTTTACAACTTCCTCCGAAGCGGCGGTTATGTTGTTGCCGACAAGGAAAAATGATGCGGGGACTTGGTACTTTTCAAGAATATCGAGTACCTGAACAGTAGTTGTATCGTTCGGACCGTCATCAAAGGTAAGTGCGCAAAGCGGCTTGCTCGGGTCGATCTCGTATGATAATGCGGTGACGGTACTTTCGGTCTGAATTTGAGCCAGTGTTGTTTCCGATGTTGTTTCTGTGCTTTCAGCATCGGCTTCGGCAGCAGTGCAGGCGGTAAATGCAAGAAAAGCGGATACAATGATAGGTATAAGCTTTTTCATAATATTTTCTCCTTTTATTATATTATATTGTATTGTATTGTTATCGAACGAGTTGCGTAAGTCAAAGTGAAAATGAGTGGGGGAGAAGCTCGGGAAGCGTAAATTTATGCATTTCACCTTTTTCATCTTCAAGAATTATCTTTATATCGGGTGAAAACTCGGCAAGCACCTGCCTGCATATTCCGCAGGGAAATGTCAGCCCGCCGCCCGACGATGTTATGGCTATAGCGTCGAAATCACGCTTTCCTTCCGATACAGCCTTGAAAACAGCGGTGCGCTCGGCACAGTTGGTCGCTCCGTAGGTAACATTCTCAATATTGCAGCCTGTGAAGACACTTCCGTCATTGCAGAGCAGCGCAGCCCCGACCTTAAATTCCGAATACGGTGCGTAGGCGAACTGCTGTGCAGTCTTGGAAATTTTGATAAGTTCTTTGTCTGTCATAATGTCCACGCTCCTTTTTTTATGATTATAGCATAAAAAAACGCCGTTTTCAATACATTTGGCGTTTTTCAATGAATTATTTTCTTTTCGTTTTTTATTGGATCGCTGCTTTAAAACTTTAATACAGAAATCTTTGATAAATTCTTGACAATTGACTTTATTTAAAGTATAATGTAATTGTAATAATTTTTATTGGACTGAAAAATTCATTTTTGAATCAGATCAGTCCGGAAAGGAAGTTTTAACTATGGGACTTACTCTTGCAGAAAAGATCCTTAAGGCTCACGTTGTTGACGGTGAGTTCGTGAAAGGAAAGGAAATCGGTATCAGAATTGATCAGACTCTTACTCAGGATGCAACAGGCACAATGGCGTACCTTGAATTTGAGGCAATGGGTGTTCCGAGAGTTAAAACAGAGCGTTCTGTCGCTTATATTGATCATAATACTCTCCAGTCGGGCTTTGAAAATGCTGATGACCACCGTTTCATCGGTTCGGTTGCAAAGAAGCATGGTATTTATTTCTCACGTCCCGGCAACGGTATCTGTCACCAGGTACACCTTGAACGCTTCGGAATCCCGGGAAAGACACTCATCGGTTCAGACAGCCATACTCCCACAGGCGGCGGACTTGGTATGATCGCTATCGGAGCAGGCGGACTTGATGTTGCTGTTGCAATGGGCGGCGGTGCATACTACATTACATATCCGAAGATCGTTAATGTTAAGCTTACAGGCAAGCTCTCTCCGTGGGTCGCTGCAAAGGATGTTATCCTTGAAGTTCTCCGCATCATGTCCGTAAAGGGCGGTGTCGGCAAGATCATCGAATACACAGGTGAAGGTGTAAAGACGCTTTCCGTTCCCGAGCGTGCAACTATTACAAATATGGGTGCAGAGCTTGGCGCAACAACATCCATTTTCCCGTCCGATGAGATCACAAAGCAGTTCCTTAAGGCACAGAAGCGTGAAGAGGTTTGGACAGAGCTTTCTGCCGATCCCGATGCAGTTTATGATGAAACTATCGAGATCGACCTTTCAAAGCTTGCACCTCTTGCAGCTTGTCCTCATTCTCCCGACAATATCAAATCCGCAGACGACCTCAAGGGTATGAAGATCGACCAGGTCTGCATCGGTTCCTGCACAAACAGCTCGCTTATGGATATGATGAAGGTCGCATATATCCTCAAAGGAAAGACGGTTCACCCCGATGTTTCCCTTTCTATCGCTCCGGGTTCAAAGCAGGTTCTCAATATGCTTGCTGAAAACGGTGCTCTTGCAGATATCATTGATGCAGGCGCAAGAGTTCTCGAAAGTGCTTGCGGTCCTTGCATCGGTATGGGTCAGTCGCCTAATTCAAAGGGTATCTCACTCCGTACCTTCAACAGAAACTTTGAGGGCAGAAGCGGAACAAAGGACGGTCAGATCTACCTCGTTTCTCCCGAAATGGCTGCTTATTCCGCAATTAAGGGCGTTCTTTCCGACCCGAGAGAGCTTGGCGAAATGCCTGAATTCAAGCTCCCCGAGGAATTCGTTATCAATGACAATATGGTCGTTCCTCCTGCTTCCGAAGCAGAAATGGATAAGGTTGAGATCCTCCGCGGTCCGAACATCAAGCCTTTCCCGAAGACAGCTCCTCTTGCTGACAGCATCGAAGCAAAGTGCTCGCTCAAGGTCGGCGATAATATCACCACAGACCATATTATGCCTGCAGGTGCAAAGATCCTTCCTCTCCGTTCAAATATTCCTGCAATTTCCAAGTTCTGCTTCACCGTATGCGATGAAAAGTTCCCCGAAAGAGCTGAAAGCTATGGAAAGAGCATCATTGTCGGCGGTGCAAACTACGGTCAGGGTTCATCCCGTGAACACGCTGCACTTGCTCCACTCCACCTCGGCGTAAAGGCAGTTCTTGTAAAGAGCTTTGCGCGTATCCACCGTTCGAACCTCATCAATGCAGGAATCCTTCCTCTTACATTTGTAAACGAAGCTGATTATGACAAGATCTCACAGGACGATGTTCTCGAGATCGCAGATGTTCGTGCAGCAGTTGAGAGCGGCAAGTCCGAGCTTATTGTAAAGAACAAGACAACGGGCGAAGATATCCCTGTTCTCTGTGAGCTTACAGGCAGAACAAAGGATATCATTCTCGCAGGCGGACTTCTTGACTATACAAGAGAGAGCTTAAAGTAAGAAAATGTGCTGTTCAAAATGCGGCGCAAATTGCAGCTTGTGCAGTCGGCGTGAAGAGTTCGGCTGCCTCGGCTGTAATGAGATGCAGAGCGGCTATTGGGGCGAAAAGTGCGAGCTGAAGGTATGCTGTGAAGAGAAAAAGCTGGAGCACTGCGGATTCTGCCCCGATTTCCCGTGTGAAATGCTTCGCGAGATCTCATTTGACGAAGAGCTCGGCGATGACGGCGAACGGCTTCTTAACGCAAAAAAATGGGCGGACGAAACCGGTGCTCTAAAAGACAAAAAGCTGAAAAACATTCTGCTCGGAGTATCTCTCGGAGTTGTGTTTGGTGCTGTTATCGGCGCCTGGCAGGGGATGTATGCGGCGTTTATTGTCTGCGGCTTGATCGTCGGAACGGGTATAGCTGTTCTCATCAATATCGACAATAACAAATGACAGGAGTTTACAAAATGAACGACATAACAACATTTGACAAACAGACAAACGAAACACAGCTGCAAACACGCAAGGGTGCTTGTATTTCTTCGGATATCATAAAGTATTTTGCTGCTTTTGCAATGCTTATCGATCATATTGCGTGGTGTTTTGTGGATACGAATTCTGTTCTCGGCTGTATAATGCACCTTATCGGCAGAATGACCGCACCGATAATGACATATTTTATCGTTGAAGGCTATCATTACACAAGAAACGTGAATAAATATCTGCTAAGGCTTGCGATATTTGCAGCGGCTTCGTGGTTCCCTTTTATCTTTATGGAAACAGGCAATCTGACTCCGTTCGTATTTGATGACGGAAATATGTATTTTAACCCAATGCAGGGCGTTATCTATACATTTTTCCTGACGCTGCTTTCGTTGAAAACGATGCATTCCGAAACGCTGAAAAAGCCCGTAAAGGTGATATTGGTCGTTTTGATCTGTTTTGCTTCATTATTAGGCGATTGGTTCTTTTTCCCTATCGTATGGGCGCTTCTGTTTGACAAGTACAGAGGAAACTTCAAAAAGCAGGCGGCAGCGTTTATCATTTCATCGACGGTTCTTATGACGCTGATGATATTGCTTCTGACGGACGGATTGGTAAATAACTGGTTCCAGTACGGCGTTGTGTTGGCTCTTGTTCCGCTTTATTTTTATAACGGTGAAAAGGGCAGGAGCGGCAAATTCAATAAATGGTTTTTCTATGTTTTTTATCCTGTACATATGTTGTTTTTAGGCGTATTAAAATGGTACGTCTTTGTATAAATCAAGGAGGTTTTTATTATGGAAAAGATCAAAATGACTACACCGCTTGTCGAAATGGATGGCGACGAAATGACCCGTATTATCTGGAAAATGATTAAGGATATTCTTATTCTTCCTTACGTTGACCTTAATACTGAATACTACGACCTCGGACTTGAAAACAGAAATGCTACCGATGATAAGGTAACTGTTGATTCCGCAGAGGCTACCAAGAAGTATGGCGTTGCTGTAAAGTGCGCAACCATTACTCCGAACGCTGCCCGTATGACCGAATATAACCTCAAGGAAATGTGGAAGTCGCCTAACGGCACGATCAGAGCTATCCTTGACGGTACAGTTTTCCGTACACCTATCATCGTTAAGGGCATCACTCCATATATCCCGACCTGGACAAAGCCTATCACTATTGCCCGTCACGCTTACGGCGATGTTTACAAGAATACCGAGCTTCGTGTTGCCGAGGGCGCAAAGGCAGAGCTTGTCGTTACAAACAAGGACGGCAGCGAGGAACGTGCTCTTATCCACGAATTCAAGGACACAGACGGCATCATCCAGGGTCTTCATAATACGGACAAGTCTATCTCAAGCTTTGCAAGAGCCTGCTTCAACTTTGCCGTTGACACAAAGCAGGATCTTTGGTTCGCAACAAAGGATACTATCTCCAAGAAGTATGACCACCGCTTCAAGGACATTTTCGCAGAGATCTACGAGAACGAATACAAGGCAAAGTTTGAAGAACTTGGTATCGAATACTTCTATACGCTCATTGATGACGCAGTTGCAAGAGTTATCCGTTCAAACGGCGGATATATCTGGGCTTGCAAGAACTATGACGGCGATGTAATGTCCGATATGGTAGCTACCGCTTACGGAAGCCTTGCTATGATGACCTCCGTTCTCGTTTCTCCGAGCGGCGTTTATGAATATGAAGCTGCCCACGGAACAGTTCAGCGTCATTATTATAAGTACCTCAAGGGTGAAACCACATCAACAAACAGCGTTGCAACAATATTCGCTTGGTCGGGCGCACTCCGCAAGAGAGGCGAGCTGGACAACAACAGCGAGCTTATGCGCTATGCTGACAATCTTGAAAAGGCAACTATCAGCACTATTGAAGAAGGTGTAATGACAGGCGACCTCGAAGCGCTTTCCTCCATTCCGAACAAGAAAAAGGTTGATACAGAAGCTTTCCTTGTTGCAGTAAATGAGCGTCTGGCAAAGCTTATGTAAATTTGGAACCTCGGAAAACTTTTTACGGTATTTTCCTATGCCCTGCACCGTTTGATGCAGGGCATATAAGGAAATGATCATGTCAAGTTTTTTCGGGAATCCCAAATGTAAATCGGGAGAGAAGTTGTAAATGCAGAAACCAAAGAGATCCGAGATATCATCATCGGTAATAAAACGCCTGCCGAGATATTACAGATTTATCGGCGAGCTTATAAAACAGGGAGTTGTTCGCAGTTCGTCAGGGGAACTTGCTGAAAAAATGTCACTCACTGCTTCACAGATCCGTCAGGATCTGAACTGCTTCGGCGGTTTCGGTCAGCAGGGCTATGGATATAATCTGGTAGAATTGAGAACCGAGATCGGAAAGATCCTCGGCATCGACAGAGGCTACAAGGCTGTGCTTTTCGGTGCGGGAAATCTCGGAAAGGCGATCGCGAGCCACATGAATTTCAGTGAATACGGCTGGGAGCTTATTGGTATCTTTGACAGCGATCTGCGCAAGGAAAATGAGAAGGTAGCCGATCTGTCGGTAATGCACATAAGCAGTATGGAAAGCTTTATCACCGAAAACAATCCTGAAATAGCAATATTGTGTATCCCGAAGACCGCTGCACAGGAATATGCGGATAAGCTTGTTTCCCTCGGTATAAAAGCGTTCTGGAATTTCAGCCATTTTGACCTTGCGGTCGCTCATAAAAATATTGTTGTACAGAATGTCCATCTCGGCGACAGTATAATGACGCTTTCCTATGGTCTTACCACATTTGAAGACGAAAACTGATAACGAACCAAATAAACTGCATTGTTTTGTAAACTTGAACAATGCAGTTTTTTGTATTGTGATAATTAGGTGTAAATTTTGTTGGATTTATAAAAAATTCTCCTTTTGACTTCCATTTTTTTAGAGATTGTGATATAATTATAATTGTATATTTAGGGAACCGCGTATTTTGACCGTTGTTTTCCCGAAAGATGTGATTGCTTTAGGAGAATGAACCGTGACCATAAAGAGATTATTGTTTACACTTGCTGCAATAGGTTTGATATGCGGCGGCTGTTCAAGCTTATATAAAGAATATAAAACTGAGGTTTTGCCCGAGTCTGACCCTGCTGCAGAAACGTCAAGCAAAGATGCGGAGAGGATCGTCGCTGAATTTATGGACGCTCTTATTGCAAATGATACGGAGACCGTTGCCCGTCTGGGCGGATCGCAGTCGTACAGTGCATACAGCTTTCTTGACGGTGTTTCCTTTTCAAGCTGGGAGATCATAGATTCGCAGAGTGATGATGAAGGCATTGTTTATAAAATCAGACTGAATATTTCGGAAAGCGCTGTCGATGATTTTCCCGAAGGCGAAAGTATTTGGTCTATAAAAATGTCGGAACAGAAGGATAAGTATTTTATATCGTTCCAGCGTGACGGAGCCAAAGAGAAAGTCGTCCTTGCCGACAGCGTTTCTAACCTTGATGTCAGTGAAGCTGTTAAAATGTGCTATGCGTTTACATCAGAATTCGGCTGGATAAGCAGCGATGAAAGCATTATTGATGTAAGCTGTGCCGAAAAGATTGTTGAAAAGGAACGTTTTATAAGCGATCTTATAAAATTCTGCTCGTATTTTTCAAACGATGAAGAACTTTCTGCAAGCGTAATAGATTATCCTGCGGATAAGCTTTCCGAAAGCGCAGAAAGACTTTTGGGAATAAGTGACCTCGATTTTACATCACTCCCGACATATAATAAGGTAAAAGGAACCGTTTCAAGCAAGCGTTCAAAGTATAGCTGGGGCTATGCAGAGCTTATTGATGAGCAGTACGACAGCGGATCGGGAGTTTACCATGTTTCTATCGACTGGTATTCCGACACGATCTTTCTTGCAAAATCAAGGAGCATAGACTATGTTCTTCGGGATAATCCCGATGGTTCGATTCGTCTTTGCTCGACCGAAATGACCTTTGACAGCGGTGAACCTATCGCTTTTCTTACAAGATCAAGTTATTGAATATTTATACTAATATCAAATCAACCTATAGACAAGTCCTCGGATATAATAATCCAATTCTGCGTCTGACTCCCTTGAAAGGCATACAGCCTTACTGCGGTCGTCATCCTTGACTTGGATTATTCTATCTGTCAGCTTTGTCTATAGAACGATTTGATATTAGTATGAATTTTGTAAATATGTAATAATGCCTCCGTTTTGGGGCATTTTTCTTTGATTGACAGTATATACAAATTATTTCTTGTAAATTTATAAAAAAGGATACTTGAATGAAACAGCTTGATATGGTATAATGATAACGTTTACATAAACTTTGAAAGCTGGGTTGATAATGAATATATGCAGAAAAATTATTGCAGCAGTTCTGTGTTCGGCAATCGCTTTGACGACAGCAGGCTGTACAAGCGCAGCAACAGCCGCTCCCGGAGCAAAAGAATGGACTGATACGCCGACAGCACAGCAGGTTGCAGAGGATATGCGGCTCGGACTTAATCTTGGAAATACAATGGAAGCATACGAAGCGAACGGCTGTGAGAAGATAACCTTTGAGTGGATCCCCGAAGTCGGAGAAAACACTCCATACGATTATGAACAATGCTGGGGCGCAGAGATAACAACACAGGAGATAATTGACGGCATAAAGGAATCAGGCTTCAACACCGTCAGAATTCCCGTTTTCTGGGGAAATATGATGAAAAACGACGGCAACTGGGATATTGATCCCGAGTATATCGCCCGTGTAAAAGAGATCGTTGACTACTGTCAGAACGCAAATCTCTATGCAGTAATAAACATTCACCATTTTGATGAATTCATAATACGAAGAAATACCGTTGACGACTGCGAGCAGATATTTACACACCTTTGGACGCAGATCGCAGAATATTTCAAGGATTATCCGATGACGGTGATATTTGAGGGATTTAATGAATATCTCGGCGGCAATCAGTTCAATTCAAGCGGCGAGCTTAAAGAGATACCGCAAGTCCTCGGTTACAGGATGACTAACAAGCTAAACCAGGCTTTTGTAAATGCCGTAAGAGCAACAGGCGGCAATAATGCAGAGCGTGTGCTCATTGTTTCGGGTTACTGGACGAATATTGATCTCACTACATCGGACAGCTTTACAATGCCCGTTGATACCACCTCCGACAGACTTATGGTTTCCGTTCACTATGTCGATAACAGCTGCTACTGGATGCACACTATCGGCGGAAAGGACTGGGAGAATTATATCATCGACCAGTGCGAAAAGCTGAAAAGAGCGTTCACCGATAAGGGGATCCCTGTTTTCCTCGGTGAAACAACAGCATTCTATCCGAGTGAAAACTTTGCAGCGGACGCAACGGTTAAGGACAGCTCAAAATGCCTTGAGATCGTCCTCAACAAGCTTTGTGAATACGGATTTGTACCAGTAATATGGGATACTCCCGATAATTTTTATTCCCGAACCGAGTATAAGCTGACCCGTGATCCGGACAGCGATGTTATTGCAAAGATAAATAAGAAATATTTTAAATAAAACTTGACCCCTGTGACGAAAAAGCACAGGGGTCAAGTTTTTACCATTCATATTGTGTAAGCTTTCCCTCGGTGGAAAGCTCGGGATAATCCCATTGACGAAGCACCTCATAAGCCGCAATAGCGACCGAGTTTGAAAGATTAAGGCTTCGCAGACGGGGGCGCATCGGTATGCGCAGACAGCTTTCGGGATTTTCGTACAAAAGCTTTTCGGGAAGCCCTGCATCCTCACGCCCGAAAATGAGATAGCTGTTGTCGGGATAAGAAACATCACTGTGGATCTTTCTTCCCTTTGTTGTGAAATAGAAGAACGTTCCTCCGCTGTTTTTCGCGAAAAAATCATTGATATCCTCATAATATGTAATGTCAAGCTCGTTCCAGTAGTCAAGACCTGCACGTTTGAGCTGTTTGTCCGTGACTTCAAAGCCGAGCGGTTTGACAAGATGCAAACGGGCACCTGTGACAGCGCAGGTTCGTGAAATATTTCCCGTGTTCTGCGGTATCTGCGGCTCAACGAGTACTATGTTAAGATTTTTAACCATTTTCTTCTCCTTAAAACTGCTCATAATCGCATAAAACCGGGTCGTTGATAAGATAATCAAGGCAGCTTTCAAGCATGATCCCGTCACGGGTATCGGTATAGTAGCTGCTTGTTGTCTTTATTGCAAGTTCAAGGAACGCAGTTGCACGGTTCATTGCAATTGGCAAACTGTCACCTCGGAGTATCGAGCCTGTCAGTACTGATGCAAAAATATCACCTGTGCCGGGGTAGTTAGCGTTTATGTGCTTGTATCGTACACGCCAGAACTTGCTGTGTTCACGTTCATAACCGATGTTGCAGTAGGTTCCGTTTGAGAAAACGCTCGTTATAACAACGATCTTCGGACCTTTTTCACTTAAACGGACAAGAAAGCTTTTTGCCTGCTGCGCTGTAAGCTCGGGCTGATACGGTTCTTCGCCGAGAAGTATAGCTGCCTCTGTGATATTCGGCGTGATGATGTCGGCAACCTCGACAAGTCTTCCCATGCCCTTTTGAAGCTCTACTCCGCAGGTTTTGTAAGGCTTGCCGTTATCAGCCATAACGGGATCGACCACCTTCAGTGAACCCTTGTAATGCTCAAAAAAGCTCATACAATGATCTATCTGGTCGTTTGAAGCGAGAAAGCCGCTGTAAATGCAGTCAAAATTGTAGTTGAGCTGCTTGTAATGTTCAAGTGCCGGGAGAATATAATCGGTGAGATCACGCATTACAACATCACCGAAGCCGCCCGTGTGTGCGGACAGGATAGCCGTCGGAACGGGGCAGACCTGGATGCCCTGCGCAGAAAGAGTCGGCAGAATAACCGAGAGTGAGCATCGTCCTACTCCGGACAGGTCGTGTATAGCAGCAACTTTGACTGTGTTATGATACATAGAATTACTTCCTAACAATATTATTTCAGTTTAATTATAATACAGAATGATAGCACTGTCAAATGATTTTATGTTAAAAAATCTTATATTATTGCTTGACAAAATACTTTTTTAATTGTAGAATTCTATTTGAAAGGAATGATATTTGCGATGAAAAAACAGATAAGCGCACTTGATATTTCAAAAAACGTGATCTCACAGGTAGTTAAAAAGGGAGATATCTGCATAGACGCAACGGCGGGAAGAGGCTTTGATACAGCTTTTTTATGCGAACTGGTCGGGGAGAGCGGAAAGGTCGTTTCGTTCGATATACAGCAAAGTGCCATCGACAGTACTGCACAGCTTCTTGCAGAGCGTGGTTATTCCGACAGAGCGGAGCTTGTGCTCGGGAGCCATACAGATATGGACAAATATGCTTTGCCGGAAAGCGTTTCCTGCATAACGTTCAACTTTGGTTGGCTGCCGGGCGGCGATCATAATGTCCATACGGAAAAGGATTCCAGTCTTGAAGCGGTCGAAAAGTCGCTTTTGCTGCTCAAAGAGGGCGGTTTGCTTTCGATGATAATCTACTACGGCAGGGAGAACGGATTCGACGAGCGTGACGCTTTGCTTGAATATGTCAAATCAATAGAAAGCTCGGAATTCACTGTTGTGACTGCTGATTTTTCAAACAGGACAAACTGTTATCCGATTCCTGTTTTTGTTTACCGAGGATAACGATATAGGGAACCTCTAAAATCCTCCTTCACGGCAAATCCTTTATGAGTTTTGTCATCTGCTGCGTTATCGAACCTTGAAATACATCAAGTATTCACTGCGGTTTGATGCCTTGCAGCTGACAAAACTCATTACGAGGATTTGCTCGTGTCCCGGTTTTTAGAGAACCCCTATAGTTTTTAAGGCTTGATGTGATGAAAAAATCCATCAAGCTTTTTTGTTTACAAAAAAATAATAATTGAAGAAAATATGAACGGTGTGGCGTGATACATTGGTTTATCAAGACATATAATGTTAATATTTGACTATGATATTAACAGAATTATGAACAAATTATTCGCTGTAAGTGTAATAAAACGATTAACATCCGTAATATGAGATAATAATAGATGTATACATTATTACTTTTTGTATTTAAGGAGCTGTGGTTGTATTTATGACACTTAGAATACGTTCTATCAGAGAAGATAAGGATTTGATGCAGAAGAATCTTGCGCATTATCTCGGCTGCACTCAGCAGACCTATTCGAGATATGAAACAGGCGAGCTTGAGCCGTCTTTGGTCATTATGGAAAAACTTGCCATATTTTACGGAACAAGCATTGACTATCTTATGGGCTTGACTGATGACAGCACACAAAACTGGTCAAAAGAAGCTATGGAAAAGGCAAATTATGATGAGCTTGCCAAAAAGCGTGACGATGAATTCAACGCACCAAAGACCAAGCGCGGAAGAAAGCCAAAGAATCCTGTTGAATAATAAAAAACCCCCGATTTACCGGGGGCTTTTTTATTGAATTGGAAAAGCTGTTTAGAATTCAAGCTTCTTTTCGAGGTAAGCAACGAGCTCTTCGATCTTAACTCGTTCCTGTTCCATTGTATCACGGTCACGGACTGTTACGCAGCCGTCCTTTTCAAGTGTATCGAAGTCGTAAGTAATGCAGAAGGGAGTACCGATCTCATCCTGGCGGCGGTAACGCTTACCGATCTGACCTGCTTCGTCATATTCAACGTTGAATTTCTTTGCAAGCATTGAGTAAACTTCCATTGCAGGTTCTTTGAGCTTCTTTGTAAGCGGAAGAACAGCAGCCTTTACGGGAGCAAGGGCAGGGTGGAGGTGCATAACCGTTCTTACATCGCCTTCGCCGATAGTTTCCTCATCATAAGCATTGCAAACGATCGTGAGGAAAAGACGTTCAACGCCGAGTGAAGGTTCGATAACATAAGGAATGTACTTTGAGTTGTCATCAGGGTCAAAGTATTCGAGCGATTTGCCGCTTTCGTTCTGATGCTGTGTAAGATCATAGTCGGTTCTGTCTGCAATGCCCCAGAGTTCGCCCCAGCCGAACGGGAATCTGTACTCAAAGTCAGTTGTAGCCTTGGAGTAGAAGCAAAGCTCTTCGGGATCGTGGTCGCGAAGACGGAGATCCTCTTCCTTGATGCCGAGGCTGAGGAGGAAGTCCTTGCAGTAGCTTCTCCAGAAATTGAACCATTCAAGGTCTGTGCCCGGCTTGCAGAAGAATTCAAGCTCCATCTGTTCAAACTCACGTACACGGAAGATAAAGTTACCCGGTGTGATCTCGTTTCTGAAGGATTTACCGATCTGTCCAACGCCGAAAGGAACCTTTTTGCGGGTCGTACGCTGGATGTTTGCAAAGTTTACGAAGATACCCTGTGCAGTTTCGGGACGGAGATAGATCTCGGACTTGGAATCCTCTGTAACACCCTGGAATGTTTTAAACATAAGGTTGAACTGACGGATATCGGTGAAGTCCTGCTTGCCGCAGGTAGGACACTTGATGTTTTTTTCCTTGATATAGTTTATAAGCTGTTCATTAGACCAGCCACCTGTGTTTGTACCGTCAAAATCTTCGATAAGCTTGTCCGCACGGTGACGGGTCTTGCAGGCTTTGCAGTCCATAAGAGGATCGGAGAAGCCGCCGAGATGTCCCGATGCAACCCATGTCTGCGGATTCATAAGTATAGCGGAGTCAAGTCCTACATTGTAAGGGCTTTCCTGAACGAACTTCTTCCACCATGCTTTCTTGATGTTGTTCTTGAGTTCAACGCCGAGAGGACCGTAGTCCCATGTGTTTGCAAGTCCGCCGTAAATTTCGGAGCCCGGGTAAACAAAGCCTCTGCCTTTACAAAGAGCAACGATTTTGTCCATTGTTTTTTCTGCCATTTGAATAAACCACCTTATCATTATTTTATTTCTTCATATTTGAAAAAATAAGAAAAACTGCTAAAAACTATCACTTATTATTATAGAATAAAACAGCGGCAAAGTCAAGGACTTTATACAAAAAAAGAGCAGTTCCAACAAAGAAACTGCTCTTTAAAATTTGTGATTTAAGCCTGCTTTGCAGCAGTTTTTACAGCGCTCTTGCGAGCGTCTTTTTTGTCCTCAAAGAATGACCAGAGTACAGATACAAGACATACAGAAGAGTATGTGCCTGCGATCATACCGACCATAACGGGGAGTGAGAATGAGATGATAGAGGTTACACCGTAAACAGCGGCAACGATCGTAACCGCAAGCATTGCAACAACAGTTGTTACGGAGGTATTGATAGAACGTGTAAGGCTCTGGTTGATGCTGAGGTTTACGTTTTCGTTTCTTGTTTTCTTCTTGCCGTAAAGCTTGGCGTTTTCACGGATTCTGTCGTAGATAACGATCGTGTTGTTGATTGAGTAACCGAGGATCGTAAGAACAACAGCCATAAAGTTTGCGTTGATAGGCATTCCGCATACGATGAAAGTACCGTAAACGATGATACAGTCGTGAAGAAGTGCGATGATCGCACAGATACCTGCGAGCCAGCCTCCGATATTCTTGAATCGGATCGCAATATAAATGATAAGAACGATAGATGAAAGGATTACCGCAACGATACACTTGAGGAAGAATTCACGTCCCGAAGAAGGTGAAACATCCGAAGATTCAACAAGCTCAATATTGTTTGCAGCGTATTTTTCGGTAAGAGTGTTTGTAAGCTCAAACTGCTTGTCGGAAGAAAGTCCCGAGTTGGAAGTGAGTGAAAGCTGGATGTTGTTCTTGCCGGATGAGAAATCAACACCTGTTGTGTACTTTACGCCTATACCGCCGAGGATATCCTTTGCGTCGTTTGTGAAGTCGTCGCAGTTGAGATCGCCGTCATAAACGTAGGTGATGATCGTACCGCCCTTGAACTGAATGTCAAGATCAACTCCGAAAACAAATGTGGAGAGGATAGAGAATGCAACCATCACGATCGAGATCGTAAAGAAAAGCTTTCTTTTTCCGATAAAATCAAAATTAAAAGTCTTATGCATTTTTCTTACCTCCGTAAAGAACAGGATTTCTCAGAGCTTTGAACTTTGAGAGGGAAGAGAGCATGAGTCTTGAACAGAATACACCAAAGAACAGGTTGAGGATTACACCGGAAACGAGTGTAAAGCCGAACGAGTAGATCGTTCCTGCAGTTGATGGTCCGAACATAAAGAATGCGAAGTGAAGAAGCTTGGAGAAGATACTGTCGGGCGTACCGAATGCACCCATAAGAATGATTGCAACGAGAACCATTGTAACGTTACCGTCGAGAATAGCGGAGAACGCTGACTTAAAGCCTGATTCAATAGCACCGTCAAGTGTTTTGCCCTTGTAAAGCTCTTCCTTGATACGCTCGGATGTGATAACGTTAGCGTCAACGCCCATTCCGACTGCAAGGATGATACCTGCGATACCCGGGATTGTAAGTATAGAGCCGTTCATAAATCCGAAATAGCCCGAAACGAATGCAAGCGTACCTGCGACCTGTCCGATGAGTGCGATAACGGCAACTGCACCGGGAAGACGGTAGATAGCGATGATATAAATAGCGATAAATGCAAATGCGATAATACCTGCGATCACCATCGCTTCAAGAGCGCCCGAGCCGAGGCTTGGGGAAATAGTAGAGAAGCTTGCAGTTACAAGCTTGAACGGAAGTGCGCCCGAGTTGATCTTGTCGGCAAGCGCCTTTGAGCTTTCTGCGTCAAAGCTGCCGCTGATCTGCGCATGACCGTCGGTGATAACAGCGCTTACATTTGGATAAGAGATACAGGTGTCGTCCATCCAGATAGAGATCACACCCTGTTCCGGATAAAGTCTTGCAGTTGCTTCGGCAAACTTTTCTTTACCGGATTCTGTAAGTGTAAGGCTAACGACATATTCGCCTGCGCCTTCGCTGTTGTATGCTCTGTAAGCTTCCTGGATATCGGAGCCTACGAGGATAATGTTTTCAGCGGTGATACCTGTTGGAGCGCCGAGTTCATCGACCTCATGACCCTCACGGAAGGTAAGTTCAGCAGTTTCGCCGAGTTCCTTTACAGCAGCCTCGGGGTCGAAGTCGGTTTCTCCGTCCTTCCACGGGAATCTTACGATGATACGGCTGTTATCGTAGTCGATATAGCATTCATAGTCGGTGATACCGAGGTTTACCATTCTCTGTACGATAACTTCCTTTGCTGCGTCCATATTCGCGTCGGTAGCTTCAACGTCCTCGGGGGGAGTGAATGTAACATCGACGCCGCCCTTGATGTCGATACCGAAACGGATATTATCCAATCCTTTGATGTGGACTGTTTTCATATCTCCGTAATATGTGCTGAATCCGAAGAAAACGGAAAGTGTGAAAAGCACGATCAGCAGTAATACAACGAAGAAGACAGGTTTTTTGACCTTTCTCACGTTTTGACCTCCTAAATTGTCGGATAAAACCTTCCAACAAAAATTATCGTTTTATTATAACATTTTTTTATTATTTTGTCAATGGCAAAAAATACAAATTAATTAAAAAGCTGCCGCAAAAACGGCAGCCGGTTTAGTATTACTTGTACATTACATTGATATAGTCGAGAATAAGCTGTGTGCTCTTATCAAGACCGTGTTCGCTTGTGTTGATGCAAAGATCGTAGTTCCGTGCGTTATCCCATTCAAAGCCTGTGTGAGCCTTGTAATAGGTGCTGCGTTCACGGTTTACCTTTTCGATCTGTTTCTCTGCCTCTTTGCGGTCATAACCGAGGATCTCCATAGTGTTTTTAATACGGTTTTCCTTGTCTGCCCAGATGAAAAGGCGAAGTGTGTTTTCTCTGCCCGAAAGAACAAAGTCAGCGCATCTTCCTATGATTATGCAGGGAGAATTTTTCTCGGCAAGCTCCTTTATGACCTTTGCCTGATAGTTAAAGAGGTTTTCCTCCGAAGTAAATTCTGCGCTCTGGGGAGAAGTGATGTCACCGCTGTAGACCTTCGGCTTTTTGAAAATACCGCTTTTTGACTTTTCATCGGCAAGTCCGAAAAGATTTTCGTTTATGCCGCTCTGCTCGGAGGCAAGCTTTATGAGATCCTTGTCATAATAGGGGATACCGAGTTTTTCGCTCAACATAACGCCGATCTTATGACCGCCGCTGCCGAATTCTCTCGCGATAGTGATAACAAGATTATTCATGTCAGATCCTCCTTATTCACCGAGATAAGCTTTTTTAACGGAATCATCGTTTATGAGATCCTTTGCGTCGCCCGAAAGGGTGATATTTCCTGTTTCAAGAACATAAGCACGGTTTGCGATGGAAAGCGCCTTTTTTGCGTTCTGCTCAACAAGAAGGACGGTTGTTCCTGTGCTGTTTACCGACTGGATGATGTCGAAGATCTCCGAAACATAGAGCGGAGAAAGACCCATTGAAGGTTCATCCATGAGGATGATGGACGGATGCGACATAAGCGCTCTGCCCATTGCGAGCATCTGCTGTTCACCGCCCGAAAGAGTACCTGCGATCTGTGTGCGGCGTTCTTCGAGTCGTGGGAAACGCTTGAATACGGTAGAAAGAGTATCTTCGATCTCTGCTTTGTCCGTTCTTGTATAAGCGCCGAGCATAAGGTTTTCGTAAACGGTAAGCTCCTGGAAAATGCGTCTTCCCTCGGGAACATGAGCCATTCCGAGACTTACTATCTTATGTGCAGGTGTTTTTGTGAGGTTTACTCCGTTAAAGGTAACGCTTCCCGATTGAGCGGGAACAAGACCTGTTATCGTATGAAGAATGGTGGTCTTTCCTGCGCCGTTTGCACCGATGAGAGCGATTATCTCGCCCTGTTCAACATCGAAGGAAACACCTTTTATCGCATGGATCGCTCCGTAATAGACCTCAAGATTTTCAACGTGAAGCATTGACATAGGGTTTTCCTCCTTATTCGCCTAAATATGCGGTGATTACTTTCGGGTCGTTGAGAACATTGGTTGTAATGCCCTGTGCAAGCTCTTGTCCGAAGTTAAGCACTGTGACTTCCTCGCATATTCCCGAAACGAGCTTCATATCATGTTCAATAAGAAGGACAGTCATGTCAAATTTTTCGATTATAAAGCGGATATTTTCCATAAGCTCCGCAGTTTCGTTGGGGTTCATGCCTGCGGCAGGTTCATCGAGAAGGAGAAGCTTCGGATTTGTTGCAAGTGCGCGTGCGATCTCGAGCTTTCTCTGTTTGCCGTAAGGGAGATTGGAAGAAAGAGTATCCTTTTCGCCGTCAAGCTCAAAAACCTTGAGCAGTTCTAGCGCTTTTTCGTCCATTTCCTTTTCTTCCTTGAAGTAACGGGGAAGACGGAGCACACCTTCAATTGCGGTGTATTTTTTTTGATTGTGAAGACCGACCTTAACGTTGTCAAGAACGGACATATCCTTGAAAAGACGGATATTCTGGAAGGTACGGGCAATACCGTACTTATTGATCTGTGCAGGGGATTTTCCTGTGATGTTTACGCCATCAAGGTATATTGTTCCCGAAGTTGGCTTGTAAACGCCTGTGAGCATATTGAATACAGTTGTTTTTCCTGCGCCGTTAGGACCGATAAGACCGTAAAGCTGGTTCTTTTTAATTGAAAGGTTGAGATTGTCAACAGCTTTAAGACCGCCGAACTGGATCGCAAGGTTTTTTATTTCGAGTATTGGTGTCGCTTCGCTCATTTCGATTCACCTCCTGCGGTTTTTGCTTTATTTTGAGGTTTTAGCTTTTCAAATATCGGAAGAGCCTTTATTTTTTCAAAAAGGTCTTTGAAGTAGGGGGCATTCTTGAAGATCATCATTGCGATAAGAACGATTGCATAAATAAGCATACGGTAATCGCCGACTTCACGGAAGATCTCGGGGAGTGCGTAAAGGATGATCGTTGCAATGATAGAACCTCTCATGCTGCCGAGTCCGCCAAGAACGACGAATACGAGGATGAGTATCGAAAGGTTATAGTCAAACTTTTTGGGAGCAAGAACAGCGAGTGAATGTGAATAGAGAACGCCTGCGATCCCTGCGATTGCAGCGGAAACAACGAAGGCAATAAGTCTGTACTTGGTAACGTTTATGCCGACCGACTGTGCAGCGATGTAGTTATCTCTGATAGCCATGCAGGCACGACCTGTCTTGGAATCAACGAGGTTCATTATTACGATAAGGCTCAACATAAGAACGATAACAACTATGAGAAGCGTTGTGTCCTGCGGAGCCTTGATGCCCTGCGCACCCTTGAAAATATCAACTGCGGTTGCAGCGTCTGTACCCGAAACAGGAGAAGCGAACGAGAAGTGAAGTCCGTTCACGTCCTTTACAAGATATATGTTGTTGGATATGCTCTTTATGATCTCACCGAAGCCGAGCGTAACGATAGCAAGATAGTCGCCGCGGAGTCGGAGAACAGGTATTCCTATGAGAAAACCAAACAAAGCAGCAGCTGCACCGCCGATGATTATTGCGAGAGTTACTCTTAACCAGGAGATAGTAACAGCGTCCTGGATAAGTATGGAGAACACACCGCCGACATAAGCACCGACGCACATAAATCCTGCATGACCGAGTGAAAGCTCACCGAGGATACCGACTGTAAGGTTGAGTGAGATGGAAAGAATTATGTATATGCCGATCGGGATAAGAAGACCGCTGAGCTTGCTTCCTAAAACACCTGCCGATGAAAGAAGACCGCATACGATAAAGAATACAAGAACTATTCCGCAGGTTATAATGTTGTTTACTGTAGTTTTTTTCATATCCTGCGCCTCCTTATACCTTTTCGTTTATCTTCTTGCCCATGATTCCCGTAGGCTTAACGATAAGAACAACGATAAGTACAAGGAACACGATTGCGTCGGAAAGCTGTGAGGAAATATATGCTTTGGAGAGGTTCTCGATAACTCCGAGGAGTATTCCGCCGATCATAGCACCGGGGATGCTTCCGATACCGCCGAAAACGGCTGCAACGAATGCCTTGATGCCCGGCATGGAGCCTGTGTAAGGGCTGATCTGCGGATAAGACGAGCAGAGAAGCACGCTTGCAACGCCTGCGAGAGCGGAACCGATCGCAAATGTAAGCGAAATGGTAGCGTTTACGTTTATACCCATAAGCTGTGCAGCGCCCTTATCCTCCGAAACAGCAAGCATAGCCTTTCCTGCCTTTGTTTTGTTGATAAAGAGTGTAAGGCAGATCATTATTATGAGCGAAACAATGATGGAAATGATCGTTTCCATTGAGATCGTTACACCGCCGAAGGTTACGGGAGCAACGTTCTTTACAACGGAGGTAAAGCTTTGCGAAGCTGAACCGAATATGAGCAGCGCAACATTCTGGAGCAGATAGCTTACGCCGATTGCAGTGATAAGAACAGCGAGCGGGGGGGCGCTTCTTAAAGGCTTGTAGGCGATCTTTTCGATCACGATGCCGAGAACGGTGCAGACAATGATGCCGATGATGACCGAAAGCCATACGGGACACCAGGCGGTGGACATTGCGGTAAAGATCGTAAATCCTCCGACCATAATAATATCTCCGTGGGCGAAATTCAGCATTTTGGCTATGCCGTAAACCATTGTGTAGCCCAGAGCGATAAGTGCGTAGATGCTTCCGAGGCTTATTCCGTTTACAAGGTAAGAAATGAAACTCATCATAAGAGCCTTGACCCCTTTCTCGATTTTTTTATCCTGCTGCAAATTAAAGCATTTTCCGATCGGGAAGATGCTTTAATTTACAGCAGCTTATATATTATAGATGATCTCTCATAAAATTGCAAATAAGACCCGCACAATCACAGTGCTTTTTTCGGCACTGTGGAGTATTATACGGGTCTTCAGATGCAAAATGTTAATTAATTGCCGGGATTAAAGAGCAGCGTAAGAACCTGTCTTTGTGCCGTCTTCGTTCTCTGTGATAACGATCTCCATAGCCTTAGGATCCTTTGTAGGCTCACCGTCAGCTGTCCAAGTGATGTTACCTGTAACACCTTCAACTGTGATCTCTGTCATAGCAACCTTAAGAGCGTCGCAAAGATCGGAAGCGGAGATAGAAGCATCTGTGATGCCTGCCTTTTCCATAGCAGCCTTTACAGCGTAAACAGCGTCATAGCCGTCAGCAGCGAACTGGATAGGAACTTCGTTGTTGTAAGCGTTCTTATAAGCTGTTGTGAATGCAACTGTCTTGGCATCTGTTGCATCTGCAGCAAAAGGAGTAAGGAGCATTACGCCCTCAGCAAGAGCAACATCTTCACCGAGCTGATCAATAAGTCCGTCAAGACCGTCGCAGCCGAAGTACTTAACGTTAAGACCTGCCTTGGATGCCTGCTGGAGGATAAGAGCTGCTTCCTGATAGTAGATAGGGAGGAAGAGGAGCTCTGCGCCGGATTCCTGAACCTTCTGGATCTGTACGGAGAAGTCTGTCTTGGAGTCAGCTGTAAAAGCTTCTGCAGCAACTACTTCAATATTCTGAGCAGCAGCTTCGGAAACGAACTTTTCGTAAATACCTGTTGAGTAAACGTCGGAGCTGTCGTAAATTACAGCAACCTTGGAAGCAACATTGTTCTGTGCAATGTACTGTGCGGAAGCGATACCCTGGTTAGGATCGTTGAAACATACACGGAAAGCGTTGTCGTTAGCAACACAGTCAACAGCGGATCCGGAAGGTGTGAGCTGGAACATATTGTCCTTGACTGTTTCAGCAGCAACAGCAACGCAGGGGTTGGAGGTTACTGTACCGATAAGGAGCTTCATATCCTTATCCTTGAGTGTGTTATAAGCGTTTACAGCCTTTTCTTCGTTGTGCTCGTCATCCTGGAAGTTGAGCTCAAGCTTGATGCCGTTTACGCCGCCTGCAGCGTTGATCTCGTCAACTGCGAGCTGGATGCCGTTCTTTACAGCGTTTCCGTAAACTGCAGCGCCGCCTGTTACAGGACCGATACCGCCGATAACGAGTGTGCCGGAAAAGTCGCCGGAATCAGCAGTATTTGCAGTGCCGTCTGTTGCTGTGTCCTTGCTGGAACAACCTGCAAGGAAGGGCATTGTCATGCAAGCAGCAAGGCTGAATGCAAGAATCTTTTTTGAAAATTTCATAATAAACTCCCTTTTCTCCGCCAAAATTGATATGTAAATCAGCCGTATGGCGGTATGCGGCTTAAAATCGGTGCTCGCCTTAACCGATTATCGCTCCGATCTTATTTACACTATATAAATGATACCTTTTTAAGCCATAAAAGTCAAGGTAAAAACAAGATGAAATTAACATAACAATTTGACGATATTTAGGCAAATTTAACATAAAAAGGTCAGTTTATTGCTTGGAAGAATTTGCTTATGAATAATCACTATATATAACTTGCAAAAATTAGCGGTTTAAATACCAATCTCTGACGATTCCTTCGGTTTTTTTACCGTAAATTGAAAAACCGAGTTCTTTTTCTTTCGTGGGAAGGAAGGTGTACCAGTCCCACCAGAAGAAACCGCAGAACCATTCTTCGTTCCACAGAGTTTCCATAGCGGAGCGGTAGAAATTTGCCTGTTCGTCTTCATCGTAAGGAAGATCGTGATGTGTGAAATCCCACGGCATCGAGGAACAGCCGCTTGCGCTTCTGCAGCCGATCTCCATAAAAATGATCTTCTTTCCCAATTCAGCCGAAAGAGCAGCCAGATCCTTTTTGTGATATTCCCAAGCGGCACACATATCTTCAAGTGATGCGCCCTCACCCTTTGAAACAGGGTAATATGCCGAAGTCCCGATATAGTCAACAGCGTCGAACCATTTGATATTACGCTCTTTGCCGTGATTTGCGTTGTAAACAAGTTTTCCGCTGTAAACCTTTCGAACCTCTGCGATCAGCGTGCGCCAGTATTGCTCCTTGCGCTCCGTTCCGAGCATCTCGCAGCCTATGCAAAGCATTTCACAGCCCGTATCTTCGGCGATTTCCGCATAATGGCAGATGAAGGCGGTGTAGCAGGAGAACCACTCTTTCCAGTAGTCGGTGTCGCCCCAATCAGCTTCGGGAAATCCGATATTTGCTCTCCATGTTCCGTCCGCACAGTTGAGCATAGGTTTAAGACAGATCTTCTGACCGAGTGCTTTGAGCTTGTTTATTGCAAATGTAAGCTCTTTATCGGTAGAATTTCTTCGGAAATCAAATCCGAATGTTGTTGAATAGAAATGATCCTGCGAGATCGTCATTGCAAGGCAGACCCAGTTTGTGCCGAGCGATGCAAGCTTTTCCATTGATTCGGACGCTCTTGGGTCGGTGAGCATACCCTTTCTTGCGTCATATCCGTACGTGAATCCTTTAATTTCCATGATCTTATTCCTTTCGGCTATTATTTTTTATAGCTTCTTCTCGTTCTTTCATCGAAAAAACACATCCGCAGTAGTTCTGACGATACATCCCATAGCTCTCGGAAAGCTCTGTTGAGCGTTTATATCCGTTCTTTTTCTTAAAATCCGAAGTAAGATACCGAACACCGTATTCCTGTGCAAGTGCTTCTCCTATCTCGTTAAGCCAATCGGCATTTTTATAGGGACTTATCGATAGAGTTGTTGTGAAGAAATCATAGCATAGCTTTTTTGCAAGCTGTGCTGTCTGTTCAAGACGAAGCTTATAGCAGACATAGCAGCGTTCTCCGCCTTCCTTGATATGTTCAAGTCCCTTTACTGCGGCGTAAAACCGCTCGGACTGATATCCGATCTCGGTAAAGTCAACGGGAAATTTAAACTTCATAAGTGACAGCAAGCGCTTCTGTTCTTCGCTTCGTTTGTAAAATTCCTCTTCGGGATAAATATTCGGATTAAAATAGAACACCGTAATCGAAAAATAGTTTGACAGATATTCGAGAACATAGCTTGAACAGGGTGCACAGCAGCTTTGCAGAAGAAGCCGCGGCGGCTTGTCCTTATCTATACTATTTAAAATGTGTTCAAGTTCATGCTGATAGTTTCTTTTTTGAACGTTTTGCGACATTATTATCCTTTCTTGCTTTCGGAGCATTTTTTGATCTTATCGGAGCTTTTGCCACAACTGCCCGAATAGGGACAGTCCGAGCAGCCTTTTCCGCTTTTTCTGCTTTTTATCATATAGAATACGGCGCAGAAAACTGCAAGACCGATCAATGCGAGTGCGATCCAATCAGCTGTACCCATTAAAAACTCCTTCTAAAGATTCAATATGCTGTAAAATTATATACCTTTACAGTAAACTTTTATACCAATAAACCTCCGATATTGTAAACGGCAAACGAAGCTATCCAAGCCACGATACATTGGAACACACAGAGCGCCAATGCTGCCCATCCGCTTCCGAGTTCACGCTTTGCAGCTGCAATTGCGGCAACACAGGGAGTGTAGAGCAGTGTAAAGGTCAGAAAGCTTACAGCGGAGAGCGGTGTAAAAACTGTTCCGAGTACTTCGTTAAGGGTGGAGATGCTTGAACCTGTCAGAACGGCAAGCGTTGAAACGACCGATTCCTTTGCGGTGAAGCCTGAAATGAGTGCGGTTGATACTCTCCAGTCACCGAATCCGAGCGGTTTTAATATCGGTGCGATCAGCATACCTATTGCGGCGAGAATGCTGTTTGAACTGTCGGAAACAACATTAAATTTAAGGTCAAACGTCTGGAAGAACCATATTATAATAGTTGCAACGAAAATGACGGTGAATGCTTTCTGTAGGAAGTCCTTTGCCTTATCCCACATAAGCATACCAACGCTCTTCGGTGAGGGCAGACGATAATTCGGAAGCTCCATTACGAACGGGACAGGCTTGCCCCTGAACAGAGTTTTGTTCATGATAAGTCCGCAGAGTACCCCTACTATTATTCCGCCAAGATAGAGTGATATCATTACGATCGCCTTGTGTTTTACAAAGAAAGCCTGCGTGAAAACAGCGTAGATCGGCAGCTTTGCGCTGCAGCTCATAAACGGTGTGAGGTAAATGGTCATTTTGCGGTCACGTTCGGAGGAAAGCGTTCTTGTTGCCATTATTGCGGGAACGCTGCAGCCAAAGCCGATCAGCATAGGAACAAAGGAACGTCCCGAAAGACCTATCTTTCGCAGGAGCTTATCCATTACAAAAGCGACTCTTGCCATATATCCGCTGTCTTCGAGCATTGAAAGGAAGAAGAACAGCACAACGATTATCGGAAGAAAGCTTAAAACGCTGCCGACGCCCGAAAAGATACCGTCAATTATAAGGCTGTGCACGACAGGATTGAGTCCGTAAGCTGTAAGCGCAGAGTCGACCGTGTTTGTTGCAAAGTCAATTCCAAGACTTAAAAGATCGCTTAAAAATGATCCGATCACATCGAACGTCAGCCAGAATATTAGCAGCATTATTATGATGAAAACCGGGATAGCAAGATACTTTCCTGTGAGTATCTTATCGATTTTTACGCTTCTTGCGTGCTCCTTGCTTTCATGACATTTTACTACCGTATCGGCGCAGACCTTTTCAATAAAGGTGTAACGCATATCAGCGAGGGCTGCGTTTCTGTCCATGCCCATTTCCGATTCCATTTCGGTGACGCTGTGCTCGATCATATCACGTTCGTTTTCGTTTATTCCGAGCTTCTCGATTATGTAGGGATCCTGCTCAACAAGCTTCGTTGCAGCGAATCGGGGGGAGATCTCCGCTGCTGCTGCGTGATCTTCTATAAGATGTGTAACTGCGTGGATGCAGCGGTGGACGGCTCCGCTGCAGAAGTCCTTTTTTGTGGGGAGAAGCTTTTTGGTAGCAGCTTCATAAACGGTCTGTATAAGCTCGTCAACGCCCTCGTTCTTGGCTGCGCTTATCGCAACAACGGGGATGCCAAGCTTTGCAGAGAGCTTGTCAACGTCAATAGTTCCGCCGTTGTTACGCACTTCATCCATCATATTGAGAGCAAGTACAGTCGGGATATTCATTTCAAGAAGCTGAAGCGTGAGATACAGATTTCTCTCAATGTTTGTAGCATCAACAATATTGATAATTGCTTTCGGCTTTTGATCAATGAGAAAATCACGGGTGACTATCTCTTCGTTTGTATATGGACGGATGGAGTATATGCCGGGAAGGTCAACAACTTCACAGTCCTTTAAACCTCGTACGCTTCCCGATTTGCTGTCAACGGTGACTCCGGGGAAGTTTCCAACGTGCTGATTTGAGCCGGTAAGCTGGTTGAAAAGCGTTGTTTTTCCGCAGTTCTGATTACCTGCAAGTGCGAATATCATTTGAGATCAACCTCTTTATCGTTTGTTTCGGGAATGATATCAATAAGCTTTGCATCATCAAGACGGATCGTAAGTTCATAACCTCGAAGGAAAAGCTCGATAGGGTCGCCCATGGGTGCCACTTTTCTTATCATCACCTTTGTCTTGGGGATAAGTCCCATATCAAGAAGACGGCATCTTAAAGCGCCATCGCCTCCAACGGCGGTTATAACAGCGCTTTTGCCTGTTTCAAGTTCGTTAAGCGTCATAAAGATCCTCTTTCATAAACATATATTGTGAGTTAGCTATATATAACTTTTTTAAATAAGTTTATTATAGCTTTTTTTTGTACCAATGTCAATTGGTTATAATAAAATAATATATGAATGTTTTGGCAACATAATAGTATATTTTTATATGCTGCAAAAAAATGCTGCCGATGTCAGATGAAAATTTGGATTTATATGTTGAAAAAATACATATAATATGGTATAATGTATAATACTAATAATCATTTAACCTATGGATAAATACGGTGTCTATAATACGCCCAATCTGCGTCAAACTCCTTTGACAGGCGCCAGCCTGCCTGCAGTCGTCTTCAAGGTAAACAAGTTTACCTGATTGGTCGTATTCTATCCACCGTCTTTATCCATAGAACAAATGGTTATTAGTATAAAAATCCTGCGGAGGTTTTCTGTATAATGAAGCTGTCAGTTTTTTATCATCATATCTGCGAAGCTGCACGACAGAGCGGAAAAGCTGTTCCCGAGATCATTGATACTGTCAAGGGTTTCGGCATAGAATACCTTGAATTTGATATCGCAGACCTGAAAAAAGATGAAACAGCGGATATCCTTATCAGCTCTGGGATGAGAATTTCGTCTGTTTACGGCTTCTATGATTTTGTAAACTCGTCCGATTTAAGTGATGCATTTTATCATTGTGACACAGCTGCACAGCTCGGCTCGGAGAAAATAATGCTTATTCCGGGATTTTATTCCAAAAACGATAAGGAAGTTATGAGAGCAGAACGGGAAAAGATGATCGCAGCAATGAAAGCTGTCTGCAAGTATGCTCACGAAAAAGGACTTACACCGACAATTGAGGATTTTGACGATTTTATGAGCCCGATATCTACCTCGGAAAGAATGCTCGGTTTTGTTGAGGAGGTGCCATATTTAAAGGTGACATTTGATACGGGCAATTTTATGTACAGTGCCGAGTCGGAAAATTACGCTTTTGAGCATTTAAAACCATATATTGTCCATGTTCACTGCAAGGACAGAAGCATGACTCCCGATGAACGCTGTGAGATGAAATGCGCTGTCGACGGAACGGAGATGTATGCCTGCCCGACGGGTGACGGGTGTGTTGCTGTCGGACATATTGTAGGAGAGCTGCTAAAGAGCGGTTATGACGGTATATTTACGATAGAGCATTTCGGAGCGTACGATCAGCGTGGATTTATGAAAAGGTCTGCTGAAAATTTGAGGAGAATTTCCGTATGATAAAAGTTACTGTGTGGAACGAATATGTCCTCGAACGTGAATATGAGGGGATAGCGAAGGTATATCCGAAGGGCATACACGGCTGTATAGCTGATTTCCTTTACACTAATGAGGACATCTCGGTGCGCTGTGCAACGCTCAAAATGGAAAATCAGGGTATTTCCGAGGAAATGCTGCGTGATACCGATGTGCTTATATGGTGGGCGCACGCTCGTCATGATGAGATCACCGATGAAAATGTTCGGCTTATTAAGGAAGCTGTTCTTGGCGGAATGGGACTTGTTGCGCTTCATTCTGCGCACTATTCAAAGATAATGAAAGCGCTTATGGGGACAACTATGTCGCTCAACTGGCGGAACAACGACAGCGAAACACTGGAATGTGTAAACACTTTACACCCGATCGCCGACGGAGTGCCTGCAGTGATAAACATTCCTCACGAAGAAATGTACGGCGAGTGGTTTGATATCCCGAAGCCCGATGATATAGTGTTTGAGGGAACATTCAGCAGGGGAGAGAAGTTCCGCAGCGGTGTGACTTTTACACGAGGATATGGAAAGATATTCTATTTTCAGCCGGGGCATGAAGAGTATCCCGTATATTTTATGCCGGAGATACAAAAAATAATTACAAATGCTGTTCGCTGGGTATATTCGCCCGATGCTCCGAGAAAGCTTCCCGAATGTCACGAAATCAAGTAAAGAAACGGCTGTTTTGTCTGCTGTAGAAAATTTTGAGAAAAAATTATTGAAAATTACGAAAAAACACTTGACAAATGACCTCTGTTTGTGGTAGAATAATATTACCTCTTGCAGAGGTCTTATTTTTGTGCCCTGAAATATGGGATATGACCTCTCGACAAAGTGTACGAAGTCGGAAAAAACTCGTTTTTTGAAAGACTTCGTATCGGAAATTGCCATAGAGGGAGGCACAGGGACACAAGTTCCTGCGAAATCGAAACGTTCTCGAAAAGAGAACATTTAATAGGAGGTGCCGATATGAGAGTAAAGGTAACATTAGCCTGCACAGAGTGCAAGCAGCGCAACTACAATACCAAGAAGAACAAGAAGAACGATCCGGACAGACTTGAAATGAATAAGTATTGTAAGTTCTGCAAGAAGCATACTCTTCACAAAGAAACCAAGTAAGGAAGAGGTGTGAAAATGGCTGATAGCAAAAAGAATCAAGCTAAATCGCCTTCAAAGAAATCCATCGTTGCTCAGGCAGAAGCCAAAGCCGACAAGATCGTAAAGGATAATGCCAAGGCAAAGGCTAAGGGTCAGAAAAAGCAGAACCCGATTGCCAAGTTTTTTAAGGATCTTAAAGGCGAGATCAAAAAGGTTGTATGGCCGAGCAAAAAGAAGGTCATCAACAATACTGCGGTCGTTCTTGTTGCAATGTGCGTCTGCGGTATAGTAATCTGGGGAATCGACAGCGGACTCGCCGCTTTGCTCAAGCTTAGTCTTGGAATGTAAGCGTTTTTGCGAAAGGAAGATAGAAGAATGTCAGAAACAGCAAAATGGTATGTCATTCACACCTATTCCGGTTATGAGAATAAGGTAAAAGATACTATCGATAAAGTTGTCGAAAACCGTAATCTCCGCGATCTTATCCCTATGGTATGTATCCCTACCGAACACGTTAAGGAGCTTACCGAAACGAATAAGGAGCGTGAGGTCGACAGAAAGATCTTCCCGGGATATGTACTCGTGAAGATGGTTCTGACCGATGATTCATGGTACGTTGTACGAAATGTACGAGGTGTTACCGGTTTCGTCGGACCTGCTTCAAAGCCCGTTCCGCTTTCCGATAAGGAAGTTGCCGCACTCGGAGTTGATTCTAACGAAACGATCGTTGAGGTCAACATCAAGGAGGGCGACAGAGTCAAGATCACTTCGGGACCGATGGAAGGCTTTGTCGGAGATGTCAAGAATGTTAATACTGAAGACATGACTGTTGATGTTTCGGTATCAATGTTCGGCAGAGAAACTCTTGCAACTCTTGAAATTTCAAAGGTTGTAAAAACTGACGAGTATTGATCTTGTCAGAGAAAAAACATAAACTGTATGGATCCTTTTTCGGATCCTTCTATATTACGGAGGTGCATTCAATATGGCACAGAAAGTTGTTGGCTTAATTAAGCTTCAGATCGCTGCAGGTAAGGCTACTCCTGCTCCCCCTGTTGGTCCTGCTCTCGGTCAGCATGGTGTAAATATTATGGCATTTACAAAGGAATTCAACGAGAGAACAAAGAACGATATCGGTCTTATCATTCCTGTTGTTATCACAGTATATGCAGACCGTTCATTCTCATTCATCACAAAGACTCCTCCCGCAGCTGTTCTTATCAAGAAGGCTATCGGTATTGAAAGCGGTTCCGGAGTTCCTAACAAGACCAAGGTTGGTAAGATCACAAAGGATCAGATCCGCAAGATCGCAGAAACAAAGATGCCTGACCTTAACGCTGCAAACATCGATACTGCTATGAGCATGATCGCAGGTACTGCACGTTCCATGGGCGTAGAAGTTGTTGACTGATTGAAAATTAACTGAATTTTCTTCGCTGCTATGGTGGGAGGAACATTCCGCTACAAGTCCCGATCTGTTAGGGGACAGCCCTTTTGATAAGGGCATTACCACTTAAAGGAGGATAAATTAATAATGAAACACGGTAAAAAATATAACGAAAGTGCAAAGCTCGTTGACAGCACAAAGCTTTACGAATCAGCTGAAGCACTTGATCTTGCTTGCAAGACTGCAAAGGCTAAGTTCGATGAAACAATTGAGGTTCACATCCGTCTGGGCGTTGACTCCCGTCACGCTGACCAGCAGGTAAGAGGTGCAGTTGTACTTCCTAACGGCACAGGTAAGAAGGTAAGAGTTTGCGTATTCTGCAAGCCCGAAAAGGAAGAAGCTGCAAAGGCTGCAGGTGCTGATTATGTTGGCGCTGATGATCTCGCACAGAAGATCCTCAAAGAAAACTGGATGGATTTCGATGTACTTATCGCTTCCCCTGATATGATGGGCGTTGTTGGTAAGCTCGGTAAGGTTCTCGGTCCTCGCGGACTCATGCCTAACCCCAAGGCAGGTACAGTTACTCCCGATGTTGCAAAGGCTGTAACAGAAGCTAAGGCTGGTAAGATCGAATACCGTCTTGATAAGACAAACATCATCCACTGCCCGATCGGTAAGGCTTCCTTCGGTGCTGAAAAGCTTGATCAGAACCTTAACACACTTCTTGAAGCAGTTGCAAAGGCAAAGCCTGCTGCTGCAAAGGGCACATACTTCAAGTCCTGCGTTGTTTCTTCAACAATGGGCGTTGGTATTGCTGTAAATACTGCTAAGTACGGTGTATAAGTCTTATAATATATAAGAATTGCAAAGTCACTTTTGATGCTGTGTGTCAAAGGTGACTTTTGTTTTATGTATTGACTTTTATTATGTATTAATGTTATAATAAACTCATTAACAAATCGGGATTTTTTAAGTTGATAAATTCAGATTTTATTCTAATCCCCGATTATAAAGTGTACAAAAAATGGGGCAAAATCTCGTAGCTGTTGGAAACAGCTTTATATGGATTTTGCGCAGATTTTTTGTCTACACTTTAATGAGGGATTAGTATTATCAATAGGAGGAATTGGAATTATGCATTTTACATATTGCCCACATTGTGGGACAAAATTAATTGGAAAAGAAATTGGAGATGAGGGAGTAATTCCATTTTGTGAAGAGTGCAATATTCCTTTGTGGGATATGTTTACGACAAGCATTATTGCGGCGGTTGTCAATGAATGTGATGAAGTAGCATTGTTAAGACAAAATTATGTTTCTGCAACAAAATATGTATGTGTTGCCGGAATTATGAAAATAGGGGAATCCGCTGAAGAAACAGTTATTCGTGAAGTAAAAGAAGAAATTGGACAAGATGTTGAAACTTTAGAATTCATTAGTAGTTATCCGTATGAAAAAAGAGAAATGTTAATGCTGGGGTATAAGGCAACTGTAAAGAAGAAAGATTTTGAATTATCTTGTGAAGTGGATTCTGTAGAATGGGTTCAATTCAAAGATGCATTGGCGAAACTTAGAGAAGGAAGTATCGGTTGGCAACTTGTGAAAACTATTATCGAAAGATAAACTGTAATTTATTTGTTGTGAAGAACTCAATAAATTCCAATTTTTCTGCGAGAATTAAAGTATGAGAAGCAATGTGTTTTCTCATGCTTTTTTTATTATTTCTAAATTTGTACAAAAAGTAAATTTTTCTATACCTCTTGCATTTTTTTTAGAAATGTTGTATCATAGAATCAATAGGTTGAAAACGTTTTCAACTACTGAAAAATATATATGATTACGGAGGATATGAGATGGCAGATAAAATTTTCGGCGTTCACATGGGCGCTGCCAAGTATGCGGTTGATATCGGCGACGGTTCCGAAAGAGGAGAATATGTAGATCAGGATTATATCATCAATAAGCTCGGCAGACCGCACAGAGCTGTTTCGCTTATGTATTGCTATTATCCGCTCGATAAGGAGTTTCCCGGTAGAATTTCCGAGGTCATGAAGGATGCAAACGTTACTTTCCAGTGGGATTATCCTTATGATGATTATTTCACATATAAGGGCGGTCTTGAAGGCGACAGAACTGACGAGCCTTTCACTTGTATGCGTGATGTTCGCCGCCACGGTCAGGACGTAAACCTTACACTTACTGTTGACCCGAATGTTTCCGATGAGCAGCTTATCGCTATCGCAAAGGATCTTCGTTCCTTCGGCAGAATGTATCTCCGAATCAATCATGAAGCAACCGGAAACTGGTTCTCATTCACAAAGAGAACTACATACGAGAAGGTTGCAGAGTTCTTTGTTCATTTCTCTGATATTATTCATGAATATGCACCTAACGTTAAGACAGTTATGTGCATCGGTGGCATTGAGCACCCCGAAAACGGCGAAGAAATGGAAATGGAAAAGGAATTCGCACAGTGCGTTCCTGCAGCTGATGTATGGTCTGTAGATAAGTATATGGCACTCCATTGGGGCTGGCCGTTCGATGTTGCAGAGCCGGGCGGAACTTCCCATTCACGCAGCAAGGTGGAGAACACCTATAATCTGACAAAGTTGAGCTACGAAAGATTCAAATATCTCAACGGCGGCGTCGGCAAGCCGATGACAATGGCTGAATTCAACGCTGACGGAGATGTTACAGGTCCTTACGATCAGGCAAAAATGGTTCGTGAATTCTGCGACATTCTTGAAAAGAAGCAGCCTGACTGGTTCAGCGGCTTCACAATGTATCAGTTCCGTGACCGCGGCAGACTCGGACTTGAAATACAGGATCCGAACAATGCAAATGTCGGCATCGAACAGCCGCTTATGAAGACTTATAAGGAAATTATTCACAGCAAGCTTTTCAGCCCCGAGATCGTTCAGAATGACGAGATCAAGCTCCCCGTTACACTTCGCTGGGGCGGTTCGGAAGACGCTGACGGTCTTGCGATACCTGTTCATTTTGACAGCGATCCACATTTCTGCGAAGTTGTTTTCGACAAGGAAGATGACGGAAACTATATGATCGAGATCAACGGAAAGTGGTTCTATAAGTCACCCGAGGCTCGCACTATCGACCTTATGCCTGCATTCTTTGAGAATCATCTTGACGGAGCTGCCGATATGACGATCATGCTTTTTGCACCTCCTGCAAGCGGTGAAAACGACAGCACACAGGGCGATGATTGGGATGTGAACTATTACTACACCGTAAAGTCACTCCCGAAGGTTCGTGTTCTCTGCACACCTGTTGAAAAATAAGCTTTTTTAAAAAGGGTATCAAAAACGATACCCTTTTTTGCATACCTACCTGTATTTTCGCTTAAAATATATAATATAAATGCTGAAAGCAGGTGCAGTATTGGAACGAAAATACAGGATGATGATATTCGGCGGAGCGTTATTGGTTGCGGCTGCCGTAAATCCCGAGCTTGCATTCCGCATAATAATCGGAGCGCTTCGGGTCTTTCGTCCGATCATCATCGGAATGGCGGCTGCATTTGTTATAAATCGTCCCGTATGCAGGATATACGAGCTTTACGGTTCAATTTCCGACGCTGTTATGTCATATTCCGCAAAGCGGCATTACAATGCTTTCAACTGCATTGCAAGGATAAAAGCTAGCTCACAAAGCGAAAAGCATAAGGCACGGTGGGTATTATCCGTTTCGTTGGGATATATACTTCTTGTTGCTTTTGCTGCGGCGGCTGTCGGGATAATCATTCCGCAGATCATAGACAGCCTTAAGATCCTTGTTTCAAACAGTGATCTTTACCTTGAAAAAATAAGTTATTTTTATGAAGAGCTTTCAAAAAAAGATAAGCTGGGGATTATCCCTGCGCTCGGTTCGATAATTGAAAAAGCAGGGGAGAAGCTTCCCGATATTGCAGCCGGGTTTTACGGCAAAACTGCAAATTTTTTCGGTTCTTTGACCGATTTTTTCATCGGTTTGATAATTTCGATATATATTCTCATCTCAAAGGATAAGCTTCGTTTGCTCGTTAGAAGGATATCACGGAAAATAATGTCCGAAGAGCGATGTAAGCGATATGCAAAGCTTTATTATACGGTTTATGATGTGTTTTCACGGTTTGTAAGCGGTCAGGTGACCGAGGCTGCGATACTTGGCGGACTTTGTTATATTGGAATGAAGCTTTTCAGATTTGAGTATGCGCTGCTGATAAGCTTTATAATTGGAATAACGGCGTTGCTGCCCGTTGTCGGCGCTATAATCGGAACTGTACCGTGCACATTTCTGCTTTTTCTTGTCAAACCGATATCTGCCGTGTGGTTTGTTGTGTTCATAATTATACTGCAGCAGCTTGAAAACAACCTTATTTATCCTAAAGTTGTCGGTAAAAGCATGGGACTTCCGCCGCTGCCTGTTTTGCTTGCGATCCTTATCGGAGCAAAGCTCGGCGGATGTGTGGGAATACTTTTAGCCGTTCCGATAACATCGTTGCTTTATGGTATAATCAAAGAAAAGCTGGACGAATAATAAACGCTGTACAATGTATCATCGCATTGTACAGCGTTTTATGCTTTAAGCTTTTTCTTTGTTTTTTTGGCAGTTGACAATATATATTCCAAGGCATACAAGTATTAGAGCAGCTATGCTTTTTAAGCCGAACGCTTCCGATTCTCCGAGCAGAAATGCCGAAAGTACAAATCCGAAAACAGGATTCATAAATCCATAGACAGCGATCTTTGATACGGGATAATACTTTAGAAGCGATGCCCAAAGCGAATATGCAACAGCCGAAAGCGAAGCAAGATAAATCAGCAGCAGTACAGATCTCACATCAAAGCCGTTTATTCTGCCGCCAAGTGAGAATCCGAGTATAGTCATTACTATGCCGCCGAGCAGAAACTGCCAAGCGCTCATCATCATTGGGTTTTCCTCGTTTGACCAATGCTTCATGAGCACCGAAGAAAAGGCATAAGCGACGGTTGAAATGAGTATGAAGCCTTCGCCTTTGAGCGTTATTTCTCCGACAAGATCACCCTTGCTGACGTTGATTATCACAACTCCTGCGAAGCCGATGACGCTTCCGATAACTTTTGCCGCCGTGAATTTTTCCATTCTGAAAATAAGGCAGGAAACGATCAGCGCCACAAAAACATTCATCGCTTCTATGACCGAAGCTTTAACGCCCGATGTGTTGGAAAGACCAATGTAGAAGAAAAGGTACTGCAGTATCGTCTGAAACATACTCAAAGAGAATACTCTTGGCAGGCTTTTCACCGTCGGGTGCAGGAATTTTCCGCTTATAAGGCTCGTAATGATTATTGCGATCAAGCCTGCAAGCGTGAAGCGCAGACCTGCATAAAGTATCTCTGCAGGAATGTCGTTTGAAGATATGTTAAGCCATGAGAACCCGATCTTGACGAGCGGAAAAGCGCTTCCCCATAAAAGGCAGCAAAGCATTGCAGACGGCAGCACAGTTTTCGGGTTTTCAAGTAAGCTTTTTTTGTTTTCCATTTATAAAGGACAGCTCCTATTTACCACGGCTTTACAGCGCCTACAATGTCGGTGATGCTGTTGAGGTGATTGTCCTCGGCATATTTTTCAAGACCGTCAATGATCTTGACAGCAGCAAGAGGATCGTTGAAGAGCGCAGCGCCGACCTGAACTGTCGAAGCACCTGCCATCATCATTTCAACAGCGTCCTCCCAAGTGGAGATACCGCCCATTCCGCAGACGGGTATCTTGACAGCGTTTGCGACCTGCCAAACCATTCTTACCGCAACAGGGAATACCGCAGGACCCGAAAGTCCGCCTACATTGTTATGAAGTATAGGACGCTTTGTGCGGATATCTATTCTCATTCCGAGAAGCGTGTTGATAAGTGATACTGCATCGGCTCCCTCGGCTTCAACAGCTTTTGCGATCTCTGCAATGTTTGTAACGTTTGGGGAAAGCTTTATCATTATCGGCTTTTTTGTTGCGGCACGGACGATCTTTGTGATCTGTGCAGCGCCCTCGCAGCTTACACCGAATGCTGCGCCGCCTGCCTTAACGTTCGGGCAGGAAATGTTTACTTCGATCATCGGGACATCGGTCTGATCGAGCTTTTCGGCAACTTCACGGTAGCCGTCAGCGGTAGAGCCTGCCATATTTGCGATGATTACGGTATCCTTTTTCATAAGGTAGGGGAGTTCGTGAGCGATAAAATGGTCAACTCCGGGGTTCTGCAGACCAACACTGTTGAGCATTCCCGACGGAGTTTCTGCGATTCTCGGCGGAAGATTACCTGTGCGGAGCTTTTCGGTAGTACCCTTTACGCTGATACCTCCGAGCTTTGAAAGGTCAAAGAATTCTTCGTATTCCTTTCCGTAGCCGAAAGTTCCCGATGCCGGAATGACGGGGTTCTTGAAGTCAACACCTGCGAAATTAACAGCTAATTTATTCATCGAAATTTACCTCCTCGCCGTCAAATACGGGGCCGTCCTTGCAGACGTGAGAATAGAATTCTTCACCGTCACGGATAGTTCTGCAAACGCAAACAAGACAAGCACCTATTCCGCAGCCCATTCTTTCTTCAAGCGAAACCTGTGACTTTATTCCGTTTGCTTTTGCGATCTCGACTATCTTTTTGAGCATTATCGAAGGACCGCAGGCATAGATAACATCGGGCTTTTCCTTTTCGATCTCTTCTTTGAGAGCGTCGGTGACAAAGCCCTTTCTTCCTGCCGAACCGTCATCGGTGCAGAGGATAGTCTGTGCGCCCGTTTTTGCAAAATCATCCTGCAGGATAACAGCTGAAGCATTTCTGAAACCGCTTATGACCCTTGCGTTTTCGCCGAAATGTTCAGCGATCGGAACCATAGGAGGATTGCCGATACCGCCGCCGATGATAACAGCCTTTTTATAGCCGTCAAGCTTGAAGCCGTTTCCACCGAGCGGTGCGATAATGTCGATAAGTTCGCCTTCCGACAGCTGTGAAAGCTCCTTTGTACCGTTTCCGCGTACTTCAAATACAATGCGGAGCGTACCCTTTTTCTTATCAATGCCGCAGATCGAAATAGGACGGCGGAGCATAAAGCCATCGACCTTTATGTTCACGAACTGACCTGCCTGTGCTGCTTCGGCAACATCGGGGCAGAGTATCGTCATATCATATATTTCTTTTGCAAGTGCTGTTTTTGAAATGATCGGGTAACAACCTTGTGTGTATTTCATAAAATGACCTCCTTAAAGTTATTTTCCTCAATTTGAAAACGCAGCAACAGAGCTTATTTAATGTCGTTTTACCTTTGGCTCTATGCTTTTGGCGTAGTATTCATCTGTGTCGGGGAGAATGAGATCTTCGGTCGAAAGATCATCCATTGCGTTTTCCTTTACGCTGATATACTGCTTATTATCCGTTTCAAGCTTGTTCTGTTCAAGCCATTTTTCCGCCGAATCAGCCGATACCTGAATATTTGCTATAACTCCGGGCTGTTCCTCATCAGCAGTTATATCAAGCATTTCCATTCGTCTTTCTTCGGTCTCAATTCTTGGCTTTTCCTTCTGTTCAGGGTTTTCTTCAAGCCATTTTTCACGCATTTTCGCATAATGCGAACGGCGGAAGTAGAATATTGCAAGATTGAACGTCGGGAAACCTTCCTGCGTTACGAGATAATCAAGCTCTTTCAGTCCTCTTACAGTCAGATCATTCACCCAGAAGCCTGCAAGGGAATATGCAATGAGCAAAACCGCCGAAAAACCGTTCATATCATCAAAAACCCCGAATCCTGCGAGAATTCCGAGCACAAGGTACAAAGGATAGATGACAGCCATGATCTTCGGGGCAAACTTCTTATGAAATGTATTACCTATAAGGGAAAAAATGAATGTCAGTAATGCAAGAGGAAGGGCGATAAGCCAGCCGCTTGTGTCATAAGCGGTGCTTGAAATGGTTTTGCCTGTATCCGTGATCGTTTTATTGATAGTATCAAGGATATTGGAAGCGACCGAGGTCGTAATGACGGAAGACACCTTATAAAGAACAGTCAGGAAAGATAAATACATCATCGCAGCGCTGCTTATCAGTCCGTAGATAAGGGAGATCTTGAAGCCGCGCAGCGCAACACGCATACGCTCACCATTGATGTTAAAATTCTGATCTCTTAAAAAGGTTGAGTCAAGTTTTTCATCCCAGCTCATATTTTCCTCCCGTTTTTTGTCAGTTTTTGTTCAGAAGTTGCTTTTTATTCTAAACGAGCCTGTCCTTTTTATTCGGGCAGGCTTCGTTTATCATTATGCGTTTGGGTCAGATCTTTGTGATATCGACCATTTCTATGTCGTCAATGTCCTTGCCCATTGCAAGAATGTCGGCAACAGCGTTTGCTGTGTCTATCGCAGTAAGGCAGCAGATAGAACGTTCAACCGTCTTGCGGCGGATCTTAACGCTGTCTAGAGCAGGAAGTCTGCCCTTTGCGGATGTCGAGATAACGTAGTCGATCTTTCCGCTGTCGAGGAGATCCATAACGTTCGGGCCCTCTTCGGAAACCTTGCGGACAACGTTTGCTGCGATCATGTTCTTATTGAGTATTGAAGCAGTTCCGCTTGTTGCATAGATCGTGAAGCCGAGTCGCTCAAACTTTTCTGCAACGTAGAGAATTTCCTGCTTATCGGTATCACGAACGGTAATAAGAACACCGCCGCCTGTCTTCTTTGAAAGGTCATAGCCTGCACCGACAAGTCCCTTGTAAAGTGCGTCTTCAAAGTTGTGTGCGATACCAAGACATTCGCCTGTGGACTTCATCTCGGGTCCGAGTGCAGTATCAACATCATGGAGCTTTGCAAAGCTGAAAACAGGAACCTTTACAGCGATGTATTCAGCTTCCTTGTAAAGACCGCTTTCGTAACCCTGCTGCTTGAGGCTTTCGCCGAGCATTATCTTTGTTGCGATATCGACCATAGGAACGCCTGTTACCTTTGAGATATAAGGAACAGTTCTGGACGAACGAGGATTTACTTCGATAACATAAACTTCATTATTGTAAACAACGTACTGAATGTTTACAAGACCAACGACCTTAAGCTCAAATGCAAGCTTTCTTGTGTAGTCAATGATAGTTTCACGGATCTTCTTTGTGAGCGTCATTGCAGGGTAAACGGAGATCGAGTCGCCCGAGTGGATACCTGCACGTTCGATATGCTCCATGATACCCGGGATAAGATAGTCAGTACCGTCGCAGATAGCGTCAACTTCGACTTCCTTACCCATCATATACTTATCAATGAGTACAGGATTTTCAAGTCCGCCTCTTGTGATGATAGCCATATATTCGATGATATCCTGATCGGAGTGTGCAATGATCATGTTCTGACCACCGAGAACGTAGGATGGACGCATAAGAACAGGGTAGCCAAGGTTTTCGGCAGCTGCAAGAGCTTCGTCAACGTTCATGACGGTATGACCTGCAGGACGAGGTATTCCGCACTTGTTGAGAAGTTCGTCAAAACGCTCTCTGTCTTCTGCTGCGTCAATGCTGTCAGCAGATGTACCGAGAATGTTCACGCCCATTTCTTTGAGGTATTTTGTAAGCTTGATAGCAGTCTGACCGCCGAACTGAACAACTACGCCGTCAGGCTTTTCTGTTGCGATAAGTGAAGCAACGTCTTCCTTTGTGAGCGGATCGAAGTAAAGTCTGTCGCCTGTGTCAAAGTCTGTGGAAACCGTTTCCGGGTTATTGTTGCAGATAACAGCTTCATAACCCATTTCCTTGAGCGCCCATACGCAGTGAACGGAGCAGTAGTCAAATTCGATACCCTGACCGATTCTGATAGGACCCGAGCCGAAAACGATGATCTTTTTCTTGTCGGACTTCTTTCTTTCAAGGAATTGGAGAGCTTCGTTCTCTTCGTCATAGGTTGAGTAGAAGTAAGGAGTTTCAGCCTTGAACTCACCTGCGCAGGTGTCAACCATCTTGTAAACAAAGTCACGGTGCTTCGGACATTTCTGACCGCTCATGCGCTCGATAGTGCTGTCGAGATAGCCATAACGCTTTGCAAGATCGTATTTTTCTTCGGTAAGTGTGCCTTCAGCAAGATATTTTTCAAGCTCGACAAGGTTATTGAGTTTGGAAATGAACCAGTTGTCGATCTTGGTTATCTCGTTGATCCTTTCAACCGAAATACCGCGTTTGAGGGCTTCAAATACTACAAATGAACGTTCATCATCAACATTGTAAAGAAGCTTTTCGATCTCATCGGTGGGAAGCTCTGCAAGCTTCTTGAGGTTCATGCTGTCCAGACCAAGTTCGATCGAACGGACAGCCTTCATCATAGCCTGCTCGAACGAAGTGCCGATAGACATTACTTCGCCCGTTGCCATCATCTGTGTTCCGAGGGTTCTCTTTGCGTAAACGAACTTGTCGAAAGGCCACTTCGGGAATTTTACAACTACATAGTCGATCGCAGGTTCAAAGCAGGCATAGGTCTTGCCTGTAACTGCATTGATTATCTCGTCAAGAGTATATCCGATCGCGATCTTTGAAGCAACCTTTGCGATAGGATAACCTGTTGCCTTTGAAGCAAGAGCGGAAGAACGTGAAACTCTTGGGTTTACTTCGATAACAGCGTATTCAAAGGAATTCGGGTGAAGTGCAAACTGGCAGTTGCATCCGCCTTCAACTTTAAGTTCGGAAACGATGTTTATAGCTGCTGAACGGAGCATTTGATATTCGTGGTTTGAAAGAGTTACCGCAGGAGCGATAACTATCGAGTCGCCCGTGTGTACACCGACAGGGTCAAAGTTTTCCATTGAGCAGACTGTAATGGTGTTGTTCTTGCTGTCACGGATAACTTCAAACTCGATCTCTTTCCAACCCGAGATGCATTTTTCAACAAGTATCTGATGGATAGGAGAAAGACGAAGTCCGTTAGTTGCAATGTCGCGAAGCTCATCTTCATTGTTTGCGATACCGCCGCCTGTGCCGCCGAGTGTGAATGCAGGACGGATGATAACAGGGTAGCCGATCTCGTTCTTTACGAAATCAACAGCGTCTTCAAGATCTTCAACGACCTTTGAGGGGATGCAAGGCTCACCGATCTTTTCCATTGTGTCCTTGAATGCCTGTCTGTCTTCAGCCTTATGGATAGTGTCGGGATCAGCACCGAGAAGCTTAACACCGTGAGCTTCGAGGAAGCCTTCCTCTGCAAGCTGCATGGAAAGGGTAAGTCCTGTCTGACCGCCGAGTGTTGAAAGAACGCTATCCGGCTTTTCTATCTCAATGATCTCTTTTACAACATCAAGTGTGAGCGGTTCGATATAAACCTTGTCTGCCATTGCCTTATCGGTCATAATTGTAGCAGGGTTTGAGTTGATGAGTACAACTTCAAGACCTTCCTGCTTGAGTGCACGGCAAGCCTGTGTTCCTGCATAGTCGAATTCGGCTGCCTGTCCGATCACGATAGGACCTGAACCGATAACGAGGACCTTTTTTATATCTTTACGAAGCGGCATTTTACTTGTCCTCCTTGTTTTTCTTGATTAAGTCGATGAATTTATCGAAAAGATAGGATGTGTCGAGAGGGCCTCCGCAAGCTTCGGGGTGGAACTGGACTGTGAAGCAGGGGAATTTGGAATAACGTATACCCTCACAGGTTTTGTCGTTTGCATTAACGTGTGAAACAACACCTGCTTCGGAAGGAACGCTGTCGTTGATAACAGCGTAACCGTGGTTCTGGGAGGTTACGAAGGTTCTGTCTATTTCAAGGTCGATAACAGGCTGGTTTGCACCTCTGTGACCGTATTTGAGCTTTTCTGTCTTTGCGCCGTTTGCAAGAGCCATGAGCTGATGACCGAGGCAGATACCAAAGATCGGAATGTTTGCGGTCGTTAGCTTTTTGAGCTCTGCGATGACCTCTGTGTTTTCGGCAGGATCTCCGGGACCGTTTGAAAGCATGATACCGTCGGGGTTCATAGCAATAACTTCTTCTGCTTTTGTAGAAGCCGGAACGACCGTGACATTGCAGCCAAGCTTTAAAAGCTGACGGCGGATGTTGCGCTTGTATCCGAAATCATAAAGAACGACATTGTAAAGTGCGTTCTCGCTTTTGTATTCTTTCTTTTCGGGGATCGTAACAGTCTTTACTGCGTCGACGATCTTATATTCGGAGATCTTTTTGAGGAATTCATCCTTTTTCTCATAGATATTTTCCGTTGTAATGACGCCGTTCATAACACCGTGGTCACGTATGATTCTGGTGAGTGAACGGGTGTCGATGGAGTGGATACCTATAATGTTGTTATTAACGAGAAATTCGTTGATATCACCTTCCATACGGAAATTTGAAGGCGTGTTGCACCATTCTCTTACGATATATCCATTAACGTACGACTTGTCGGATTCGCCGTCAGTGCTGTTTACGCCATAGTTTCCTATGAGCGGAAAAGTCTGCGTAACGATCTGACCGAGGTAGCTCGGATCTGTGAGAGTTTCCTGATAAGCCGTCATGCTTGTTGTAAAAACGATCTCACCGAAGGAAGTGCCCTTTGCTCCGAAAGAAACGCCCTCGAAGATCTTGCCGTTTTCAAGCATAATGTACGCTTTATCGCCTGTGTTGAATAAAGACATTTTATTTCCTCCCGATTTATTTAATTTTACTTTTTGAGTGCAGTAACAAATGAGGTGATGTCCTCTCTCATACGGATACATTCTCTTCTTGCAGCCTTTGCAAAGTCCTTCTCATCGCAGCCTTCCTTTTTGTAAGCAGTCATGACCGCTCTTGAAGAGTTTACGATAGCGCCGAGACCATTTTCGTCAAATGCCTTTGCAACGCCTTCAGCACCGCCGCCCTGTGCGCCGTAGCCGGGAACGAGGAAGAATGTGTGGGGGAGCTTTGCTCTCATTTCAGCAAGCTGCTCGGGATATGTTGCGCCGACAACAGCGCCGACAGCGGAGTAGCCGTACTTGCCGATCGTGTCCTTGCCCCATTCTTCGCACATTTCGCCCATAGTGTTGTATATGGTCTTGCCGTCGTCAAGAATTCTGTCCTGGAGCTCGCCCGAGGATTTATTTGAAGTCTTGACAAGAACAAAGATACCCTTGTCATTCTCTGCGCATACCTTTGTGAGAGGTGCGATACCGTCCGTTCCGAGATAACCGTTTACCGTCAGTGCGTCAGCTCCGAAGCCTTCAAATGAAACTCCGTTTACCTCTGTGCTTCCGAGGTAAGCGTTCGTATAAGCTTCCATTGTTGCGCCGATATCGTTTCTCTTTCCGTCTACCATGACAAACATACCTTTGTTTTTGGCATATTCAATTGTCTTGTAAAGAGTTTTGACACCCTGCCAGCCGTACATCTCATAGTAAGCTGCCTGCGGCTTGATAGCAGGAACAATGTCATAGATCTCATCAATGATAGCTTTGTTAAATTCAAGGATAGCCTTTGCAGCACCCTTGAGATCTGCTCCTTTATCTTCAAAAGCCTTTTTCTTTATGAATTCGGGAACATAATCAAGCTTCGGGTCAAGTCCGACAACCGTAGGATTCCCTGTTTCAATGATCTTTGCAATAAGTCTGTCAAATGACATTTTCAACACTCCTTTTTATCTTTCAAAGCGGATTATTCCGTCTGTAACGGTCATAAGGTTCTGTCCCTTGAATTTTTCGCCCTTGAAGACCGTGTTATGCGATTTTGAGTGAAGCCTTTCAGGCTCAACTACCCATTCTTTTTCCGTATCAACGAGGATAACATCAGCCTTTGCTCCTTTTTCTATCTTCACAACAGGCAAACCGAGCAGCTTTCTCGGTTCTGCAGACATCATTTCGGATATTCTGTTTAGCGTGAGCTTTCCCGTGTGGTAGAAATGCGTAAGCATAGCCGCAAGAGATGTTTCAAGACCGACAACTCCGTTCGGAGCTTTGGAAAAATCAGCCTTTTCTTCCGCCGTATGCGGTGCATGGTCGGTAACGATGCAGTCTATTGTTCCGTCAAGGATAGCTTTCTCAACAGCCGCACGGTCAGCTTCTGTTCGCAGCGGAGGATTCATTCTGTAGTCAGCGTCAAGCGAGCGTATCTTTTCATCCGTGTACATAAAGTAGTGCGGACAGGTCTCGCAGGTAACTTTAACGCCTCTTGCCTTTGCTTCACGGATAAAGTCAAGACTTCCGATCGTTGAAACGTGGCAGATATGGATCCTTGCGTCAACGCTCATTGCAAGTGCGATCTCACGGGCGGTAATGCTGTCTTCGGACGCACGGTTCATTCCCTTTAAGCCAAGCTCTGCTGAAACTTCACCGTCATTTACGATTCCGCCGTTTATAATGTTAAGGTCTTCACAGTGTGAAGCAATGAGGATACCGTTTTTGTTCGACTCGATCATAGCCTGACGGAGCAGCTCTGCGTTTTCAACGGGACGGCCGTCATCGGAAATGATTTTTACGCCGATAGAAGAGTGATCGTACAGTTCCTTGCCTAGCATACCCTTTGTGACGCATCCTGCAGGGTAGGCCGAAACACCCGTAGGTTCAGCTTTTTTCACGATGTAATCGACGATTTCCTTGCTGTCAGTTGCGGGCTTTGTGTTCGGCATACAAACAACTCCCGAAACACCGCCTGCAAGAGCAGCCGCACAGCCTGTCAGAACATCTTCCTTGTGCGTGAAGCCCGGGTCACGGAAATGAACGTGCATATCGAAAAGCGACGGCATAACAACAAGCCTTCCGTTTCCGTCAATGACTCTGTCAGTAGCTTCGGAAACAGCTCCGACCTCTGCGATAACATCATCCTTTATAAGAACATCTCCGATAGTGTCTGTTTCTGCGTCAACTATTCTTACATTTTTAAACAGTATGCTCAAGCGTTTTCCTCCTTTAAACCTCTCCGAAAATAACGACCTTTCCGTCCTTGCCGTCAAAGAAGACCTTTACGGATTCATCACGGGAGGTCGGAACATTCTTTCCGACATAGTCGGGGCGTATGGGAAGCTCTCTGTGACCTCTGTCGATGAGAACAGCAAGCTGTATCGACTGCGGTCTTCCTCTTTTCATAAGAGCGTCTATCGCAGCACGGGCGCTTCGTCCCGTAAAAATAACATCATCAACAAGGATTATCTTTTTGCCTGTTACGTCAAAATCTATCACGGTCTTGTCGCAGTCGGGAGCGTGACGTTCATCATCACGGCAGGAAGTTATATCGAGAGCGCCGACCTTTACAGATGTGCCTTCAAGCTCGTTGATCTTTGCTGCGATCCTTGAAGCAATGTTCAGACCGCCCGACATAATTGCAATGATGCAGATATCTTCCGATCCTTTATTTCTTTCAAGAATTTCATAAGAAATACGCGAAAGCGCACGAATTATAGATGAGCCGTCAAGAATGACTGCTTTTTCCTGTCTTTCCTTGTCCATATCCTGCACCTCGCAAAAATATAAAAAAATACCTGTCTGAAAAATCAGGCAGGTAGTGATAAACTCTGTTTACACGAAAAAAGCTACAATTATGGCATAATTCGCCTAAATCACGCTTGTTCCGTTTCAATATTAAGCTTATGACCGACTTGCCTTGTCAATCTCTCCGGATTGCCCTTAAAGGTAACGGTTTAACTGTATAGAATTATACCACGGAACAGCGCAAAAGTCAACAGACATTTTTGTGTTTTACATTTTGTTTATATTTTACTGTAATGGATAAAATAAAATGGTTAAAGTGACAGTGCCGAAAATTACAAATCCACCCTAAAAGCTTATTACAAGTTCATAGAGTGCATTTTAATTTAAAGTGCGCCGAGTATCTCTTTGGCTTCCTTTACTTCTTCGGAGGTTGGCGTTGGAACGCCCTCAAGTCCGTATTTTATGCCGAGATTTTCCCACTTGAAAACGCCGAGAGTATGATAGGGGAGAACCTCAACACGTTCAACGGTTTTCAGCGTGTCGATGAAAGCTCTTGTCTTTTCAAGGTCTTCTTTGTCATTTGTAACAGTCGGAACAAGAACATAGCGTATCCACATATTCTTGCCCTCGTCGGAGAGAAATCTTGCAAAGTCGAGAATGCTCTCATTTGAGCAGCCCGTCAGCTCCTTGTGCTTTTCGTTGTCGATCTCTTTTATGTCGAGCAGGAAAAGGTCTGTGTACTTGATAAGCTCCTTAAACTTGGAGAATTTCGGCTCGGAACGTGTGAATGGCTGTCCCGATGTGTCAAGGCAGGTGTTTACGCCGTGCTCTTTTGCGATCTTGAAAAGCTCTGTTACAAAATCTATTTGGAGAAGTGCTTCGCCGCCGCTGACTGTGATACCGCCGCCGTTTTTCCAGTAAGGCTTATAACGTGCAGCTTTTTCATAAGCTTGCTGCGGTGTAAGCTCTTCGAGAAGTGCGGATGAACCCCAAGTGTCGGGATTGTGGCAGTATTTGCAGCGCATCGGGCAGCCCTTTAAGAAGAAAATGTATCGAACTCCGGGGCCGTCAGCCGAACCGAAGCTTTCGATAGAGTGTATCATACCTTTTATTTCATTCATATTTCCACTTCCTTTTAGAAAAAGTGGCAGGCAAATCGCTTCGCCTGCCACTATATTATTTACTGACCTACGCCGATAATTTATCTGGAAGCGTGGAATGTTCTGGAGATAACGTCATCCTGCTGTTCAGGTGTGAGGTCTACAAAACGTACAGCGTAACCGGATACACGGATAGTGAAGTTAGCGTATTCAGGGTTCTTCGGATCAGCCTTGATCTTTTCGAGAAGCTCTCTGCCAAATACGTTTACGTTGAGGTGGTGAGCACCCTGATCAAAGTAACCGTCCATAACAGCAACGAGGTTGTCGATTCTTTCAGACTTGTTGTTTCCGAGAGCTTCAGGGTTCATGGACTGTGTATTGGAAATACCGTCGAGAGCCCAAACGTAAGGAAGCTTAGCTGTGGAGTTAAGGGATGCAACAAGACCGTTCTGTTCTGCACCATAGGATGGGTTAGCACCCGGAGCGAACGGAGCGCCTGCCTTACGTCCGTCAGGAAGAGCACCTGTAGCCTTACCGTAAACAACGTTGGAGGTAATAGTAAGGATAGATGTTGTAGGCTCGGAATTTCTGTATGTGTGTCTCTTCTTGATCATATCAAGGAATGTCTTAAGGAGCCATACGCCGATCTCGTCTGCTCTGTCGTCGTCGTTGCCGTACTTCGGGAAGTCACCTTCGATCTCATAATCAAGAGCAACATCCTTTGCTACGCCGATAACCTCACCCTTCTTGTTCTTGATATCAACATCGCCGCGGATAACCTTTACCTTTGCGTACTTGATAGCGGAGAGGGAGTCGATAACGTGTGAGAAGCCTGCGATACCTGTTGCAAATGTACGTCTTACATCTGTGTCGATAAGAGCCATTTCAGCAGCTTCGTAGTAGTACTTATCGTGCATATAGTGGATAAGGTTAAGTGTATTTACATAGAGTCCTGCAAGCCAATCGAGCATAACTGTGTACTTCTTGATAACCTCATCATAATCAAGGTATTCGGAAGTGATCTTCTGGTAAGCGGGTCCGACCTGAACGCCGAGCTTTTCGTCAACACCGCCGTTGATAGCATAGAGAAGAGCCTTTGCGAGGTTTGCACGAGCACCGAAGAACTGGATCTCCTTACCTGTCTGTGTAGCGGATACGCAGCAGCAGATGGAGTAGTCATCGCCCCATACAGGCTTCATGATATCGTCGTTCTCATACTGGATCGAGCTTGTGTCGATAGAGATCTTTGCAGCATACTTCTTGAATGTTTCAGGAAGAGCGGAAGAATAGAGAACTGTGAGGTTAGGCTCGGGAGAAGGTCCCATGTTTTCGAGAGTATGGAGGAAACGGAAATCATTCTTTGTAACCATTGAACGTCCGTCCATGCCGATACCTGCAACTTCAAGTGTAGCCCATACAGGGTCACCGGAGAAGAGCTCGTTGTAGGAAGGAATTCTTGCGAACTTAACCATTCTGAACTTCATAACCATGTGGTCGATGAGTTCCTGAGCTTCGGATTCTGTGAGGATTCCTGCCTTGATATCTCTTTCAATGTAAATGTCAAGGAATGTGGATACACGACCAACGGACATTGCAGCGCCGTTCTGTGTCTTGATAGCAGCGAGGTAGCCGAAGTAGAGCCACTGAACTGCTTCTTTTGCGTTCTTTGCAGGCTGGGAGATATCGAAGCCGTAGATCTCAGCCATCTTCTTCATGCCCTGGAGAGCCTTGATCTGATCTGTGATCTCTTCTCTGAGGCGGATAATGTCATCAGTCATTGTGCCGTCGCCGCAGTTAGCCTTGTCTGCTTCCTTCATCTTGATGAGGTGATCTACACCGTAAAGAGCAACTCTTCTGTAGTCGCCTACGATACGTCCGCGTCCGTATGTATCGGGAAGACCTGTGATGATGTGGCTGTTACGAGCAGCTCTGATCTCGGGTGTGTAAGCGTCGAAAACACCCTGATTATGTGTCTTGTGATACTCGTTGAAGATCTGATCGTACTTGGGGTTAACCTTGTAGCCGTAGCTTTCAGCAGCCTGCTGTGCCATCTTGATACCGCCGTAAGGCATGAATGCTCTTTTGAGAGGCTTGTCAGTCTGAAGACCAACAACTTTTTCAAGATCCTTCATGGATTCGTCGATGTATCCGGGGCCGTAAGCTGTAAGACCTGTTACAACCTCTGTTTCGCAGTCGAGAACGCCGCCCTTGTTACGCTGTTCGATCATAAGTTCCTGGAGCTTGCCCCAGAGCTTGTTTGTAGCTTCTGTAGGGCCTGCAAGGAAAGACTCATCACCGTCATAAGGTGTATAGTTCTTCTGAATAAAATCTCTGACATCGATCTGTTCTTTCCAAAGTCTGCCTTCGAAGCCGTTCCACTGATCAAAATTAACCATGTGTAAATTCCTCCTGTTATTTAAATTCGTCAGCCAAAACCAAATTGAATTTTTTTGTTCGGGCTGATTCTTTTTTGTTTACAATTATATTATAACACAATTTTTATAAATTTCAACTGTTTTTTGATACATAATACATATAAATTTATATATATCACTTCAAAAAATCGGATGATTTTGGAAAAATTAATATAAATGGATCATAAAATATACATAAATGGTATATTGCTTTATAAATAGTATATGTATACGCATTTATGTTTTTACAGTTTGTAATACTTTTCCTGCGAAAACGTATAAGCCAAAATTATTTTACAAAAAATCCTGTTTATCTGCAATAAAAGATATTTTGCCTGTGATAAAATCATATATATTTTTGAAATCAGTAAAAAAGCACTTATTTGAGGTGCTGCTTTTAATTTTGCATAGGTGAAGTTTATGAAAGATCTGACAAAAGGAAAAATCGGCAAGCTTATCATCACATTTGCAATACCGCTTGCAATAGGAAATATATTCCAGCTTCTATACAGCTTTGCGGATGTTTATATCGTGGGAAATACACTCGGAAACAATGCTCTTGCGGCTGTCGGTTCGACATCAACGCTGAATGACCTTATCGTTGGCTTTCTTATCGGACTTACGAACGGCTTTGCAGTTGTCACAGCGCAAAGCTTTGGCGCAAAGGACGAAAAGAAGCTTCGCAGTGCCGTTGCTCATACGCTTATGCTCGGAGTTTCGGTTTCGGTAGTGCTGACCGTTTTGAGCGTTGTGTTCCTGCCGCAGATATTCACAGCGCTGAATATCCCGTCCGAGCATTATGAAAATGCCTATGCTTATGCAAGGGTAATACTTCTCGGTATGACTGCTTCGATGGCATATAACGTTTGCGCAAGCATTTTAAGAGCGGTAGGAGATACGATAACTCCGCTTATTTTCCTTATAATCTCGTCCGTTTTCAATGTTGCTCTTGATTTTATCTTTATTGCAAAGGTCGGAATGGGCGTTGAAGGTGCAGCTTATGCAACGATAATCTCACAGATCGTTTCCGCTGTACTTTGCTTCGTGTATATGTTTAAAAAATACAGAATGCTGCGTGTAAATGCAGAAGACTTTACACTCTCGGGAAATATGGTCAAGGATCTTATGGGCAGCGGACTTTCGATGGGATTTATGAACAGCTTCGTTGCGTTCGGCACAGTCGCACTTCAAAGCTCGATCAACACCTTCGGTACGAATATCATCGTTGCACATACAGCAGCAAGAAAGCTGACAAGCTTATTTATGATGCCGTTTGCAGTTTTCGGAATGACAATGGCTGCGTACTGCGCACAGAATTACGGCGCAGAAAAATACGGAAGGATACGAAGGGGAGTTTTTCTCTCCGTGCTTTATTCGTGGATATGGTGTGCGCTGCTTATAGTTTTCATTTACAGCTTTGCGCCGCCGCTTCTGCGATTCATAACCTCGACCGATGTTCCCGAGATAATCGACACGGCAGCGCTTTATCTTCGTATTAACTGCATACTTTACTGTGTGACAGCTGTCATATCAATTTTTCGAAATGCTCTGCAGGGACTTGCTGTGCGAAAAACGCCGATAGTTTCGAGTGCCATAGAGCTTATCGGAAAGGTTGGAGTTGTTATTCTTCTTACACCGAGGATAGGATATATGGGAATAATCCTTTCGGAACCGATCGTGTGGGTGCTTATGGTAATTCCTCTTATTATCAGACTTCTCGGACATCCTGCAATGCAAAATAGGTCTGTTGAAGAATAATTATAAATTTTTCGCATAAAATGACTTGACAAGCACCGGCATATATTGTAAAATAATCAAAGGCAATAAACGAATGAGTGTTATTGCCTTTGATCTCATATTCATAGGGGAGTAGTCAGCGCCGCTTTTGCTTTTGGGCGAATTCAGCGTGTTCGGATCGACATACCGGCAATATCTGCCCGGTTCGGACGGGAATGTTTTTTTCTTGACAAGACTTATGTATAGCTTTAGAGAAAAGCTGATCTTTGCGTAAAAGCAATATTGGCGTTACTTTGTTTGCTGTACATCTGCGCCCTTTTTATATGGCTTATGTACCGCAGACGGACATAAGTTTTTTTATTTATAAGGAGAATTATTATGGGATTTGTTGAGCTTTTTCTGATCGGAGTCGGACTTTCAATGGACGCATTTGCGGTTTCTGTCTGCAAGGGACTCAATATGCGTGGAAAGGTCAATTTTAAACACGCAGGAGTAATTGCACTTTTCTTCGGCGGCTTTCAGGCACTTATGCCGCTGATAGGATATTTTCTCGGAATAGGCTTTGAAAAGTATATCACAAAGATAGACCATTGGATAGCTTTTGTGCTGCTCGGCTTTATTGGCGGAAAAATGGTGATCGAAGCTATAAAGGAATGGAATGCCGAGGATAAGCAGGAGGAAGACAGGCTTGATATCAAGGAGCTTCTTGTTCTTGCCGTTGCAACAAGCATTGACGCTCTTGCTGTCGGAATAACATTTGCGTTTTTGAGTGTAAATATCTGGTCGGCTATCTCAATAATCGGTGTGACAACATTTATTCTTTCAATGATCGGCGTTGTTATCGGAAATAAGTTCGGCAGCAAGTACAAAAGCAAAGCCGAGCTTGTCGGAGGACTTATCCTTGTGCTTATGGGCGCAAAGATACTTCTCGAACATCTCGGCATTATAAATTTCTGATTATTTATTTCAGCATTTTTACCATTGTGATGTGCGGTGCGGATTCTTCAAGAAATGGTTCGCCTTCGATAGTGTAGCCGTTCTTCTCATAGAACGGCTGTGCTTGTATCTGCGCATGAAGAATGATCTTTGAAGCACCTCGTATTAAAGCTTCATTTTCAAGAAAACCAAGTACAGCGCTTCCCAAACCGTTTTTTCGGAATTTTTTCATTACCGCAAGCCTACCAAGACAGTAAGCGTCGGTTTCTCCCGACGGAAAAATCCTTCCTGTTGCGGCGGCTGCGTCGTCAATAAATCCGACCGCATGAATAGCTGCGTTGTCGGTTGTATCAAATTCTTCCTTAAAGCCTTGTTCCTCGACAAAAACAGTCTGACGTATGAAACGTGCTTCTTCGGGGAGTTTGTTATAAGCTTTTATTATCATTGTAAAATACCTCTTTTGGAAAGGAATGTATAAATGAACGTTATTCTTGCCTCCGCTTCGCCAAGAAGGAAAGAGCTTCTTGCAAGCGTATTTGATGAGTTTGAATGTATGCCGTCCGACGTGGACGAAACAATACCCGAGGAGATCCCTGCCGAGCAGAGCGCAGAATTCCTTGCTGTAAAGAAGGCTGCGTATATAGCAAAAGAACACAAGGATTCGCTTGTTATCGGGTGCGATACGATAGTTGTCTTTAACGGCTGCGTTTACGGAAAGCCTCACGATGAGGCTGACGCGAAGCGAATGCTGACCGAGCTTTCGGGCAATGTCCATAAGGTGATCACAGGCGTTTGTCTGTTTTATAAGGGTAGAAGCCTGAGCTTTTCCGAAACGACCGAGGTAGAGTTCTATCCGCTTTCCGAGGAAGAGATAGAAAGCTATATCGGGACAGGTTCTCCGATGGATAAGGCTGGCGCTTATGGGATACAGGATAAAGGATTCCTTCCTGCAAGACAGATATGCGGCGACTATTTCAATGTAGTAGGTCTGCCTACGGCTCGTCTGAAGCGTGAGGCGGAAAGATTCCTTCGTCTGTTTGAATGACAGTACGGTAAAGATAGCTCCTCCCATTTTTGCCGATGCGTTCGGTGACTCCGAGTGCCGTCAGAATATTCAGCGCAAGCTGCGCTTGTGAAATATGTATTCCTGCTTTTTCGGCAAAATCATGTGAAGTGTATTCGCTTTCCGGCACGTTCGGCACAAAGTAAAGCCAGTCGGCAGGGGTATCAAAATGCAGCTCGTCACATAATGCTATCGGTATTCTGTCATAACGTGTGCTGCCTCGTCTTCGACCTCGCTTTAAGCCTGTTGTTTCGGGAGGTTGACGGTATTCCTCAACATCGAGCATAACGATACAAAAATGCAGCCGCTCATTCGCAAGAAACGGCTTTATCTTGTAAAGCTCGGGGAAAATATCGAATGGAGAACCCTTTTTGGGGGATTTGCGCTTTCTTCCGACTTTACCCGTTTCGGGGTCGATCGGAATAAGCCACTTGTTAAAGGGTATCGGATAGACAACGGTCACATCGCTGACTTCAAGAAATGCTGCAAGCTTTTTGCGAAGCTTGTCGAAGCCTGCAGTCTGTATTTCAATGATGCCGTTTTCTCCGACAATGTCGGCAACAAAACCACCGATCTTCTGCTCGTGGCTGTCTTCAAAGGGTTCAAAGTAGTTTTTCAGAACGGAGTGAACGGTCTTTTCTCCGTAGGTTCCTATGCCTGCTCTTTTGTGTTCTCCGTCAAGAACCTTTGAAAGAGCATAAAAGTATTTTTCTCTGTCCAAAATATCACCAAATCAAAATATAATAAATAAGGAAGTCTTTTTATGGAAAAAACAGTTAAAGATTCGTATGCGGAACAGGTTCAGATCCTTACGCAAAAGGATATGAACGGCTATAACCGTCTTTTCGGCGGAAGATTAATGGAGTGGATAGATATTGTAGCGTCCGTAGTTGCCCGCCGTCATTCGGGGAGAAACGTTACAACAGCCGTCGTTGATACACTCACATTCAAAGCGCCTGCACATCTCAACGATACAGTTATTCTTTGCGGAAGGATAACCTATGTCGGCAGAACTTCAATGGAGGTATGCGTTGAAACTTATGTTGAGAATCTTGATTCAAGCAGAACGCTTATCAATACGGCTTATGTTATAATCATTGCCATTGATGAAAACGAAAAGCCTGTCGAAGTACCTCGACTTAGGCTTGAAACGGAAGAGGAAAAGGCCGAATGGGCGCTTGCCGAAAAACGTGCCGAGATACGAAAGCAGCGCAGGAAAGAAATGTTTTAAAATGACAGCCTTTACAAACCGCTGCTCTTGTTTGGTTTGTAAAGGCTGCTGTTTATTTAATAGTATAGTCGGCGTCGATATATTCGCTGCTGCCTTTCATTTTTTCGATGATCCTGTCTGCTCTGTAGCGAGTGACAGCGTCGAGCACGCCCTGAACGATGAGAACAAATCCTGTGAATTTCATTGCAGCGGAAACTGCGCCGAACGGATTTATAATGATGACGATACCAAGAATAGCCATAAGAACTGCAAAGACCGCTGTTATCCACCATATCTTGTAGCCGAGGAATTTCGTTTCAAGACCGTGTTCAAGTATGTTAAAGCTCTGAACGAGGACGATAATACCTATTATAATAGTAATGAAGCCGATTATTTTGTCGGGGCGAACGGTTATATAAAGTCCGAGAAAAAGCTGGATAAGTCCGGGTATAAGATTAAATCTCCGCACGGGTGAACTCATATTGAGCAGGGAAGCTCCCGAGAAAAATATACCACTCACAAGCAGTATTATTCCTATAAGACGGCAGATCATGACGGTAGCCTGTACCGAATTAGCGACAAGAATTATGCCGACAATGACGGTCAGAACAGGTGCGATGAAAAGGCCTATTTTTTTTGATTTCATAAATTTCTGTCTCCTTTGTTGAATTTGGATACATTATACCATATAAAAACATCAATTTCAATAGATAATTTTAAATAACTGTAAAAAGTCAAATGATTGTATCCTTTACTGGATAAAATGGTTGACAATTTTACCGGATTTTTGTATAATGAATATTGTAAACGATAAAAACGTGATTGGTAGACAATTGGGAATTAAGGAGGTTTGATTCTGTATGGCAGAAATAGCAGAAAACACCGGTACAGAGAGCACCAAAAGCAGAATAACGACAAAGGAACTTGTTTTCACAGCACTTATGGCAGTCATAATCGCTGTTTGTTCGTGGATATCAATTCCGACAACGGTTCCTTTTACACTCCAGACGTTCGGAGTGTTTATGGCGGTCGGACTTCTTGGCGGAAAAAAAGGCTCCTTGGCAATTTTGGTTTATATTCTTCTCGGTGCGGTCGGAGTCCCTGTTTTTGCAGGCTTCAGCGGCGGAATAGGGATTCTTTTCGGAACAACGGGAGGTTACATAGTCGGATTTTTGCTTTCGGGACTTGTTTACTGGGCAATTACAGCGGCATTCGGAGAAAAGCTGCCGATAATGATAACTGCAATGGTTCTTGGGCTCATCGTATGTTATGCGTTCGGAACGGCTTGGTTTATGATCGTTTATGCAAAGAATGTTGAAGCGATAGGACTTGCAACAGCACTTGGCTGGTGTGTTTTCCCGTTCATCATTCCCGACTGCATCAAGATCGCACTTGCCATTGTTCTGACAAAGCAGCTGAAAAATTATGTCAAGCTTTAATGTAAGGGCTCACCATGGACTCTGTGTGACCTTTTTTGAGGGCAAAGGATACAGCGATTCGTTTACAACCAATATGGCTGAAAAGAAAGCTTTGCTTGAAAAAGACCCTATCGTAACAATTGTCGATCATGCTGACGAGATATGCGGAGCCTGCCCTCATAATAACGGCGGAATATGCAGCTCGCTCGGCAAGGTCGAAAAGTACGACAGCGCTGTTCTTGAACGCTGCGGAATTGAAAGCGGAACCGAGCTGCACTGGAGTGATTTTGTGAAGCTGGTTTCCGAAAATATCATAGGAGCAAAAAAGCTTTCCGAGGTCTGCGGTGACTGTCAATGGTACAGCATTTGCGGAAGAGGACAGTGACCGCATGAAATATCAGTCAAAACATTATGATTTTTGTTTGACACAATTGATCAAATATGTTAAAATAAGACATTGCCGTATAGCACCTAATACTAAGGAAACGCTGATTAATACGTTTCAGCCGTTTTTCAAAATGTACTCAAAGACGGAAACTCGTACATTTTTCAAAACGGCGAAACGAACGCTGCGCTTTAATCAGCTTTTTCCTAATATCAAATCAACCTATAGACAAATCCTTGGATATAATAATCCAATTCTGCGTCAAGCTCCCTTGACAGGCGACAGCCTGCCTGCGGTCGCTCTCCAAGGTAAACAAGTTTACCTAACTTGGATTATTCTATCTGTCGGCTTTGTCTATAGAACGATTTGATATTAGTATAAAATGCGGCAATGTTTTTATTATTTTCGGACTCGGACAGATGATTTTTTGGGTGGTTTTACCGGCATTGTTTTCGGTCGGTATAAATATCGCAGAATTATTTGATCTTTGCATTGATTATTGATGGAGGGTGATAATTTTGAATAAGAATTTGCTTACAGCGCCTATGGGCTGGAACAGCTGGGATTGTTACGGCGCAGCTGTTGATGAAGAAACAGTACGCAAAAATGCTGAATTTATGGCAAAATATCTTAAACAGTACGGTTGGGAATATGTCGTTGTTGATATCCAATGGAGCAATCCTATTGCCAAGAATCATGAATATCAGCCGTTTACAGAGCTTTGTATGGACGAGTATTCACGACTTATCCCTGCGGAAGAACGTTTCCCGTCGGCAAAGGACGGCAAAGGCTTTGCGCCGCTTGCAGAATATGTTCATTCGCTCGGACTTAAATTCGGAATACATATTATGAGAGGTATCCCAAGGCAGGCAGTTCACCGCAACACGGCGATCAAAGGCACTGACAAGACTGCCCGTGAGATCGCCAAAACTGACAGCATTTGTCATTGGAACACAGATATGTACGGTGTTGATACTCATAAAGACGGTGCAAAAGCATATTATGACAGCCTTTTTGAGCTTTATGCGGAGTGGGGAGTTGACTTTGTAAAGGTCGATGATATCGCAAGAGAGCTTCCCCATGAGGAAGAAGAGCTTGTAATGCTGTCCGAAGCTCTTTACAGCTGCGGCAGAGATATGATCCTCAGTCTTTCGCCCGGACCTGCACTTATTGAGAAAGCGGAGCTTTACAAGCAGACAGCCAATATGTGGCGCATCACCGATGATTTCTGGGACAAGTGGGAGCTGCTTTATGCAATGTTTGAACGAGCTGAAAAGTGGTGCATACATACAGGCGCAGGACATTGGCCCGATGCTGATATGCTCCCGATAGGTCCTATCCTTCAGGACTATGACAAGGCGAACCGCACGAAGTTCACCGAATCGGAACAGATCACGATGATGACGCTTTGGAGCATCTTCCGTTCACCTCTTATGATCGGCGGTGAGATGACAGGCTTTGACGATTTTACGATGAGTCTTCTTACAAATGAAGATATTATCAGGATGCACCATAATTCACGGCATTCTCATCCCGTTTACCGCAGAATGGAAAATGGAAACGAGTATATCCTCTGGACATCCGTTAGCTGTGAGGGCGGCTGTTACATTGCTGTTTTCAACGCAGGTGAGAATGACGGCATTATGAATGTTGATCTTGAAGCAGCCGAGATCTACGGAAAGGTCAGCGGCAAGGAGCTCTGGAGCGGTGAAAGCATAAGCGCCGAGTGCAGTTTCACCGTAAAGCTTGAAAGACACGGTGCAAAGGCTTATTATTTTGAAAAAGCATAAAAAATCAGTTTAACTAATATAATATGATATTGAAAACCTCCGTTTTTTGATGTATAATAAACACAATAAGAAACGGAGGTTTTTATTATGCCCAATCCATATCTTCCTTTGTGGGAATACATCCCTGACGGTGAGCCGAGAGTTTTCGGTGACAAGATATATGTTTACGGTTCGCACGATACTGCAGGTTCGGACACATTCTGCGACTATGTTCTCAAATGCTGGAGCGCACCCGTTGACGATCCGAACAACTGGACCTGTCACGGTGATATTTTCCGTGTAAAAGATACACGGGATCACAAGTCCGATATTCCCGACAGCCATCCCGATAAGCGGCTTTTTGCGCCCGATGTTGTTGAAAAGGACGGAAAGTACTATCTTTATGCATACATCATCAACAGAAAAGGCTGCGTTGGCGTCAGCGACCGTCCCGAAGGGCCGTTCAAATTTCTTTCCGACTATGTTTATACCGTTTCCGATGAAGTATGCTGCAATGGCTGGTTCATAGACCCGTCCGTGTTTGTCGATGATGACGGAAAAGCATATATTTACTGCGGATTTGAGCGCTCGTTCCTTGCGGAGCTGAACAGCGACAATATGTACGAGGTTTCAAATGCCGTTGAGCATTTTATCCCGAACGAAATCACAAACAAGAACGGTTTTGATTCGGAAGAATCGCTCTTTTACGAAGCGGCTTCGATGAGAAAGGTCGGCAATACTTACTATATGATCTATTCACCGAAGCAGGGCAGCAGACTGGCTTATGCAACATCCGATTCGCCTGTCGGACCGTTCACATATCGTGGATACATCGTTGACAACGGCGTCGATTATCCCGGTGGAAACGATCACGGTTCTATCGCTTGCATAAAAGGTCAGTGGTATATTTTCTATCACCGTATGACGAACGGCACGATAATGTCACGCCGAGGCTGTGTTGAAAAGATAGAGATACTCCCCGACGGAACGATCCCGACAGTCGAAATGACATCACTCGGCTTTGAGGATTCGCTTTCGCCGTATAGAATAACTCCTGCGGATATTGCCTGCGTATTAAAGGGCGGCGCATTTGTCACGGAGAGAAATATTTTTGATCGTGTAATAACGAACATAACGGACGGAGCAGTCATCGGATACAAATATTTCGATTTCGGCGAAGATAATGACAGCAAAACGATGGAGCTTAATTTGAAAATAAACGGTTTCGGCTGCGACTGCAGAGTTCACGTTCTGATCGACGGTGAGGACGGTGAAGAGATAGGCTGCATCGACATCGGAAAGGATTCCAATGTAATATCTGCTGTTGTGAAAAACGTCACGGGAAGACATTCCGTTTTCTTTAAGGTCACGACCGATTACAGCGGCTGGACAGGAGAATTCTTCAAAGACAGATGTTTGTTTGAACTTAAAGAATTTGTGTTTACAAAATGATAATGGATTAAACTTTGGATCAAATTCACAATTTCATCTTGCACAAAAGTACAGTTTATGCTATAATTAAGACAGCACAGGCTTTGTTCTGTGCTGTCAATTTTTTTATAGCGGTGATAAAATGAAGATAGGTTCAATAGGATATAATTACTCACACGATTCTGATTTTGTTATGGACAGGCCGAACGGAGTCGGATGTTATCTTTTGCTTCTTATAAAAGAGCCGTCGAATTTCGTTATAAACGGGATCCCGTGCTTTGCACAGAAAAATTCGTTTGTGATATTTACGCCCGAAACTCCATGTATGTATAGGGCGGCAGAGGAGCATTACTGCGATGACTGGATGTATTTTGATCTTGAGCAGGGAGATAAAGAAACTCTTGAAAGGCTCGGACTGCCAATGAATAAGATAGTGTATGCAGGCGAGATAGAGGAGCTTTCAAAGATAATGCACATTCTTGCGTTTGAGCATTATTCGGCAGAATTGCATCACAGCGAGATAGAGAAATGTTACATTGAGCTTCTTTTGCTGAAATTGAGCCGAAGCAAAGCGGCTTGCTCAATGTCGGGCGGCGAATCCTTCAAGGAGAAAAACTATCGTCTTACGCAGCTTCGTACAAGGATATTCACCATGCCCGAGAGTGTTCCGAGCGTTGATGAGATGGCAGAGGAGCTTGAAATGAGCCGTTCGGGATTCCAGCATCTGTACAAGCGGCTGTTCGGAGTCAGCGTTATGAGCGATGTTATCAAAGGAAGGCTTGACCGTGCAAAACGCTTGCTTTCATCCACAAATCTTACCGTAAAAGAGATAGGGGAGCGCTGCGGCTATTCAAACGAATTCAATTTCATGCGTCAGTTCAAGGAAAATGTCGGCAAGACACCAACAGAGTACAGGAAGATCCTTTGACCAAAAAGATCCTTATTTCAAGCTTTTTTAAAATGATCAAAAAGCTTGGAGTAAGGATCTTTTACATATTTATTATTTGATTGCTTTCGGGCGAATTATCAACAATGCCTACAATAACGATATTGAACAATTCGGGTTGATCCGATAGGTCATAGCATTTGTTAGAATCAAGTATCGACACAACAGGACGAAGCGGATTGTTCGGGTGATTTTTGATAACGCAGCCTGTTTCGCCGTTGGAAAGCTTAACAATAGAACCTGTCGGGAACGGAGCGACCTTTCGCAGAAATGCACGGAGGATATTCTCATCGAACTGCGTTCCCATTCCTGCCATGATATATTCAATTGCTTCGTTCGGCGGATTCGGTACTCGATACGGTCTGTTTGAGGTGAGTGCGTCATAGACATCGGCAACTGCAAGGATTCTTGCATAAGGATGTATTTCCTTGCCTTTAAGGTGGAAAGGATAACCCGAGCCGTCGATTTTTTCGTGATGCTGGATAATACCCTTGTAGATATTGTCGCTGACGATGTTTTTTTCTTTAAGATGCTGTGCAGCGTAAACGGGGTGCATTTTGACGATATCAAATTCTTCCGGAGTAAGTCTTGAAGGCTTGGTGATGATCTCAACGGGAACAGAAACCTTTCCGATATCGTGCATAAGTCCTGCCGTCCCGAGTTCGTTGAGCATAAAATTATTGAAGCCGAGTTCAAGTCCGATCGCTATTGCCATTATCGCAACGCTTAAGCTGTGATGAAAGGTGTAGTCGTCATACATTTTGATGTCGGCAATATTTACAAGTATGTCTTTGTTTGAAGAAAGGCTGTTGATGAGCTTCTGCGTGGTCTCGCTGATCTCCTCAACATCTTTTTTGGAAACGCCTTTCTCACTGTCCATGAAATTATCTGCAAGCTGGTGGATGCCTGATATCGCTTCAGCACGGATCTCCTGATTGATGGAGGAAATTACTTGGATCTTGCTCTTGTATGTATCGACATAGATGCCGTTGATCTCGGCAGCTTTAAGCTGGGTGATCGCCATATCGGAGAGTATATGACCCGCTTCGATAGTGTTGGCTTTTTTTGAAGCAATGTCATAAAAGTTTACGCTTCGTGCAAGGCACATACCGGGCAGGATATCCTTTGTGTTGACGAAAATCAGAACAAACACCTCTCTAACATGATGAACGGTACCCGAGTAATAAAACCGGTGAGCTTGTCATAATAATTTACAGGGTCATTTTTTCAGCTGTGCGATACATTCGCTGCATATATTTTTTCCTTTGAAATCAACGATGTTTTCTTCATTTCCGCAGAAAAGGCAGCTTTTTCTGAACTTTTTCAGGATAATGCAGTCATCTTCAACATAGATCTCAAGAGCGTCCTTTTCGCTGATCTCAAGACCTCTGCGAAGTTCGATAGGAAGAACGATCCTTCCGAGTTCATCTATCTTACGGGTGATACCTGTTGCTTTCATAGTAAACGATCTTTCCTTTCTTTGTTTTGCTTAAAAAGCATGAACCGCTTTAAAATTAATGGAAGTCCAAAGAATAAAATGATTCATTAAAAAAAAAATTATCTGATCGGGAATTCCATATTATTCGTTAAAACATTATAATAAATTATATACGTTATGCTAATTTTTGTCAAATAAGAATTATAGAATATTTATTATTATAAACTAAACGAGGTAGACAATCAAAGGCAAATTTATATATAATAATACTAAAAACATCAAAATTATTTATAAAATTGTTTATTTTGACAATAAAATTCTTTTGAAGATGGGAAATCCCTACAAAAAAGTATTTTTATGTAAACCGCCTGCAATTATAAGACCAAAGGGGAAATATATATGATGAATGTGATATTTGCAGCAATGATACTTTTTTCCGTGATCTGCGGCATTGTCTGCGGAAAGAGCTCCGAGGTATCGGATGCAGCTATAAATTCCTGCGTTGAAGCGGTCGAGCTTTTTCTATATCTCATCGGCGGAATGTGTATGTGGGGTGGGCTTATGAAGATAGCGGAAAAGTCACATCTTACCGATAAGCTTGCTGCAGCGTTTCGCCCATTTGCAAAGCTTATTTTCAAGGATCTTGACCTTAACGGAAAGGCTTTCCATGCGATATGTCTTAATGTTACGGCGAATATGCTCGGGCTCGGAAACGCTGCAACTCCGCTTGGGATAGAGGCGATGAAAGCGCTTGAAACAGAGGAAAAGTCCGGAGGGACTGCGACACGAAATATGATAGTTTTCACGGTCCTGAATACCGCTTCGATAACTCTTCTTCCGACAACAGCGGCTTCGCTGCGTTCAAAGCACGGTTCGGCAGCTCCTATGGAGATCTTTCCGTGTGTGATAATTACTTCTGCCGTCGCACTTGCTGCCGGGCTTGTTTCAGCGATCACACTTGACGGCTTGACAAGAACCGCAAAAAGGATCTCGGAAAGGAAGTCGCCCGATGCTTGAATTCACAGAGCTTCTGATACCGATATTCATTGCCGTGATCGTTTTGTACGGCTTGCTTCATAAGGTGAATGTCTTCGATGAATTTATTGAGGGCGCAAAGGAGAATCTTGCTGTCGGGATAGGTATTCTCCCGTCACTTATCGCAATGATAACAGCAATCGGAATGTTCAAGGCATCGGGCGGAATGGAGATGCTGTCAGCTCTGCTGAAACCATTAACGGAGTTTTTAGGCTTTCCGAGCGAATGTCTTCCGCTTGCGGTGATGCGACCCGTTTCGGGCAGCGGTGCTCTCGCAGTTTATGAATCCATACTTGAAAGCGTTCATCCCGACAGCTTTGCAGGCAGGGTAGCAAGCGTTATTTTAGGTTCGACTGAAACGACTTTTTACACGCTTGCCGTTTATTATGGCGCAACAAATGTGAAAAATACCCGTCATTCGCTCGTTTCTTCACTTACAGCCGATCTGACAGGCTTTATTTTCAGTGCGCTCACGGTCAGGCTGATACTGCGCTGACTTTCACCGAAAGAGTGCTGCTTTTCAGAAGTTCGGAGAAAGCGTCCTCGCTGTCGCCTTCGATAAGTTCGGGACAGCTTCGTCTAACTATTGAATAAATGTCGAAAGCATCAGCGCCGTGCTGCCAGGCTGTCGCCGAATAGGCTGAGATGCAGCTGTCACGCACTGTTGTGCAGACTTCATTTGCTGCTTTATGTTTGTCCTTGCAGCTGTCGGGGATATTCAGCCTGATCTTTATTTCAGCTTCGACCAAAAGCTTTCCATTTCTGTTTGCGGCGGTAATACAGCTTTTGGAATCGGTGATCTCGACGGAAATGTTTTCGCTTGTTACTGCAACCGACCTGCCGCCGTGTTGAAACTTGTTTGAAAGCATAAGAAAGCCTTTAAGCTGTTCGTCATCAAGCTTTATATCGGATAAGCCGCTTTTTATGACAGCCGCACCGTCAAATCCTGCGTCATTTCCGTCAGCATATATCTCCGGCAGAACAGCACAGCCCATCGGATGAAGAGCGGCGTTAAGGATATAGGAAACAGGCGCATAAAACGTTCTGCCGAAGCTTGCATTGCTGTCGATAAGATCGGTCAGGCGTTCTGCCGAGTAAAGACCCTTTTCCGATACAAGCGATGTTATCTCGATCGGTGCTTTGCTGAAAAAAACAGGGCAGGAAAGAGGCAGAGTTCCGAATTCCGAGCGCAGACCGATAAGTGTGTTCAGCTCATCTGCAGGAGAATCTATCCCGTCACCGAGGATAACGGATTTAAGGTGTCCGAGAAATATTCTGTTCCCCGTTTTTATTTCGCAGGAGGATATAGCAGAGTTAAGGTCAACTCCCTCGCCGCTTATGCAAACTGTGTTTTCGCCGCTTGAAGACGGTGAAATATCTCCGCTCGGCTGAAAAAGCTGCAGGCTTACAGTATATCGTTCCGCACGCTTGTCAATTCCTATGATCTGCACGAACGCACGGTCACCGACCTCAACTCCGCCGAAGCAGCCGCCGAGCAGCATTGCCGCAGAAACGATCATTCCGAGAAAAATGCTTTTTTTATATCTCATTTGCCGTCACTCCTTTCCTGCTTCCGAGTTTGTCACATATAATCACCGTAAGCGGTATTATCGCAAGAAGAATAAGCTGTGCATAACCTCCGCAAAGAATGTTCCGAATTGATGAAAAGTCGGCTTGGTAATAAATAAATGCTCCCGAAATGATAAAAACCGCAAGCGCCGAACAAGCACTGCGCAGCTTTGTACCGTGAAAGATCTCCGATGATATGCCCGAAATAATGCTTATAAACACCGAAATGCTTATTACCGCCGATATCGTCCAGATGATGAGATACAGCGCACCGTTCTGACGGAACAATCCCGAGCCTGTAGAAGAACCGACCGCAAGAAACGGGTAATCGAGCTTGTCGGCAAGATCGCCTAAAACTCCTGTTATCAGCGCAAAAAAAAGTGATGTAACAACAAGCTTTGCAGCAAGCAGCCAGTAAAGCGCACACTTCAAGCCGCTTTTTATATTCTTCATAAGGAATGCAGCTGCAACGATCTCACCGTTCCGTGAAAGATCGTCCATAACAGCCTGCGCAAGACCCGAAGTGCCTTTTTCAAAATAGAAATTATTAAAGCTGAATGAATCACGCGCTCCTATGCCCATAAGCACGATCATTATAAAAAACGGTATCATCATAACAACGCTGCTTCGTGCAATTCCCTCTGTTCCGCAGTAAGCACAATATGCGCATACGATCAGCAGTGCCGCAAGCGGATAAAATTCTTTTCCGTGGAGAAAGTTGTCCCCGAGAAAAGCAATATAGTGTATGACCTGTCCCGTACAGAGTGCAATAAAGAATAACAGGTACAAAACGGAAGCTATAAAGCCCGCAATACTGCTTTTTTTATATATCGTTTCTGTAACGGTCCTGTCGGGAAAACGCTTTCCAAGCAGAATAAGCGGTATGACAAGTATCGCCTGTATCAGAACGGAGATAACGCCGGCTTTCAGACGAAGTGTGATACCTCCGCTGTGTGAAAAAGCAGGAACGTATGTCATCAGCGTGAATATCCGACATAAAAGCAGCAGAAAAACAAGCTGCCATTTGCTTATTTTTTTAGTCATTCATATCCTCCTTGCCCATATTTACTCCTTTAAGCTCTTCAAGAGTGACTTTTTTCTCCTGCATCTTTTTAAATCCTATGCGAAGCATCACATCACGCATTGCTTTCGGCGTAAGCGGAGAAACAGGGGACATTACGGGAGTTCCTGCGTTTTCGAGCGAGCATACATTAACTATCATAAGCGCAGCGATCAGCGCAATGCCGAACAGCCCGCCGATGCCTCCTGCGATAACAGCGGCAAAACGAAGTATAGTCACAGGCTGATTTAGTGAAGGAATGACAAAGGATGAAGTGACGGCGATCGCACAGACAAGCAGCAGCGGATTTGAAATAACTCCTGCCGAAACAGCTGCATCACCGATGATAAGTCCGCCAACAATGGAAACAGCACCGCCTACGCTTTTGGGAAGACGTATTCCTGCTTCACGGATTATTTCATAAAAAATGAGAACGATCAGCGCTTCGATCATAAGCGGCAGTGGGGCAAGCTCTTCTGCTTCGGCAAGTATCATCAGCATCGTGTGATTGAAAAGCTCGGGGTGAAATGTCACGACCGCGACATAAACCGCAGGCAGGAATACCGAGGCGATGAACGCAATGTAGCGCACCCAGCGGATAAAGGTAGTGTAATAAGGACGAAATGTGTAATCGTCAAGCGTCTGGAAATTCTCGATAAAAAGTGCAGGCAGTATGAGTGCGAACGGCGTTCCCTCTATCATAACGCCTATTCGTCCTTCAAGTATCTTTGCACAGAAAACATCCGGCCGCTCCGTTACCGAAACTCCCGAAAAGAGCGAGAGTCGTGTGTTGTTCAGAAAAGGTTCGACGTATCCTCCCGATAGAATAGTTTCGAGCTTCATTTCTTTGAGCTGTTTTTTTACATCTTCAACAAGCTTTTTCGGAACTCTGTCGGTCATATAGGAAACGATAACATCTACATTGCTTAAGCTTGTTATCGGGAAAAGCTCAAATTTCAGCAAAGGAGATTTTACCCTGCGGCGGACAAGCGACATATTTGTTCTGACCGTTTCGGTAAATCCTTCGTGCGAACCGAATATGTTTCCCTCGGAGGACGGCTCGTCTATACCTTTTACGGCATAGCCCTGAACTCCAAGACCAAAGGCCTTATCATTTCCGTCAACAAGAAGTATTGCAAAGCCGCTCATAAGTCTCCGAACAAGATCGCCGTATTCCGTGACGATCCCTCGGTCGGTCGTGAGGAGCATACGCTTGTCAATATGTTCATAGACATCTGAACTGCTTGCATCGTCAGGCAGTTTAAGCTCTGTCAAAGGATTCAGTATCAGATTTGTTATGGTTGATGTCGATACCATACCTTCAAGGCAGACTAAATTGCATTTTATCCCCGATATCAGAAACGGGTTAAGGAGCAGGTCGGAGCAGTTTTTCATTATACGTTCTATATTCCGTATATTCTCATCAATATCCGCCGAAAGCGGAACATTCTTGAAAAAGTTTGAATCAGGTCTTCTCATTTTTAACATACCTTTCCCGAAATATCTGAACAATAGCTTGCCCCGGTTTTTTACGAAAATACATATTTTTGAAAAATCGGAACAAAATATTGTCTAAAATATGGTGGAAAGGAAAATTAAAATGACTGTTGTATTTATCAGAGCGGTGGTCTTGTACCTGCTTATCATTTTTTCAATGCGGCTTATGGGAAAGCACCAGATCGGTGAGCTTCAGCCGTCCGAGCTTGCCGTAACAATCCTTATCTCAAATATTGCAACACTTCCCGTTGAGGATATGACAATGCCGCTTTTTACAGGAATAATACCGATATTAACGCTTGCCTGCCTTGATGTTATAATGTCATGGCTTGGGATAAAGTCAAAGCATCTGCGCAACCTCACCTGCGGAAAGCCTGTCGTGATAATAAGCAACGGGATCATTGACAAGAAGAAAATGAACGATATCCGCTTCACGGCGGATGATCTTATGGAAGCGCTCCACAGCAAGGATATCTTTGATATAAGCGAGGTGCAGTTCGCCGTAGTCGAAACAACGGGAGCAGTTTCCATTTATCAGAAGCAGCAGTTCAGAACGCCGACAAATAAGGATCTTGATATAAACGGAAGAAGCATTGATCCGCCCGAGATCGTCATTGATGACGGCAAAATAATTGATGCCGCACTTGCTCGCATTCAAAAAAGCAAGGACTATATTGATAAGATCCTTATAAAAGAAAAAACCGTCCTGTCGGGGGTTTTCCTGATGACGCTCGACATAGACGGGAATTATTCGCTGATACGAAAATGACAGCAGGGGAGAAAAGAAAGGATGAAACGAACGATAACAGCTTTTGTTCTGCTTGCCGCAATAATTATATGGTCGGTCACAGGGATATTTATTGTCAGAAAGGAGAACACCGATCTTGTTGAGATAATAAAAAGTATAGAAGCCTGCTGTGAAAATGAAGATATGGAAAGTGCAGAAGAATTTGCGGATCAGCTTGAAGCAATGTGGAAAAAATATGAGCGCAAAATGTCGCTTCTTGTTGCGGATGAAAAAATGATCGACTTGAGCATAGCTATCTCGAAGGTCAAGCCATATTGTCGGGATGCGAATGACGAGCTTATGGCGGAACTGGAGAATATAAAAAGGCAGCTCGAGCTTATTTACAAAGCTGAACTGCCGTTTTGGTATAATATTTTATGATTGTTTCTTTTTAAGGTCAACGCAGACAACTATCATCTCACCATTGCTGTTGTAGAAATGCGACGAAATAGTTTTGCAGCTCTGACCTGTTGCCGCCGAGATGTACCAGCCTGAAATGAACGGATCTTCGATCTGTTCCTTGACGGCGTAGAAATAGTTTTTGATGTCGTGGTTAACACCGATGACTGCAGGTGTGTAGCCTGAAAGAATTTCCGTGTCCTTTTGAAGAACAGTCGGAGTTACCTGGAATCCTTTGCTGTCAATGAGGAACGCACATTCTATCTCCTTGTGCTCCGCAACATAAGCTTCGAGCGCACTGGTGTACTTTTCGGGTGATATTCCCGTTATACGATTGATAAGCTCAAAAATAATTCGCTTATAGGTTTCAAGCTTAACGTTCGCAACGGTCGGATTTTTCTTCATGCTTACATTGAGTCGCTGTGCGGCATCTTCAAGCTTCAAACGGGCTTCGTTTGAGAAGATGTAATCGAAGCGTTCAGGCTTTGAAAAATAGAATCCTTGGAAATAGTCAACGCCCATGAGCATACAGGCAATAACTTCGTCAACGGTTTCAACACCCTCCGCAACGGTCATTGCTCCGATCTGCTTTGCCGTGTTGATGATAGACTTGAAAACTTCCTGATTGTATGTATTCGATGAAATGTTTGAAATAATAGCTCTGTCGATCTTGATAATGTCGGGGTTGACAAGCATTATCCTGTTCTGCGTTTCGAGTCCGTTGCTGACATTGTCAAGTGCGATAAGGAAACCGCGTGAACGGTAAAAATCGACAAACATAAGCAGGTTATAGGCGTCACGGACATTTGATTCATTCAGCTCGATAACAATGTTTTCGGGAGAAAGTCCGTGGAGCTCGGCTGTTTTGAGAAGCTCGCCGTTCCCGGGGACAACATCATTTAATATCGAGGTCTCAAAGTTAATGAAAAGCGATGATGAGTCGTTTTCCTTCGGGAAGGACTCAATTGCCTTTTCACGACAGATACGGTCGAGCAGCAGTGTTTCACCGTGCTTTTTTGCATAATTGAAAAGGAAGTACGGTGAAATCAGTTCGTTTTCCGACTGACCGCGTGAAAGTGCTTCAAGTCCGATAACTTTTTTAGTGTTAAAAGAGTATATTGGCTGATAATCGACATATATTGATTTGTTGTCGATAATTCTTTTTATTAATTCGTCATTGATATTCATAAAAAATCTCTCTGATTCGATTATTTTCCGGCGGAAAGCTTACCGCAGATGCTGTCATATATCCTGTAAAGCTGCTGAACTCCGTTTTCAAGGAAAAAATAGTGTGCAATGTAGAAAGCAAGCAGGATAAGGCAGAGGAGCACTATCGCAAGGAAAGCTATGATCTGTGACTGGAAAAAAATGATAATATTTAGGAACATTACAAGCGCAAAAAGTACAGTTACGATCAGATGAACAAGGCGTTCATGCTGCATAAAACCGATCTTTATAAGTAATTCACTGCGAACTGCTTCCAGATCGGCAGAATCATCCTCCATTATTTCAAGAAGATAGCTTATATATTCGGAAAAATACTTTTTCACTTCATATCACTCCTCTGAATTTATGTTAATTATAACATGAATCTTTGTAAAATTCAAGGGTTTTGATAAATTTCTGACAATATCTACTTGAAATTTTCTGTAATATGTGTATAATATATACTATTACAAATGAAATGCCAAAATTATGGAGGATATATGAATTATATAATGCTTGCGCTGAAGGGTATCGCTATCGGTATCGCAAATGCTGTTCCGGGTGTCAGCGGTGGAACGATCGCTGTAATCACAAAGATCTATGACAAGCTGCTTGCAGCTATTACGCCGAACATAAAAAAGCTTATAAAGAATCTGCCGTTCCTTATACCTGTGGGATTGGGTATGTTGATCGGTATACTTGCTGCGGCAAAGGTACTCGGTTTTCTTTTTGATGAATACAATGTTCCGACGCAGATGTTTTTTATCGGCGTTGTTATTGGAAGCATACCGATGATATATAAGGAATGTACAGCAGAAAAAAAGCTTTCGGCTGTATGTATAGCTCCGTTTGCGGCAGGAATACTTGTTATGGTTGCTATGGCGCTGCTTTCTCCTGCCGAAAGTACTGCTTCGGGAGGGCTTGACCTTGCAGGCGGTATAATTCTTTTCATTTCATCCGTTCTTGCGGCGGCGGCAATGATTATCCCGGGAATAAGCGGTGCGCTGATATTTAAGGTGCTTGGCGCTTATGATATGGTAATAGGTGCTGTGAATGATTTTAATATCCCGATACTTCTTGTAGTTGCTTTTGGTGCTGTCGTCGGTATTTTTGCAGCTGCAGGATTGATAACCATGCTTCTGAAAAAATTCCGCAGAGGAACATACTGCCTTATCGGAGGACTGATAATCGGTTCAATACCGTCAATTTTTCCGGGCAATTTTGCGTTTGATGTTCAGGGGATAGTAGGAATAATTATGCTTATTGTCGGCATTGCAGTTCCGTTCCTCACAGAGCTTCCCACAAAGAAAAAAGCAAAACAGGAATAAACTCTGCTTTAACGTATATAATAGTTTAAAAATCTAATACCTTCAAAATCATTTTTCGGGGGATCTATATGCGTTATCAGAGCAGTAAAAAATCAATATCCGAAAACCATAATGATGCCATTCCCTCATCGGGAAAGCGTCATTCGGGCGTTTTCGGTATTTCAGCCGCTGCCGTTTTGACCGCAGCGGTTTTCTTTGTTTCTCTTATGGACGGATGTTTGAAAAGCGAAGCGGAGATCGTGACTTCATATACTGAAAAGAATGCCGAGATCTGTGAATATGAGCCGAACGGCACAGCAGCCGCAGCGCAGGCATTTGAAATATGGAAAAAACGAACGCTCACCGTTCCTGAAATAGTGAAAAAAGTCAAGCCGTCCGTTGTAGGGATAATCTCTGAATTTCCCGACGGCACAAAATGCAGCGGAACGGGTATAATCATAAGCGAAACCGGAAATATCGTCACGAATGCTCACGTTATACAGAATATATGTGAAAAAAATGTTGTGTGCGCCGAAAATGTCAAAGCCGTTCTTTTCGATGAAAGTGAATACAGTGCACAGATCATCGGAGCAGATACTCCAAGTGATCTTGCAGTAATAAAAATTGATGCCGGCAATGTTCGGCTTTCTCCTGCCGAACTCGGTGACAGCAACAATCTTGTCGAGGGTGAAACTGCGGTTGCAATAGGCAATCCGCTCGGTCTGGAGCTTTACGGTTCAACGACCTGCGGAATAATCAGTGCCCTCGGCAGAACGATAACCGTAAGCGGTTACGAAATGACGCTCATCCAGACAGATGCCGCAATAAATCCCGGAAACAGCGGCGGACCGCTCCTTAATTGCAGGGGAGAGGTGATCGGCATAAATTCAAGCAAGATAATCTCGGATAATGCCGAAGGACTGGGCTTTGCAATCCCGATCTCCGATGCAAAGCCTATAATCGAACGCTTGCTTAAAAATTGATATAAGAAGTCTTTTCATATTTTTTGCGAAGTGTTTCAAGTGCTTTTTTCTCGATCCGTGAAACATAGGAGCGTGAAATATTGAGCTTTTTGGCAACTTCGTTCTGTGTAAGCGGTTTTTTACCGTAAAGACCGTATCGGTTCACTATTATCTCCAGTTCGCGTTCATCAAGACATTCGGTGATGAATTTGTAAAGCTGTTCTGTTTTTATCGAAAGATCTATTTGGTCGATGATACCGTCATCCTCGGCGATAATGTCTATTAACGTGAGCTGATTTCCGTCCTTATCGACATCAACAGGTTCGTCAAAGTATATATCGCCTGCGGATTTTTTCTTTGATCGGAAAAACATGAGTATTTCATTTTCAATACAGCGTGAAGCATAGGTTGCAAAGCGTGTATTTTTTGAATTATCGAACGATTCGACCGCTTTGATAAGACCGATAGTTCCGATCGAGATCAGATCCTCGCTCTCGCTTTGAGTGCTGCAGTATTTTTTTACAATGTGGGCAACAAGACGCAGATTATGCTCTATAAGACGGCTTCGTGCAGAGCTGTCGCCGTTCTTCATCTTCTCAAAGCATTCTTCCTCCTGTTTTGCGGAAAGGGGTTTGGGGAAGACTCCGCAGTTCTCAAAATGCAGTGCAAAAAACAATATATTTTCAAGTAAAATGCTCAAAGCTTCAAACATAAAAACTGCCCGCTTTCAATTATTATTTATTCAAAGATATGAAAGCGGAAATATGTCCTATGACGACCGGCAAAGAATTAAGAAAATACCTTATAAGGACTGTCTTATTGTTTGGGGAGAATTTATGTAACACAATTCTACGCTCCGCATAATATGAACTATGAACACCGCAAAAAACTGGAATCACTTCCGAGCGGAGTTCAAATACATTTTATTAAAAGGAGTACCTTACTATGTGCGGATTTAACTTTGGCAATGGCAATTCTTGCTGGATCATCATCCTTCTCATTATCATCTGGGTTTGCTGCTGCAACAACAATAACGGATGCAACGACAACAACTGTAGCTGTAACTGCAGCTGCACACCTATGTGCTGATCTGATCTGCTGAAAAAATCCCCTGCGGTGAAATATTGCCGCGGGGGCTTTTTTAGGATCGGGGTATCACGACCGAAATAAATCCTGCGCTGTTTTTTGAAACAGCTTTTCCCGATTCATAAAACAGCAGAAATACGATCGAAGCTGTGCATACAAAAATAACCGCTTCATACAATGGAGATATCGGAGAGAGCAGTTTTGTGAAAGCAGCTGCGATAATACAGCTTGAACTGCTGTAAACAAACGGTATGAGAAGAAATGAACATATAGAAAAATTTACCCCTGTCCATTTGCAGACAGCGAAAATTCGGACTATGTTGCTGTAAATGTTGCTTGCGTAATAGGAAACAAGAACTCCTATAAAACCATAGAAATGAACAAACACAATAACGCAGGCTATCCTTATAACATATTCACCCAACGAGTTCAGCGTCGAAAAATTCTGCATGCCAAGACCCTTCAGAATACATTCGAGAACTATTTCAAGGTAGATGAACGGAACAACAGGTGACATTTTTACCAGTGTTTCTCCTACAAGTGTATCGGACGGGCATATAATGCTTCCGATGCTTTTTCCGACACATAAAAAAAGTCCTCCTATGAAAAAAGAATATATGAATGAGCTTGTCAGCGTCTTTGAAACAAGCCTTTGAACACGCTCCTTATTTTCCGATGAATTCGCTCTTGCGATCTCCGGCAAAAGAACATTTGAAAGCGCCGAAAGTATTACCGACGGGAAGAAAACAGTTGGAATTATCATTGCTTCAAACATACCGTATTCACTCATTGCACGGTCAGTTGAAGCGTCATGCTTAACAAGTGCGATCGGGACAAGAACATCATTCGCAGTTGAAAGAATCATCTGAACATAGCCGCTTGCAAGAATCGGAAGTGAAAGCTTCATGTATTTCCCGAACGTGTTAAGCTTTGGCCTTACACACGGCAGACGGGAGAATTCCATATATTCCGAAGCATATTTTGCAAGGTAAAAAATAAAGCTTATGAATTCTCCTAAAAGTATCGATATGGCAATGAGAATATAGATATCAAATCCTCTGTCAATAAGAAAAACTACCGAAATCAGAAGAGCTGTCCATTTTGCAGCAAATTCGGTAATGTCACCAAGACAGGGAATATCTACCTTCTGTACAGCGTTGAAGTAGCCTTTTATGCATGAACCGACTGCCGCAAAGGGCAGTGACAGAGCTATTATCTTTATCGGCATGGAAAGGTCTGTTTGTCCGCCGGAAAATTCCGATATTTTCTCTGCAAGAATAAACGATGCTATCATAAAAAAGCAGGACAGCGCAAGTGAAAAGCCTGACGCATAACGCATTATAACGGTATAATTACGGTTTCCGAAGCCTGTTTCTTCCGAAACTAACCTGCTTGTGGAAATAAAAATATTTCCGTTTGCAAGCACCATTATGAAGCCAAAAAGTGTAAAGATAAGCGTCATAATGCCGACCGAAGCTGTTCCGAGCTTGCTTGATATCAGCGAATTAAGAAAAATTCCAAGTCCCTGTAATATCAATGAAACAAATGTAAGTCGAAACGTGTCTTTTGCCATTTTATTTATATAAAATCTCATTCGGTTTCCCCCATTTCTTGGTTAAGTCTATGAAAATCAATGTAATTCTATGCTATATCTTGATATTTTGAAAAATAATGTATATAATATAAGTGTATGATTATTTTTTTGGAACCTATTCCAAAATTAAGAAAAGACGGTGTAATTATGACAAAGGCAGAAGCTTTTTTTGCTGAAATGAAGAATAAAAAAGTTGCTCTTATCGGTACGGGTGTGAGTCATATCGACCTTATCGGGCTTCTTCTGAAAAAGAATATAGATGTAACTGTTTGTGATAAAAAAACAAAAGAGGAAATGGGCGAGCTTGCCGATCGTCTTGAAAGCGAAGGAGCAAAGCTTTCGCTTGGCGAAAACTATCTGGATGCTATCTATTCCTCCGATGTTGTGTTCAGAACTCCGGGAATGTATTTTTTTTCTCCCGAACTGCAGAAAGCAAGAGATATGGGTGTTATTGTAACTTCCGAAATGGAGGTTTTCTTTGATCTTTGCCCGTGCAGGATATATGGAATAACGGGAACGGACGGAAAGACCACCACGACTACCATTATAACCGAAATGCTTGAACGCAGCGGAAGAAAAGTACATAAGGGCGGAAACATCGGACGTGCGCTTCTTCCTATCATTGAAGAAATTTCTCCCGATGATATTGCAGTCGTTGAGCTTTCCAGCTTCCAGCTCATAAGTATGAGAAAGTCACCCGATACGGCGGTCATCACGAATATTTACCCCGATCATCTTAACGTTCACAAGTCTATGGATGAATATATCGGTGCGAAGAAAAATCTGATACTCCATCAGAATGCCTTCTCAAAAACCGTGCTTAACCTTGACAACGAAAGAACAAATGCGCTTTCGGACGAGGTAAGAGGAAACCTGCTTAAATTCAGCAGACTTTCAAAGCCGCTGTGTGGTTCGTTCCTTGACGAAGACGGCTGGCTCTGCTTCACGGACGGAGAAAAGACCGAGAAGATAGTTCATAAGGACAGCATAAGGATCCCGGGACTGCATAACGTTGAAAACTATCTTGCGGCGATAGCAGCAGTTTACGGTGATGTTTCTGCAGACAATATCCGTGAAACAGCGGAGAGCTTCGGCGGCGTTGAGCACAGAATAGAATTTGTCCGTGAACTTGACGGAGTAAAGTATTATAACGACAGCATCGCAACGAGTCCCGTCAGCGTTATCGCAGGACTCAACGCATTCGATCGGAAGCTTATCGTCATTGCAGGCGGTTCGGATAAAAAACTCGATTATACAACAATGTCCGAAGCTATAAACAGCAAGGTCAAGTCGCTTATCCTTCTCGGGGCAACAGCCGATAAGATCGAAGCCGCAGTTAAGGGTTACAGCGGCTATGATGAGAACAACTGCCGCATCTATCGTGTTGAAACAATGGAAGAAGCAGTTGAAAAAGCTCATGAAATTGCCAAGAGCGGTGATATTGTAACGCTTTCTCCCGCAAGTGCAAGCTTCGACCACTATAAGAATTTTGAAGAGCGCGGAAAGCACTATAAAGGCATTGTAAACGCTTTAGAATGAGGAAAAGAAAATGGATCTGAAAGAAGTTATAAAGAGCCTTGCAGACAGCAGCGGTGTTTCGGGTGACGAAGACAGTGCCGCAAAGCTTGCGCTCGGATATCTGAAAGAATTTACTGACGATTGCTATATAAAAAACAACTGTGTTTTCGGTAATTTCGGCAAGCGTGAAAAGGGAAAGCCGCATATCCTTCTCGATGCGCATATTGACCAGATCGGCTTTGTTGTGACCTATATTACCGATGACGGCTTTGTAAAAATAGCAAACTGCGGCGGTATAGACAGACGTCTTTTGCTTGCGCAGCAGGTGAAGATACTCGGAAAAAAAGAAATTTTCGGCGTGATATGCTCTATCCCTCCTCACCTTGAAAAGAAGTCCGATGAGGGCAAGGTTCCCGAGTATTCCGATATCTGCATTGATGTTGGAATGACAAAGGAAGAAGCCGAAAAGGTCATCTCACAGGGAGATAAAATAGTTTTCCTGCAGAAATGCCGTGATATGCAGGGCGACAGGATATCGGGCGCAGCTCTCGATGACCGCTGCGGCGTTGCTTGTCTGCTCCGTACGGCTGAAATGCTGAAAAATGAACCGCTCAATTGCTCATATACAGTAATGTTTTCTTCGCAGGAGGAAGTAGGCGAGAGGGGAGCAAAGATCGGAGCTTATGATGTTGATCCAGATATTGCGATAGCCGTTGATGTAAGCTTTGCGCTTACTCCCGATGATTCGGAGCTGAAATGCGGAAAAATGGGTAAGGGCACAATGATCGGCTTTGCACCGACGCTTGACCGTGAGCTTTCTGACAGAATGAAGGAAACTGCCGTCAAAAACAACATTCCGTATCAGATCGAAGTTATGAACGATGAAACGGGAACCAATGCCGACAGATTTTCTGCGAATGCAGGCGGTGTAAAGGCTGTTACATTGTCAATACCGCTGAAATATATGCACACACCTGTTGAAGTTATTTCTGTATCGGATGTTGAAAACACTGCGAAGCTTATCGCCGCATATATCAAGGAGGTGCGCTGAAATGGAGTTCACTTCACTTTTAAAGGAGCTATGCGCTATTAACGGTACTTCGGGCGATGAAAAAAGGGTTCGTGAATATATCATTGAAAAGATAAAGGACAGGTGCGAATACAAGGTCGATAATCTCGGAAATATTATTGCTTATAAAAAGGGTAAAAAAACACCTGCGAAAAAGCTTATGATATCTGCTCACATGGATGAAGTTGGATTGATCGTTACCTCCGTAAAATCGGACGGTACGCTGACCTTTTCGCCTGTCGGAGGAATTGACGCAAGGGTCGTTATCGGCAGAAATGTCCGCATAGGCGACATTCACGGTGTTATAGGTTCAAAGGCTGTTCACAATCTTTCCTCATCCGAAAGGAACAAGGCGGCTGAATTTTCGGGACTCTATATTGATATCGGAACAGAGAGCAAGGAAGAAACCGAGAAGCTTGTTTCGCTCGGCGACTATGCTTATTTTGATTCGGAGATATTGACGCTCGGTGAGGATATGCTTTGCTCAAAAGCGATAGATGACCGTTTCGGCTGTGCGGTAATGATAATGCTTATTAACAGTGAGCTTGAATATGATGTAACTTTTACATTCGTAGTTCAGGAAGAAGTCGGTTTGAGAGGTGCAAGGGCAGCTGCCTTTACAGTTGAGCCTGACTTTGCGATCGTTCTTGAATCGACAACTGCTGCTGATATCCCTCTTGCAAGCGGTGCTGAACGCTGCTGCGAGCTTGGAAAGGGTCCTGTTGTTTCATATATGGATCGTTCGACCATATATGACCGTGAATTATTTGAGATATCAAAGCAAACCGCCGCTGAAAACAATATTCCGTGGCAGACGAAAACTATGGTCGCAGGCGGCAATGACAGCGGAGCAATACACATTACAAAAGGCGGCGTAAGAACGCTTGCTATCTCTATACCGTGCCGTTATCTTCATTCTCCGGCGAGTGCGGCAAGGTTTTCCGATATGGAAAATTCGCTGAAGCTTGCCGAGCTTATGATAAAAAAGGTGTGCGAGCTTTGATAAAGCGGATATATGACACCGATGTAAGACTTTCGGAAACCTATTACGGCTATAAGATTCGTTCTCTGCTTGACGCTTACGGTACAAGCTATGACTTTTGCAAGCTGTATAAAAATGATGTTGGCGGAACGATACTCATTTATAATAGTACAATGACAGCAGACGGAAGCTTTGACAAAAACGAATTGGAAGGCTTTATACAGATGCTTTGTCCCGTGACGGTCGAAGTTCCGGATGACATTCTCTTGACTTTGGACGATGATTATGTTCGGACAGAGAGAACATTGTTCAGAGCGCCGAAAGGCTTATCCTGCGAAGAAAGCCTTGATGTAAAGTGTAACAGCTTTATAGCTGATTCTTTCCCAATAATATCGGAGGCGTTCGGGATAAACGAATTTGACGAATGGTATGTCGATATCTCGCATAGGATACGACACGGTATTTCCGATATTTTCCTTTATAAAACAACAACTGCCACGAAAGCTTTTGATATAAACGGATTTGTTTTTCTGGCGCATATTGCAACTGCAAATTCGGACAGAGGACAGGGCAATGCTTCAAGGCTTTTAAAATGGCTTTGTGAGAAATATGAAAAAGAGTGTAAAGAAGTATATCTTTACAGCAAACCTGAACGGTATACATTCTATCGGTCGCTTGGATTTGAAAAGATCCTTACAGATATAGTTTATGAAATGAAATTTTGATATGATAAGAGGTTGAAAAAATGGCAGAAATATTTGATCCGAAGCCTGTTGTTAAAAAGGGCTTTGAGTTTGAAGAGAGGATCCTAAAGCTTGCTGAAAAGGCAGAAGCCGAGTGCAGCGAAGAATTTGCTCTCGCAGAAAAGATCGCCCGTAAGAACAGCGAAAAGGTGCTTTATGCGTTTATCAACAATAAAGTTAGCACAGCTTGTCTTGGCGGAACGACAGGTTATGGTTATGACGACGTTGGCAGAGATACTCTTGATAAGGTCTATGCCGAAGTTATGGGTGCGGAAGATGCTCTTGTGCGCCATTCATTCGTTTCGGGAACACACGCACTCACAGTCGCACTTTTCGGCGTACTCAGGACGGGTGACAAGCTTGTCAGCTTGACAGGCAAGCCTTATGATACTCTTGAAGAAGTTATCGGTATAAGAGGAAACGGAAACGGCTCTCTCAAGGATTTCGGAGTAAATTACGATCAGGTTGATTTTCTTCCTGACGGAAAGCCGAATCTCGCTGATATTTTTATGAAGGTAAAGGATGCAAAGGTAGCGTACATACAGCGCTCAAGAGGATATGCTCTTCGTCCTACGCTTACTGTTGAAAATATTGCAGAGATCGTTAAAAGCGTAAAAAATGCAAATCCGAATGCTATTATAATGGTCGATAACTGCTATGGTGAATTCGTTGAGGAATCGGAGCCGCTATCTGTCGGTGCAGATCTTATAATCGGTTCACTTATTAAAAACCCCGGTGCAGGTATTGCCGAAACAGGCGGTTATATTGCAGGCAAAAAGAAGCTCGTTGAGCTTTGTTCCTACAGAATGACCTGCGTTGGAATGGGTAAAGAGGTCGGATGTACGCTTAATCAGAACAAGCCTATGTATCAGGGACTTCTTATGGCTCCCGAGGTCGTTTGCAATGCTGTAAAGACAGCTATCTTTACAGGTAAGATAATGACTATGCTCGGTTTTGAGTGCCTTCCTGCGCAGGGCGCAAAGAGGGGAGATATCATCACTACCGTTCTTATGAAAAATCCCGAGAACCTTATCGCATTCTGTCAGGGTATTCAGAAGGGCTCGCCGATCGACAGTTATGTTACCCCCGAGCCGTGGGATATGCCGGGCTATGATTCCCAAGTCATCATGGCGGCAGGTGCATTTAATATGGGAGCCTCCATCGAGCTTTCGGCTGACGCTCCTCTCCGTGAACCTTTCGCAGCTTATGTTCAGGGCGGTCTGACATTCCCCGTTGCAAGACTGGGAATTCTTACAGCCATTCAGGAAATGTATGACAAGCATTGTGTAAGGATAATGTAATAATCGACGGAGTTTGCAAAAAAGCAGGCTCCGCTTGTTATTTTTTCAAAACGGCAAAACAACCTTTGTACTCTTCGCCGAAACCCTTCTTTTTGAATTATAGATAATCTCCGTAAAGTTCATTAATGTTCCCGAGAAATCTTAACGGATTTATTGCGTAAGTATAGGGTAAAAAGTTATCGGCAGGTCTGCATTTTTGCAAACCTGCCGATTTTTAGTATTTGCGGTTAATTATCCAAGTATGCGGACCTCCGTTTGATTTTCGTGGGCAAGTTCCAGGGTCGGGTTTGCCTGCATTTGCACTTCTCGTTTGAGTTTTTCCGCAAAATCTGCATTTGTATTGGATAGTGCGAATTTCTTTCTTTTCAAGCATAGTTTAGTACTCCTTTTCATTTTTTATGATATGAAATCAATCATATTCATCATAATCGTTTTGAGCGTTTTCTTCCGAATCCTCATATTCTTCATCAGAATCATTATTATTGGAAAAGTAGTTTGCGAAGTTATCATTATCAATTGAATGTCTTTTTTCTGTCAAATTACGGGCGCATTCGTGTAAATGATCTGAAATGTTTCGTGTTGTTTCCGATAATGCATCAAACGCTTCGTCCGCAGGATTGTCCATACTTCTAGCAGATTTTGCTGTAGATTCTGCCATAGATGAAATAAACCCTGAAGTAAAACCACAGATATGAAGTGCTACTTCGCCTGTAAGATATAATGCTTTTTTGACTTTCTTATTCATTTGTGATACCCCCAGTTATGTTACTTTAAGTATATTATACGCTTAAAATTCATCTTTGTCAATAGCTCTAAGCTCATTAACATATAATAATGCTCATAGTATCATATTATTATGAGGTGATTAAATGGATAAAAAGATGAATAAGGAGATAGGAAGAAGAATACGGCAACATCGAGAACTGCTGGGTTATACTCGTGAGCAATTCGCTGAAAAAATGGAAATATCCGTAAGATTTGCCGCTGACATTGAACTAGGAAATAGGGGAATGTCTATTGAAACCCTTATAAAAATTTGTGAAATGTTTTCGGTGTCGGCTGATTATTTGATTTTTGGAAAAGAAAAGACCGAGAATGAAAATTACAGAGAAATAAATGAGAAACTTTCTTTGATAGAAGAGAAGAATCTGCCATACGCTGAAGAATTGTTAAGGATTTTTGCAAAAGCACTTATTGAAAATAAAAAACAATAGTATATATCATTAAATTGCAATGTTTTATATAAAATATTTCAAAAATGACTAAAATTATGACAACTTTAGTAAAAAAAGCAGTTATTTTGCAAGAATTGAAAATTTTCTCTGCAAAATTTCGAAAAGGGTATTGACAAATCGAAATTTATAGTGTATTATGTAACTGTAATCAAAAAACAAGAAGCAATGGCGCTTCAGCAGACGGGTAAACTGTCTGTTGAAGTGCCTTTTTGTTTTCTTAAAATGATTGGGAGGAAAATATTATGTCAGAAACAGTTTATCAGGGAGTTAAGAGCGTACCCGATTATTTCGGATGCAACGTATTTAACGAAGAGATCATGAAGGCAAGACTTCCGAAGAATGTTTATAAGTCCTTGCTTAAAACAAAGCAGCTCGGCACGCCGCTTGATACCGATGTTGCAGAAGTTGTTGCTTCCGCAATGAAGGAATGGGCTATTGAAAGAGGTGCTACACATTATACACATTGGTTCCACCCGATGACAGGCGTTACCGCTGAAAAGCATGACTCCTTCATTTCTCCGACGGCAGACGGAAAGGTAATTATGGAATTCTCGGGCAAAGAGCTCATCAAGGGCGAGCCTGACGCATCATCTTTCCCCTCGGGCGGACTTCGTGCAACATTTGAAGCAAGAGGCTATACAGCTTGGGATCCGACTTCACCTGCATTCGTTAAGGACGGTTCGCTTTACATACCTACTGCTTTCTGTTCTTATACAGGCGAAATTCTCGATAAGAAAACACCGCTTCTCCGTTCAATGGAAGTTCTTTCCGAACAGGCACTCCGTATCGTAAGACTTTTCGGCAACACAACTGCTACAAGAGTTACAACAACAGTAGGTCCGGAGCAGGAATACTTCCTCGTTGACAAGAAGCTTTACGATCAGCGTGAAGACCTTATCCTCACAGGCAGAACACTTTTCGGTGCAAAGGCTCCGAAGGGTCAGGAGCTTGAAGATCACTACTTCGGCAATATCAAGACAAGAGTTCAGGAATATATGAAGGATCTCGATGAAGAGCTTTGGAAGCTTGGTATCTATTCCAAGACAAAGCATAACGAGGTTGCTCCTTCACAGCATGAAATGGCTCCTATCTTCACAACCTCCAATGTTGCTGCAGACCAGAACGCTCTTACAATGGAGATCATGAAGAAGGTTGCTCTCCGTCACGGTTTTGTATGCCTCCTTCACGAAAAGCCCTATGCAGGTGTAAACGGTTCGGGTAAGCACAACAACTGGTCAATGTCCACAAATGACGGACAGAACCTCCTTGAACCGGGCGATAATCCGAAGGAAAACTTCCAGTTCCTCACAGTTCTCTGTGCAGTTATCAAGGCTGTTGATGAATATGCTGACCTCCTCAGAATCTCCGTTGCTTCCGCAGGAAATGACCACCGTCTTGGCGCAAACGAAGCACCTCCGGCAATCATTTCCATGTTCCTCGGCGATGAGCTCCAGCAGATCGTTGATGCTCTTGAATCCGGAAAAATGATCAAGGAAAATAAGGATAAGGAATTTGTTATCGGCGTTGATGCGCTTCCTAACTTCCCGAAGGATACAACAGACCGAAACAGAACTTCTTCCTTCGCATTTACAGGCAACAAGTTTGAATTCCGTTCACTCGGTTCCGCAGATACTATCTCCTGCACAAACTACATCCTCAACACGATCGTTGCAAAGGAATTTAAGGAATTTGCGGATGAACTTGAAAAGTCCACAGATTTTGCAAACGACCTCAACAAGCTCCTTGTAAAGACTATCAAGGAACATAAGAGAGTTATCTTCAACGGCAACGGCTATGACGATGCTTGGGTAGAAGAAGCAAAGAGGAGAGGACTCCCGAACTACGTTTCTACCGTTGATGCCGTTGAGCATTATAACGATGAAAAGAACATCAAGCTCTTTGAAGAGTTCAAGGTACTCACCAAGACAGAAGTTGAGTCCAGACGTGAGATCCTTCTCGACAACTATGCAAAGATCATAAACATCGAAGCACTTACAATGCTCGATATGGCTAAAAAGCAGATCGTTCCTGCTGCATTCAAGTTCTCCAAGCAGCTCGCAGACTCCATGGTTTCTAAGAAGGAGATCGGCGTAAATTACGATGCTGAAAAGAAGCTTGCTGATAAGGTTTCTTCCCTCACAAACGAAGTTGTTGCAGGTATTGATGTCCTTGATTCCAAGCTTATCGACAGCAAGGAAAAGACCGATACACTTGCTAATGCAAGATTCTTCAGAGAAGAAGTATTCAGCGCAATGCAGTCCCTCAGAGCAGTTGTTGATGAGCTTGAGACAATCACTCCTGCAGAGATCTGGCCTTTCCCGACCTATACACAGCTTCTCTTCACAGAAAATTGACAATTTCTCATCCACGGGATGTTGGATATGCGCCTGAACCGTGTATCCGTACATTGAATATCGGCTTGCGGAAATGCCATTCGTTGGTCGGTATCACTCACTTTACAGCGGCGGATAGGCTGTCCCTGAACCTATCCGCCATCTCCCTTATAATAAATGTTAATGAACACGTCGGTGAAATATCCGGCGTGTTTTTTTATAAAAAAATCAGCCCCAGAAAGTTTTATGGGACTGATTAGAGAATTAATTTGGCTTTAGTCGTCTTTTCCGAGATTATTAAAAAAATCAGCTTGCTCGGAATAGCTTGCATCTTCAATGTCAATTCTTCCAAGACCACTGCATCTGTCACATTGACCACCATCACTGAAATCATAACCAGAGCCACAGCAGTCGGGACAATCAATTTCGTCAAGATCGTACATAATTGTTTCCTCCTCGTTTTTTACAATGTAAGTAACTTTAAAATAACTGATAGTACATTGCTTTGTAAATAAATTATAGTTCTATAAAGGCAAAGAATTCATTCGTTTTTTTTTTTTTTTTTTTTTTTTTTTTTTTTGATAAAATGTGAACATCGTAAATAATTGTTATAGGTAATTTCTTGTAAAAATAATTGCTATATGAATTATTTATAATAAAGATGAATCTATAAAATAATAAAATTTTTTTGAATTAGAGCATTTATTACAAAAATGAATTAATTATTCCTCAATTCTATGAAAAGACTTGCCAAAATAGTTGAAATGTAGTATAATAAGTTAAATATTTATTTATTGAAAGGATGTTTTGACAATGTACGAGAATTTAATGGATACTATTGGTTTTGTAAAGAATGCCGATCCCGAGGTCGGCGGCGCTATGGAGCTTGAGCTTGCAAGACAGCGCAGAAATCTTGAACTTATCGCAAGCGAAAATATCGTAACCCCTGCTGTAATGGCAGCAATGGGCAGTGTTCTTACAAATAAATACGCAGAGGGTTATCCGGGAAAGAGATACTACGGCGGCTGCGAAGATGTCGATATCGTTGAAAATATCGCTATCGAAAGAGCAAAGAAGCTTTTCGGCGCAGCTTATGCAAATGTTCAGCCGCATTCGGGTGCTCAGGCTAATACTGCTGTTTATATGGCTCTCCTTCAGCCCGGCGACACTGTTATGGGTATGTCCTTAGCTCACGGCGGTCATCTTACTCATGGTTCACCTGTTAATATTTCGGGCAAATACTTCAACTTTACTTCCTACGGCGTAAATGACGAGGGTTACATTGATTATGAGGAGCTTTATAAAGCTGCCAACAAGTGCAAGCCTAAACTTATTGTAGCAGGTGCATCCGCATATCCAAGAAAAATTGATTTTGTGAAGCTTTCTTCCATCGCAAGGGCAGTGGGTGCATATCTCATGGTAGATATGGCTCATATTGCAGGTCTTGTTGCTGCAGGTCAGCACCAGTCGCCTGTTCCTTACGCTGACATTGTAACAACTACTACTCATAAGACTCTCAGAGGTCCAAGAGGCGGTCTTATCCTTACAAATAACGAGTATCTCGCTAAGAAGATCAACTCTGCTATCTTCCCGGGAACACAAGGCGGCCCGCTTATGCACGTTATCGCAGGCAAGGCTGTATGCTTCGGTGAAGCTTTAAAGCCTGAATTTAAGGAATACGGCAAGAACATCGTTGCAAATGCACAGGCTCTTGCAAAGGGACTTCTTGACAGAGGCTTTGATCTCGTTTCGGGCGGCACCGACAATCATCTTATGCTCGTTGACCTTCGTCCGTTTAAGCTCACGGGAAAAGAGTTTGAGCATCGTCTTGACGAAGTTTATATCACCGTAAACAAGAACGCTATCCCGAATGACCCCGAAAAGCCGTTCGTAACAAGCGGTATCAGAGTTGGTACTCCTGCTGTTACAACAAGAGGTCTTGATACAGCCGATATGGATAAGATCGCAGAGTTTATGTACCTTGCGGCTACCGATTTTGAAGCAAAGGCTGACGAGATCAGAGCAGGCGTAAACGAGATCTGCGCAAAGCATCCTCTTTATATGTGATGCTATATCGGGGAACGGTGAGTATTCCGTTCCCCGATAAAAATGTCGAAAGGGGAGGAACGTAAAATGAATATACCGCTTGCCGACAGGATACGTCCCAAGACCCTTGACGATGTTGTCGGTCAGAAGCACATTTTAGGCGAGGGAAAACCGCTTCGAAGGATCATCGAGAACGGCACAATCCCGAATATGATCTTTTACGGAACAGCAGGAGTCGGAAAGACCACCGTTGCCCGTATCATAGCCGAAAATGCAGGGATGAAGCTCCATAAGCTCAACGGTACATCTGCTTCAATAGCCGATATAAAAGAAGTTATCGAGGATACGAACACACTTGACGGCATAAACGGTGTGCTTTTATACCTCGATGAGATACAGTATCTCAATAAAAAACAGCAGCAGTCATTGCTTGAATATATCGAAAACGGACAGATCACTCTCATTGCATCAACAACCGAAAACCCGTATTTTTATGTCTATAATGCGATAATCAGCCGTTCGACCGTGTTCGAGTTCAAACCTGTTTCGGCGGAAGAGCTTGTCCCTGCGGTTAATCGTGCATTTCGTCTTGCAGCGGAGCAGCTCGGTCTTTCGGTCAAGGTAGAAAAAGGCGCAGCCGAGTATATCGCAAGAGGCTGCGGGGGTGATGTTCGCAAATCTATAAATACGGCGGAGCTTTGCGTTCTTTCGGGTGAAAATAACGGCTCCGAGATCCGCATAACAAAAGAAATTGCTGCGGAGCTTACACAGCGCAGCAATATGAAATATGACCGTGACGGCGACCAGCATTATGATATTCTTTCCGCTCTGCAGAAGTCTATTCGCGGTTCGGATGAAAATGCAGCTATACATTATGCCGCAAGGCTTATCGAAACTGGGGATATAATCTCTCTTTCACGAAGATTGCTCGTTATAGCCTGTGAAGATATCGGACTTGCATATCCGCAGGCAATTACTATTGTTAAATCCTGCGTTGACAGCGCAATGCAGCTCGGACTGCCGGAAGCAAGGATACCACTTGCACAGGCAGTTATACTTCTTGCAACAGCGCCTAAGTCTAACAGCGCATATCTTGCAATTGATGCAGCGCTTTCCGATGTCCGAAACGGCGAGATAGGCGACTTTCCGCGTCATCTCCAGAACAAGCATTTTGACGGCGAGGGTGCAGCGGTAAAAGGTCAGCATTACCTCTATCCGCATGATTTCCCGAATCATTATGTCAAGCAGCAATACCTGCCCGATCCCTTGAAAGACAAGGTGTATTACTATTTTGGTGAGAACAAGAACGAGCAGGCTGCACTTGCTTACAGAAATAAGATCCTTGCTGATGAAGAAAAACGTCAGCCAAAATAGCTTTCAATGAGCTTTCCCGAATCGGGAGAAGAATATACCCAGTGTGAAATATGATCCTCATTAAAGAAGTATCTGAATGACGGATCCTTGTGCTGTTCCTTGAAAACATCAACGATGATAAGCTTTACCTTCATTTTTTCGGGGATCATTGCTTTTATGTAAACGCTTGCGTTGTCGCCTGCCTGAACGTTATCCCTCGGCTCGGCAAGACCTGCAAGGTTAGGCGCAAGCTCTACGAATATACCATAATCCTCAACGGAACGCACCGTTCCCGAAACTGTTTCTCCGCAGTTGAAGCAGGCAGCATTTTCTTCCCATGTCCCGAGCAGCTCTTTGTGCGAAAGAAGGATCTTTCCTCCGCTTTGACCCTTGATTATTACCCTAATATTCTGATACGGAACGAAACGGTCGGATGGATGGGATATCCTCGATATTGAGATAGAATCTATCGGGATAAGCGACGGGATACCGCAGCCGATGTCAACGAATGCCCCGAACTGTTCAAGATGCGTTACCTTTGCTGGAATGATATCTCCTGGGCGCAGTGCGGAAATAAAATTTTCCATACATTCTTCCTGAACGGCGCGGCGAGAAAGTATTGCGGTGAATGCTCCGTCATGGGTCTTTATAAGACGTAATATCTTGAAGCATACCGGCTTGTTTACTTTTGTAATAAGAGCAATATCCTTTGTTGAACCGTCCTCGATGCCGATAGCACCCTCTGTCCTCGGTATTATCCCTTTCGGACAGTTCGGACAGGGCAATTCAACGATAAGATTGTGTTCATTGTCGCATACAACTGCGCGCGCTTCAAGTATTTTTCCTTGAAGAAGTGAATCCTGAAGTGAAAAAATGCTTTTCATCGCTGCAGTGTTTTCAGGTGAGCCGATAAGTGTTCCCTCGGGGTAGTAGTTGTTCATTTTGTACCTCCCATATTTTGGCGTAAATTTAATTTCTCTCAATTTTATGCCGCCGCATGGGAATATATGACATTCAATCCTGTTCGCTGAGATCGTGACCGCCGCAGTTCAGGATAGTGCGCGATACTTTTTTTCTGTCCTCTTTAACACATATTACTTCAAGAGTTGCTTTATTCTGATGTTCTTCCTGATCGAGTACATTTGAAGCCGGAATAGGGAATGTGTACATATTCGGACCGATCGCAGGATTGCCGTTGCCGAATACAGCTGTCAGACCGCTGAAGTGCATGGAATGACTGTTTTGTTTCTGCAGCACTCTTATGTCGGAAAAAGGAGATATTGTTCTGCGAATGTTTGCCGCAGCGAGATCGGCGGAATTAACCGAATCAAATTCTGCTGTTATTTTCATAGCTTACTTCCTCTCTTTTTTGAAAGTGCAGAAAAAATCATATTTGCATATTTATCTGATTTTTTGTGCATTTTCTTTTGTATAAGCTATTATATCTAATTAATATATAATAATTCAGAGTAAAGGAGATCCATAAAATGGATATTCGTCCGAACGATATCTTGACAATGAAAAAAAATCATCCGTGCGGAAGCAATAAAATGACCGTTATCCGTGCAGGAATGGATTTCAAGCTCCGCTGTGAGGGCTGCGGAAGAGAATTTATGACTCCGAGAAATAAAATCGAGAAAAATATAAAACAGGTCATTCATAAGGAAGAGAATACCTGATCTTATCCCGAAGGAGAAAATCTATGCTTGAAAAGCTTAAACTTACCGAAGAAAAATATAACGATATAGCCGAAAAGCTCATGGATCCGAACATTATCAACGATACAAAGGCTTATGCTTCTTATATGAAGGAGTATAAAAATCTTACTCCGATCGTTGAAAAATATAAGGAATACTGTAAGATACTTTCGGATAAAACGGATGCAGAGGAGATCCTTGCCGATAAATCAACGGATGAGGAAATGCGTGAGCTTGCCGAAGCCGAGATCGAAGAAGCAAAGCCAAAGCTTGAGGAGATAACCGAAGAGCTAAAAGTTATGCTCCTTCCGAAGGATCCGAACGACGATAAAAACGTTATTATCGAGATACGAGGCGGCGCAGGCGGAGAAGAGGCTGCACTTTTTGCAAACTCGCTTTACAGAATGTACACGATGTATGCCGAGAGCAAGCGCTGGAAGATAGAAGTGCTGAATGCAAATGAAACCGAGCTTGGCGGTATCAAGGAAATAAGCTTCAACGTCATCGGAGAGGGCGCGTATTCCCGTCTTAAATATGAAAGCGGCGTTCACCGTGTTCAGCGTGTTCCGGAAACCGAATCGCAGGGCAGAGTCCATACCTCTACCGTTACTGTTGCAGTTCTTGTCGAAGCGGACGAAGTTGAGCTTGAAATAAACCCTGCCGATCTCAAAATTGATGTTTTCCGTGCATCGGGTGCAGGCGGTCAGCATATCAACAAGACCGAATCTGCCGTAAGAATAACCCATCTCCCGACTGGCGTTGTTGTCGAATGTCAGGACGAGCGAAGCCAGTATAAAAACAAGGACAGGGCAATGAAGATACTTCGTTCAAGGCTGTATGAATCTATGCTCGAAGAACAGAATGAAAAGATCGCTTCCGAGCGTCGTTCTCAGGTCGGAACGGGCAATCGTTCCGAACGTATCCGAACCTATAATTTCCCCGAAAGCAGACTTACAGACCATAGAATAGGTCTAACTATATATCGCCTTGAAAGTATCCTCAACGGAAATCTTGACGAGGTAATTGACGCTCTTGCAACTGCGGATACAGCCGCAAAGCTTTCTGCAAGAGATGAATAAACAAGGAGCAAAATGGAAAATGTTTGATACAAAGCTTCTGTCATCTGACAGAACCGATGTTGAATATGCGGCAGAGCTTATAAAAAAAGGCGAGGTTGTCGGTATGCCGACCGAAACCGTCTACGGACTTGGCGCTGACGCGGAAAATATTGAAGCAGTAAAGAAGATCTTTGCCGCAAAGGGCAGACCCGGCGATAATCCGCTTATTGTTCACCTTTCATCGGTCGAGTCGATGGAAAAATATGTCTGTAATGTTCCCGATCTTGCGTATAAGATTGCAGAGAGATTCTGGCCGGGTCCTATTACAATGGTTCTTCCAAAGCGAGAAACTATCCCTTATGCAACGAGCGGCGGCCTTGATACAGTAGGAATACGCATACCCTTTCATAAAACGGCGCGACTTCTCATAGAATTGAGCGGAAAAGCTATTGCGGCTCCGTCTGCGAACCTTTCGGGAAGTCCAAGTCCGACGACTGCACAGCACGTTATGAACGATATGAAGGGCAGGATCCCTGCAATAATCGACGGCGGTGCCTGCGGAGTAGGTGTTGAAAGCACCGTAATTTCCTTTGAAAACGGCGGAATAAGACTTCTCCGTCCCGGATATGTTTCCGCAGAGGAGCTCGGCAGCTTTGGCGTTCCCGTTTTTACCGACAAGGGAATACTTGAACCGGTTGCAGAGGGGGAAAAGGTACTTTCTCCCGGAATGAAATACAAGCATTATTCTCCAAAGGCAAATGTTACAATAGTCTGCGGTGAATATGAAGCATTTTCGGAGTATGTCAGAAAGCATAACGGCAGCGGAGTATGTGCAATGATATTCGACAGCGATAAGCCGTGCGAAGGGGTAATGACTATGACATACGGCGATACATCGGAAGAACAGGCTGCACAGCTTTTTGCCGATCTGCGGAAAGCGGACGAGCTTGGGGTTTCGCAGCTTTATGTGCGCTGCCCGTCAAGAACAGGGGTAGGACTTGCTGTTTATAACCGACTTTTGAGAGCGGCAGGATTTGAGGTGATAAACGTATGAGCAACAACGCAGGTATCTGTGTGGTAGGACTTACGGGGCAGAGCGGTGCCGGAAAAACTACCGTCTGCGATGTTTTTTCAAAAAAAGGCTTTGAGATAATCAATGCCGATAAGATCGCAAGGGAAGTTATGCAGAAGGGCAAACCTTGCCTTAAAGAGATCGAGGAGTGCTTCGGAAGTGAAGTCATTACCGAAAACGGAGAACTCGACCGCAAGGCTCTTGCTGCCATCGTTTTCACCGATAAAGTAAAGCTAAAACAGCTTAACGCCATTTCTTATCCGTACATAATTTTTGAAATTTTACAGAAAATAAAGGAATATTCACAGGAGCAGAAAAAATATGTCCTGCTTGATGCCCCAACATTATTTGAAAGCAGAGCGGATGATTTCTGCGACCTTATCATAAGTGTTACCGCACCCGAAATGACAAGGATAAACAGGATCGCAAAACGTGACGGGATACCTGCGGAACGCATAAAGGAACGCTTTTCATCGCAGCATTCGGAACGATTTTTTATTAATCACTCCGATTTTATTATAAAAAACAACAAATCGGTAGATGTTTTACTTGAAAAGGCAAACGAGGTTGCGGATAAGGTCAAGGAGTATTGCAATAATGCGTAAAAAAGTTGCAGCGGTGTTTCTTGTGCTGCTTGTTGCGGCAGGTGTTTATATTGGTATAAATGCCGAAGCGTTATGCAGAAAATATATCTATCCGTTGGAATATCAGACTTATGTCGAGAAATATTCAGCAGAATACGGAGTGGATAAATACCTTGTCTATGCCGTTATAAAAACCGAAAGCGGATTTAAGCCCGATGCAGTTTCCGATGTCGGTGCAAGAGGGCTTATGCAGCTTATGGAGGATGCGTTCGACTGGGTGCAGTACCGTATGAATGATGAAAGCGGTTTGACCTACGATGATATGTTTATTGCCGAGAATAATATTCGATGCGGAACATATCTTCTTTCGCTCCTTTACAGCGAATACAATGACGAAGAAACGGCGCTTGCTGCCTATTTTTCGGGCAGAGGTCAGGTCAATAAATGGCTTGACGATAGGGAGTACAGCTCGGACGGAAAAAAACTTGACAAAATTCCCTCCGCTTCTTCAAATCACTATGTTCATAAGGTTATGACTGCTTACCGCAGTTATACTAACTTATATGAAGAATAATACCGAAAGGACGATGTTTATGTCAAAAGAAAAATCGCAGGGTCAGCTTCTTAAAGAAAAACTCTGCATTTCCAAAAAACACGCAGGTATCCGACTTACTTCGGACGAGATAAAGACCTGCTTTGACTTCTGTGAGGACTATAAAGCATTCCTTAACGATGCAAAAATCGAAAGAGAAGCGGTTACAAAGACTATTACTCTTGCCGAAAAGTGCGGATTTAAGGAATTTTCCTACGGAATGGGACTTAAAGCAGGTGACAAGGTATATGTGAACAACAGGGGAAAAGCTGTTATTCTTGCTGTTATCGGCAGTGAGCCTATTGAAAAGGGCGTTCACCTTGCAGCCGCTCATATCGACTCTCCTCGTCTTGATCTTAAGCAGCTCCCTCTCTATGAAGACAGCGAAACAGCCCTCTTCAAGACCCATTACTACGGCGGAATAAAGAAGTACCAGTGGGCAGCTATCCCGCTTGCTCTTCACGGCGTTATAATCAAGAAGGACGGAACAAAGGTCACTGTAAGCATCGGTGAGGATGACTCCGATCCTGTTTTCTGTGTAACAGATCTCCTTCCGCATCTTGCAAACGACCAGATGAAGCGTACTCCCGGCGAGCTTATCAAGGGCGAGGAGCTTAATATCCTCATCGGTTCAATGCCTTTCAAGGATGATGAAGTAAGCGAAAAGGTCAAGCTCAATATCATCTCTATCCTCAATGAAAAATATGGAATTATTGAGGAAGATTTCCTCTCCGCAGAGCTTGAAGCCGTTCCTGCATTCAAGGCAAAGGATGTTGGCTTCGACAGAAGTATGGTCGGCGCTTACGGTCATGACGACAAGGTTTGCGCATATACAGCTTTAAAGGCTATCCTTGACTGCACAAGCGTTAAAAAGACATCCGTTGTCGTCCTTACAGATAAGGAAGAAACAGGCAGTGACGGAAATACAGGACTTTGCTCTGATTATCTTGAGCATTTCTTCTATAATCTTGCTGACAGCTTCGGTTCAAACGGTAGAACTGTTATCGCAAATACAGAGTGCCTTTCCGCCGACGTAAATGCTGCATTCGATCCGACATTCCCCGATGTAATGGATAAGAGAAACTGTGCATTTATGAATTACGGCGTATGCGTTACAAAGTTCACAGGCGCAAGAGGAAAGTCGGGTACATCGGACGCTTCCGCCGAATTCGTTGCAAGAGTCCGCACACTTCTCGATAAAAACAATGTTATCTGGCAGACAGGCGAGCTTGGAAAGGTCGATGGCGGAGGCGGCGGTACAGTTGCTGCTTACCTTGCGAATATGAACATGGATGTTATTGATGTAGGCGTTCCCGTTATCTCGATGCATGCTCCTTTTGAAGTAGTTGCAAAGACCGATGTTTATATGACCTACAAATCCTTCTACGTTTTCTTTAACGAATAAAAGTTTTCGGCGTAAAATGTTATTTTCTGCATTTTACGCCGATTATTTTTTTGCATATTTTTGTAAATTAATGAAATATCTCTTGACTTTTTCTGCAAATGAATATAAAGTTTATATTGTATGCTTTATTTTGGGTATGCTATATTTGGACATGTTGGGGAGGATATTATAAATGAGCGAGAATATTGTAACTCTGAAGGATATAGTTGTCGATTTTGACGGTGAAAGAATACTCGATAAGATCAATCTTGAAATAAAGGACAAGGAATTCGTAACGTTTTTAGGACCCTCAGGCTGCGGAAAAACAACTACGCTTCGTATCATCGGCGGCTTTCTTGAACCGAACAGCGGTGATGTTATGTTTGACGGTCAGCGAATGAACGGTGTACCGCCATATAAGAGAAATGTAAACACCGTTTTCCAGCGTTATGCGCTTTTCCCTCATCTGAATGTTTATGACAACATAGCATTCGGTCTGCGTATCCGAAAAATTCCCGAAAAAACGATCGCCAAAAGTGTTGCCGAGATGCTTAAGCTTGTAAACCTTGTAGGCTTTGAAAAAAGAAGCATAACCCGACTTTCAGGCGGTCAGCAGCAGCGTGTTGCCATAGCAAGAGCACTTGTAAATCACCCGAAGGTGCTGCTCCTCGATGAACCGCTCGGCGCACTCGACCTTAAACTCCGTAAGGAAATGCAGATCGAGCTTAAACGTATCCAGGAACAGCTTGAGATCACATTTATCTATGTTACCCACGATCAGGAAGAAGCTCTCACGATGAGCGATACGGTTGTCGTAATGAACGGCGGCAAGATCCAGCAGATCGGTTCTCCTGTGGATATTTATAATGAACCGAAAAATGCCTTTGTTGCTGACTTCATCGGTGAAAGCAATATTCTCCGCGGATTAATGATAAGGGACAGGCTTGTTGAGATCGCAGGCAGTCAATTTGAATGCGTTGACAGCGGTTTCGGCGAAAACACGCCCGTCGATATCGTTATCCGACCCGAGGATATCACACTTGTTCCCCCGGGAGAATCAAAACTCGGTGGGATCGTTGAATCCGTAATTTTCAAGGGCGTCCACTATGAAATGATAATCGAAGGCTATGATTTCAAGTGGATAGTTCATTCGACAAAGGCTGCGGAAAAAGGTTCTTCCGTAGGGATATTTTTTACTCCCGATGATATCCATATAATGTATCGTATGAAGGATCCAGATACAAAGGAGGCAGTTGAAAATGAAGAATAAGCTTTCCGCTGCACCTTACCTTGTCTGGATGATAGTGTTCATACTTGTTCCGCTGCTTATGGTCGCATATTTTGCATTCACCGATAAGGACGGCAATTTCACCCTTGATTATGTTTCCAATGTTGCACAGTATACTCCGATATTCATCCGTTCAATATGGCTTGCACTCATTTCGACTGTGATATGCCTTATAATCGCATATCCGCTTGCATATATACTTATCGGTATGAATACAGGCATCCAGAGCACAATGCTTATGATAGTGATGCTTCCGATGTGGATGAACTTCCTGTTGAGGACATACGCATGGATGACGCTGCTCGGAAATAACGGACTGATAAACGCAGTGCTCGGTCTTGTCGGACTTGGACCCTTTAAAATGCTGAATACAGAGGGCGCAGTCGTTCTCGGAATGGTTTATAACTACCTGCCGTTTATGATACTGCCTATCTATTCGGTAATGGTCAAGATAGATAAAAGCGTTCTTGAAGCCGCAGCAGACCTCGGCTGCAATCCTGCAAAAACTATGCTGAAGGTCGTTTTTCCGTTAAGTCTTCCCGGTGTTTTTTCGGGAATAACAATGGTGTTCGTTCCTGCGATCAGTACATTCATCATTTCAAGAATGCTCGGCGGCGGAGGAAATCTCCTTATTGGTGACCTTATTGAAATGCAGTTCCTTGGCAATTCCTATAATATTAACCTCGGCGCAGCGATCTCGCTCGTGCTTATGGTAATTGTCCTGCTCATTATGACGATACTGAATCAGTTCGGAGCAGACGATGACGGCGTAATGGTAATATAAAGGGGGGAGAGATTATGAAAAAATTATCAAAAGTATATCTTGCCCTCGTTATGATGTTCCTTTATGTTCCTATTTTTGTGCTGATCGTCTTTTCGTTCAATACAACAAAGAGCCGTTCGGTAATGTCGGGCTTTACATTCGATTGGTATATAAAGCTGTTCAAAAACGAGATAATCATGACCTCGCTGATGAATACTATCATCATTGCAATATTGGCGTCGATTTTTTCAACTATCCTCGGAACAGCCGCTGCTGTCGGAATAAATAATATGAAAAAGCTTCCGAAAACTATCGTGCTGAACATTACGAATTTCCCGATAATCAATCCCGAGATCGTTACGGGCGTTTCACTCATGCTCCTTTTCGTGTTTTTTGCAGCAAGAATGAACTTTGAATTCGGCTTTGCGACTCTTCTTATTGCGCATATCACATTCGATGTGCCTTATGTAATATTGAATGTAATGCCGAAGCTTCGGCAGATGGATCCGTTCGTTTATGAAGCGGCACAGGATCTCGGATGCAATCCTCTCCAGGCATTTTTCAAGGTTGTTCTGCCCGAGATCATGCCCGGCGTATTATCAGGCTTCCTTATTTCATTTACATTCTCGCTCGATGACTTTATTATAAGCTACTTCACCTGCGGTTCAAGTATGCAAACGCTTCCTGTTACTATCTATTCCATGACAAGACGAAAGGTCAGCCCCGAGATAAATGCTTTGTCAACGATAATTTTCCTTGTTGTCGTTGTTGTACTTGTCATAAAGAATATAATTGAGATAAAGAGCAACGCAAAAGAAAAGGAGGAAAGACAATGAAAAAAAGAATCTTTTCTCTTGCCTTTGCAGCTGCTCTCTGCCTGTCGCTCTCCGCTTGTGACCATATTGAAGAGGAAACAGAAGGCGATGAGGAAGAAACCGAGGTGCAGACACTTACTATTGAGGATGATGAGTATTACTCACGTTTCCGTGATAAGGGCATTTCAATAAATGTCTATAACTGGGGCGAATATATATCTGACGGTTCGGAGGAAAACACCCTAAACGTCAATGCAGAATTTACCAAGCTTACAGGAATAAAGGTGAATTATACCAACTATGCCACAAATGAAGAACTTTATGCAAAACTCAAAGGCGGCGGAGCAAGCTATGATGTCATTATTCCTTCCGATTATATGATTTCGAGAATGATGCACGAAAATATGCTTTTGAAGCTCGACTTTGACAATATTCCTAATTTCAAGAATATAACAGATACGTTTGTAAACCCAGAATATGATCCGCTCAATGAATATTCCGTCCCTTATACCTGGGGAACGGTAGGAATAATCTATGATAAGACAATGATTGATATCCCACCCGAGGATATTGACTGGGATATTCTCTGGAATGAGGATTATTTCGATAGGATACTGATGTTCGATAATCCCCGTGACGCTTTTGCTATTGCAGAAATAAGGCTCGGTTATTCGCTCAATTCCGAAGATCCGAAGGAGCTGGAAAGCTGCGCCGAGCTGCTGAAAGAACAGAAGTCTGTTATCCAGGCGTATGTTATGGATGAGGTCTTCGATAAAATGGGCGCAGGAGAAGCGCTTGTCGCACCGTATTATGCAGGTGATGCCGTTACGCTTATGGACGAGTATGAAGACCTCGGTTTTGTCAGCCCGAAAAGCGGAACTAACCTTTTTATTGATGCAATGTGCATTCCTGTCGGCGCAAAACAGAAGGAAGCCGCTGAAATGTATATCAACTTTATGTGCGAACCCGATATCGCATACGCAACAACAATGTATATCGGTTATTCAACGCCGAACAGCGCTGCATTTGATATGCTTGATGAAGAAATCAAAAACGATACGGTTTCCTATCCCGATGATGAATACCTTAACAATAACACAACGATCTTCCGCAATCTTTCCGATGAGGCAAATCAGAAAATGCAGGACCTCTGGACTGAAATAAAATCCACGCAGGATGAAACGCAGAACAAGTGGATCGTTCCGATGTTCCTTGTTGCCTGCGTAGCACTTTCAATAGGTATCATTATCAGAAGGCACATAAAAAGAAAGAAGGACGTTTTCTGATATGGATATTAGAATCGCAACGATCGACGATATCGACCTTTTGATAAAGTTCAGATTTGCGTATATAAATGATGATATGGGACCTCTTTCAAAGGCGCAGACGGACGAACTCAACAGGCAGCTTCCCGATTATTTCAGCCGTCATATCGGTCGGGATTTCACCGCATATATTGCAGAGGAAAACGGTATTCCTGCCGCCGTGATTTTCTTTATAACCGTTGAAAGACCTGCAAATACGCACTTTATCAACGGAAAAACAGCGCTCCTTATGAATGTCTACACGATGGAAGAATTCCGCAGAAGGGGCGCAGCAACAGCGATACTTAAAAGGATCATCTCCGATGCAAGAGAGCAGGGGATCACCTGTATCGACCTTTCCGCAACGCAAATGGGAAAACCTCTCTACCTCAAAAATGGTTTTGTCGAAAGAGGTAATACCGAAATGCGACTTGAGCTAAAATAGTTAAACCGACTGTCAAGAACATAATGCTTTGACAGTCGGTTTTTTTATAGATTTCCTTTAATTTTGTCAAGAGAGTATTTTTCAAGACGGGATACCTGTGCTTGTGAGATTCCTATCTCGTTGGCAACTTCGACCTGCGTTTTTCCAAGTGCAAACCGAAGATATAGAATGTTCTTTTCACGATTTTCGAGTGAGGATATGGCTTCTTTCAGTGAGATCTCATCTATCCAGCTTGAATCATCGCTTTTGTCGCCGATCTGATCGAGTACATAAAGCGTGTCACCCGAATCGGAAAAAACGGGTTCGTAAAGCGATACAGGATCGGAAACGCTTTCAAGCGCAGTTACTATCTCACATTCCTTTACTCCTGTCATTTTCGCAAGCTCCGCCATAGTCGGCTCGGTCTTGTGTTCAACGATATATTGTTCCTTTGCCTGCATCGCCTTGTATGCAATGTCGCGAAGCGATCGGCTGACCCTTATCGGACCGTTGTCACGGATATAGCGACGAACTTCTCCGGAAATCATTGGAACAGCGTATGTGCTGAAACGAACATCAAGATCGGTGTTGAAGTTGTCAATAGCCTTCATAAGTCCGATGCAGCCAACCTGAAAAAGATCGTCGGGATTTTCGTTGCGTCCCGAAAATTTTTGTATAACGCTCAATACAAGACGCAGATTTCCGCTGATAAGCTGCTTTCGGGCATTTTTATCGCCTGCCTTGTATTTTTTCAGAAGCTCCATTTTTTCCGATTCCTTGAGAACCTTCAGCTTTGATGTGTCAACACCGCATATTTCAACTTTATTGTAATACATAAGATCTACTCCCGACATTTTTTCTTGCAAAATAATTATTGCCGAGAGTAATTTTTCTTATTCAAACAATTTTTTCCGGTTAATAGATCAGAGATTCAAGCTCCTTTTTCAGCTTCTTTATAATTCGTTTTTCAAGTCGGGAAATGTAGGATTGTGAAATTCCTATGAGATCCGCAACTTCCTTCTGCGTCATCTCACGCCCGGTGTTTATCCCGAAGCGCATCTTCATTATCTCACGTTCACGTTCGGGCAAACGCTCCAACGCTTCAAGCAGTACGCTTTTTTCAGCTTCGCTTTCGATTCCACCGTTAACAATATCCTCATCTGTTCCAAGTATGTCCGATAGAAGCAGCTCGTTTCCGTCCCAGTCTATGTTGAGCGGCTCGTCGAACGAAAGCTCATTTTTGTACTGCGAGGATTTTCGCAGGAACATCAGTATCTCGTTTTCAATGCAGCGTGAAGCGTAGGTCGCAAGCTTTATGTTCTTGGTCGGACAGAATGTGTTTACAGCCTTTATCAGTCCGATAGTGCCGATAGAAACAAGATCTTCAATGCCTATGCCCGTTGATTCAAATTTTTTTGCAATGTAAACTACAAGCCGAAGATTGTGTGTTATAAGCAGCTGCCTTGCTTCCGTTCCATTCGTTTCAAGCATTGCGAAAGCTTTTTCTTCCTGCTCACGAGTAAGCGGCGGAGGAAGTGTTTCCGAACCGTTTATGTAGAAAACGTCGCATTCTTTTTTTCTGAATAATGCCTTTAGTTTTTCAAACAGTTTTTTTAAAAACATTTTTATCCGTTCCTTTCTTTATGTAAAGAATCCGCTGATTGTGGACAAAGCCCATTTTCAGCGGTTATTTATGATCTTTGGATTGAATATAGCATGATCGAGTTCACGTTCGACGACCCCCACATAAGCTTCTGTGTAGTGGATCTTTCCCGTTTCATTGTTTTTTATGTATATCCCCGTTGGACGGAATGACGGAACAAGTCCGCTTGAATCAATGGTGGAAAAGGGAATGACTCTCCATTTTCGGCAGAGCTCACCCGAGCAGTTCATAGCCATCGCACCGACAAGTTCTTTTTCTTCAAAAAGCGGTTCAACGCTTGCCTTTCCGCAGATTATTACAGGCTTGCCCGAAAAAAGATCGGAAAGGTTGTTGCAGCTGTCACATACGGCTTTCAGCTTGACCTGCTTGTCACCGTTGATGATTATAACGCTGAAATCACCGTCATATTCATTGCTTCTGTCCATGAACCGTCTGAACAATGTGAGCGCAGTGTAAGCCGCTATTGTTGAGATCACAAGTGTAAGCAGCGAAATGTTTATATAGAGCATCGAGTTGTGAAAAAACATTCTGCTTCCGTTGTCAAGAAGTGAAAAAGCGTATTCCGTTCCCGCAAAAAGAAAGCTTATGAAGAAAAAAATAAGACCTATCCTGTAAAGCTCGGACAGAGATCTTCCGCTGAATGAAACTATGACCATCAACGCTGCAGAAACTATCCGCACAAGCAGAAGTGCAAATGTGTTAAGCTCGGGCAGAAGTATCACCAGTGAAAAAAGACTTCCAACGATCGCGGCAATAATACACTTGCTGTTTTTTAAAGCATTGTGCGTAAGTTTTGCTGTCGCTTTGAGCAGAAAAAAATTTGAATATATATTTGTAATTATCAGAATATCGGCATAAATATACATAAATACTCCTTTTAAAGTTGTCTGTTTTAATTATAAATGTGTTGTATTCAAAAAACTGTCGATTGGGGGAAAGCTGAAAAATTTGGCAATATAAATAAAAAAGTCCTCCGAAATTCATCGGAGGACAAGCATTTTTTATTTGGTATTAGGAGAGCAGCTTGATAAGATAATCAATAAGGTCTTTTATCTGCGGTTTGGAGAACTGTGCATCTGCGCCGACAGACTTTCCCTTTGCGATCATCTGCTCGTTGATAAGCGAGGAGAAAAGGAGAACAGGGATCTTTTTAAGTACAGCGTCATCCTTGATAAGCTTGGTGAGTCTGTGACCGTCCATTTTAGGCATTTCAATATCGCTGATAACGCAGGCTATCTCGTCTGTGATCCTGTCACCTGCGTCACGGTGGGAAAGAATATAGTCCCACGCATCCTGACCGTTGGAGAAGGATTCAATGTTTGTGAAGCCAATATGCTCAAGAGATTCTGTTATCATTTTGTTGAGGAACTTCGAATCATCGGCAACAACAAGCTTCTTTCTGCCCATTTCACCGGTCGCACGACCAATATTGTCAATGCCTGTTGTGTCAAGACCGGCATCCTTGTTAAGCTTGGAAACGATCTTTTCAAAGTCGAGGATAATGATTATTTCACCATTGATCTTTACAACACCGGTTGCAAGACCTGCTGCCTCGGCATTGCTTCCACCCGAAGTAATGGCAGGCGGATCGGAGATATCCGACCATGAGATCCTCTGGATACCTTTTACACGGCTGACATGGAATGCGACCTGGATACGATTAAATTCACTTATGATGAAAATATCCTTTCCGGTATTTTTATATGGTTCATTTACAACTTTATGTAAGTCGATAACGGAAATAAGCTTATCACGGGGGATAAAAACGCCCTCAACTTCTTCCGGGGAGTTTGGAACAGGAGTTACCTCCTGGTTGATCATTATCTCAACAACTTTGGAAATATTGATGGCAAATAAACTGTTACCAACCTCAAATTCAAGTATCTGAAGTTCATTAGTGCCGCTTTCAAGAAGAATATTTGTGTCCATAAAAACACTCCTTTTAGGTTGTTGTTATTATTATACAGCATTTTGAATAAAATTGCAATAGTTTTTTATTTTTTTATATGAAAAATACAAAAAACCATCATATTTTCCCATTTAGCCTTTTTATCTGACGTATATCTTCACCAACAAGGCAAAGAGTAGAGAATGCTCCGAAAATACGCGAAATTATTCGTTCATTGTATTTTTTCTGAAGATCTGCCGCAGTTAGATTAGTGCTTATGATCGTCGGAAGTCCGAGATTTATGCGGCTGTTGATGATGTTGTAGATAACGGATTCATAGAACTGCGAAGAAAACTCTGCTCCGAGATCGTCCAGTACAAGCAGATCGGCGTTTATGAGGAGATTTATTGTGTCCATGTTTTCCTCTTCGCTGATTTTGCCGAAATGTTCACGCTCGATTATCGTAAGAAGATTTACTATCGAGCCGTATGCGGCATTGAACCCCTTTTCTGCGGCGGCTTTTGCGATAGAAAGGGAAAGATGTGTTTTTCCGACCCCTGTTTTGCCGTACATAAGCAGGCTTTCCGATTTGAGAGAAAAGCTGTCTGCATAGTTCCTGCAAAATTCATATATCCTTGTCATTATTTCAAAACAGTCATCACCGTCTGCGTCTTTCTTGTTTCTGTAGTATTCAAGCGAGAAGTGATTGAAGTCACAATCGGGGAGATCAGCCTGTTCGTTGAGTTTTTCAATGCTGAACTTTTTAAGAAGTTCAAGCAGACAGGTGCATCGGCCATGTTCGGTATAGCCTCTGTCTTGACACTTTTCGCAGAAATATTTCGGTTTAAGATAATCCGCAGGATAGCCATTGGCGGTAAGAAGGCTTTCGATAAGCTTCTGTGCTTGCAGATTTTTTTCCTTTATTTCCGCAATACTTTCTTGGACGTTATCCTTTTTTGAGATAATGAGCTTTGAAATGTCAATGATCGTTCTTGAAAGCTGTGAGTTTATCTCACGGATCTCGGGTATTTTATTATCTATCTCTTTCTGTCTGCGTTCGTTTTCGCTCTGGGAGGACAAACGCCTGTTGTTTATGATCGATTCTGCTTTTTCATAAGTCTGTCTGTCGTAGCTCATTTTGATCCTCCGTTAAGATTAGGAATGTTGTTTTTTGCGTGCTGAAGAAGCTTGTTGAGATCATAGGAATGAGTATTGTCGGAATATGATGAAGTCTGTTGAGCCGCACCGCGATCCTGTTCATACTTTTCAACATCGGCAGGAGTTCGTACATTGTTGGCAAGCCAATTTTCGATGATCTTTTTCATATACGGGAAGGAAGCTTTTCCCGTTGCTTGTACAGTTCTTTCATAAGCAAGCACAACAAGCTCGACAGTTACTTCCGAAGAAGCCCATTCACTGACGATCTCCTTTTCTTTTGGAGTGAGTGCACGGTTAAGCTCAAGCCGTGATTTTATCCTGCCTTCAAGCGAGTAGTAGATCTGCAGCCTTTTTATTTCAGCGTCAGCACGTTCATGAGTTGTGATATCTTTTTCATACCATGAAACCGCGATCTGTTCAATGTAGCTGATATTGGTCTTGCCGATGGATTTGCAGAATTCGATGAGCATAAGAAGAATATCTCCGCCCAATGAGTAGTATTCGCAAAGCCATATAAGAGTGCGCTGTTCCGTGTTGTTGAGAAGCTTGCCAAGTATTGTTTCAGCTCCCGAAAGCAGGAATGCAATGTCCTGCGAATTCTTTTTCTTTTCGGCGATTTCGGCGGCAGAAAGCATTTTGACCGCTCTTTCCACTGCCTTTGCGGAAGAAATCTGCGGTTTTGCAGGAGTTGCCTGCCGAACGGGAGCGGAAGCGGCTTTTTCAATTGGAGCGGCAGCAGTTTCCGTCGGGCAGATCACACCGACCTGTTCCCAGAATGAAAGCGAGTCTTCAACGTCCTCTGCGGTCATATTTTTGTCAAGCTGTGAAGCTATCTCGGCGGCATTTTCGGTAGCAGCAGTCTTGTACCGCATTATGTAGAACAAAACCTTTACTGCCTTGCCGCTTGCAAGCTTTATATTATCAACAGCGCTTTCAGGAACGGCAAATGCACCGTCCGAACAGCTCCAGTTTACCTTGTAATTCATAAATGCTGTGTTTTTCCTCTTTCAAAGTATTTCTTACATTATATCACATTTTCAAAAAAATTGCACTACTACTTGACCATTTTTCTTTTTAGTGGTATATTTTAATTATATTGCATAAAAAGGAGTGCCGCTTATGGACGAAAATAAACAAAAAGACGTTGTGAATGAACAGTCCGTTTCCGAGGGAGAATATAATAAAGAACCAAAAATAAACTATATTATATATACAATCATTTCTATACTGCTTTTTGCAGTCCTTTATACGGGAGTACAGTTTGCAAAACACGCCATGTTCCGTGATTATACGATAACCGTTGACGGCGGCAGCATTACTTCGGAACAATCGGAAGCGATAAAGGAATATACAGGCTTTGACTTCGGAAATATCGAACAGCTTATTCTCACACGGGAAAACAACGTTTTTTCAGCCGAAATACTTTATAACACAGGCGAATATTCAAGCTTTGCCGAAGATTTTGAAAACTATGCCGAAGATGATTCAGATGGGGAGAACAGAATTGCAGTGTATCCTTATGGAAATTCTGTTCCCGAATATGTTTATTCACGCTATTTTGTAAATGCCGATGCTCCCGATATGCGCTGCTATATATATGAATACGGCGGAAGCAATTATCTTAAGCTTTGCTTTGACGATATTCCCAAAAGCATAAAGATCATTTTCTCGGAGCATGAGAAAATTTATCGTGAATAATGTAAAAAAACTGTTTTTCCTTGACGATTAGACAGAAAAATGGTATAATTATATCTGTATTTAATTTGAGGAAATTTTGATTAAGCAGTATTCTGAATAGGGTGATCGTATGGATAAAAAGTTAATTGTTATAGATGGTCTGGACGGAAGCGGAAAATCAACACAGTTCGATATAGTAAAGGAAATGCTGTCGCAGAAACATACTGTAAAGGCTATCAGCTTTCCCGAATATGACAAACCATCCTCAACGCTCGTGAAGATGTATCTTTCGGGTGAAATATCGGAAAACGCCGCCGATATAAACGCATACGCCGCTTCAAGCTTCTATGCCGTTGACCGTTATGTCAGCTATAAAAAATACTGGGAAAAGAATTACAATAACGGCGAGCTTATTCTTGCAAGCAGATATGTTTCATCAAACGCTATCCATCAGATGTCAAAGCTCGATGAATGCGAGTGGGACAGCTATCTTGAATGGCTTCAGGACTATGAATACGGAAAATTCGAGCTTCCTCGACCGAATTGCGTTATTTTTCTCGATATGCCGATTGAAATATCACAGAAGCTTATGAGCGAGCGCTATAACGGCGATGAAAGTAAAAAGGACATACACGAATCCAACATAGCATACCTTAAAACCTGCCGAAAAACTGCGCTCTATGCTGCGGAAAAGCTTGACTGGCACGTTATCGGCTGCAGCGAGGGAAATGAACCACTGCCTATTGAAGTAATTACCAATAAAATAATGAAAGTTATAAACAGTTCGCTGTAAAGTATAAAAGCTTTGCAGCGGAAACAATAAGCAAATACCAATCGGAGCAATATTCAATGTTTGATTTCAGAAAAATTGAGCTTAATGATAAACCGTGGATAGACAGTATCCTTAAAATGTCTGATTTCCGCGGCTGTGAATACTCGTTTGCAAATAATTTTGCGTGGCATCGTCTATATGAAACGGAGATATGCCGATATAAGGATTTTTATATCTCAAAATCGTCAAAAGGAGGTCTGCATTTCACATATCCTGCCGGTCAGGGTGATAGAGCCGAGCTTTTCCGTGAATTGAGGAAGTATTCCGAAGAAAACGGATGTCCGCTCTGTATCTCGTCCGTTACAAATGATGAACTTGCTCTTTTTGAAGAGTTTTTTCCAAATGAATATGTCGTTACGACCGACGAAGCTGACTATGATTATATCTATCTTGCTGAAAAGTTAAGAACCTTGACAGGTAAAAAATATCACGGAAAGCGCAATCATCTTAACCGATTTTACGAAAACAACTGGAGCTACTCAAGGCTCACGGAAAACGATTTTGATGAATGTATCCTTTTTGCGGCAGAATCCTATAACAATAATGATATGTATGATGATGAATCCGCTGTCGGCGAACAATATGCGATAAATACTTTTTTTAACCATTATGAGGAGCTTGGTATAAAGGGCGGCGTTATCCGTGTTGACGGCAAGGTCGCAGGCTTTACGCTTGGCAGCCGAATTAACTCCGATACGCTTGATACTCATATTGAAAAGGCTTTGCCGAATATAAACGGAGCTTATACTGCTGTTATGAATGAGTTTGCAAAGGCTGAATCGAATGATTTTATATATATTAATCGTGAAGAAGATCTCGGTATCGAAGGTCTGCGAAAGTCAAAGCAGTCATATAATCCCGAATTTCGTTTAGTAAAAAATGTTGTCACATTCAAATAAGGAGGATATCTTATGGTATATGTATTTCTTGCCGAAGGTTTTGAGGAGATCGAAGCTGTTACGGTAATTGATGTATTGAGAAGAAGCGGCACAGAGGTGATGTCTGTCGGAATTGGCGGAAGGAACGTTAAGGGTGCTCGTGGGATATCGATTTGCGCTGATACGGATGACAGCTCGGCTGCTCTTGACGAAAAGCTGGAGATGATCTATCTTCCGGGCGGACTGAAAGGTATGCAGAATCTTGACTCTTCCGAATTCGTTGAAAGATCTATCAAATACTGTCAAGATAATAACCTTTACATCAGCGCTATGTGCGCATCACCGACTGTTCTCGGACATAAGGGCGTTCTGAAGGGCAAAAAGGCTTGCTGCTATCCTGGATTTGAAAAGGAACTCATCGGAGCAGAGGTTACAGCGGATGATGTAACGGTTGACGGAAAGATCATCACATCAAGAGGTCCTGCAACAGCTATGGCTCTTGCTGTTAAGCTTGCGGAGATAATGACGGACGAAGCTACCTCCAAAAAGGTTAGCGAGGGTCTTTTATGCAAATAACCGACAGCAGCTTCGATATCAGAGAGTATAAAAAAGAGCTTCGTGCCAAGTATAAGCAGATCAGAAAGGATATGCTGCCGCAAACAAAAGCGGCGCTTGACGAGAAGATCTGCAGAAAGCTTGTTTCAACCGACGCATATAAACGCTGTAAACGCCTACTGACCTATGTTTCCACTGAAATCGAGGTCGATACGATGCAGCTGATCCATACCGCCCTTGAGGATGGCAAGGAAGTAGCGGTTCCGCGTTGTATTGACGGAACACGAAATATGGACTTTTATATCATTACTTCGGACAAGCAGCTTGAATCTGGGACGTTCGGAGTTCTTGAACCTGATCCCGAAAAATGTGAGCTTCTGACTTGTTTTGATGAGGCTGTTTGCATTGTTCCTGCGCTTGCTTATGATATGGAAGGTTATCGGCTTGGTTACGGAAAAGGCTATTATGACAGATTTTTATCTGCCCACAGCGGCTTGTACAATATAGGTATTGAGTATTGCAGCTGTATAGCTTCAAGCCTTGTCAGGGGCAGGTTTGATATTGCGGCAAATCTTATCGTGACAGAAAAATATATAAAGAGAATAAAGGCTTAAAGGAGGCGCAGTATGGACGAGAATAAAGAAAATTTTGATGAGAATAAGGAAAACGCTGTCCCGGAAGCAGATATAATACCTACTGACGGTATTTCCGAGGAAATGTCCGATGTGGAAAGTGAAAACACTTTACATAGTGAAGAGATCACAGGATCGGATGATCAGCCTGATGTCAGCAGCATAATTGAGGAATACTCCGAAAAGAATGATGAAGGAGCTTCGGAAAGTGACGATTCCTATGAAGATGCAGAAGCTGATGATACTTCAGACGAGGATGAAGAGGGTGACTTTGAAGAACCTCGGGAAGAACGTCCTGTTAAAAGAAAAAAACACAGAAAAAAAAGCAACGGAAGACTTATATTCGGACTTATTATGACAGCGATAATCGTTGCTGTTGCGGTTTTTTGTGCGGCTCTGGCACTGAAATTTGCAAGGGATTTTGTCGGAATCGGAAAATCGAGCATCGAGATCGTTGTTGAGATACCGATGAATTCGAGTACAGCCGAGATCGCAGATATACTTTCAAATGAGGGAATAATCGACAGCACATATTTCTTCCGTTTCTATTCCCGTGTAAAGGGTTCTGACGGTACATTTGTGGCAGGCTCACACGTTCTTTCACCCGATATGTCGTATGAAAACATTGTTCACGAGCTTCAGCAGGGGGCGGTGGATACCCGTGAGTCGGTCGACATCACCTTCCCCGAAGGAATTGACCTTTTGGACGCTGCGCAGAAGCTTGAACAATGCGGCGTTTGCAGCGCATCTGATTTTATTCAAGAATTCAATAACTCCAGCTTTGGATTTGATTTTGAGAAGCTTGTAAAGGTAAGTCCGATGAAATTCTATAAAATGGAAGGTTATCTTTTCCCGGATACCTATACATTCTATGTCGATGAAGACCCGAAGATCGTTGTAAAAAAGATATACCGCAATTTTGAAACGAGGATCACGCCCGATATTTACGGAAGAATGGATGACCTCGGAATGGAGCTTGAAGAGCTGCTTACAATGGCTTCTATGGTTCAGGCGGAAGCAAGCTCGGTCTATGATATGAAGCGTGTTTCATCTGTATTCCGCAACAGACTTGCGGATCCCGATAATTTCCCGCTTCTCCAGTCCGACCCGACAAGAAAGTATGTCGATGAAGTTATCAAGCCGAATATTGAATTCCCGTCAGATGAAATGTTTAAGTCTTATAATACTTATGAGGGGGCAGGACTTCCGCCCGGACCAATATGCAATCCGGGACTTGACGCAATAAACGCAGTCCTTTATCCTGCCGATACCGACTTTTACTTCTTCTGTGCAAATGTCGATACAGGCGAAGTTTACTATGCGATGACCAACGAGGAACACGAAGCAAATCTTGTTCTTGCCGGGATCAAGTGAGGATTTATTAATGGATATAAACAATTTTGAGGTTCTTGCGCCTGCCGGCGACTATGAACGCTTTAAGGCTGCGCTCGACTACGGCGCAGATGCAATATACATCGGAGGAAAGGCTTTCAGTATGAGAGCCGCTCCGAAGAATTTTGAGGGCGAGGGAATGAAAGCTGCCGTTGACGAGGCACACGCTAAAGGAGTGAAGGTCTATCTTACCTGTAATACTCTCCCGAGGAATGATGAGATACCACAGTTTGAAGGCTTTATGGAAGAAGCTGTCGCAAGCGGAGTTGACGCTGTTATCGTTGCCGATCTTGGTCTTATGTCGCTTGTGAAAAAGTATGCTCCCAATATGGAAATACACATGTCAACGCAGACGGGTATTGTCAACTATGCTTCGGCAAATGAGCTTTACAATATGGGAGCAAAACGAGTTGTCCTTGCCCGTGAGCTTTCGCTTGAAGAGATAGCGGAGATCCGTGCAAAGACTCCGAAGGAGCTTGATATTGAGGTTTTTGTACACGGCGCAATGTGTATGTCATTCTCGGGCAGATGCCTGCTCTCGGCATATCTTACAAACCGTGACGCAAACAGGGGAGAATGCTCGCAGCCGTGCCGCTGGGGCTATCACCTTATGGAAGAAAAACGCCCGAACGAATTCTATCCTGTTTACGAGGATGAAAAAGGCTCGTATATCCTAAACGCAAAGGATTTGTGTATGATCGACCATATTGACGACCTTGCGAAAGCAGGTGTTATGAGCTTTAAGATAGAGGGCAGAGCAAAGTCTTCATACTATGTTTCGGTCGTTACAAACGCTTATCGTATGGCAATGGACATATTCAAGAAGGATCCCGATAATTTTAAGCTTCCCGATTGGGTGCGTGACGAGGTTTTCAAGGTAAGCCACAGAAAATACTGCACAGGCTTTTTCTACGGTCATCCCAAGGAAAGCCAGTATTACGAAAACAGCGGTTATATCCGTGAATATGATGTTGTAGCGATCGTTGACGAGTGCAAAGACGGAAAGATATATGCAACACAGCGCAATCGCTTTGAAAAAGGCACACAGGTCGAACTTCTTGCACCCAACTGTCACTATGACGATATGACAATAAATGAAATGTATGACGAAAACGGCGAGCTTGTCGAAAATGCAAACCATGCAATGATGAAGCTTGTTATTCCTTGTGAAAAGTCATATCCTGCAGGAACTATAATCAGAATGAAAAAGGCTGATTAAAAAATATATAATATAGTATAGTATAAAATTCATCCTCCCGTAATAGATTTATTTCGGGAGGGGATATTTATGGATAACGAACCGCTTGATGAAGTGACAGAGAATAATGACCGAGCAGCAGAAGAATCCGAAAAAGAAACGTCGTTCACTATACAGGAAATGGAAAAAAAGTATATAACGCTTGATGAAACAATAACGCTTCAGGCAATAATCTGTGTTTTGATATCAATTCTGTTTATTGCAGCGAATATGTTTGCGCCCGAAATTGCAGGGCAGCTTTCCGAGAGCTTCAAGGAAAACTATTATCTGTCTGCCGAAAAGACGGATAACGTTCTCGAAGCATTCCTCGGATTTATCAATTCAAAGCCGGTATCCTATGATTGAGTTTTCTTTCAGAGGGGTAAAGGTCTGTCTTGATTTCAGCTTTTTTGCAGCGGTATCACTTTTGATGCTTTGCAGCGGAAATAACTGTACAGCTTACAGCCTTTACGCCTGCCTGCTTCACGAATCGGGGCATCTTGCAGTTATGCTTTTAACGGGACAAACCGTGAAAAAGCTTGTATTTTATGGCGCAGGTATCAAGATCATCCGTCCGATTAACGAAATGCTCTGCAGATTTCCGGAAGAGCTGACTGCATTGTCGTCAGGCTGTGCTGTGAACTTTGCCGTATATGCAATAACAAGGCTGTTCGGTATTTGCGAGGATTTCGGTATGGTCAATCTTGCTGTAGGTCTGTTCAATGCGCTGCCGATAAGCTTTCTTGACGGCGGAAAGATCATTATTGCTTTGTTTTATCGTTTTCTTCCATACAGAATTGCGCTGAAGGCTGAATCTGCGCTTGAATATGCAAGTATTATCACCGTTCCTGCAGCCGCAGTTTTTTTGTTTATGACAGGAACAAGGAATTTTACAATATACCTGACGCTGCTGTTTTTGCTTTTTACCGCAGTAATGGTTTAGGAGGATCTATGCTAAAGGATAAAATAGAAAAGCTTCTGCTCAACGTAAAAACACCTTCACGTTATATCGGCGGAGAGCTTAACAGCGTTGTAAAGGATAAAAATAAAGTTGATATGCGATTTGCATTTTGTTTCCCCGATACTTATGAGATAGGTATGTCGCATCTTGGAATGAAGATCTTGTATTCGCTGACAAACGAGCGTGAAAACTTCTGGTGCGAACGTGTTTTTGCTCCCGATATTGATTTTGAGAAGCTCATGCGTGAAAATGATATCCCTCTTTACGGTCTGGAGAGCCTTGAACCGATAAAGGATTTTGACTTCATCGGCTTCACGATCCAATATGAGATGTGCTATACAAACATACTGAATATGCTCGATCTTGCAGGAGTACCTATAAAGGCAAAAGGCCGTACAGAGCTTTCTCCGATAGTCCTCGGCGGCGGTCCCTGCGTCTGCAATCCCGAGCCTATTGCAGAGTTCTTTGATATATTTATCCTCGGTGAGGGCGAAGAAGTCAACCTTGAAGTATATGATCTTTACGTTGAAATGAAGAAGAAAGGTGCATCAAAAAACGAGTTCCTTGAAGCTGCCGCAAGGATAGAGGGCGTTTATGTTCCTGCATTTTATGATGTCAGCTACGAAGTTGATGGAAGTGTAAAAAGCTTTACACCTAATAATCCCAATGCAGCGCCTACTATTAAGAAAAGAATAATCAAGGATATGAGCACGGTCTACTATCCCGATAAATTTGTTGTTCCGTATTGTGAGATAGTACATGACCGAGCTATAGTTGAAGTTCTGCGAGGCTGCATCCGAGGCTGCAGATTTTGTCAGGCAGGATATATCTACCGTCCTCTGCGTGAGAAGACAACAGGCGTTATATGCAGCGAAACAAAGAACCTTTGCGAGAGTACAGGCTATGAAGAGGTCTCTCTCTCGTCACTCAGCACAAGCGACCATTCCGATATTGAGAATATGCTTGTAAAGCTCTCAAACTATACAGAGGAAGAAAAGATTAATCTTTCGCTTCCGTCAATGCGCATCGACCGATTCAGCAAGGAACTTATGGATCAGATACAGAAGGTGCGCAAAAGCGGTCTGACCTTTGCTCCCGAAGCAGGAACACAGCGTCTTCGTGACGTTATCAACAAGAATATCACCGAGGACGAGATATTCCGCGCCTGCAGGCTTGCCTTCGACGGCGGATATACTGCGGTAAAGCTTTATTTTATGCTTGGACTTCCGACTGAAACGGATGATGATATCCGTGGGATCGCCGAGCTTGCAAAGAAAATATGCGATCTTTTCTATCAGAATCCGAACCGTCCTCGGGGAAAGCATATACAGATCTCGATAAGCTGTGCAACTTTCGTTCCGAAGCCGTTTACGCCATTTGAATTTGAACCGCAGGCTACCGAGGAAGAAATAAAGCATAAGCAGGAGGTTCTCCTTGACGCAACAAGAGGAAACAGAAATGTAAATGTAAGCTGGAGCAAATACCGTGTTTCCATTCTCGAAGCCGTTCTTGCAAGAGGCGACAGACGTATTTCTTCCGTTATCTACGACGCATGGAAGAATGGTTGTATCTTTGACAGCTGGGACGAGCATTATAACTACGCTGCATGGTGTGAAGCATTTGAGAAAAACGGACTTGATATGAATTTCTATGCCTGCCGTAAGCGTGAGTTTGACGAGGTTTTTCCGTGGGACAGCTTTGACTACTATGTGACGAAGCAGTTCCTTATAAGGGAAAACAAGACTGCTCACAATGCGGTCACAACACCGAACTGCCGTGAAAAATGTGCAGGCTGCGGTGTAAACAGATGTATGGGAGGTCCTTGCTTTGACTGAAAAATTTGAGGTCAGGGGAGTGTTTGAGAAAAAGGGGCGCGCTGTCTTCATTTCTCACCTCGACCTGTTCAGAACGATGCAGCGTGCAATGAAACGCTCGGGACTTCCGGTGTGGTATTCGGAGGGCTTCAATCCAAGAATATACCTGAATTTTCCTCTTGCGCTCGCACTCGGAGTTGAGAGCAGCTGTGAAATAATGGACTTTGAGATCGTCGAACAGATGCCATATAATGAAATGCTTGAAGCGGTAAACAGAGTTCTGCCGGACGGGATACATTTCGTTTCAATGTCTGCTCCGGTAAGTAAAAATAAGGAGATAGCCTTTTCGGAGTATGAGTTTTCTCTGTCAAGTTCATTATTTTCTCCCGAAGCCGTTATGGAGCATTTTGACGCAATGATGAACCTTGAAAGGATAGAAGCCGAAAAGCATTCAAAGAAAAAAGGAATGATCCTTATTGACATAAAGCCGAATATAAACGTTGTTTCAAAGGAAACAGCGGAAAAATGCGCCATACTTACGGTCAGACTTCCGGCAGGGCAGGAGCTGAACATCAATTCAAACGTTTTTATTGAGGCTTTACAGAAATATTGCGGTATTGACGATCTTGAGATTAGTACAAAACGTACAAAAATACTGAAAAATAATGGTGAAATATTTGTTTAATCAGCAGATTATCATTTTTTTCGGAAAATCACTTGTAATTGTTAGAACAATGTGCTAAAATAAAAGAGCATTTGATGATCCGTTAGTATAACTATGTCAAAAACACGGTTTTACGGACGAGATTAGTGCCGCTGTAAAAAATTACAGCTGACATTAAAAGGACAGTCCGCTGCCACAGACCTTGTATTATTTTGGTCAACTTGCGTGAGGTAAGAATGTCTGAAATTTTTAGGAGGAATAAATCCATGGACGCACTTAAACTTATTAGCCAGAGCAGCATGAAGGAGAATGTACCCGTTGTTAACGTTGGTGATACTGTAAAGGTACACGTTAGAATCAAGGAAGGCGACAAGTACAGAATCCAGATCTTCGAGGGTACTGTTATCGCAAAGAAGCACGGCGGTATCAATGAAACATTTACCGTTAGACGTCTTTCCTACGGATGCGGCATTGAAAGAGTATTCCCTGTTCACTCTCCTATCATTGAGAAGGTTGAACTCGTTAGAAGCGGTAAGGTTCGCCGCAGCAAGCTCTACTATATCCGCGGAAGAGTCGGAAAAGCAGCTAAGGTTAAAGAGCAGATCAAGTGATTTGTTTGGTTTGAAAGTGAAAGGGGGACATTTTGTCCCTTTTTTGCTATTCATTAAAAACTCAAAATGTAATTGTTCGGTTTAGCCCTATTTATTACAATTGGAAAGGATTGACGGTTATGGCAAAGTATGAGCTTAATTATGAGGTACTTGACGAAGAGGAAAAGAAGATCTCAAGTTCGGAGAATCTTTTTGAATGGGTGGAGACGCTTGTTATCGCATTTTTTGCGGTCATTCTCTTCTTTACATTTATTTTCAGGCTTGCAGCTGTAAACGGGGAATCTATGCTCCCGACGCTTGTAGATAAGGACAGACTGATAATTTCATATCTTGGATATACACCTAAAAAGGGTGATATCGTTATAGTGAATAATGATAATCCTGCACTTGAAAAGGTTATCGTTAAGAGAGTGATCGCAACAGAGGGACAGACTGTTGATATCAATTTTGAAAGCGGCGAAGTAAAGGTCGACGGAATTGTTCTTGAAGAACCTTACATCAATAGTCCTACATGTCTTGATGAAGGCGGACATGATTATCCTGTAACAGTTCCGAAGGACTGCGTATTCGTTATGGGGGACAACAGAATGAACTCTACCGACAGCAGAAGCTCGCTTGTTGGTTTTGTTCCCGAGGATGAGATACTCGGAAAGGTTGTTCTCAGAATATTCCCGTTCTCAAGCTTCGGCGTTCCCGCTTAAACGGAGGTTTTAATGACTGAAATACCGTCTATTCAGTGGTTTCCCGGTCACATGGCGAAAACGAAGCGAATGATAAAGTCATCGCTTCCGCTTGTCGATGCAGTCGCAGAGGTAATAGATGCAAGAATTCCGATTTCAAGCCGAAATCCCGATCTGCAGAATCTCATCGAAGGTAAACCGAGAATAGTTATTTTGAATAAATGCGATACCGCTGACGAACAGGCTGTTCAGAAGTGGATATCATACTATAACAGCAAGGGTATTACAGCTATCCCTACAGACTGCCGAAGCGGCAGGGGGGTAAACAAGTTTGTCCCTGCAGTAAAAAACGTGCTTAAAGATATGATCGCAAAGTATGAAGCAAAGGGTATGACGGGACGAGTTCTGCACGTTATGATAGTCGGAATACCGAATGTCGGAAAATCCTCGCTTATAAACCGCCTTGCAAAGCAGAAAAAGGCTAAAGTTGAGGATAGACCGGGTGTAACGCTCAATAAGCAGTGGGTAAAGATCGCCGATGATGTCGAGCTTCTCGATATGCCGGGCGTTCTTTGGCCGAAATTTGAAGATAAGACCGTCGGAGAGCGTCTTGCGTTTACTGGCGCTGTCAAGGACGATGTAGTGGATATCGAAGCACTTGCTTCCCGTCTGCTTTATGTCCTCAATGATATGTATAAAGATACGCTTGCCGCAAGATACAAGATAACGACCGAACCCGAAGAGGACGGCTATGATATCCTGCAGAAGGTCGGCAAAGCACGAGGTATGCTTATTTCGGGCGGCGAAATAAACACCGAAAGAGCAGCTATAACCGTTCTTGATGAATTCAGAAGCGGCAAACTCGGAAGGGTAACACTCGAACTTCCCGAAAAGAACGAAAGGAAGAACGGAAATGACGCTGTTTGAGTTTGATACCGAATTCAGAAAGCAGAACGGAGTTTTCTGCGGAGTTGACGAAGCCGGCAGAGGCCCTCTCGCAGGCGATGTCTATGCAGCAGCAGTAATCCTTCCCGAAAGTGTTGTTATCGAGGGGATAAACGACAGCAAAAAGCTTTCCGAGAAGAAGCGTGAGCTGCTTTATGATGAAATAATTGAAAAAGCTGATGCGTACTGTGTTGCAACGGCAAGCGTTGAAGAGATAGATGAACTGAATATCCTCGGTGCAACGTTCCTTGCAATGAAACGTGCTGTTGAAGGACTTGGCACAAAAGTCGGACTTGCTCTTGTGGACGGGAATAGAACTCCGCCGCTCGGCTGTTCGGTTCAGACGCTTATAAAGGGTGACGGAACATCGGCAAGTATCGCAGCTGCGTCTATCCTTGCAAAGGTGGAGCGTGACCGCTATATGAAAAAGCTTGCGGAAGAATATCCCGAATATCAGTTTGAAAAGCATAAGGGCTACGGAACGAAGCTGCATAATGAGCTTATACTCAAATACGGAGCCTCTCCCGTGCACAGAAAGACCTTTCTCCGAAAGCTTTACGCAAAGAATGGCGGAGAAAACGTATGACCGCAAAGGAGCTTGGAAAGTTCGGGGAAAATGTCGCAGCTCTTTATATGGAGAAAAAGGGCTACAGGATATTAAAGCGTAATTTCTGTGTAAAAGGCGGAGAGATCGACATCATCGCCGAAAAGGACGGGATAATCGCTTTTACCGAGGTCAAAACGAGAACTCCCGATTATATGGTGAGCGGTTTTGAAGCTGTTACAAAGCGTAAAAGAAAGCTTATTATAAGAGCCTCCGAGCTGTATTCTCTGCAGTTTCCGCATGATCTCCAGCCTCGCTTTGATGTTGTTCAGATCATTGCCGACGGCAGGAAAATTGTTGGATTCAATTATGTCGAAAACGCATTTGATGCAAGTGACATAATGACTATATTATAAAAGGATTGTTGAATTATGTATTACAAAAGCACTCGTGACAGCAGCGTAAAGATTACGTCTGCTGAAGCAATCGTTCAAGGTATTTCAAAGGACGGAGGACTTTTCGTTCCTTCCGAGATCCCTTCCATTTCTATGGACGAGATCGTTAAGCTCGGCGATATGAGCTATTCCGAAAGAGCAGCTTACATTTTCGCCAAGTATCTCACAGATTTTACCGATGTTGAGATCCGCTACTGCACAGACAACGCTTATTCCGTTAAGAATTTTGAAAGCGAAAACATTGCAGAGATCTCACATCTTTTTGAGGGTACTTATGTGCTTGAACTCTGGCATGGTCCTACCTGCGCGTTTAAGGATATGGCACTTCAGATACTTCCTTATCTTCTCACAACTTCCGCAAAGAAGATCAACATTGACAAGAAGATCGTTATCCTCGTTGCAACTTCAGGCGACACGGGCAAGGCTGCTCTTGAAGGCTTTGCTGATGTTCCCGGCACACAGATCATGGTATTCTATCCCGAAGACGGCGTAAGCCCCATGCAGAAACGCCAGATGACAACACAGGACGGCGAAAACGTTGCTGTATGCGCTCTTAAAGGCAACTTTGATGACTGCCAGACAGGTGTTAAGAACATTTTCGGCGATAAAGACATCGCTGAAAAGCTTGAAGAAAAAAAGCTCATGTTCTCCAGCGCAAACTCTATCAACTGGGGACGTCTTGCTCCGCAGATAATCTACTATATCTCTGCTTATGCAACACTCGTTAAGGACGAGGAGATCAAGGCAGGCGAGAAGATCAACGTTGTTGTTCCTACGGGCAACTTCGGCAATATCCTTGCTGCTTATTATGCAAAGAATATGGGTCTTCCGATCAATAAGCTCATATGCGCTTCAAACTCCAACAAGGTCCTCACCGACTTCCTCACAACAGGCGTTTATGACAGAAACAGAGATTTCATCACAACTATTTCTCCTTCTATGGATATCCTTATCTCCAGCAACCTTGAAAGACTTCTTTACATCATGACAGGCTACAATGACGCTCAGATCAGGGAGTGGTTCGGTCAGCTTTCAAGCAGTGGCAAGTACGAGGTTTCCGATGATATCAAGGCAAAGCTCAAGGAAGAATTCTCCGCAGGCTTCTGCACCGATGCTGAAACAAAGGATACCATTAAGAGGATCTTCGACAAGTATTCCTATACGCTCGATACACATTCCGCAGTTGCCGTTAAGGTATATGAGGACTATAAAGCAGCAACAGGTGATACAACAAAGACAATTATTGCATCTACCGCAAGTCCGTACAAGTTCAGCGCAAGCGTTCTTGAAGCAATCGAGGGCAAAAAGTCTGACCTTGATGAGTATGATATGATCGACAAGCTCCACGAGCTTTCGGGATATGATATTCCCGAATCTCTTGCTGCACTCCGTACAAAGCCTGTACGTTTCAGCAAGGTTATCTCAAAGGATGACCAGAAGAACTATGTTCTCGGCGAACTTGGTCTTTGATATAAAGCAGGTATATAATGTCGCTTTATGCAATCGCTGACCTGCATCTTTCGCTTTCAACGAACAAACCGATGAATATATTCCCGGGATGGGACGATCATGTTGAGCGCCTTAAAAAGAACTGGCAGGAAACTGTCAGTCCCGATGACGTTGTCGTTGTTCCGGGGGATATTTCATGGGCGATCAGTCTTGATGAGGCAAAGGCTGACTTTGACTTCATCAACCGTCTTAACGGTCATAAAGTCATTTTAAAGGGCAATCATGACTATTGGTGGAATTCAATGGCGAAGATGAACCGCTTTCTTGAAGAAAACGGATTTGATACGATCACGATACTGCACAATAATTACTATCCATACGGAGAGTACGGTATCTGCGGCACAAGAGGTTGGATAAAGGATACCGAAGAGCCTGCCGATGCAAAGGTTCTTGCGCGCGAAGCAGGACGGCTTGAAGCGTCGATAAAGGCTGCACTTGCCGATGGAAAGAAGCCGATAGTTTTTCTTCACTATCCGCCGATATTTGCGAATGACTATAACCGTGAAATACTTGATGTGATCTTCAGATATGATATCAAGAGCTGTTACTACGGTCATCTTCACGGAAATGCACATCGTTTTGCTGTCTGCGGAGAGGTCGACGGCGTTAATTATCAGCTTATTGCAGGCGATTTTGTGCAATTTTGCCCTAAATTGATATTGTAAATTGTTTATATCGTGGAAAAACAGCTGAAAATATGGTAAAATAATTTAATATATGCTATAATTAATCAATGCTGTTTATTTAAAAATGGAGGAAGTTTAAAATGAGTTTAGTATCAACAAATAAAACAGAAGCAAATACTTATGAGCTTGAGATCGCTGCAGATGCAGCTCAGTTTGAAGAAGCTCTTGAAAAGGCTTATAGAAAGGCAAGAAAGAAGATCGCTGTCAACGGTTTCAGAAAGGGCAACGCTCCAAGAAAGATGATCGAAAAGCTTTACGGCGAGAATGTATTCTTCGAGGATGCTGTAAATGACCTTATCCCTGCAGTTGTTGCTCCGGCTGTTGACGAGGCAAATATCGAACTCGTTGCTACACCAAGCATAAATGTTAAGAGCATCAGCAAGGCAGAGGGCGTTACTTTCACAGTTACCTGCATCGTAAAGCCTGAGGTTGAGATCGCTGACTACAAGGGCATCGCTGTTAAGAAGACAGTTGATGAGGTTACCGATGAAATGATCGACAAGGCTATCGAAGCTCTCAGAGATAGAAACGGCAGAATGGTAACTGTTGAAGACAGAGCTGCTGAAAATGGCGATGTTGCAGTTATTGATTTTGAAGGTTTCAAGGACGGCGTTGCATTTGACGGCGGTTCCGAAAAGAACTATGAGCTTACACTTGGCTCTAATCAGTTTATCCCCGGATTTGAAGAGCAGATCGTTGGCAAGAAGCCCGGCGAAGAGTTCACGATCAACGTAACATTCCCCGAGAACTACCAGATGAAGGAGCTTGCAGGTCAGCCGACAGAATTCAAGATCAAGCTCCACGAGCTCAGAGCAAAGGAACTCCCTGAACTCGATGATGAATTCGTTAAGGATGCAACTGATTTCGATACACTTGACGAGCTCAAGGCTGATTACAGAAAGAAGCTTGAAGAAAACGCTGAAAAGGCTGCTGAAAACGCTGCTGACAATCAGCTCTACGAGGCTCTTATCGGTAAGATGACTGTTGACGTTCCTCAGGCAATGTACGATGCACAGATCGATGATATGGTTCGTAACTTTGAGATGCAGCTTTCACAGCAGGGCATCACACTTGATATGTATCTCACATATACAGGTCTTGAGATGGCTGACTTCAGAAAGACATTCGCTGACAGAGCTGAAAAGGAAGTTAAGATCCGTCTTGCTCTTGAAAAGATCGCTGAACTCGAAAACGTTGAGATCTCCGATGAAAAGGCTGACGAAGAGTACGCAAAGATCGCAGAGCAGTACAATATGCCTGTTGACGATGTTAAGAAGTACATCAGCCTCAACGGTCTTAAGGCTGATATGAAGGTTGCTGAAGCTGCAAAGATCGTTAAGGACAGCGCAAAAATCGAAGGCTAATCTAAAATTATAATAACTTTTTGCAAACCATCCTTCATTGTCGGAGGGTGGTTTGTATAGTATATTAAGGTTTTACGGAATATGTCGTAATTTGCGGTAAGTATATTTGCTGCAAAGAATCAGAAAGTGAGGTTCAGCTATGAGTTTAGTTCCTTATGTTGTAGAACAAACAAGCAGAGGAGAACGTTCATACGATATTTTCTCCCGTCTTCTCAATGACAGAATTATCGTCCTTTCAGAAGAGGTTTCCGACGCTTCAGCAAGCGTTGTTATCGCACAGCTTCTCCATCTTGAAGGTCAGGATCCCGAAAAGGATATCTGTATGTATATCAACAGCCCCGGAGGTTCTGTTACAGCAGGACTTGCTATCGTTGACACAATGAACTACATCAAGTGCGATGTTTCCACCATTTGTATGGGACTTGCAGCTTCAATGGGTTCACTTATCCTTTCTTCGGGCACAAAGGGAAAGCGCCTTGCTCTTCCAAATTCGGAGATACTCATTCACCAGCCGCTTATTGGCGGAGGCGGACTTTCGGGTCAGTGCACCGATATTAAGATCCATGCAGACCACCTTGTCAGAACAAGAGAAAAGCTCAACAACATTCTTTCCGAGAATACAGGCAAACCGCTCGATATCATAAAGCAGGATACAGAGCGTGATAACTATATGTCCGCAGAGGAAGCTGTTGAGTACGGTCTTATTGACAAGGTTATCTACAAAAGATAATTGGAGTTGAAATATGGCAGATAAAGGATTAAAAAGATGCAATTTCTGCGGAAAACCCGAAAATCAGGTTCGGAATATGTTCACCGCAGGAAACTGCAATATATGCGATGACTGCGTAGTCTACTGCTACGAAATGCTCGCAGGGAACGGACTTATCGCTCCTAATCAGCGTTCTTCAAGAAACGCCGAGAAGAGATCTAGCGGCGCTGTAAAGCTTATGAAGCCTGCAGAGATCAAGAAGGTTCTCGATGAGTATGTTATCGGTCAGGACGGGGCAAAAACAGCACTTGCCGTTGCAGTTTATAACCATTACAAGCGTATTAATAACCTTAATTCGGATGATAATGATGTTGAACTCCAGAAGAGCAACCTCATTCTTCTCGGTCCGACAGGTGTAGGTAAGACATATATCGCACAGACTCTTGCGAAAATTATCAATGTTCCGTTTGCTATTGCCGATGCTACAACTCTTACCGAAGCAGGTTATGTCGGTGATGACGTTGAAAACGTGCTTGTACGACTTCTTCAGGCTGCTGATTTTGATGTTGAAGCAGCACAGAAGGGTATCATCTACATTGATGAGATCGACAAGATCTCCCGTAAGTCTGAAAATACGTCCATCACCCGTGACGTAAGCGGCGAAGGCGTTCAGCAGGCTCTTCTTAAGATAATCGAAGGAACCGTTTCAAATGTTCCTCCGCAGGGCGGCAGAAAGCACCCGAATCAGGAATGTATTCAGATCGATACAAAGAACATTCTGTTTATCTGCGGCGGCGCTTTTGACGGACTTGACAAGATAATCCAGAGAAGAACGGAAAGCTCTTCACTCGGATTCGGTGCAGAGATCAAGTCAAAGACTGAAAAGCAGAAGGGTATCTATAAGGATGTTGTTTCACAGGATCTCGTTAAATACGGCATTGTTCCCGAGCTTGTGGGACGTCTGCCTGTTATAACGGTTCTTGACGAGCTTGATGAAGACGCTCTTGTCCGTATCCTCAAGGAACCCAAGAATGCTCTTGTCAAGCAGTATAAAAAGCTTTTTGCGCTTGACAATATCAAGCTTGATATTGAGGAAGACGCTCTTAAAGCTATTGCTCATAAAGCAATCGAAAAGGATACCGGTGCGCGCGGACTTCGTGCGATCGTTGAGAAGATACTCATGCCCGTTATGTTTGAAGCTCCGTCCGACAGTGATATCACCGAAATTGTTATCACAAAGGATTGCGTTGATAACAACGAAAAGCCTACTGTTATCCGAAAGAAAACAGCTTCAAAAAAATAACAAAAATTGTGATGAATTTTCAGAAAAGCCTTTAAAATGCTTAAAAAATGCGTTTTAAAGGCTTTTTTTCAATGAATTGAGGTGTTTTTTATCCTAAAAACCGGATAATCTGCATATTTTTACTTAAAAAGTCTATAAAATGACGAGAAAAATATAAAAATTGTGACTTGCAAAAAAATTGATTTTCATATATAATATATAGGTATTACCGAATGTCTGCAATAACCTGCAAAAGCAAGTTATCATTCATAATAAACCTGCCTCCGTCGGGGCAGGAAAATCATTTTATATTTTGTGGATCGCTATAGATCATTTATTTCATTCCGACGGAGAAACGAGGTTTATAATGGGAACAAGAGCTGAAACGATTTTAATGCCGATGCTCGCAGTAAGAGGACTTGTTGTTTTCCCGAATACAGTTGTGCATTTTGATGTTTCAAGAGAACGTTCGGAGCTTGCGCTGAAAGCTGCAATGAGCGGTGAAAAGCTTATTTTTCTCGATTCCCAGATCGACAATTCAGTTGAAGATCCGGGTAAGAATGATTTATATAAAATAGGTACGGTTGCAGAAATTCGCCAGATCCTTAAAACTCCCGATAAGATCACAAGAGTTCTGGTAGAGGGCAAATACCGTGCAAAGCTGATGAAGATAGATCAGAACGAACCGTATCTCACGGCTTATATCAAAAAACTCCCGAATCATATAGAATGTCAGAATGAAGAGGTCGAGCTTGACGCTGTTGTCCGTGCAACAAGATCGACATTCGAGCATTACAGCCATCTTGTGCCGAGAATGCCGAAGGAGCTCGTCAATTCAATAATGGATGAAAAGGATCCGGCAAAATTCTTTGACACGATAGTAAGCAACGTTCCGCTTCCCGTTGAGGATAAGCAGGACTTGCTTGAAGAGGACTATCTTGTATCAAAGCTTGGAATGCTTCTTGCAATGCTTTCGCGTGAAGTGGAGATACTCGATATCGAATACAGCATACAGAGCAAGGTCAGAGAGCAGATAGACGACGGTCAGCGTGAGTATTATCTCCGTGAGCAGATGAGAGCGATCTCGTCACAGCTCGGCGAAGATGATACATACGATGAGCTTGATGAATATGAGCAGAAGATAAAAGAGCTTCATCTTGAACAGGCAAGCGAAGAAAAGCTCCTTCGTGAGGTCACACGCCTTTCCAAAATGTCGCCGTCCTCGCAGGATTATGCTGTTCTTCGGAACTATCTTGACACGGTTCTTGAACTGCCGTGGAATAATTTTACCGATGATGATACCGATATTGAAGCAGCGCAGGAAACTCTTGATCTTGACCATTATGGATTAAAAAAGGTAAAGGAAAGGATAATAGAGAATATTGCTGTTCGTCAGCTTAAACCCGATATAAAGGGTCAGATAATCTGTCTTGTAGGTCCTCCGGGTGTCGGCAAGACCTCTATCGGAAAATCAATCGCAAAGGCTCTCGGAAGAAAGTATGTCAGAGTTTCGCTCGGCGGAATCAAGGATGAATCGGATATACGAGGCCACAGAAAGACTTATGTCGGCGCAATGCCGGGCAGGATCATAACTGCTCTCAAGCAGGCAGGAACAGCCAATCCGCTTATCCTGCTTGATGAGATCGATAAAATGTCAAACGATATGCGCGGTGATCCGTCTTCGGCAATGCTTGAAGTCCTTGACAGCGAGCAGAACAATTCTTTTCGCGACCATTACATCGAAATACCGTTTGATCTGAGCAAGGTGCTTTTTGTAACGACCGCAAATACGACCGAAACAATAGATGCTCCGCTTCTTGACAGAATGGAAGTTATTGAGCTTACAAGCTATACACGAGAGGAAAAGTTCCATATCGCAAAGGAACACCTTATTCCGAAGCAGCTCAAGGCTCACGGACTTAAAGCTTCAATGCTAAAGATCAATGATGCGGCAATATATGTGCTTATTGATAATTACTCCCGTGAAGCAGGCGTAAGAAAGCTCGAAAGGCTTATCGCTTCACTGTGCAGAAAGGCTGCGAAGGTAATTGTTTCGGGAGAAGCTGCAAAGGTCAGCGTTACTCCGAGAAATATCGAAAAGTATCTTGGTGTTCGTAAGTATATTGACGATGATCTTGCAAAAAAAGACGAAGTGGGCGTTGTAAACGGTCTTGCCTGGACTTCGGTCGGCGGAGTAATTATGCCGCTTGAAGCTATAGTTCTGAACGGCAAGGGCAATGTTGAGGTAACGGGTTCGCTCGGCGATGTTATGAAGGAAAGCTCCAAGATCGCTGTCAGCTATGTTCGCTCGATTGCAGATAAATACGGTATTGCTCCCGACTTCTACAAGGACAAGGATATTCATATCCATGCTCCCGAGGGCGCAACACCAAAGGACGGTCCTTCTGCAGGCGTTACAATGATGACTGCACTCGTTTCCGCACTTTCGGGGATTCCTGTTCGCCACGATGTTGCAATGACAGGTGAAATAACGCTTCACGGCAAGGTGCTTCCGATAGGAGGACTTCGTGAAAAGACAATGGCTGCTTACAAGGCAGGTATGAAGGATGTAATTATTCCTGCTGCAAACAAGGCTGACCTTGAAGAGGTTGACGATGTTGTCAAGGAGGGTCTGAACTTTATCTTCGCAGAAAAGCTCACGGATGTTCTTGACAATGCCCTTGCAAAGAAGCCTGTGACTGTAAAAAAGAAAAAAGAGATAAAGAATACTGCCGAGCTTCGCTCATAAGGCAGAAAATGGGGAGAAAGTAACGATATGAACTTTAATAAAGCGGAGTTTTTCGCTTCATACGGAGAGTATAAACAGCTTCCACCCTCGGAAAAAACAGAGTTTGCCTTCGCAGGACGTTCCAATGTCGGAAAATCCTCGCTGATAAACAAGATATTCAACAGAAAGTCGCTCGCAAGAGTTTCGGCTGTTCCGGGAAAGACCGCAACTGTCAACTTCTATAAGATAGATGACTGCTTTCTGGTCGATCTCCCGGGATACGGCTATGCAAAGATCGCCAAGAGCGATAAGCTTCGCTGGTCGGAGCTTATCGAGGGCTATCTTATGTCGGGGAGAGATATCGCATTGATATTTCAGCTTATTGATATGCGTCATCCTCCGTCAGCCGATGATATGCACATGATAAATTTTATGATCGATAACGAACTGCCGTTTGTTATTGTACTTACAAAAGCGGACAAGCTTTCCAAGAATGAACGTGCCGCTCGAATGGAGGGATTCAGGAAGGAAATAGAGTATTTTGATGAAATGACTGTAATTGAATTTTCCGCTGTCACAGGCGAGGGAGCAGATAAGATCAGGGAAATAATTGAGGAAGTATCTGCAGAATAAAGGCAATGCAGATCAAAAGAAAGGATTTTTTAATATGTTTGTATCGGAAAATTTAACAGTAAACGAAAAAGGTCACCTTGCCGTAAGCGGTGTTGACACCGTTGAGCTTGCAAAGGAATACGGCACTCCGCTTTATGTTATGGACGAGGCTGTTATCCGCAGCGCTTGTCAGCGTTTCAAAAAGTCGATCGACGAATATTACGGCGGCGCAGGTCTTGTGTGCTATGCGAGCAAGGCTTTCTCCTGCAAGGAAATCTACAGAATAGCCGACTCCGAGGGAATAGGCGCTGACGTTGTTTCGGGCGGAGAGCTTTACACTGCAGCAAGCGTTGGTTTTCCTATGGAAAAGGTGTGCTTCCACGGCAACAACAAGACCGATGAAGAGCTTGAGCTTGCCGTTGAGAAAAAGGTCGGCAGGATCATTGTTGACAATGTTTTCGAGCTTGAAAGACTTGATAAGCTTGCTGAAAAGAAGGGCGTAACGGCAAACATTATGTTCCGTATCAAGCCGGGCATTGACGCTCATACTCATAGTTTTGTTAAAACAGGTCAGATAGACAGCAAGTTCGGATTTGCACTTGAAACAGGAGAAGCTTTTGAAGCTGTTAAAAAGGCTCTTGCACTCAAAAATGTTCAGCTTGTCGGACTTCACTGCCATATCGGAAGCCAGATCTTTGATATCGACCCGTTTGTACACGCTGCGGAAGTTATGCTCGGATTTATTGCAAAGATCAAGAATGAGCTTTCATTTGAAGTAAAGGAGCTCAACCTCGGCGGCGGCTTCGGCATCAAGTACACAAATGAAGATAAACCGTGCGCATTTGAAAAGTATATGGAATGTGTTTCGGTAAAGGTCAAGGAAATCTGCGCAGAAAAGGGCATCAAGCTTCCGTTTATCCTTATCGAACCGGGCAGATCAATCGCCGCACCTGCCGGACTTACGCTTTACACAGTCGGCGGTATCAAGGAGATCCCCAATATCCGTACCTATGTTTCTATTGACGGCGGTATGTGTGATAATCCTCGTTATGCGCTTTATAAGTCCGAATATGATATTGAAGTTGCAAACAAGGCAGGCGAAGAAAAGGCCGAGAAGATCACTCTGGCAGGAAAATGCTGTGAAAGCGGCGATCTTATCGGTGAAAATATGCCTGTTCAGCACGTTGAAGTCGGCGACACTATTGCTGTCCTTGCGACAGGTGCATACAACTATTCTATGTCATCTAACTACAACAGACTTTGCAAGCCTGCTGTCGTAATGGTCAAGGACGGAAAAACAAGAGTTGTTGTTAAGCGTGAAACTTTTGAAGACATCATCCGCAATGATATCTGATCATCAAAGAAATTTAAAAAACCTCTTTACTTTTTCGCTACAATGTGCTAAAATTATGGTATAGGAACTTGTTCAGAAATTTGAGAGGAGGTATGCTCCTTTTATTGGGGCAGCACAACAATATGAATGATAAATTAAGAGGAGAGCAGATGGACGACCTTTTTAAGGCTATCCTCACTCTTGAAACTGTAGAAGAATGCTATGCCTTTTTTGAGGATCTCTGCACCGTGCTTGAACTCAAATCTCTTGCACAGCGTATGCAGGTCGCAAAAATGCTCGTAAGCAAGAATGTTTACAGCGATATCGTTGCTACAACGGGTGCAAGTACTGCTACGATCAGCCGTGTAAACCGTACTCTCAACTACGGAACGGACGGTTATGCACTTGTTTTTGACCGTCTTAAAAAGCAGCAGGAAGAAAATAAGGAATGAGCGGTTACAGCTGCTTTGCTTATTACTATGATAAGCTGACGCAGAATATATCATACAGGGACAGAGCAGAATACTATGATTCTCTTGTTAAAAAACACGGGGGAAGAAAGGGTATTCTGCTTGATCTTGCCTGCGGAACGGGAAGCCTTTCCGAAGAATTTGCGCGGCTCGGATATGACGTTATAGGCACGGATTCTTCTATGGAAATGCTGAACGAGGCGCTTGATAAGAAATTTGAGAGCGGACTTCCGATACAGTATCTTTGTCAGAATATGACCGAGCTGGATATGTTCGGTACGATAGATGTGACGGTTTGTGCTCTGGACAGCATAAATCATCTCGCTAACCTTGAAGAGATAAAAAAGACATTCGGCAGGGTTTCGCTTTTCTGTGAGCCGAACGGACTTTTTCTCTTCGACATAAATACGCCTTACAAGCATAGAAATGTCCTCGGAAATAATACCTTCGTGTATGATATTGATGAGGTCTACTGCGTATGGCAGAACTATTTTGAAGAAGAAAACAGCAGGGTAACTATGTCACTTGATTTCTTTGAGCCTGATGAAAGCGGAAAATATTCACGTTACAGTGATGAGTTTTCCGAGATCGCATTAGATTGTGAAACGATCGAGAATGCTCTGGCGGAAGTCGGCTTTGAGGTCGTCGGAAAGTATGATTATGACAGCTTTGAGCTTCCGAAAGAAACAAGCGAAAAGGTAGTTTATGCCGCTAAAAAAATAAAGTGATAGTATTCCATTTGTTCATAACGGGCAGATGGAATTTTTCTGAAGAAAGGATAAATAAAATGGCTAAAATCGTCAGAACGATCTCTGCAGATGCTTCTGTGACAGCTACTGCAATTGATGCTACGGACATCGTTGCCGAGATCGAGCGCATACACCAACCGTCGGCAGTTGTTACGGCTGCACTCGGCAGACTTTCTATTGCCGCTTCTCTGATAGGAATAGGACTTAAAAATGATACTGACAGCGTTACTCTCCGCCTTAACGGAAACGGTCCTGCAGGTGCTCTTATCGCCGTTGCAGACAGCAGGGGAAACGTTAAATCGTATGTTGCCAACCCGATCGTTGAGATACCGCTCAATTCATACGGAAAGCTTGACGTTGCAGGAGCTGTCGGCAAGGATGGAACCTTGAGCATAGTTAAGGATCTTGGCCTGAAAGAACCTTATGTTGGTCAGATCCCTATTGTTTCAGGAGAGATCGCAGAGGATATTGCAAGCTATTTTGCAATGAGTGAACAGATCCCTACTGTTTGCGGATTAGGTGTTCTTGTTAATCCCGATCTTACAGTAAAGGCTGCCGGAGGATATCTTATACAGCTCCTTCCGTTTGCGGATGAATCCTGCATTGATATACTTGAAAAGAATGTCAACAGTCTTCCGTCCGTTACACAGATGCTTACTGCAGGCGTTTCTGCGGAAGAAATGGCTATGAAAGTGCTCGATGGACTTACTCCGAATGTTCTGGATGAGTTCGGTTGTGCATATAAATGTGATTGTAGCAGGGAGAGAGTGGAACGTGCACTCATAAGTCTTGGAAACGACGAGCTTAACAAGATGTATGAAGAACAGGAAAGCATTGAAGTATGCTGCCATTTCTGTGACAAAAAGTATAGTTTTACACCCGAGGAAATAATCTCTCTAAAAAAATAAAATTTTTTTCAAAAAAGCCTTGACAAACGAGAATTAATAGTGTATAATAAATATCGTCGCTTGGGGATGAAGATGAATTCTCAAAGACGATGTGGGAGCATAGCTCAGCTGGGAGAGCATCTGCCTTACAAGCAGAGGGTCATAGGTTCGAGCCCTATTGTTCCCACCAAATTCGGCCCGATAGTTCAGTTGGTTAGAACGCCGCCCTGTCACGGCGGAGGTCGAGAGTTCGAGTCTCTTTCGGGTCGCCAATATGCGGATTTAGCTCATCTGGTAGAGCGCCACCTTGCCAAGGTGGAGGTAGCGAGTTCGAGCCTCGTAATCCGCTCCAACGGCGCTATAGCCAAGTGGTAAGGCGTAGGTCTGCAACACCTTGATCCCCAGTTCAAATCTGGGTGGCGCCTCCATGATCCGTTTTCTTTAAGAAGACGGATTTTTTTTATTTATTAAACAGTATTTTTTCTTTAAAAATACTTGATATGTCGGGTCAAATAGTGTATAATTATATAAGCTATCGCAGTAGAAAGGTGTAACCCCTAAAATGCCACGAAAAAACTATTATTATTCTGAAAAACCGAGAACTTCAAAAGTTCTTGTTACACTGAATGTTATTATAATTGTACTTATCGTTCTTGTTCTTTCCGCTCTTTGTCTTTATGGCTATACTTTTTTCACGGGAAAAGATCCTCTTGCGAATATAGGTATAAAAATGCCCTGGGATGATGAATATGTCATTACCGAACCGGTTGTCGTTGAGATCGAGCCGACAGATACAATAACAATTATGACTACATCGGAAATCGTTGAGACCACAGCAAACATTATTCTCACAGATCCTTCGGATTCGGAAGGTTCCACAACTGAAACAAGCGAAACTGAACCTAAATACAGCTCTACGGAATATGACAAGTCGTTTTTCTCCAACAGTCTTTTTATCGGGGATTCGATTTTTACAGGTTTTTCGGGATTTGGATATCTTGAACCCGATAATGTCTTTGCGCAGGTCGGTCTAAATCCCGAATCTGCTCTTACAAAGGAAATAAATGGCGTTACTGCCATAAAAAAAGCCGAAATGATGCAGCCCGAATACATCTGCATTATGCTTGGAACAAATGGTCTTGCTTTTTTGAGCACCGATTATATGGCGGAAGAGATGTCAAAGCTTGTTGATGAATTAAGAGAGGTTTCTCCCAATTCAAAAATAGTTATTCTGTCGATCCCTCCTGTGACAGCTGTTCACGAAAGCGAAAATCCCGAAAAGATACCCGTTATAATGAGTTATAACAGCAAGCTTGAAAATACAGCAGAGGATAAGTCCTGTAAATTTATTGATATATTTACAATGCTCCAGGATGATGACGGATATCTTGCAGCTGACTATGCTGAAGCCGACGGACTTCATTTCCTCGGAAAAGCTTACGGAGTTGTCTTGAGCAGAATACAGTTTGAGCTTACAAATGATCAGCAGGATGTCACGGAAACTGAGCCGGTGACCGAGATCACATCCGTGACGGCGGTACCTGCGGAAACAGCTATTACAGTTGATGAGATAACTTTTACCGAGAGTGAAACGGTCACAGCTTCAATCAGCGAACCCGAAACAGAAATAGTAACAGAGATCGAAACAGATATCTTACAGTAAAAAGGAAGGTCAATTTATGAGATTAAGAAATTTTGCGGCAATGCTTATTCTGCCGATAGTAATGCTTACAGCTTGTTCAAAGGCAGAAACGGCTGACGAGATGAAGCAGCCTGCTCCTGCTGATATTACAGCAGCAATAATGGCAGAGATCGAGATCCCGTCTGCTGTTGAAAAAACAAAAGATGATGTCGGTGCATATTATGATATTGATACAGAAGCGGCAGAGGCTCTTTCTGTGTATATCTGCGGCTCGGGTGCTTATCCCGATGAGCTTGCAGTTTTCAAGATGAACTCTGCGGAAGATGCTGAAAATGCTCGTGCGGCTGTTCAGAAGCGTCTTGACAGTCAGATCGAGCTTTATGCCGATTATACTCCTAATGAGATGTATAAGCTTGACGGTGCGAAGGTTGTTGTCAAGGGCAATTATGTTATGCTATTTGCCTGCTCGGATGATGACAGGGCATACGAGATCGCTGACAGTTTATTCTGATTTTTTACAGCATATTCTAAAACAAAACTTTTGTTTCAAAAAATATAAAAAAATACTTGCATTTTTTTCGCTAATATAGTATAATATAACTATAAGATGAATCCATATAGAAGGAAGGTCATATAAAATGAATAACGAACAGACAATGACGTTTACTGTTATTGAGGAAAACGAAGGAGAACTTAAAAAGAATCTCACATTAATATATGACGCTCTCAATGAAAAGGGTTATAATCCCATTAATCAGATCGTTGGATATATTTTATCGGAAGACCCGACTTACATAACAACGTATAATAACGCAAGAAATCTTATCAGACATATCGATAGGGATGAGCTTCTTCAGGAGCTTGTTAAATCGTATCTCTCAAAATAAGTTTCATCTGCAAGGTGTGCGCTGTGATGTAATTATCGCAGCGCATTTTTGTTAATAACAGGAAGTAAATTGTGATAAAATTGTAACCTCTCTGTAGTGTTATTTTCCGTTAATTTGTGATATAATATACTTGTGATAAGTTATAACGATGCAGCTATAATAAATAATATACGGTTTATCCGTAAATTTTGTTATGGAGGGATCGGATGAAGATCTTGAAGCTTATCACAGCATTTGCGGCAGTTGCTATTGCTGTGAATCTTTTGACCTTTACAGCTTCGGCAAATCATCTGTCAGAACAGGATATCTCTGAGTTGAACGGGCTTTCGGCTGAATCTCACGGCTATGGACAGGGCATCGAATGTGACGAAAACAATTGTCCGACAGGTGCAAAGATGTTCAACGATGAGTTTGAGGCCTATAACAGCTATGCGGTGTTCAGCGGAGAAAAAGGTATCTGTCTGACGTTTGATCAAGGCTACGAGAATGGCTATACCGAGAAGATACTCGATACCTTAAAAGAGAAAAATGTCAAAGCGGTATTTTTCCTGACAGGCGACTATGCAAAGCGAAATAAAGAGCTTGTAAAGCGTATGATCGCAGAGGGTCACATCATTGGAAACCACGGTATGAAGCATGAATCTCTGCCGGCTCTTTCACCCGAAAGTGCAGAGGAGGAGATCATGTCGCTCCATGATTTCGTAAAAAACGAATACGGAGTCGAAATGAAGTATCTTCGACCACCGTGCGGAGAGTATTCGGAACGTGCTCTTGCTGTTTGCAGTAAGCTTGGTTATAAGACAATGCTCTGGAGCTATGCGTACTGTGACTGGAATGTAGATAATCAGCCTGATTGTGCTTCCTCACTTGAAAAGGCGAGAAATGCCGCACATGATGGTGCAATATATCTTTTGCACAGCGTTTCATCAACGAATGCGGAGATACTGCCGCAGCTCATTGATGATATTCGCGCAGACGGATTTGAATTTTGTCTGCCGCATGTTTAATTTCTGATTTCACAACCGATCAATTTCGGTTATGATTTACCGCACATCGATGCAGACGATGTGTATTTGTTTAGGCGCAGTCTTTTTCGTGCCTCCAACTCATTTCATTTTATTTTATTTCAGCAGCTTTTCGCTAAAAAGGCTGCTGTTTTTTTTGCAAAAAAATACTGCATGACTTTAGTGTATACCGATGAAGAAGTATTATCGGTACCGAGCGACAAACTTTGCTCATTTCGTAAATAACAAACGAAAGGACAAAGGGGGCGCCCCTTGTGCCATGCAGTATATTCTTATTCGTTGATCTCTTCGATAACAATGCTGCTTTCGTCAACATCATAATCATCATCGCTGTATATGTTCCCGCTGTCATCAGCGTCAGCTTTAAGATGCTTAACAGCGAGAGAATCGGTGTCGATAGCATCTTCATCGGGAATGTCATTCATATTTCCGTGATAAAGATCGTCGTTCTCGTATGATTTGTCACGAAGACCATCAGTTGTAAGTGTTGAGATATCGAGCCCGTTCATGCTGCTTCCTACTTCGGGGAGAGGTTCTTCACGAAGCACCATTGGTTCAGCGGCAGGCTTCGGTGCGGATTTGCGTCCCATATTGCTGAAAAAGTCATCCGCAGTAACAGCACTGCTTGGATCAAAAGCCTTTTCTTCTTTTGGTTCTTCCGCTGTGGTGTATGCGTCGTTCATGCTGCCGTGATAGTTGCCGTCATCATTGAGTGTTTTGTCGGTGAGGTTTTCCGCAGCAAATGAGTCGGTTACAACGTCATTCATGCTGCTTCCTTCTTCCGGGAGAGGTTCGTCGCGAAGTCCGACAACATCGGGAACATCAATGTCGGTTTTTACAGGCTGTTCAACAGGCTTTGGCTTGCTTTTTTTGTCAAGATCAGCAAAAAAATCATCAGCGCTCGCAGGCTTTGCTGCAGGAGCAGAAACGGGTGCAGGGGATACAGGGGCAGCGGATCTTGGTTCATCCTTGTTTTTGTTTTTGTTGAATAAAAACATATTCTAACACCTTTCTTTTGTTATTCATCCATATCTGAAATTCGGATCGAAGAAGGATCCGCATCAAATGTATAATCATCATCGTCGTCGCTGTAAATATTGTTGTCTTCGGGTTCGTCAGAAATGTCATCATCCACATAATCATCGAGCGAACTGAGATCAAGCGCGCTTACGTCAATACCGCCCATTCCACCGTCATCATAGTTGAAAGTAGGTCTTGCGGCACTGTCATCGGGAAGACTTTCCAGCTCTTCTGCCGAAACAGTCGTTGTGAGCATAATATTGTTATCCTGCAAAACTGAAGTAGAATTCTTCTCGGCAGCTGCTGTATTGTTTACTTCAGGTTTCTTTACAGCAGAAGTGCTTGCAGCTTTTTTTACAACTAATCTTTTAACTGTAACACCCTGTTTTGAATTCCTGACAGGCGCAGCTCCCTTGACAGCACTTTCATTTTTGTTAACAGGGGTATGCTTAACTTTTGCTTGCTTATAGGATAAGTCATACTCACGAGATGAATTGCGTGATTTGTGTGTTTTTTTGTTTTTTCCGGATCTTGATTTGAATATGTTATTGAAAATCCCCATAATTACTCCTTGTTTCCCCCATTAAAACCGGGAGATTTTAATATACATAAATTTTACCATATATATTGAATTAAGTCAAGAAAAAAGTTGACATAATTAAAAAAATCTGCTATAATACATTGTGGTAATTTAGTTTATTATTGCGGCTTCTTTTTCGGCAGCAGGGAAGTCGGTTAAAATTTTTTGCTGTCGGGAAACGGAGTTTTCTATGGCTGCTAATATTGTAATCGGTACTCAGTGGGGAGATGAAGGCAAGGGTAAGGTAATTGACATCCTTGCTTCAAGAGCAGATGTTGTTGTTCGTTCACAGGGCGGAAACAACGCGGGTCATACTGTTGCAAGCAATGGTGAAACATATAAGCTTCATCTTATACCTTCGGGTATTCTTTATAAAGATACCCTCTGCCTTATCGGTGCAGGCGTTGTTCTCAATCCGCAGGATCTTCTCGGTGAGATTGACGACCTCGAATCAAGAGGTATCTCCTGCGATAACCTCAAGATCGACCCAAGAGCACACGTTGTTATGCCTTGGCACATTATCCTCGACGGACTTTCCGAAGAATTCAGAGGAAGCCTTGATATTGGTACGACAAAGCGCGGTATAGGCCCAACATATATGGACAAGTATGAGCGTTCGGGCATTCGTTTCTACGATCTTATTCATCCCGAAGTATTCGCTGAAAAGGCTCGCACAACAGGCAAGCTCAGAAACAAGATCATCACCGAGGTTTTCGGCGGCGAAGCAGTTGACATTGAAGCTGTTATCAAGGAATACACAGAATATGGCAAGCGTCTTGCAAAATATGAGGCTGACGTTTCCGTTCTTGCATACGAAGCAATAAAGGCGGATAAGACTATCCTCTTTGAGGGAGCACAGGCTACACTTCTCGATATCGACTTCGGTACATATCCTTACGTTACAAGCTCGCATCCTCTTTCTGCAGGTGTTTGCGTTGGTACAGGCGTTGGTCCGACAGTTATCAACAACGTTTACGGCGTTGCAAAGGCATACACAACAAGAGTCGGCAAGGGACCGTTCCCGACAGAGCTTAACGACGCAACAGGCGACTATATCCGTGAAAAGGGTCATGAGTTCGGTACTATTACAGGCAGACCAAGACGTACAGGATGGTTTGATTCCGTTATCATCCGTCACGCTGTTCGTGTAAACGGTCTTAACTGCCTCGTTGTAAACAAGCTTGACACTCTCGCAGGAATTGATACCCTCAAGATCTGTGTTGCATATAAGAAGCCTGATGGCACGATTATCAAGGATTTCCCTGCAACTCTTGAAGAGCTTGACGGCTGCCAGCCTGTTTACGAAGATTATCCCGGATTTAACGATGATATTTCCGGCTGCAGAACATTTGACGAGCTTCCCGAGATCTGCAAGGGTTATATCAAGCGCCTTGAAGAACTCTGCGAATGTAAGATCGCAATGATCGGCGTTGGCCCCGACCGTGAGCAGCAGATCGAAAGATAAAAAGTTTATCCCCACATCGCAAAGGTGTGGGGATTTTGTATAAAATGGGATTGGTTTAATATGAAAATAAAAGCAATTGATCTTGATTTCACGGTATGTAAAGTGGAAGATTACTCGCTTGTCAACCTTGATTCGGAGTATGTTTTTATAGGAAAAACAGATGAAGAAAAATCGCTTGTTTGTATCACAGATGAAACTCCGTCAAATACTATTGAAAGAGAAGACGGCTGGAAAGCATTTCGCATTGAGGGTATTCTTGACTTTTCTCTGATAGGTATTTTGTCGGAGATATGCGGAGTTTTAGCGGAAAATAAAATAGGCGTTTTTGCTGTTTCAACTTTCAATACAGATTATATCCTTACAAAGAAAGAGCAGTTTAAAAACGCTTTGCAAATTCTTGAAAATTCAGATTATGAAATTATAAAATAAAAAAAACCTGTCTAAACAAAACGTTTAAACAGGTATTTGTGGGGTGGGAGATGGGATTCGAACCCACGATCTTCGGGACCACAATCCGACGCTTTAACCAACTAAGCTACACCCACCATATTGGCGCGTCATACTGGATTCGAACCAGTGGCTTACTGCTTAGAAGGCAGTTACTCTATCCAGCTGAGTTAATGACGCACATTAAATACGTTAGGGAAAAAAGTGGAGCGAGTGATGGGAATCGAACCCACGCAACCAGCTTGGAAGGCTAGTGTTCTACCATTGAACTACACTCGCATTTTTATCTTCCCTAACGACGATATTCATTATACCATATACTGTATCAAATGTCAATACCTTTTTTCAAAAAAACTCGATTTTTTTGAGAGAATTTTTGATAATAATAATGAAAAGAAAAAGGGCAGTCTTAATGAAAAAACTGCCCATAAATTTTATTCGGTTGTGATCTCAAGCTCATTCTTTTTCTCACCGATTTTGATCGTTTTAAACGGTTCTGCTGTACTTGTGATGATAAGCTCTGCGATCTTATCCTCGATCTCTTCACGGATCACCTTGCGGATATCACGCGCACCGAATTTCTGTCCGAATGCCTTTTCAGCGATCGCTGTGAGGGATTTTTTGCTGTATTTGAGGGTGATTCCCTTTTCAGCAAGAGGTTCCTTCATCTCATCAAGCATAAGTGCAGCGATGTCCTCATAGTTTTCCTTTGTAAGCGGAGAGAATGTAACGATCTCATCAATACGGCTCAAAAATTCCGGCCGCAGGAAGTCGGAGAGAGCCTTCATTGACTTTTCCTTTGAAACCTCTGATTCGGTTTTGTTGAAGCCGATACCCGTTGATTTATCCGTTGAGCCTGCATTTGAGGTCATAACAATGATAGTGTTCTCAAAATTGACCGTTCTGCCCTGTGAATCGGTAACTCTGCCTTCGTCAAGTATCTGAAGAAGAATATTCATTACATCGGGATGAGCCTTTTCGATCTCGTCAAAGAGAACAACGGAGTATGGCTTTCTGCGAACCTTTTCGGTGAGCTGTCCTGCCTCGTCGTAGCCGACATATCCCGGAGGCGAACCGATAAGACGTGATACCGAGTATTTTTCCATATATTCGGTCATATCAAGTCGGATAAGCGGGTCTGTGCCATCAAAAAGCTCTGATGCAAGTACCTTTACAAGCTCGGTCTTTCCAACGCCTGTGGGTCCGACAAAGACGAATGAAGCAGGTCTGCGGCGTTTTGAGAGCTGAACTCTTGTGCGCTTTATCGCCTTGCAGACGAGCGATACAGCTTCATCCTGACCGATTATTTTTTCACGAAGCTTGCTTTCAAGATTTTCAAGCTTCTTGTATTCGCTTTCAACGACCTTGCTTGCAGGAATACCCGTCCAAAGCTCAATTACCTTTGAAAGGTCTTCTTCAGTTACATAGACCTTTTCCGCAGCCGCTTCGGCATCTTCAAGCTCCTTCTGAAGCTTTAAAATGTCAGCCTTTGCGTTTGCAAGCTTTTCAAAATCGGGTTCAGCTGCTTCTTCAATTTCAGCAACGTTCTGTTCTTCCTTTTCGAGAGCTTTCTTTATTGAATCAAGCTTACTCAATTCGGTGCTGCGTATGCTTCTGCAAGCGCAGGCTTCATCAAGAAGGTCAATTGCCTTATCGGGGAGAAAACGGTCGTTGATGTAGCGTTCCGAAAGAACAGCGCACATTCTGAGCAGTTCATCTGTGATCTTGACCTTGTGATGCTCCTCGTAATACTGTCTGATCCCAAAAAGAACCTGCTCAGTCTCGCTGATGGAAGGTTCGTTTACAGTAACGGGCTGGAAACGCCTTTCAAGAGCACTGTCCTTTTCAATGTATTTTCTGTATTCCTTGAATGTTGTTGCACCGATGACCTGAACCTCGCCTCTTGAGAGGGCTGGTTTAAGAATGTTTGCGGCATTCATCGAGCCTTCATTGTCGCCGCCCGTTCCGACAAGATTGTGTATCTCATCGACAAACAGAATGATATTTCCTGCATTCTTTATCTCATCAATAAGTGCCTTCATACGGCTTTCAAACTGACCTCTGAACTGTGTTCCTGCAATGAGCGCTGTGAGGTCGAGCAGATAGACCTTTTTATCCCTGAGGTTGAAAGGAACTTCGCCCTCGGCGATCTTCTGTGCTATACCCTCGGCAATAGCTGTCTTTCCGACACCGGGTTCACCGATAAGGCAGGGATTATTTTTCTGGCGGCGGGAGAGTATCTGTATAGTACGGGCGATCTCCTTATCACGGCCAACGATATGATCGAGTTTGCCTTCCTCCGCTTTTCGAGAAAGATTGTCACAGTAGGTCTCGAGCGACTTCATCTTTCTCTGACGGGGACCCTTGCTCTTTTTTTCGGTTTCTTCGGCAGCTGTTTCGTCGGAAGTGCCGTTTCCTTCACTGTCGGGTTCGGATTTTGCGAAGGCTTCAAACCCCTTTGGAAGTCCGCCCATAAGGCTCTGCAGAAAATTCGGGAAGCCCGCCGTTCCGCCCTTCTTGAAGAAGCCGCCGTCATCGCTTTCGGTGATATCCGTAAGCTCGTCGGAGATCTCCTCGACGTCCTGATCGGTCATTCCCATCTGATCCATGTATTCTTTTACCTGCGGTATTCCAAGCTGTTTTGCACATACAAGACAAAGACCTTCGTTGTGATTTTCTTCGCCCTGTATTGCTGTAATGAATACCACAGCAGTTCTTTTCTTACATCTTGAACAAAGCATTTAATGTCCTCCAAACTATTATGGGGTTCTCTAAAAACCGGGACACGAGCATATTTTCGTACATGAATTGCATCAGCTGCAAGGCAACAAACCGCAGTAATACTTGATGTATTACAAGGTTGGTTAACGCAGCAGATGATGTAAGTCATAGAAAATATGCCGTGAAGGAGGTTTTTTAGAGGTTCCCTTATTTAAATAAGGCTGTCAGCAGAAGAAAGCTTAATGAATAAGTGTATTTGAAAATATATGTTTTTTCAATAACGCTCGTGTTCAGAACAGAGTTTTCATCTGCCGTAAGCTTTATAAATATGCTGCAGAGCAGCGAAATTGCCATTATTGTTAAAATTGAGTAAACAAATCCGAGTATTCCGCCAAATAAGGAATCCGGCTTTTTTATCAATTCTATTTTTCTGATTACCTTGACCGCCCGTAAAATTATTGAAAATACAATACAGATGACCGTGAAGGTAATAAAGAATATTATGTTTTTTACCGTCTTCAGCATAACCGGACGGACTATTTCGGATTCGATAAGCGTTGTGGCAGAAGCTTTCATATTGTCGGGATAATTCAGCGCCGCCTCTTTGTCAAGCTCGTTCTTTTCGAGGTATTTGTCAGCGCTTTCAAGTATCTCGTCGGGGATGACTCCGCTTAACGATCCTGTTATCCTGCCGCAGTATTCTTTAAATATACTGTTAAGTTTACCACTTATTTCTTCATTCGTCAAGTCCGGCATTTCCTCATCTGCAGGATATTCGCTGTCGGGGAGTGAAACGCCGAATTTTTCAAGCAGCTTTTCCTGCGAGTATTCTTCCGAAAGCTTATCAGCTTCGGCTTCGATATATTCCATTACCGATGGCTGTACAATGTGAAAATATACATATTCGTATGTTACATTGCTCACAAAGCCTGCAGCCGCTGCCGATATAAAGAATCCCGCAAGCGATATGACCATTTGCAGGATACCTTTTTTATATCCCGAATAGGTGATGATGATAATGAGAAGTAGAGTTATTATGTCAAGATAATGTTCTGATAAAAAGTCCATTGCCGTTCCTTAATTAAAATTAATTCTATTGATAGTATCGTATCCAAGCAGAAAAACATTTCCGCCAAGCTTTCTGAAATCGTCATAATCCTCCGAAAGCTCTGTGCCTGCAACCTTTTCTCCAAGTATATTGTATGCGATAATATCACGGTTATTGTGAATATAGACCTCCGAATCGTAAACATGAATGCTGTTTACTATAAAATCATTGATAAATGATTTTTCTTCGCCTGTTTCGCTGTCGATCATAACGATCTCGGAACTTCTTTGTTCCGAATTGTTGAAGACCATAGCAGCTATTTTGCTGTTTGAGTCAAAACCCGAAAGCTCACGGGGGTATTTATATGTAGAAAGCAGAGTTCCCTCTGTGTTATATGTCGCACAAAGGTTATCGCCGAAAACAACTATCTTGTCATTTCCGAAAAGCCGTACCGAAACAGCAAGTGTTTCAAGATACTCCGTCTGCCATACGGGTACAGGATTTCCAAGCTCATCATAATCTATCTTGTCAAAACGGTAGAAAAGTATCTTTGAAACGAGAACACCGTCCTTTGAACCAATAGTTGTAATGTAACAGCCGTTATTTTCACTGTTGAACGTTACATCAATTATTCGTTCGATCGAGCTGTAGTTAAAGATGTTTTTTCCCGTATTGTCATAGATCTTCATTACTGCAAGGAATTTGTCATCCTTTGTAACAATGGCAGCCTTGTCATTGCTGCTCAATTTCGCAAGCAGGATAGGGTAGTCGGTTTCTACCTTGTATATGCACTTGTACTTGCTCATAAGGCTGAATGAGTTTCCGCCGATGTCATAGATAAGCGCCTTTTTTGGAGAAACTGTCAGTATCGGATTTGCCATAGTATGCTGCTGGGTGAAAATGCTCTTTCCGTTTGTATCATATACAAAATAGTGAGAATCATCGAGCACAGCTATTGCACTGTCTACGGCTTCAAGCTGATATGCCGCTCCGCCTTCGATAGAAATGGGAAAGTTTCCGCCTGCAAATTCGGTATTGTTTTCAGCAATGGGAATTTTCGTAAGAATACCGTCAAGCTTCGGGTACCATGAGCTTTTTGTGAATATAAGCAGAGCTACCGCCAGAGCAAGTATAAAAATAATGATGAATTTCTTTAAAAAGCGGCCGAGTTTTTTTCTCTGCCGTCTTTTTTTAAGATCGGAAACATCGGTTACAGCCATTTTTAAATTCCTTTCAAGTCATGTATCCTGCGATTATCAGTAAAAGACCTTGTTCAGATATAGTCCGTAGGGTGCAGCTGTCTTTCCTGCATAGTTTCTGTCCTTTTTGTTCAGGATATCTTCTATCCCGTCAGGTGCGATCTTGCCCTCATTTATAAAAATAAGCGTTCCGACCATTATCCTGACCATATTATACAGGAAACCGTCGCCTTTTACAATAAATCTCACAAAACTTTCATCTTTCTGCACACAAAAATATTCGATTGTCCTTGTGCAGTTCTCTTTGATGTTTGCAGTTCCGCAAAATGATGTGAAATCATGCGTCCCGACAAAGCTTTGTGCGCATCGGTCAAGCAGCGGAACATCAAGCTTGTACGGATAATGAAGCGCAAGGTCGGAGGAAAAAGGGTCTTTTGTCGGACGATTTAACATAAGATAGACATATTCCTTGCCTGTGCAGGAGAAACGGGCGTGAAAATCGTCGTCCGTTTCTTCGCAGGTGTGAACAGCGATATCATCGGGCAGCAGAGAGTTTATCCCTCTTATGATATTATTGCAGGGGATATGATGCTCCGTCTTGAAGTTGAAGCAGAACTCATTAGCGTGAACGCCCTTATCCGTCCGAGAACAGCCGTTGACCTTCACATCACCGTGAGTTAGATAGGACAAGCGCTGTTCAAGTATATCCTGAATTGCAACAGCGTTGTTCTGACTCTGAAAGCCGTGATATGCCGTGCCTCTGTATGACATTGTGCATTTTAAGTTGCGCATAAGCTTCACCCGTCAGCCGAAGATAATATTCATAAGAATTACCGCATCAAGAAATACGAACGAAAGACCCAGAGCTGTATAATCACTTGCGGTCGATTTAAGCTCCTTTAAGCGAGTTCTGCCCTCACCGCCATGATAGCAGCGGCATTCCATCGCAAGTGCAAGCTCTTCTGCACGTCTGAATGCGGAAACGAAAAGCGGAATGAGTATAGGCGTGAGCGCTTTTGCTCTCTGCATAAGGCTGCCGCTTTCCATATCAGCGCCTCTTGCCTTCTGCGCAGACATTATCTTGTCGGTCTCCTCAATAAGCGTTGGAATAAAACGAAGAGCGATAGTCATCATCATTGCAAGCTCGTGAACGGGCAAATGTATCTTTGCAAGCGGCGACATGAGCCTTTCTATCGCATCGGTAAGCGTGATGGGCGATGTTGTGTAGGTCAGAAGCGAAGAACCCATAATGAGCGCTATAATGCGTATTATCATAAACAATGATGTACGAAGTCCCTCGTATGTTATTTTTATAAAACCAAGCTTGAAAAGCGTAACACCGTCCAGAAAGAAAAGATTCAGAACCGTTGTAAAAATTATGATAGGTATAATTGGCTTTATGCTCTTCATCATCAGCTTCAGCGGTATCTGTGAAATAAGAAACGATATAAGCATAAAAACGCAGCTTATAAGAAGTCCGAGAAAATTGTCTGCACAGAAAAGCGAAACGATGAAAACAGCAGTTATGATTATCTTGAATCTCGGGTCAAGCCTGTGAACGGCCGAATTGCCCGGGAAGTATTGTCCGATAGTGATATCTTTAAGCATTTGGCGTTCTCCTATGTTCGGCAAGGTATTCCTTGATAGTTTTTACAGCGAATTCAGTCGTATATACATCTGTGCGGATGTCAATACCTTTTTCACGCAGCGCAAGAAAGACTTTTGTGACCTGCGGAACGGAAAGACCGATCTTTGTAAGCTCCTCTGCCTGCATAAAAACCTTTGGGGGAGTATCGTAGCAGAAAATCTTTGCGTGATTCATAACAAGAATCTTTGTAGCAAACCTTGCAACATCCTCCATGCTGTGCGAAACAAGAAGAACGGTCGATTTTGTTTTTCTGTGATATTCCTTTATCTGTTCAAGGATAACATCTCTGCCCTTCGGGTCAAGTCCTGCAGTCGGTTCGTCAAGGATAAGCACCTTCGGCTGCATAGCCATTACGCCTGCGATTGCAACACGTCGTTTCTGACCGCCCGAAAGCTCAAACGGAGACTTTTTGAGGTTTTCTCTTCCAAGTCCGAGCAGATCGGTTATCTCATATATTCTTTTTTCGATCTCTTTGTCATCAAGTCCCATGTTTTTAGGACCGAATGCGATGTCTTTGTAAACTGTTTCTTCAAATATCTGATATTCGGGATACTGGAAAACAAGTCCGACATTGAAACGAACATCACGGAGCTTTATATCCTTGCTCCAGATGTCTTGTCCGTCAATGAGAACCTTGCCCGAGGTAGGCTTGATAAGTCCGTTAAGATGCTGGATGAGCGTTGATTTTCCCGAGCCTGTGTGACCGATGATGCCGACAAGCTCTCCTTCTTCAATTTCAAGATTTACGTTATCTACAGCGGTTTTTTCGAACGGAGTTCCAATACTGTAGGTATAAGTCAGATTTTCGGTTTTGATTATTGCCATTAAAGAACTTTCCTTTCAAATGAAATACATTTCACGTTAGCGGATAATGTTTTCTTAAATTGAAACGACTCAATAAGACGCTTTTTTTATTGCTATGAGAGTAAATAGGTTTACTATCGGGATAAGTGAGCCGATTATGTAAAGAACGGTCTTTCCTGTGGTGAATTCTCCCGATTTTTTCATTCTGACTACGGCACAAATTGAAACTACAGCCGCAGCAGTAAAGGTCATTCCAAATCCGAAGCAGCACATTATCATTCCTAATATTTGCGGAAGGCAGGAAATGACAGCTATTACAGCAGTTAATGACAACAAATAGCCTGCAGCGGCTATCAATAGCAGAAATGCAAATGGTACTATTAATGTAAGAAAGATCAGAACGCCGCAGATCATTATCGCAGCTACAGCTGTATCAAATATTTCTGGGATCTTCGGTATTATCTGTGCAAAGTATATGACAAATCCAGCCATAAACAATAATGAGCATACATCTATGATTATTCCGCAAGTGGAAATATAGCCTGCACATTTTTTGCGGTAGTCCGAAGCAAGCGATCCTGTAAGTTCCTTTGAGTATTCAGACATTTCTTCCGTTAAAGGATATTTTAGAACCTTTACCATTCCGATTACTACGGCAATAGCTCCGACAAAACCGATAAGGATAGGCAGGAAAATATCTGTCGATGGATTTATGAGCGGTTTCAGATTTTCGTATTGCTCCAAATTGCTTTGATGATCGGTAAGCTCCGAAAATAATCCGCTGTATTTCCTTTCAACAAGTTTTTCTTGTATAATAGCGAATACGCCAAGAATAGGCAATCCGAGCATAAATGCTGTTTTTACCGTCGTTGGCATAGTTTTTCTGCCTTTTAATGGAAATACTATCATGAGTGTCAGATAAACTGCTGTAAAAATAATTGATAGAACCATATCCTTTACCCCCCTAATGTCAGATTAGCTGCCAAGCATTTTTATCAGTGCGTCAACACACTCGTCCTCTTTTATCAGATGCGTGTCGGATGGAAGTCCTTCTTTACCAAGCATATACATAAGCTCCGTTACCTGCGGTACATCAAGTCCGAGTGATTTCATCTTCTCGACCTTCGAAAAAATTTCCTTCGGAACGCCTTCCATAACGATATTTCCGCTGTCCATTACAATGATTCTGTCGGCAAGAGCCGCTTCGTCCATATAATGAGTGATTAGGACGATCGTTATGCCATAATCCTTGTTGAGCTTTCGGATAGTTTTCATAACTTCCTTTCGTCCGCTCGGGTCAAGCATCGCAGTAGGCTCGTCCATAACGATGCAGTCGGGACGCATAGCGATTATTCCTGCGATAGCAACACGCTGCTTCTGACCGCCCGAGAGCTGGCTTGGCGAATGATCCTTGTATTCATACATATTTACGGATTTCAGCGCATCGTCAACGCGCTCACGCATTTCTTTCTGCGGAACGCCCATATTCTCAAGCGCAAAAGCAACATCTTCCTCAACGATCGTTGCAACGATCTGATTATCGGGGTTCTGAAAAACCATACCGATGTGCTGACGGATATCAAAAAGCTTCGCTTCGTCCGAGGTATCGATCCCATTGGAGTAAACTTTTCCTTTGTTTGGGATAAGGATAGCGTTCATGTGCTTTGCAATGGTTGATTTTCCCGAACCGTTATGTCCGAGAACTGCAACAAATTCGCCTTTTTTTATCGTCATTGAAACATCTTTGAGGATAAGAGAAGCTTCTTCGCCGCTATCCGGGTCTGCAGGATAGGAAAATTCAACATTTTCGGCGATAATAATATTTTCCAAGCTTTTGCCTCCTCTCATGTGTTGTAAAGCTGCCGGAAGCTGTATGCTGAAATGATCAGCAGCAGAACACCGACAACGATATAGGTAATTTTGACAGCTTTGAATTCTTTTCCCGTAAGGGGAGTACCTATTTTTGATGTAAAGGCTTTGCCCTTGCCAATTATTCCGGCAATAATAAAGTAAATTCCGCCAAACAGCGCAAGTACAGCCATAAAATTCCTCCGTTAGTTTTTAGTCCATATTGCAGTTGAGCCACAGGGGAGCGTGAAGCTACTTTCCTTTACAGGCAAGCCGATCTCGTCTGCGGAAACCTTTCCGCCGTATTTCGCAGCAACAGTTTCACCGAGAAGATATGCCATTACGGACGGGGAAAGTCCCGTTGTGTAGCTGTTCAGAAGGAAGAAGAGCGGATCATCGCTCAATACTCCGGTGCAAAGCTTGACAAGATCGTAAATGCAGTCTTCAAGCTTCCATACTTCCTGATTCGGACCTCTGCCGTAGGAAGGCGGATCCATTATGACCGCATCATATTTTCTTCCTCGTTTTATTTCACGGGCAACGAATTTTTCACAGTCGTCAACTATCCAGCGTATAGGCTTGTCGGAAAGTCCCGATGAAGCAGCGTTGTCCCTTGCCCATTGTACCATTCCCTTTGAAGCGTCAACATGGCAGACGGAAGCGCCTGCATTTGCGCAGGCGAGTGTAGCGCCGCCCGTGTAAGCGAAAAGGTTAAGTACGTTTATCGGTCTGCCTGCATTTCTTATGAGATCGGACATATAGTCCCAGTTTACAGCCTGTTCGGGGAAAAGTCCCGTGTGCTTGAAGCCTGTCGGACGGATGTTGAATTTAAGATCACCATAGGAGATAAGCCAGCTTTCAGGTATCTTTTTTGCAAAATCCCAGTGACCGCCGCCTTTTTCGGATCGGTGATAGTGACCGTGAGCGCTGTTCCAGAGCTGCGATTTGTGTCCTGTTTTCCATATAATCTGCGGATCGGGACGAATCAGAACTATATTGCCCCATTTTTCAAGCTTTTCGGAATCGGAGCAGTCGATAAGCTGATAATCCTTCCAGTTTTCTGCTGTTCTCATATTTTATAATCCTTTCGTTACGTTAAAAAACGTTGGATACGCTCATTCAGCAGAAGTGCAGCGTTCCTTTATCTTGTCGGCGATCTTTACAGCCATATCGTTTATTACATCAAAGTGTTTGCCCTCGATCATAACACGGATAAGCGGTTCGGTGCCGCTTTCACGGACAAGTATCCTTCCCGTTGTGCCGAGAAGCTTCTGATTGACGGAAATGATCTCTTCAATCTCGGTATCGTTCTTCCACTTTTCTTTCCAGTCATTTGTGATCTTGACGTTTATCATTACCTGCGGATAGCGTTCCATTATCTTTCCAAGCTCGGAAGCCTTGCATTCGGAGCGCTTTAAAACGTAAAGAAGCTGAACAGCTGTGAGCTGACCGTCGCCCGTTGTAGAGAAATCTCTGAAAATGATATGTCCCGACTGTTCACCGCCAAGGTTGTAGTCGTTAGCAAGCATCTGTTCAATGATATATCTGTCGCCGACCTTTGTCGAAACGATGTTAATGTTGCTTGCCTTGGCAAAGTGAGCAAAGCCGAGGTTAGTCATTATTGTAACAACAGCGGTGTTTTTCTTTAATGTGCCCTTGTCACGCATATCTCTTGCAAAGATTGCTATAAGCTTGTCGCCGTCAAGAATAGCTCCGTTTTCATCAACGGCAAGGCATCTGTCAGCATCGCCGTCAAAAGCAACGCCGATATGGCACTTATTTTCGATAACGAATCTCTGGAGCGGTTCAAGGAAGGTCGAGCCGCAGCGTTCATTAATGTTTGTTCCGTTTGGCTTGTCATTGAGCATAAGAACGGAAGCTCCAAGACCCGAGAACAGCTTTTCAGCTGTAGAGCTTGCGGAGCCGTTTGCACAGTCGATAGCAACTCTTATTCCGCTCAGATCGTGGTCAATGGTCTTCATAATGCTTCTTATGTAATCCCATTCAGCGTTTTTGTCGTATGATATCCTTCCGATATTAGCACCGCCGGTAGTCTGTTCCTTGATCTTTTCGGGAGTGTCAAGGATAAGCGCTTCGATCTCTTCTTCAATATCATCGGAAAGCTTGAAGCCCTTGCCCGAAAAGAGCTTGATACCGTTGAATTCCATGCTGTTATGCGATGCAGAGATCATTATTCCGGCGTCAGCTTCTCTTTTCTGGACAAGATATGCAACAGCAGGCGTCGGAACAACTCCGAGTATAACAGCGTCAGCGCCGATAGAGCAGATACCTGCCGCAAGAGCAGCTTCAAGAACATCGGAGGATATTCTCGTGTCCTTGCCGATGAGTATCTTTGCTTTTTTATGTGTTTTTTGAGTAAGCACCATTGCTGCAGCTCTGCCTATCTGCATTGCCATTTCACAGGTAAGTTCGGTTATAGCAACACCTCTTGCTCCGTCTGTACCAAATAGTCTTCCCATAATTCTCTCCATTCCGCCGTTTTGCGGCAAAAAATAATTATTCAAATCTCAGCTGACCGTCATCAGCTTCGGCATCTCCTTTGTATTCATAACCGAGATGCTTGTATGCAAGTGCAGTCGCACAGCGTCCTCTCGGTGTACGGGAAATAAATCCGAGCTGCATAAGGTACGGCTCGCAAACATCTTCAAGCGTAACGGCTTCTTCGCCGATAGCCGAAGCAAGCGTTTCCAGTCCGACGGGACCGCCGCCGTAGCCCTTTATAATCATATTCAGCATACGCTTATCCATATTATCAAGACCGAGAGAATCTACTTCAAGACGGTCGAGTGCGATCTTTGCAATGTCTTCGGTTATTCTTCCGTCACCGATGACCTCGGCAAAGTCACGAACACGCTTTAAGAATCTGTTTGCGATTCTCGGTGTGCCTCTTGAACGCCGTGCAAGCTCGGTCGCACCTGCTTTATCACAGGCAATGCCAAGGATAACAGCCGAACGCATAATAATATCGGAAAGCTGTTCAATGCTGTAAAGCTCCAGCCTCATAATAACACCGAAACGGTCACGAAGAGGGGAGGTCAGCTGACCTGCTCTTGTTGTTGCGCCGATAAGCGTGAATTTTGGCAGGTCGATACGGAGCGAGCGTGCCGAAGGACCTTTTCCTATAATAATATCGAGCGCATAATCTTCAAGCGCAGGATAAAGAACTTCTTCTATCGAGCGTGAAAGACGGTGTATCTCATCAATGAAAAGAACATCGTTTTCCTGCAGATTCGTAAGCAGTGCCGCAAGATCGCCGGGCTTTTCAATGGCAGGTCCCGAGGTGATTCGGATATTTACCCCCATTTCGTGTGCAATTATAGCGGAAAGAGTAGTTTTTCCGAGTCCCGGAGGGCCATATAAAAGAACATGGTCGAGCGGTTCGCTTCGTTTTTTTGCGGCTTCGATAAATATAGAAAGATTTTCTTTTATCTTATCCTGTCCGATATACTCCGAAAGGGTCTTCGGACGGAGCGATACTTCAAAATCATCTGTTTCATTTTCGGTTTTTTTAGGAGAAACCATGCGTTCCTCAAAATTCATCTCACTTGATTCAAGCACGATCCTACCTCCTTAAATAAGCTTTTTCTGCTTGTATTCTTTAGTCTGTTTTGTTGCTGCAATTATCAGCGGAACAGTCATTTCCTGTTCGGTCAGACCGCCGTGATTGGCTTTGTTCATCGTTTTCGGTTTTGCATTCATCGTTCTGTAGCGAAGTCCGATATCGGATATCGCACAGGCAAAGTAATCTCCGATAAAGTCAAGTGTTTTTTTATGGGTTTGACCGCTGCCGAGCAGCTTTTTGTCAAAAACATCACGCCTGCTCAAAAGGAGAAAATCCTGCCCGAGCATACTGTTAAAGGTGCGTTCAAAATATGTGCGTCTGTCCGACTTTACAAAGAATGACATTGCTCTGCTTTCAACGAAAGGCGGAAGGACAAGACATTCATTCAGCTCGGGTATCCTGTCAATAAGTATTTCATCGGAAATATCAATCATTCCGTGATCTGCCGTTATGATGAATAATGTGTCAGTTACGGATCTGTAAAGCGATTCAAGCTTCTTGTTTATATCTGCAAGCTTTTCCTTTGTTTCATCGGAGTAACAGCCAGTGCGGTGAGCAGTGTCATCGGGAGAACACCATTGAACGTAGGTGAAAGTATTCTGATTTGAAGCGCATATCTTTTCGATCAGTTCGCATACTTTGTCAAAATTATCGGCTGTCTTGTGGATATTTCCGCTTTCGGATATCTTGACCTTTGACTGTGAAATTGTGAAAGGCTGAACATCACCGATAATAGAAGCGGCAATTGTCTGATATATTGTTTCATAAGGCATAATGAATTCGGCAGCGCTTGAAATTGCCGCAGGCTGCTTTGTGTATGTGTCAAGGTTTGTGAAAACGTCTATCGTGCGGCAGAATTCCTTGAAAAACAGCGACCAGCCGAGCCATGCGTGTTCATTTGGGGATACGCCTGTGTAAAAGCTTGTCATTGCCGATGCAGTTGTTGACGGAAAAACCGATGAAAGCTTTGAAACACAGCTGCTTCTCAAAAAAGAATTCGAGGGCAGGTCGTGTTCGAGCATATCATGCCCCATTCCGTCAAGTACGATGAGAACTACATTCTTGTAAAACTTTGACAGATGCTTGTCAAGTATGGGAATGGTCGGATATTCATACGGTGCTCTGTAATAATTCATTATCGAAGAAATTACGCTAATTATTGATCGGCTGTAATCGGGATAACAAAGCATAGCAAACAGTTCCTTTTCAAGTTTACATTGACGCAGCGATTTTCTTAAGAGCGTTCTTAATCAGCTCTTCAACGGACATTGATGGGTCAAGCTTGGCAATGACCGAAGCGGCTTCAGCCTGTGAATATCCGAGCACGACAAGCGCAGAGATAGCTTCGCCCTGATTGCCGCCCGAAGAAACAGCCGCGCTGATCTCGGAAATCCCTGTAACGCCCGAGGTGAGCTGTTCGTTTGTGATCTTGTCTTTGAGTTCAAGTACAACACGCTGCGCAAGCTTCGGACCTACACCCTTTGTCTTGGTGAAGGCTTTATAATCGCCCGTTGCAACGTTGAGCGCAAATCCTTCGGGGGTGGTGTCGGAAAGGATCGCAAGCGCAGCCTTCGGACCTACGCCCGAAACGGAAAGAAGCATCTTGAAACAGTTCAGCTCTTGCTGCGAAACAAAGCCGAAAAGCTCGACCGCATCCTCACGGACGTGCATATATGTGTAAAGGAAGCATTCCGAGCCAGTTCCTCCGAGTCTTGAAAGTGTGGAGAGCGTAGTCCTGCAGGCATAGCCGACTCCGCCGCATTCAATTACAGCAAGCGACTGTTCCTTGTGGATAAGCTTTCCTCTTACACTGTATATCATAACGATCTCTCCTTAAAATTTGGGTATTTTTACGCCGCCGCTTGCGTGCCCGTGGCATATTGCGATAGCGAGCGCATCGGCGGTATCGTCAGGCTTCGGGACACAAGCAAGTCCCAATATCCTTCGTGTCATTTCCATGACCTGCGGTTTTTCGGCGCGTCCGTAGCCAACGACAGACTGCTTGACCTGCAAAGGCGTGTATTCGTATATCGGTATTCCCGCATTCGTAGCTGCAAGCAGAGTTACGCCTCGAGCCTGCGCAACATCAATACCCGTTTTCTGATTTGTGTTGAAAAAAAGCTTTTCTATCGCCATTACTTCGGGTTTGAATGTGGAAATAACCGTGTTCATATCATCAAAAATTATCTTTAACCGCATATTGAAATCGGTTTTTGCCTCGGTGGTGATAGCACCGAAATGCACGGGAGTGAATTTATAACCGTCATATTCAAGCACTCCAAAGCCGACTATCGCATATCCGGGGTCGATGCCGAGTATCCTCATAAATCCGTTCCTTTCCGGGTGCTGAATTTGCCGATCGCTGCTTATGATAATATAACAATTTATTATACCATATCTAAAGGAATTCTGCAACTGTTTTTTGAATTTTTTTCGGTTCTTTTTTCCTGATCTCAAAAATAAAAAAATTGCTTGAATTTATGGGAATTATGTAGTATAATTATCTTATTATTTCATTTTAACAGAGGTATGATATGGATCTTTCAACTTTAAGAAACCGAATAGACATGATCGACAACGAGATATTGAAGCTTTTTATTGAAAGAATGGACGTTTGCCGTCAGGTCGGTGAGTATAAAAAAACACACGATCTTCCCGTTATGCAGGGCGGCAGAGAACAGCAGATCATTGATAGGATCAGAGAGAATTCGCCTGAAAATCTCAAAGACGGTTCGGCTGTTTTGTTCCAGAACATAATGGATATCAGTAAAAGTATCCAGAACATCGGAATGGCTGCCGAAAAGAAGAGGGAATATAACTCTTTTTCTGCTGAAAAGGCAGGAAAGATAGCTTGTCAGGGAACGGACGGGGCATATTCCTCGATCGCCTGCAAAAAGCTGTTTGGTGATAAACCTGCAGTCTTCTATCGCAGCTTTGAAGAGGTTTTTGATGCAGTTGAACGAGGTGAGTGTGAATACGGACTTCTTCCGCTTGAAAACTCGACCATCGGCTCGATAACGGAAACCTATGAGCTTATGGGCAAAAGACAATTTTTTATAAATTCGCTTGTGAGAGTGGAGATAACTCATTGTCTTGCTGCGAAAAAGGGAACAAAGCTTTCGGATGTAAAGAGAGTTTACTCAAAGAATGAAGCGCTTTCGCAGTGTTCAAAGTTCCTTAAAAACAGTGGATTTGAAACCTGTGATTTTGCAAATACAGCGCTTTCGGCGGAGTTCGTTTGCAATAGCAGCGAGTCTATCGCTTGTATCTGCTCGGAAAGCTGCGCAGAGCTTCTCGGACTTGAGATACTCAGCAGGAATGTTGCGGATGCACAGCCGAATTACACACGTTTTATATGCTTCTCAAAGAATCTGACTGTAAACAATGATTCCGATATTGTTTCTGTTCTTCTTACGATCCCCCATACAAAGGGTGCTTTAAACCGACTTCTTACGAAATTCTCTGTGAACGGCATAAATCTTACGAAGATAGAGAGCAAGAGCATTGCCGGAAGTGATTTTGAGTTTATGTTTTTCCTTGATTTTGTGGGAAATTGCCTTGATGTAAAGGTAACAGCCCTGCTTGACGACCTCAAAAATGAAATGAATTCATTCCGCCTGCTCGGAAACTTCAAAGAAATGCTTTGATAGATGTCAAGCAAATAACCTTTACATAATCTGAAAGGAATGGTCATATAGAATGTCCGAAATAACAGTATCGGCGATAATCGCCTGTGCAGGCAGCTTTACACGAATGAATGGCGTGAACAAGCAGCTTTTTGAGCTTGACGGGATACCCGTTGCAATACGTTCCATGCTTGCATTTGAACAGCTTGACGAGGTCACGGAGATAATCGTTTCCGTTCGTGAAAATGATATTGATGAATATAAACATCTTGCGGAGAAATACGGCATCACAAAGCTCAAGGCTGTTGTAAAGGGAGGAGAGACCCGTCAGCAGTCGATATTTAACGCATATAAAGAGGTTTCAAAGGAAACAAGATTTGTTGCGGTACATGACGGCGCAAGACCGCTTGTTTCTCCCGACAATATAAAGCAGTGTATAAAGGATGCTTCTATATTTGGCGGTGCTGTTCTCGGCGTTCCCGTAAAGGATACGATAAAATACGTCGATGGAGGTCTTATAACGGACACACTTGACCGAAGAAAGCTTTATATCACGCAGACTCCGCAGATATTCCGCAAGGATATATATGTAAAGGGAATAAACTTTGCAAATGATCATGATCTCGATTTTACCGATGACTGTCAGCTTGCTGAAGCAGTTGGCGCAAAGATCGCAATGACCGAGTCAAGCTATAGCAATATAAAAATAACAACACCCGAGGATATCGCTTTAGCAGAGATAATTCTGAAAGGAAATTCGTGAAAATGTTTAGAATTGGCCACGGTTATGATGTCCACCGTCTTGTAGAGGGAAGAAAGCTTATTCTTGGCGGAGTTGATATTCCATACGAAAAAGGATTGCTCGGACATTCCGACGCAGATGTGCTTGTTCATGCAATAATGGATTCCATACTCGGCGCGCTTTCTCTCGGAGATATCGGAAAGCTTTTTCCCGATAATGACAGCTTATATAAGGGTGCTGACAGCATAATGCTGCTTGATCAGGTAATAAGTATTGCCGAAAGCAAGGGTTATGCTGTGGGAAATATTGATTCAACTGTATTGTGTCAGGCACCAAAGCTTGCAGGGTATATTGATGCAATGCGTGAAAACATTGCCCAAGCCTGCAGGACAGATATCGGAAACATAAGCGTGAAAGCAACGACAGAGGAAAAGCTTGGCTTTACGGGCAGTGGGGAAGGAATTGCAGTTCACGCTGTCTGCATAATGGAAAAGATAAAGTAATAAATGTTTTTTTACTCTCATATAATGCAGCAAACAAGCTATGGGAGGAAAAACTATGGTTTCTGCAAAGCATAAAAGGAAGTTTACCGCTGCAGTAGTTCTTGCGGCGATATGTATTTTTACAGGAACAATAATGTATGCAAAGTCAAAACTGGAAAATGTTATCCTTACTTCATCCGAGCTTTCGGAGCAGAAGGTCATAGTTCTGGATGCCGGACATGGTGGCATGGATGGTGGATGTTCAAGTGCAGAGGGCAAAACTGAAAAGGGGATAAACCTTAATATCCTGCTTTCTGTTCGTGATATGGCACGTTTTTTCGGTTATAACGTTGAAGCAACGAGGATAAAGGATATTTCAATTCACGATAAGGGAGTTGAAGGACTGCGCAATCAGAAGATCTCCGATATGGAGAACCGACTTGAGTTGTTCAATAAATATCCTGACAGCGTTTGCGTTTCTATCCATCAGAATACTTTTACAGACCCTAAATACAGCGGTGCACAGATGTTTTACTCGGATAAGAACGAGGAAAGCGAACGGCTTGCAGGTATAATGAAAAACAGATTTGTGACAAATCTCCAGCCCGATAATGAGCGTGAGATAAAGCTTTGTAAGGATGAACTGTATCTTTGCTATTATTGCAATAATCCTGCTGTAATGGTTGAGTGCGGATTTTTGTCCAACCCTGAAGAGGCGGCAAAGCTTACGAACAAGGATTATCAGCAGCAGATCGCATTTACTGTTTTTTCGGGAATAAATGAATTTATTGCTACGGAGTAAGCTTTGTGCCGAGCAGGTAATACTGTGCTTATTTCGGAAAGGAAAATAAAATGGCAGGAAAGTCCAAAATCGTATATGTTTGTTCGGAGTGCGGCTTTGAATGTTCTAAATGGAACGGAAAATGTCCATCCTGTGGTGAATGGAACACTCTTGAAGAGCAGGAGGTACAGTCGGCATCAAAATCATCCTCACTGAAAAGTGTATCGGGGACTGTTAGCCGCGATCTTTCTTCACAGATAACGGATCTAACCCGTATAGGAACTGATGACGAAATACGTTATTCGACGGGAATAAGCGAGCTTGACCGTGTACTCGGCGGAGGACTTGTAAAGGGTTCTCTCGTACTTCTCGGCGGCGAGCCGGGCATTGGTAAATCCACGCTTCTTCTTCAGATATGTAAGTATCTTTGCGAGGAACACTCGATACTCTATATTTCGGGAGAAGAAAGTGTGCGTCAGATAAAGCTTCGTGCTGCTCGTCTTGGCGTTGATACACCTAATCTGTATATTTTATCTACAAATGATGCAGGTGCGGCTTCCGACACGATAATTGCAAGCAAGCCGGATATTGCCATAATCGACTCAATACAGACAATGTCTTTGAGCGATATAAACAGCACATCGGGCAGCATCACACAGGTAAGGGAATGCACAAACCTGTTTATGAGAACGGCAAAATCCGAAGAGATCCCAATTTTTATTGTCAGTCATGTAAATAAAGACGGTGCTATTGCAGGCCCGAAGGTAATGGAGCATATTGTTGACGCTGTTCTGTATTTTGAGGGCGAAAGACATCTGAGCTACAGACTTCTCCGTGCAGTAAAAAACCGTTATGGTTCAACTAACGAGATCGGTGTTTTTGAAATGGGCAATTCGGGACTGGAAGAGGTAGAAAACCCGTCTGCTATGCTGCTTTCGGGCAGACCCGAGGGTGTTTCAGGGTGCTGTGTTGCCTGTATAATGGAAGGAAGCCGACCTATACTCGCAGAAGTTCAAGCACTCGTCACAAAAAGTGGATTTTCCGCACCGAGAAGAACGGTCACAGGTTTTGATTACAACCGACTGGCAATGATAATCGCAGTCCTTGAAAAGCGTGCGGGGATGTTCTTCGGTACTCTTGATGTATTTCTGAATGTGGTCGGAGGTTTCAGACTTGATGAAACAGCAGGCGATCTATCGGTAGCACTTGCGCTGTACAGTGGATTTTATGATACTGCACTTGATAAGAAGATGATCGCCTTTGGTGAAATAGGACTTGGCGGAGAGATCAGAAGTGTTTCAAATATTCCGCAGCGAATTCGTGAAGCTGAACGGCTGGGCTTCGAGCATTGCATTATCCCGAAGCAGTCGATGAAGTTGATCGACAGAAATAATACCAAGATACGTATAACAGGAGTTTCTTCCGTAAAACAAGCATTTTTCGTAATTAAGAATAATGGCGAAACAAATAAATAAAAAATTGCAGTTTACTTTTAAAAACTGAAAGTAAACTGCAATTTTTATTATATTTTTTGTACGGATTCACGCTGGATAAGTCTGTAGTTCAATTTGATATGTCTGCCGTTTTTCTGATTTTGTTTTATGTTCTTTACAAGTTCATTTATAACTGTTTTTCCAATTTCAAAGGCAGGCTGTTCGATCGTGGTTATTCCGGGATTGTAAAGCTCGCACATCTGAATATTATCAAATCCGCAGACAGAAATATCTTCACCGATCTTATAGCCGTTTGAAATGGCTTTTTTTATTGTTCCGGCAGCAAGAAGATCAGAAACGCAGAATATAGCTGTCGGTGGTTCAGGCAGAGCCATAAACTGCTCTAATGCCTTTCCGCCGTCGTGAGGATCGTATGTTCCACGGAAAATATATGCTTCTTTCATTGGAATTTTAAATTCATCGAGGGCTTTAAAATAGCCTCGTTCTCTGTCTTTGGAAGAAAGAGCTTTTCCGTTTGTGGAGATCATAGCAATTCTTTTGTGTCCGAGCGAAACAAAATTTTTAACTGCTGCAAAAGCTCCGTTTTCATCATCATTAGTAACGGTAAGGACATTTGCTCCTTCGACACGTTCACAGCAAATTGCGATATAATGTCTTTCGTTAAGTTCATTAAGCTCAGCGGCGGAAAGCTGGGTTCCGAGCATTACTGCAGCGTCAACGGTTCTGTTATAGAGCATACCGAGCATTCTTGTTTCGGTAGAGTGTATGCTGTTAGATGTACATAGGAGTATGTCATAACCGTTATCGGAAGCTGCATTCTGCATTCCTTTTATGATTTCGTTATAGAATGAATGTTCTGTTGAAGGGAGTATCGCAAGAATAACATTTGTTTCGCATTTGCGGAGATTTCTTCCGAGAAAATTTGGATTGTATCCAAGCTCTTTTATAGCATTGTTTACCTGTTCTGCAGCAGCTTCTGAAACTGTAGCGCTTTTGTTAAGCACTCTTGAAACGGTCGCAACGGAAACTCCTGCGGCTTTGGCGACATCTTTAATTGTTACGTTCAACTCTATTCCTCCTGTATAATATATCAAATTATTTTTTCGTCATCATTAAGGATGCGTTCTTTTTCGGCTCTTGCTCTCTCTCTTTTCTCAATACGCTTCTGAACGGCTTCTTCACTGAAAAAGTTAAAAATTACCAGCAGTATCAGCAGGACAGTTACCGAGATCGTTGGAAAATGCTTGGCAGAAAGAGCTTCTGTATATTCTTTGGGTATTTTTGTGTTTGGAATTGCCTCAATAACAGCAAGTGTATAAATATAGCAAGCTGAACCTATAATGGTCAGAATAAGAGGAATAAGCGATTTTTTGAATTTAATAAAGATCAATGCGGCAACAAGAAGCACTGTGCTTGCAAAAAGAGCAATTCCGCATTTATCGTAACCATTCATAATGAAAGCAGCACCGCCGAGGGTATTAAGAACAAGACAGCATATAACTTCCGCCGCAACCGCTAAAATGAAAGTGATTTTGGATAATTTTTTCGTAAAATCTCCTCCAAAATGAATTTGTAATAACGTTTTCATTATAGCATACTCTTTATAAACATTCAAGTGGAATTATAAAAATATTCTTCATTTTTACATTATTTTTGACGACTTGGTTTTAAAATAACATATAATTAGAATTTATAAAAAGCCTCAAAATGTGAATAGTAATAACAGTTCAGCGAAAGTTGATATCAAATCAGAAAGGAAAATAAAAATGCAGAAACTGATAAAAAGCGTTGTGTTTTGCATATTTGCTGTAATATTATCTTTATCGGCTTTTATAATATACCTTGACAGAACGCTGCCAAATGATTACTATATTACCAAAGGCGGAAAAGTAAATATTTCAAGTATGCTCGATGCCGTACCTTGTTCAAATAATGAAGATTCGGCGATGGTTGAAAATGAAAAAGCAGAACAAGCGGAGCTGAAGCTTTTAGGATTTATTCCGATAAAGGTTGTAAATATTTTCCCGGTTGAAACGCCTGTTCTTGTTCCGTGCGGAGAACCGTTCGGTATAAAACTGCTTACCGACGGGGTGATTGTCGTGGAAGTAAGCGGTTTTGAAACAGAAAACGGATTTATTTCTCCCGGAGAAAACTGCGGACTTAAAGCCGGGGATATTATTAAAAGCATTGACGGGATTGAAGTTTCGTCAAATGAAGATGTAGAAGAGATTATTTCGTCAAGTGAAGGAAAAACACTTAAAGTAAACGCTGTACGAAATGAACGGGAATTTACTGCTTGGCTTTGTCCGCAGATATCGAGCGCTGATGAAAGCTATCGTGCAGGGATATGGGTTCGTGACAGTTCGGCAGGAATCGGTACAATGACATTTTATGATCCTGAAACGAAAAGATTCGGCGGACTTGGTCATCCCGTATGCGATGTAGATACAGGTGATCTTATGCCGCTCGATTCGGGAGAGGTCGTAAAGGTATCGATCAGCGGAGTAAAAAAAAGCAGATCAGGTTTTCCGGGTGAGCTTGTCGGAGGTTTTGTATCTTCGTTTTCTATGGGAGCACTTACCGATAACACGGCAGTCGGTCTTTTCGGAACTCTTGATGATTTTACCGGCGGAAACGAAGCTATTCCTCTTGGACTTAACAGCGAAGTGAAAACAGGAAAAGCATATATTTACACGACAATAAGCGGAACTCGTCCGCAGAGATATGAGATCAATATAGAGAAGATAGATCATTCCGGAAGTGATGATTCACGCGATATGGTAATAAGAGTCACTGATGAACATTTGCTTCGTGAATCGGGCGGTATCGTTCAGGGAATGAGTGGAAGTCCAATCATCCAGGACGGGAAGATCGTTGGTGCAGTTACGCATGTATTTATAAATAATCCGACAAAAGGATATGCGATCTTTGCAGATACGATGTATGAGCAGATGATGAAGGCAGAATAAAAGTATAAAAGGCGCAGGGAAAGGGGAGCCCCCTTTGGCAATTCGTAGGTTACTATGCGAAATGCTCAAAGTTTGCGGCTCGGTACCGATAAATACTTCTTTATCAGTAGTATCCTAAAACCATGCGCCTTTGGAATCATTTGGTATATTCGATAATATTGTCAAGCGGTTTTCCGCTGAAGAATTGGTCAAGATTATAGACGGTGACTTCTGCAATTTTCTGCAAAGCTTCTTTTGTAAGGAACGCTTGGTGCGAGGTAATGATAACATTCGGCATTGAAATAAGAAGCGAAAGTTCATCATCGTCGATAACCTCACCTGACCAATCCTCAAAGAATAGAGAGGTTTCTTCTTCGTAAACATCAAGGCAAGCACCGCCTGCTTTTCCCGATTTAAGCGCAGAAATTAGGGCGCTGCTGTCGATGAGCTTACCTCTTGAAGTATTTATTATGAAAGCGCCATCCTTCATCTTGCCGATGTTATTTTCATTAATAATAAATTTGGTTTCCGGGGTAAGGGGACAATGAAGGGAAATTACGCTGCTTTGTCCAAGCAATTCATCGAGTGAAACGTAGTTTATATCGGAATTTTTTTTAGGGTAGGGATCGTATGCAACTACATTCATTCCGAATCCTCGGCAAATATTTATGAAAATACAGCCGATCTGCCCCGTTCCGATTATACCTGCTGTTTTGCCGTAAAGATCAAAGCCCGTAAGTCCGTTCAGAGTAAAATTAAACTCTCGTGTTCGGTTATATGCTTTGTGTATTTTTCGGTTCAACGTCAGGAGCATAGCCATAGCGTGTTCAGCAACAGCATAAGGGGAGTAGGTAGGAACGCGCACAACGCTGATCCTGTTCTTTGCGTATTTTAAGTCAACGTTATTGAAGCCTGCACAGCGCATAGCCACAAGCTTTACACCGATCTCACAGAGCTTATCGATCGCGTTTTTATCAATGGTGTCATTTACGAATGATATTACAGCTTTGCAGCCTTTGGCAAGCTCGGCGCTGTCTGCGGTAAGCTTGCTTTCAAAAAATTTGAACTTATAGTTTGAACCGTATTTTAGAAACCATTCTTTATCATAAGGCTTTGTGTCAAAAAAAGCAATTTGTTCCATGATCTGATCCTTTCATTATGCTCAACAAATCAAGAATGATCTATTATCTGCCGAAACAGATTTATAAGGATTATTCAAAGATTTTTGTTTGCAGCAGTAATATGCTAATATTATTTTTAGATAAAAAGATTTTATTCATAAAAATATGATTAACATTTTATCTTTATTGAAAAAATCAGTTGAAAGCTTCGGGAAAAACTACTTCTTCGACTATTCTTGCAGCGTCGAGAACACAGTCATTGCAGGAATGAAGAACGACCTTGGTGTCAATGCCTTTTAGTACACGGCAGATTGTTCCGCCTGCGGATTCTTTGAAACGGGACATTATTTCCCTGGAAATCTTTGCGGTTGAAGCTTTGGAACTATTCTTTTCAAGATCAGCTGTACTGTTTTTCATTCCGGCAAGCGCTACCGCACCCGTTATTGCTCCGCAAGTACCCTCGGTCGTTCCGAAGCCCGATCCGAAGCCTTCCATAATTTTATACATTGTGTCTTCACTCATTCCTACAAGATCGCAATAGGTGCAGGCAACAGCCTGTGCACAATTATAACCTTTGTTTTTGCGTGAAACGGCAAGTTTGATTCTGCTTTCCATAGTGTTTTACCTCTTCCTTATTCATCGAAGCTTGAAAGAACTTCGGTAAGCATTTTTTTGTAGTCTTCTTTAAGTGATTCGGGAGAAATAATTGAAGCTGATTTGCCGAATTGGAAAAGCCATGCAAAAAACGGCGGCTGTGCTTTGATATTGGCCTTGATCTTAAAATGGTTTATATCAAGATTAACGATATCGGCGTTAATCCCAAAACGGTCAATTACCGGGTTGATAAGCTTTTTTTCAAATTTCAGTACTGCTTCGACAGTATCTCCGCTGAACATAGAAAATGTTGAGTTAAGGTATTCGGAGATGTTAAGTTCCTGCGGAGATACCAGCACAGGTTCATCAAGTATGCGTATATGTGACATTCTGTCAACTCGGAAATTGGTGAAATTATCGGGATATTTCAGATAATACGAAACAAGATAATATTTTTCGTCATTCCATGTCAATGCACAGGGCGAGCAGACCCTTTCACCTTCACGATAAACCTTTTTCTTATTTGTGCTGTAATCAAAATAGCGGAATGAGATCTGTTTTCCCTCATTTATTGCTTTATGTATCGTGTCAACGTTAATGTAGATCTGTTCATTCATTGATTTAACGCGGTCAACTACCATTACCTGGCGTTCGATAAGCATACCTTCATGAACGCCTGCAAGGGCTTCTATCTTATGCAGAAGCTGTTCAGATTTCTTTTCGGTAAGGAATTTTGCAGAGCATACTGCATCGGCAAGAAGCTTCAATTCGGGAAGCTCAAACTGCCTGCTTGCAATATAGTAGCGATTGCATTTGTCTTTTATGGTTACAATATCAAGTCCGAACTCCTCAAGATAGCTTATGTCACTGTAAATAGATTTTCGTTCTGCGCTTATGTCTGCTTTAGCAAGCTCCTGTATTATTTCGGCAATCGAGATAGGGTGTTCTTCGTCTGTTTTTTCAAACAGTATTTTAGCAACATACAAAAGCTTTAAGTGTTGTTTTGATTGTACCAAGATATCACTTCCGTTTCAATAGATTATATCGGGCGATTCAATAACACATTAATTATACCATTTTACATAAAGAATTGCAAGAAATAATGCGGATTTTGCTTAAAAATGAAAATATTTCCGGCATTATACGGTTTTACCTTAGTTTTTCTTGAAAAAAATGTATTGTTGTGGTATAATCCTTTTAGAAAAATTTGAAAATGCTCTTTCTTCGGGAGATAGCTTATGGGACAGTTTGATTATATATTCTTTGATCTTGACGGGACGATGATCGATTCAGGAGATGGGATAACGCTCTCCGTTCAGTATGCTTTGAAAAAAATGGGGATAATAGAAAAGGAATTGAGTGCGCTGAAGGTATTTGTGGGTCCTCCGTTAAAGGATTCTTTTATGTATTATTACGGCTTTTCTGATGAAGAAGCTGAAAAAGCGATCTCATATTACAGGATTTACTATGAGAGCAGAGGTATCCTTCGCTGCTGGCCTTACAAGAGAGTAGAGAAGCTTCTTTCTTTTATTGAAAACACGGGGCGAAAAGCTGTTATTGCAACATCAAAACCCGAGCTTTTTGCGAGAAGGATAGTTCAGCATCTTCATATGTCGGAGATGTTTGAATATATAGCAGGTGCGTCAATGGATGGCAAGATCGTAAAAAAGTCCGATGTGATCGCTTATGCGATGAAAGAGATAGGTGCAGATGACCCGTCAAGGATCCTTATGGTCGGTGACAGGAAGTATGATGTTATCGGAGCAAGGGCGAACGGCATAAAAACGGCAGGCGTTCTTTACGGCTACGGGTCATATCCCGAACTGCTTGATGCAGGTGCGGATTATATCGCCCAAAATGTCAGCGAGCTTGCTGAAGTAATTTCCATTTGATAAAAAATATAACCGGAATGTAAAATATTAATTTTTCATACTTTTATTATATTATTTTTTGTGTTAAAATAAAATAAGCGGAATTTTTTAGTTTGAGGTGACTGTATGGCAGAACGTATCGTTCAGGTTGATGATGTTGAGGATATAAGTGCGATCTTTGGATCCTTTGATGAAAATATAAATTATATACAAAGACAGTATGGAGTTGCATTATTAAGCAGAGGCAATGATATTCGAATCAGCGGCGAAGAAGACGGCGTTCGCCGTGCGGAAGCTGCTGTAAAGGCTTTGCTTGAGCTTATAAAGAGGGGAGAAACGATCAATGAGCAGAGCATAAGATATGTAAGCTCACTTGTTGATGAGGGGGAGTCTGAACAGGCTTTGAAGCTTGCGGACGGAGGTATTTGCGTTACGTCTGGCGGAAAGGTAGTTAAGGCTAAAACGCTCGGTCAGAAGAATTATGTTAAAGCGATCGAAAAAAACACTATTGTAATGGGTGTAGGTCCTGCAGGAACGGGCAAGACATATCTTGCCGTCGCGATGGCGGTCAAAGCTTTCAAGGCTCATGAGGTAAACAAGATAATCCTTACAAGACCAGCCGTTGAAGCAGGCGAGAAGCTTGGATTCCTTCCGGGTGATCTTCAGAATAAGGTCGATCCGTATTTAAGACCGCTGTATGATGCTTTATTTGATATGTTCGGTGCGGATTCTTTTGCAAAGCACATGGAGAAAGGAACTATCGAGGTCGCACCGCTTGCATACATGAGAGGAAGGACGCTCGATGATTCGTTCATAATCCTTGATGAAGCGCAGAACACCACTCGCGAACAGATTAAAATGTTCCTTACAAGACTTGGCTTCAACAGTAAAATGGTAATTACAGGCGATATAACACAGATAGATCTTCCTGACAGCAATAAATCGGGACTTATTGATGCAATGCGGATACTTAAAAATGTTGATGATATTGCAGTGATGCATTTTACAGAGAAAGATGTTGTGCGTCACAAGCTTGTCCAGGATATCATAAGAGCTTATGAGAGGGCTAACGAACAGAAAAGGGAAAGAAATTCAGAAAGGAAATGATTATAATGGCAAAAGTTAAAGTAATGATAAGAAATAATCAGCGTGAGGTAAAGATCCCTGTAGGATTAAGACTGCTTGTAAGAAAATGCTGCCAGGCTGTTCTTACAACGGAAGAATTCCCCGGTGCTGCCGAAGTGAGCGTTTCCTTTGTGAACAATGCAGAGATCCGTAAGCTTAACCGTGTTTACAGAGATAAGGATAAATCTACCGATGTACTTTCGTTCCCTTTGGGAGAAAACGGAGTTTACGATCTGAATAACGAAACGGGAGCATATCTGCTCGGAGATGTTGTCATTTCTATGGAAACTGCTGTAAAGCAGGCACATATTTACGGACATTCTCTTGAAAGAGAAGTCGGTTTTCTTACTGTACATTCCATGCTCCACCTTCTGGGATATGATCACGAAACCTCACCGCTCGATGCTGCAAAGATGCATGAGAAGGAAGAGATCATACTTGATTCCCTCGGTATTTCCAGAGATGCAACATTTGTAAATGACGCTGAATGATAAAAGGAATAAAATGATGAATACAAAAATTGAGTTTATTACGATCGTAGGCCGTGCAAATGCAGGCAAATCTTCGCTCCTTAATGCACTTGTAGGTGAGAAGATCGCTGCTATAAGCTCCAAACCGCAGACTACACGAACAAGGATCACAGGTATTGTTACAGAGAATGAAGCACAGTATGTTTTTATGGATACGCCCGGTGTGCAGAAAGCAAAAAACAAGCTCGGAGAGAGCATGAACAAGGCTGTAAAGGATTCTGTTACAGATGTCGATCTTATCCTTATGGTTGCAGACGCATCCAAAAACATAAACGATATTGATAAGAAAATAATCGGCAGCTTTCACAAGAAAGATAACGTTATCCTTATTTTGAATAAGATAGATCTTCTTCCCGACAAGGAGAAGGTCGCTTTAAAGATAGCTGAATTTTCTGCGCTGTATGATTTTAAAAGCGTTATTCCGATTAGTGTCATACGAAATGACGGTATTGATATTGTATGGGAAGAAACGAAGAAATACGCAGTAGAAGGACCCCACTATTTTCCTGATGATTCGTTTACGGATCAGCCCGAACGAGTACTTGCGGCGGAGATTGTGCGTGAAAAGATACTTCGTCTTATGCATGATGAAGTTCCGCACGGAATAGCTGTAACAGTTGAACAGATGAGCGAACGAACAGATATGTCGGGCGATGATATACTTGACATTTCTGCTGTTATCTTTTGCGAGAGAGATTCGCACAAGGGAATGATAATCGGCAAAAGAGGCGCAATGCTCAAAAAGATCGGACAGTATGCCCGTGAGGATCTTGAAAAATTCTTTGAGATAAAGGTTAATCTTCAGTGCTGGGTCAAGGTCAAAGAGGATTGGCGCAACAGTGAGGCTATGATAAGAAGCTTCGGACTTTCAAATAATACCTCTGATAAATAAGTTCCGATAGGGTATAATCATAATGTAGTTTTCCGAAAGCGGGGCTGTATTATGAAAGATGAAAAAGAATACCTTTGGGATATATTTACCGGAAGCGGCAGTATTGCCGATTATTTAAGATATAAAGGAATTTACGGCTGCGGTGATTCTGCGGAATATGGTTATTCAGGCATATCCGCCGAAGAACCGCATTTCTGCAGTCGGGAAGCAGATGCTGTTATCTCCCGACAAAAATGAAAGCGAGATGAAAAATATGGCATCAATGCTTACGGTCGATGGTATAGTCGTTCTTGAAAGATGCGTTGGGGAGAATGATAAATATATCAGTATCCTCACCGAAAACTATGGAACACTTGAGGTTTCGGCAAAAGGGTCAAAAAAGATAACCTCAAAGAATCATGCTGCGACACAGCTTTTTGCCTATTCAACATTTTGCCTTAGGGTAAGCAATGATAAATATTATCTTGACAGCAGCGAAGTGAAGCATGATTTTTATAATCTGCGTCTTGATATAAAAAAGCTTTCGCTTGTTTGTTATTTTGGAGAACTGGCAAGACACGCTGTTCTTGCGACCAACAGACAGCATGAACACGATATAATGAGACTTATGCTCAATTGTTTGTATTTTCTTAACACGGATCAGAGAAGCTGTGAGTTTATCAAAAGTGTTTTTGAGCTTAGATTTGTTACAGAAATAGGTCTCGTTCCGCAGCTTATCGGATGCAGGATATGCTATGATTATGAAGCTGATCCGATGTATTTTATCATTGATAAATGCCGTTTTTACTGTGAAGAGCATTTCCTTGAAAAAGGACTTGAGGAAAGCTACTATCATGTAAAGCTGACTCATGCCGAGTTTGAGGCGCTTCAGCATATTGCTCTTTCCAAGATGGAAAAGCTGTTCAATTTCCGTGTTTCGGATAAAGCACAGGCTAAAGTTAATGAGGTCACGGAAAAATATATCTACAGACAGTTTGGCAGGACATTCAAATCGCTGAATTATTACCACGAAATTTGCAACCCTTTTGAGAAAGGTCAACAACATGAATAACTATTATAAGTCACTTGAACTACATAAGATTTTGGAGATGCTTTCGGACGAAGCATCCAATTCACGAACAAAAGAAATGGCACTTGGACTTTCACCGTGTACCGAGCTTGACAAGGTGAAAAAAGAAATGAAGAAAACCGAGGATGCGTTTGAGCTTTCCGTAAAATACGGTACACCCGGTTTTACAGCGTTCAAAGATATCCGAGGTTCGCTTAGCAGAGCATCATCGGGAGCGAGCTTATCGCTTCGTGAGCTTATTGATATTGGGCAGATGCTCTATCAGGTAAGGATCATTTCGGACTGGTACAAGACGGTCGAAGAAAAGGACACTACTCTTTGCGAGCTTTTCTCGTCACTGTCACCCAATAGTTTCCTTGAAGACAAGATAAAGAATTCAATTATTTCCGAGGACGAAATCTCCGATATGGCGAGTCATGAGCTTGCTGATATCAGAAGGAAGATAGCGCAGGCAGGTGTGAAGATCAGGGAGAGCCTTGATAAGCTTGTGCGCAATGCGGATGTTCAGAAGTCTTTGCAGGAAAATATCGTCACAATGCGTGACGGACGCTATGTTCTTCCTGTAAAGGCTGAACACAAGGGGAATGTTCCGGGACTTGTTCATGCAACCTCTGCAACCGGTTCAACATACTTTATCGAACCTATGTCTGTTGTCGAAGCAAATAATGATATAAAGATCCTTAAAAGCCGTGAAAAAGAGGAGATCGAGCGCATTATTGCAGAGCTTTCCGGCGACTGTGCATATTGTGCGGAATCACTTTCTGCTGATTACGAGACCTGCGCTGAATTGAATTTATATTTTGCAAAGGCTGATCTTGGCGCAAAGATGAGAGGCTGCATCCCTGCAATTTCAGATGACGGGATAACTGATCTTAAAAAAGCACGTCATCCGCTTATTGCTGCGGATAAGGTCGTGCCCGTTGATATAAAGCTTGGAGAAGATTATCAGGCACTCATAGTCACAGGTCCGAATACGGGCGGTAAGACGGTAATTCTTAAAACAACGGGACTTCTGACAGCTATGGCTATGTGCGGACTTATGATCCCTGCATCGGACGGAAGCCGAGTTTCCGTATTTGAAAACATTCTTGTAAATATTGGTGATCAGCAGAGCATTGAGCAGAGCCTTTCAACGTTTTCGTCACACATGAGCAGCGTTGTGGAAATACTTGAGGCAGCCGATGAACGTTCGCTCATATTGCTGGATGAGCTTGGATCAGGAACCGATCCTGTTGAAGGTGCGGCACTTGCTGTTTCGATCATTGAAGACATGATCCAAAAGGGTGCAAAGCTGCTTGTTACGACGCATTATCAGGAATTAAAGCTGTTTGCGATCGAAACCAAAGGCATTGAGAATGCTTCATGTGAATTTGATACTGCAACTATGCAGCCGACATACAGACTTATAATCGGTTCGCCCGGTAAATCCAATGCATTTTCCATTTCATCGAAGCTTGGTGTTCCCGAGAGTGTCATAAACCGTGCAAAATCTCTTGTTTCATCCGAGAATCAACGTTTTGAAGAGGTTGTTGCTAATCTTGAAAAGGCAAGAATTGACCTTGAAAATCAGAATAAGGAGCTTACAAGGCTGAAAAATGAACAGGCAGAGAAAACTGCCCTGCTTGAAAAAGAGCTTGATGAGCTTAATGAGAAAAAAGCAGGAGAGCTTGAAAAAGCACGAATTCAGGCAATGCGTATCGTTGAAAGCTGCAGAATGCAGTCAGATGAGCTTCTCGGTCAACTTGAAGATATGCGAAAGCAGCAGAACAAAGCTGATCTTGCCAGCGCAAAATCCCGTCAGAAGTCTGCAATGAGCAAAATGTATGATACAGCTAATCCTGTTCAGCAGCGTGAACGCAAGGAATATAAGCTCCCTCGTCCGTTGAAGCGAGGTGACAAGGTTCTTATTTTTGATATTGACAAAACAGGTATACTTGCAAGTGATCCTGACAGCAGCGGTAATGTTTTTGTACAGGCAGGTATAATGAAAACCAAAGTCAACATAAGCAAATTAAGGCTTATTGAAAACGAACCGAAGGTCACAGTTCAGAATAAGAGGGTTTCAAAGGCAGGAATACAGAGCAAGCTTCAGAGAAGACCTTCGCTTGAGCTTGATATCCGCGGCTGTGCTGTTGATGAGGGAATTCACGAGCTTGATATGTTTATTGATAATGCTGTTCTGTCCGGCGCAGGAATCATTACCGTTATTCACGGTAAGGGAACAGGAGTTCTCCGTGCAGGAATTCAAAAGCATCTTAAATCTCATCCGTCGGTAAAGAGCTTCCGTGCAGGACTGTTTGGCGAAGGTGAAGACGGTGTTACGGTGATCGAACTTAAATAAACCGCTCATTTAAGCATAGAACAAGCATCCCTTTCCATACTTATATATAAAGTGTGGAAAGGTTGTGCGAAATGAAATATACTTTAAACGATATTCGGAATAAAGAAGTAATAAACATCCGATCGGGAAGCAAAATAGGCTATGTTGATGACATTGAATTCGATTCGGAGAGTCTGATGGTCAAATCGCTTGTGATTTACGGCAGAGGGCGTTTTTTTGGCTTTTGGGGCAAGGATGACGATGTTGTCATAAAATGCCGTGATATCGAGATCATAGGAACGGATACAATACTTGTTTCCACAAATGAATCAATATCACCAAAAAGTGTCGATGTGAAATCCAAAAGTTTGTGCAAATAAATGATATGAGAAATATTGTATTTTAAAGATAAATATGATATAATATTCAAGTAATTCGCACGCCTGTACTTTTAACAGTTGGTGCTTGGAGTGATCCGAGTTTATGTTAAGCTAAGTCGGGCGGAGGTTATAAAAATTAAAACCAATATGGAGGAAAAAATCATGGGCGTAGTATCAATGAAGCAGCTTCTTGAAGCCGGTGTACATTTCGGTCACCAGACAAGAAGATGGAACCCTAAAATGGCACCTTACATCTTCACAGAAAGAAATGGTATTTACATTATCGATCTTCAGAAGACTGTAAAGAAGCTTGACGAAGCTTACAATTTCATTCGTGAGGTTGCAGCAAACGGCGACACAGTTCTTTTTGTAGGAACAAAGAAGCAGGCTGCAGATTCCGTTAAGGAAGAAGCTATCAGAGCTAATGTGCATTTTGTAAACGCAAGATGGCTTGGCGGTATGATGACAAACTTCAAGACAATCCAGAGAAGAATCAAGAGACTTGAACAGCTCCACCAGATGCAGGAAGACGGTACTTTCAACCTTCTCCCCAAGAAGGAAGTTGTTAAGCTCGAACTCGAGATAGAGAAGCTTGAAAAATTCCTCGGCGGTATCAAGACAATGGATAAGCTCCCCGGTGCGCTTTTTGTAGTTGATCCCCGCAAGGAAAAGATCGCTGTTTCTGAAGCAAAGAAGCTTGGTATCCCCGTAGTTGCTATCGTAGACACAAACTGCGATCCTGACGATGTTGACTATGTAATCCCCGGCAACGATGACGCCATTAGAGCTGTAAAGCTTATTGCAGGCGCTATGGCTGATGCTATCATCGAAGGCAGACAGGGTACACAGGAAGCTGTTGTTGCTGAAGAAAAGGAAGAAGCAGCTGCTGAATAATTTATTCCGCATTTTCGGGCAGACACAATTTTATAATTATGTCTGCCCTAATTAGATTATTTAACCTTGAACGGTTTATACTATAATATTGGAGGAATTAAAATGGCAAAGGCATCTATTGCAGAAATCAAAGATCTTATGAAAGCTACCGGCGTTGGTATGATGGATTGTAAAAAAGCTCTTGAAGAAGCAGATGGCGATACAGAAAAGGCTGTAACCATTCTTCGTGAAAAGGGTCTTGCTACACAGGCAAAGAAGAGCGGCAGAGTTGCTGCAGAAGGAATTGTAACCTCTGTTGTTGAAGGCAACGTTGGTGCTGTTGTTGAAGTTAACATCGAAACAGACTTCGCTGCAAACAACGAAGAATTCAAGGCATTCGTTGCAGCAGTTGCAAAGACCGTAATCGAAAAGAACCCTGCTGATGTTGACGCTCTAAAGGCAACAGTTATCAGTGGCGGTGACAAGACAGTTGAAGAAACTCTCCAGGATCTCTTTATCAAGATCAGAGAAAATATGGTTATTCGTCGTTTCCAGAGATTTGAAGGCGTGCTCGTTCCTTATGTTCACGGTGGTGGAAGCATCGGCGTAATGGTAAAGCTTGATACTGATCTTGCAGCTGATAAGGTATTTGAAGTTGGTAAGGACTGCGCACTTCAGGTTGCAGCTATGAACCCTGCTTACCTCGATGAAGCAGCTGTTCCTGCATCTGTTCTTGAAAACGAAAAGACTATCATCATGGCTCAGATGGCTGAAGATCCTAAGATGGCTTCCAAGCCTGAACAGGTTAAGGCTAAGATCGCTGAAGGTAAGGTAGGCAAGTACTATTCCGAAAACTGCCTCCTCAACCAGGCATTCGTTAAGGATGACAAGATGACTGTTAAGCAGTATGTTGATAATGCTGCAAAGGCTCTCGGCGGCTCAATCAAGGTTGTTGAATATGTTCGCTTTGAGAGAGGCGAAGGTGTTGAGAAGAAGGTTGACAACTTTGCTGAAGAAGTTGCAAACATGGCCGGCACCAAGTAATCTGAATTTTAATATTTATAAGCCGTCTGGATTAAATTTCCGGGCGGCTTTTTTATGCTTTTTTCTAAAATAGTATTGAAAATAATCCAATAAAATGATATTATTATATGGAAATGTATATAAGGAACCACTATCGGTATAAAGGAGTAGTTTTTATTGGTTAAGCGATATTTTTGTAGTATTTTTGTTACTGTAATAATGATAATGAGCATTATTGCAGTTTTTACCGGCTGCGAAGAGGATGATGGTTCGGGTCATACTTTTAAATACAATTTATCGAGCAATCCACAGAATCTTGACCCACAGCTTGCAAGTGATGAAGCATCAATATTTGTGATTAGAAATACAATGAGCGGACTTGTGAAAAAGGAAGCAGATGGCAGCATACAACCTGATGTGGCAAAAAGCTATACTATTTCCGATGATGGTCTTGTTTATACATTTGAACTGAAGGATGATATATTTTGGGAATCTGTTGATTATACTGAAAAGCTCACAGCTGATGATTTCGTATTTGCTTTTCAAAGGATATATGACAGCAGTGCTCTGTTTTCTCCGTATATTGATGATTTTCGTTGCATAAAAAATGCTGACGGTGTATCAAAAGGAATTCTGTCAAAGGATGAGCTTGGAGTAAAAGCGACAAGTGATCATACTTTACAGATCGAACTTGAATATCCCTGCTTTGATTTTATTGAAAAGCTTACATTAACGGGTGCTATGCCTTGCAATAAGGCATTTTTTGAATATACAAAGGGAAGATATGGCCTTGCCGCTGAAACAACGGTTTCAAATGGTGCGTTTTATCTTAAAGAATGGAATTATGATCAATATTGGGATAATAACTACATGATTTTGCGGAGAAATAAATCAAATTCACAGAATTATACTACATATCCTTACAGCCTTAACTTTTTTATAAAAAACGGAACAGATACAAATATGTCCGACTTGAAATCGGGAAGTATTGATTGCACAGTTGTTTCAAATTATGATAAAAAAGAATTTTCAAACAATCAGTATGAAAGCTACGCTACCAAAACATACGGATTAATTTTTAATACCGACTCAAAATATCTTTCATCAAAAAATATAAGAGAAGCGCTTGCTTCTGCATTTGTCAGAATCAAGTCGGAGAATCAGGACTATATTTCAGGATGCGGAATTATTCCGCCCGGAATATCCATTGCCGGAAGAAAATATCGGGAACTTGTATCTGATGAAAGTCTGAATCAATATGACAAGGATAAAGCCTTTACATTGTGGAATAATGAACTTAAAGCAAATAATTACGTTTCTATTGACGGATTAAAGATCACTGTTCCCGAAAGCTTTGGTGATTCAGAGCTTTTATCGGGAATAACCGAACAATGGCAGCAAAATCTTGGCTTTTTTTGTGGTGTTGAGGTTGTATCGGAGAATGAATACCAGCTTAAACTTTCCGACAAAACTTATGATATTGCTCTGGTTGAGATAAGCTCATCAAACGGAACAGCAAGCGGATTTTTTGATAGATTTGTATCTGATAACGATTTGTTTACACCAAATACAGGCTATGCAGCTGCAGGTGCTGTTTCACAGATCTTGAGGGCAGAAAATCTCGGTAAAGCCACAGAGCTTTACACAAAAGCTGAACAAATCATTATAAACTCATACGAATTTGTTCCGATATGCTACGGAAATGAATATCTGTTGTATCCAACAAATGTTTCAGATCTGAATTACGATCCGATAACGCACTCTATTGACTTCAGAAATGCAAAATATTTTGAATAAAATCAAAAAGACTGACTGTCCGCAATGAACAGTCAGTCTAATTTTATATGCAGGGATTAACCGAAGTAAGCAACGCCGCTTTCAAAGATCTTCTGATCCTTTTCACCGGAAACGTTCTTGGAAATATCACGGCCGATACGTTCGCTGTGTCCCATCTTACCGAGGATTCGTCCATCGGGGGAGGTTATACCTTCGATAGCTTCAATAGAAGTATTTGGATTAAAGCGGATATCCATTGTCGGATCGCCATTGAGGTCAACATACTGTGTAGCGATCTGTCCGTTATCGGCAAGCTGTTTGATAAGCTCTTCCGAAGCAACAAAGCGTCCTTCGCCGTGTGAGATAGCGATCCTGTGGATATCACCTGCTTCACATCCGGCAAGCCATGGGGATTTGTTGGAAGCAATCCTTGTATTTACCATCATTGACTGGTGACGTCCGATAGTGTTGAATGTAAGAGTAGGGGAATCATCCTTCATATCAACAATGTGACCGAAAGGAACAAGTCCGAGCTTGATAAGAGCCTGGAAGCCATTGCAGATACCGAGCATAAGTCCGTCACGGTTATCCATAAGATCGTGAACAGCATCTTTAATGCGTGGGTTACGGAAGAATGCAGTAATAAACTTACCCGAACCGTCAGGTTCATCACCGCCCGAGAAACCGCCCGGGATCATAATGATCTGGGAGTTCTTTATTGCCTTTTCAACATAAGCAACGCTGTCTTCAAGTGCAGCTGCAGAAAGATTCTTGATAACAACAACTTCCGGAACTGCGCCTGCACGTTCAAATACTCTTGCTGTATCATATTCGCAGTTAGTTCCCGGGAATACAGGGATAAGAACACGAGGTTTAGCAACGTGAATGCTTGATTTAGTTCTTTCTATTGCTGTATAGGTGAATACCTTTGCAGGCTTGTCTGTCGTTTTAATATTGCAGGGGAATACAGGTTCAAGCTTATCTTCCCATTTTTTCTGGATTTCAGCCATATCAACGGTGTAACCCTTGCAGTCGATCTTGTATTCGCTGATAGTTTCACCGATAACATTTTCAACTGTGAACGGATCACCGTTAAGCTCGATAACAAATGAGCCGTACTTGGAGTAGAAGAGCGTATCTTCAGAAAGCTTCTTGTCAAAGCGGAAACCTATTCTGTTGCCGAGAGACATTTTTGCAACAGCTTCTGCAACGCCGCCGAATCCAACTGCCCAAGCAGATACAGCAGTACCGTCTGCAATGAGCTTTTCTACTCTCTCGAAGCAGCTGCGGATGCTTTCAAACTTTGGAAGATTATTTTCATCATATTCGGGAGTGATAAGGATGACCTTATTTCCTGCCTTCTTAAACTCAGGAGAAATGATGGTTTTGCTGTCGCCTGTTGAAACTGCAAAGGAAACGAGAGTTGCCGGAACGTCGATGTTTTCAAATGTACCGGACATCGAATCCTTACCGCCGATAGCGCCGCAGCCAAGTTCGATCTGTGCCTTGTATGCGCCGAGAAGAGCTGCAAAAGGTCTGCCCCAGCGTGTAGGATTGTTCTGTGTTCTCTCGAAGTATTCCTGGAATGTGAGCCAGCACCTCTTATAGCTTCCGCCTGCTGCGACAACCTTTGCAATTGATTCGATAACAGCAGCAATTGCACCGTGGTATGGGCTCTTGTCGCTTACATAAGGATTAAAGCCCCAGCCCATTATTGAGCAAGTATTGGTTTCGCCCTTGAGAACAGGGATCTTTGCAGCCATTGCCTGTGTAGGCGTGAGCTGATATGCACCGCCGTAAGGCATAAGAACTGTACCTGCACCGATAGTTGAATCGAAACGCTCAACAAGGCCCTTCTGTGAGCAAACGTTAAGATTTGTCATAAGAGCTTCCCAACTGTCTGCACAGTCAGTATAGGTTTTGAGCTGTGATGTGACAGGGAGTGGAACGGCAACATCGGTGTGCTTCTCTGCGCCGTTGGAGTTAAGGAATTCTCTTGAAAGGTCAACGATAGTTTTATCGTTCCAGTTCATCCTTAAACGAGGCTCTTCTGTAACAACAGCAACGAGAGTTGCCTCGAGGTTTTCTTTTTCAGCTTCTGCGATGAATTTATCTGCATCGGATTTGCGAACTACAACAGCCATACGTTCCTGGCTCTCGGAAATAGCAAGCTCTGTTCCGTCAAGTCCGTCATACTTCTTGGGAACAGCATTAAGATCGATGATAAGACCGTCTGTGAGCTCACCGATAGCAACGGAAACACCGCCTGCACCGAAGTCATTGCATCGTCTGATCATGTGTGTAACATCGGGATTTCTGAATAATCTCTGGAGTTTTCTCTCAACGGGAGGATTACCCTTCTGTACTTCAGCACCACAGCTTTCAAGTGAAGCTTCTGTATGTGATTTGGAGGAACCTGTTGCACCGCCGCAGCCGTCGCGTCCTGTTCTGCCGCCGAGGAGGATCACAACATCTCCCGGTTCGGGAACTTCGCGTATAACGTTGTCCTTTGGTGCAGCAGCGATAACGGCACCGATCTCAAGGCGCTTTGCTACATATCCGGGATGATATACCTCGGAAACATGACCTGTAGCAAGACCGATCTGGTTGCCGTAGGAGCTGTATCCGTTTGCAGCGCCGACAGTGATCTTTCTCTGCGGGAGCTTGCCGTGGACGGTATCTTCAACAGGAACAAGCGGATTTGCTGCGCCTGTTACACGCATTGCCTGATATACATAAGAACGTCCGGAAAGCGGATCGCGGATAGCACCGCCAAGACAAGTTGCAGCACCGCCGAAAGGTTCGATCTCGGTCGGGTGGTTATGTGTTTCGTTTTTGAACATAAGGAGCCAATCCTGAAGATCTCCGTCAACATCGACTTTGATCTGTACGGAGCAGGCATTGATCTCTTCCGATTCATCGAGATCTTTAAGAATGCCGTCTTTTTTCAGCTTCTTTGCGGCGATAGTAGCAATGTCCATGAGAGTTATCGGCTTGTTGGTTCTTCCGAGTTCTTCTCTTGCATTGAGATATTCGTTATATGTTTTTCTGATGTAGTCAGCATTGATCTCGGCATTGTCGATAATTGTTGAGAATGTGGTGTGACGGCAGTGGTCAGACCAGTATGTGTCGATCATGCGTATCTCGGTGATCGTCGGGTCACGCTTTTCGGTTTCCTTGAAATATTTCTGACAGAATTTAATATCGTCAAGATCCATAGCGAGCCCGTATTTAGAGATAAAGTCAACGAGTTCAGCTTCTCCGAGGTAAATGAAGTTTTCAAGAACTGCAACTTCTGTCGGGATATCGTATTCGGTGACGAGTGTTGAAACCTCATCAAGAGAAGCTTCACGGCTTTCAACAGGGTTGATGATATATGCTTTAAGTGCTGACATTTCGCTCGCGGAAAGCTTACCGTCAACGATATATATCCTCGCATTCTTTATCTTGCAGCGTTCGCCCTGTGTGAGGATCTGGATACACTGCTCGCAGGAATCGGCTCTCTGATCAAACTGACCGGGAAGATACTCAACAGCGAAAACGCTTTCGTTTTCACCGAGTTCAGGAAGCTTTGCGCTTGTAACATCAACCGCAGGTTCGGAGAATACATTTCCGATAGCAAGTTTGAAATCAGCTTCGGAAAGTCCTTCTGCATCATAACGGTTAAGGATCCTGATGTTTCTCAGCTTGTCAAGTCTGAGAGCGGTTTTGACATCGGCAAGAAGATTCTTTGCTTCAACTGCAAATTCCGGCTTCTTTTCAACATAGATACGAAATACAGACATAATTTACGCTCCTTAAAATCTGTTTATTTGGTGCTCCGTTTTACCGTGGGAAAATACTTTATCGGCTGTTTATACTAATAACCATTTGTTCTATGGATAAAGACGGTGGATAGAATACGACCAATCAAGGAAAACGACCGCAGGCAGGCTGCCGCCTGTCAAGGGAGTTTGACGCAGAGTGGGCGTATTATAGCTGCCGTATTTTATCCATAGGTTAAATGGTTATTAGTATTAAATCTTTTGTCTGTACAGTGCCGATAAAAGCTGACCGATACGGAGTTCGGGATAACCCTTTGAGCTGATCATTGCTCCGAAATAATCTCTCCGACACAATAATCATTCTCTATCCTTTCTATTTTAACATAAAAAATCCGATTACGCAAACTTTTTCCTGAAATTTTTGTAAATATTTTTACTAAAGTGTAGTTAGGCGTGTATCCGTGTGGGATTTTGTCGGGTTTTTCACGTTCAAAAAGTACGGGAACTGTAAGTCCTAACTGACTTTGCAGGAATTCTTTACGGGATTTTTCCGCAGCTTCGGACATTATCTTAGCGCGGATATTTTTCTTTGATGCAGGTATTTGATTTTCAAAATCAGCGGCAGGCGTTCCTTTTCTTTGAGAATAGGGGAATACATGAACCTTTGCAAAACCGATTTTCTGAACAAATTTGACCGATCGTTCAAAGTCTTCGTCGGTTTCGTTCGGAAATCCGACCATTACATCGGTGGTGATAGAGCAATTATCAAAGCTTTGGCGAAGCTTTTGTACAAGTTCAGCATAATCGGAAGAAGTATATCGCCTATTCATTTCTTTCAAGGTCTTGTCACAGCCGCTTTGGAGCGAAAGATGAAACTGCGGACAGAGCTTTGGCTGTGCAGCAAGCCGACAGATATCTTCATCGTTGATCATTTCCGGCTCAAGAGATCCAAGACGAACACGCTTTATCCCGTCAATAGCACATACTGTTTCTACTGCATCGGCAAGGCAGAGCTTATATTCGATCCCGTAAAACGACAGATTTATCCCGACAAGTACGATCTCACGATATCCCGATGCGGCAAGCTGTTCTGCTTCGGCTTTGAGCTTCTCAATAGGTTTTGAACGAAATCTTCCTCTCGAATATGGAATGATGCAATATGTACAGAACATATTGCATCCATCCTGTATTTTAATGAATGCACGAGTGTTGTTTTCGTATCCGAGATTGCACATATCTTCAAAAACATCGTTTGAAGTATAGCTGCATATGTCTACTTTTTTAGTGCGGTTATCAAGATACTTCGTAATTATATCGGGAAGAGCGTTTCTGTTTTTTGTCCCTACTACTATATCAGCCTCTTGTATATCTGCAGCTTCGTTTGGGAAAGCCTGTGGGTAGCATCCTGTTACGGCAATTATTGAATTAGGATATTCTCTGCGTAGTCTGCGAAGCTCCTTGAAAACCTTTTTGTCACCCGATTCGGTTACCGTACAGGTGTTTACAATAAAGATATGGCTTTCAGCTTCTTTTTCGGTCACTGTAAATCCTTTGCCGGCGAAATTCTGCTTCATATTTTCGGTTTCATATAGATTAACCTTGCATCCAAATGTTTTAAAGTGAATATTCATAAAAATCTCCGCTGTTTGTTGTTAAAATTCACCAACATACAAGTAATTTGCAGCCGGTTTCTATATTATTATACAATATAAAAATTTTTTTTTCAATTCCTCTTGACTAAATTAAAAAAAACTGCTATTCTATAAATGTACCAAAAGAAAGGTACAGAGAAATATAACAGAACATAATAACAATTGGAGGGATTTTTTATGTCAAAAACTACTGTAATGCTGGCAACAATCAACGATGTTAAGGAATTTGTTTCCATTGTTTCTCTTTGTGATTTTGATGTTGATTTAATTTCCGGCAGATATGCCGTTGACGCAAAATCCATTATGGGTATCTTCAGCCTTGACCTTTCAAAGCCTATCGCTCTTGAAGCTCATACTGATGATGCATCAAACTTCTTTGCACAGATCAAGCAGTTCATCGTTGAATGATGATTTCATTTAAGCTTTTTTAAACAAAAGTGTCGATTTACTCGGCACTTTTGTTTTTATATGTCTATAATTTTTAAATAAGCATAAAATAGCATAGGTATTCAAAAAACTTATGGAGTTGATGCTTATGAAAAAATTGATTGGATTTGTTCTTTCGGCTGTATTAGCTGTTCTAAGTGCTGTGCCTGTTTTTGCAGAAAAATCAGAGTATTGCAGTATTGTTTTTGAGCTTACATCGGGTACAGTTATTGATGAAGTGAATGCCGATAAGATCGTACCTGTCGGAACTATGAACAAGCTGATGACAATTTTGCTTGCAGCAGAAAAAATCAACTGTAAAGAGCTTTCACTTGACACTGTTGTTAAGGTTTCGGAGTATGCAAATTCAATGCAGGGCGCACAGATATGGCTTATGCCCGGAGAGAGCATTTCCGTTGAAGAACTTTTGAAAGGTATAATAATAGGAAATGCCAATGACGCTTCAGTCGTTGTTGCGGAAACTGTTTCAGGTTCTGAAAAAAAGTTTGTTGAAGCTATGAACAGCAAAGCAGTTGAATTGGGTATGAATAATACATCATTCACCAACTGCTGCGGATATTATGACGATGATAAACAGCTTTCTACTGCGTCTGATATGTCTAAGCTTATATGTGAACTGTCGAAATATGAATTTCTTACGCCATATTTTACGACCTGGCTTGATTATGTTCGCAATGAAACAGCAGAACTTGTCAACTCTAATGAGCTTGTAAAGAAATTTGAGGGGATTATTGGGTTCAAGGCAGGATATTCCGAAAATTCGGGACATTGTATTGCAGCTGCTGCAAGAAGGGATAACAAGGCTTTCGGGGTTATTATTTTAGGCACAGATGACAAGGATGATATGTTATCGAGCGCAAAGACGAAGCTTGGATCCGTATTTGCAGATTATATAGTAATAAAACCCGGAATCCCCGAAAACATTCCCGGGTATATCGGCGTGAGAGATTCATTTAGGGGAGAGATCCCTGTAGTTTTTGGCGATATACGGAATATTGTTATTCCAAAAGGAGCAGCAAACAGCATTTCGTCGGTATGTATTTTGCCCGAACAGATATATGCGCCTGTTAAAAAGGGCGACAAAGTGGGAGAGATTCAATTTTATAGGAAGAATAAATATTTGTTTTCGGTCGATATTATTGCAGCTGAAAATGCAGAGAAGAAAACAATTTATTCTGCTGTGGCAAAATTGCTAAAAATGATGGTGCTTTTTTAGCTGTATTGAATAAAACTTGTAAAAAAATCTTTATAGTTCGCAAAAAATATTGCAAATTCACAAAAATTATAGTAGAATAACATTTAGGAATTAATATGGAGGAATGTTTAAATGCCACTTTCACTTAATTGCAAGTATTTGTCAAAGTTTATTGCTCCTCATGAGCTTGAAGCTGCGAAAGCACAGGCTGAACTTGCTGCTAAAACACTTCACGATAAAACCGGTCTTGGAAATGATTTTCTCGGCTGGCTGAATCTCCCTACAGATTATGATAAGGAAGAATTTGCAAGGATCAAGGCTGCTGCCAAAAAGATCCAGGACAATTCTGATATTCTTATTGTTATCGGTATCGGCGGTTCGTACCTCGGCGCAAGAGCTGCTATTGAACTTCTCAAAACACCTTTCTATAATGATATCAATAAAGATACACCTGACATTTATTTTGTCGGAAACAATATCAGTCCAACATATCTCAATACGATCCTTTCAATATGCGAAGGCAAGGATATTGCAGTAAATGTTATTTCCAAATCCGGTACAACAACCGAACCTGCACTTGCGTTCAGAGTATTCCGCAACCTTGTTGAGAAGAAGTATGGCAAGGAAGGCGCAAAGGAAAGAATCTTCTGCACGACCGATAAGGCAAAGGGCACTCTCAAGGAACTCGCTGATACGGAAGGATACGAAACATTTGTTATCCCCGATGATGTAGGCGGAAGATTTTCTGTTCTTACACCGGTTGGTCTTCTTCCGATCGCTGTTGCAGGATGTGACATTGATGCTCTTATGGCCGGTGCAAAGCAGGCACAGGAAGATTACTGCAAGGATTTTGATAACAATGATTGCTATAAATATGCTGCGATCAGAAATATCCTTTATTCAAAGAATAAGTCAATAGAGCTTCTCGTTTCCTATGACCCGAGCTTTACAATGATGACTGAATGGTATAAGCAGCTTTACGGCGAGAGTGAAGGAAAGGATAACAAGGGTATTTTCCCATCTGCTGCAACTTTCTCTACCGATCTCCATTCAATGGGTCAGTTCATCCAGCAGGGTTCAAGGATCATGTTTGAAACTGTCGTTGATATCAAGAAGCCTCAGAAGGATTTCTTCCTTGAATCCGATGAAGAAAATCTTGACGGACTTAACTTCCTCACAAATCAGAATATGTCTGTTGTAAATCATAAGGCTCTCGAAGGAACCGTTCTTGCACATACAGAGGGTGGCGTTCCGAATATCGTTCTTGAACTTGATGATACAACTGAATATAACGTAGGATATATGATCTATTTCTTCGAGAAGTCCTGCGCAATTGACGGCTATATGCTTGGAGTAAATCCTTTTGATCAGCCCGGTGTTGAAAGCTATAAGAAGAATATGTTTGCTCTTCTCGGAAAGCCCGGTTATGAAGGTATGAAGGCTGAACTCGAAGCAAAGCTCAACTAATTACAGTTTAAAATCACGTTGATTTCCACTCGTGATATTAATAAAAAGCCTAACGGCGGAACGGAGTGTTTTCACATGGTAAAAATTATTACTGGAAAAAAAGGTACAGGTAAAACAAAGATCTTGATTGATATGATTAACGAGGCTTCCAAGAAGTCTGACGGTTATGTTGTTTGCATTGACAAGAGCGAAAAGCTCAGATTTGACATTCCTACAAGCGTAAGAATCGTTGATACAGACGCTAACAGCATTTACTCTTTTGAAGCTTTCTACGGACTTGTTGCTGGACTTGTTGCAGGCAACTATGATATAAAGGAGATCTTCATTGACTCTATTCTTAAGGTTGGCGGCGCTGACTTTGAAGCACTTGGTGCATTACTTAACAAGATCGATAAGCTTACAGGCGATGATGTAAATGTAACATTTACAGTTTCTGCAGAACTTGCTGATCTTCCTGAATCTGTTTCTAAATTCTCAAAAAAATAATTTCCAAAAACTATTGACATATCATAAATGATGTGTTATAATGTAATTCGTTATGTTTGGGGTGTGCTATGGTTTTAAACTTAAAGCAGCTTTATAATATTGTCGGTGAAAAGCTGATTGTGGATTATGCTGTTGATTCCGACAGGCTGAAAGAGATTAAACAATATAGTTTCATTGACCCCGTAAATGTTAAGGGTTCTGTCTATAACCGTGCAGGGGTAGTTATACTCAACTGCATTGTTGATTTTACTCTTGACGCTGTTTGTGACAGGTGTCTTATACCGTTTAATAAGAGTTTTTCTTTTGAATGTGAACATATTCTTGTTCGTGAAACAAATACGGACAATGATGAATATGTCGTAACAGAGGGAGATTCACTCGATTTGGACGAGCTTATAATTCAGGATATTCTGTTGCAGCTCCCTTCAAAGATGCTCTGCAAGGAGGATTGTAAAGGTCTTTGTCCTGTATGCGGAACGGATTTGAATTTTAATGAATGTAACTGTAAAGGTTAAAGGATAAGGAGGTGCTGAATAATGGCAGTACCAAAGAGAAAGGTATCAAAGGCAAGACGTGATAGCAGACGTTCTGCTGTTTGGAAACTGGAGGCTCCTGCACTTTCCAGATGTACTCACTGCGGTGAACTTACATCTCCGCACAAGGTTTGCAAAAATTGCGGATACTATAAGGGTAGAGAAGTAATTTCTAAGGAAGCGTAATTAGCTTGCTGGACCGAAGAGGGAGATTTATCCTTCTTCGGTTTTTGTTTTAAGGAGAAATATGGCAGTAAAAATTCAATCCGTTTTAAAAAATTCACCTGCTTTTCATGCGGGGATTAAAGAAAATGATATTCTTATATCGCTCAATGGTCATAATATACGCGATGTTCTCGACTATATGTATTATGCGGCTGAAATCAATGTCAGTGCGACAGTTGAACGCAGCGGAAGACGGTTGACTTTCCACATTGAGAAAAGCGAATATGATGATCTCGGACTGGAATTTGAAACATTTTTAATGGATAAAAAACAAAGCTGTACAAACAAGTGCATTTTTTGTTTTATTGATCAGATGCCTCCTAATATGCGTGAAACGTTATATTTCAAAGACGATGATTCGCGCCTTTCATTTTTACAGGGAAACTATGTTACCCTCACAAATCTTGATCAGAAAGAAATTGACCGCATTATTGAAATGCGTTTAAATATTAATATATCGGTTCATACTACTAATCCGGAGCTTCGATGTATGATGATGCATAATCGTTTTGCAGGTGAAAAGCTTAAATATCTGAAGCAGTTTGCTGATGCCGGAATTGCGATGAATTGTCAGATCGTTCTTTGCCCAGGAATAAATGATGGCGAAGAACTGCGAAGAACGCTGACGGATCTTGGTGCTTTGATGCCAAATATAAAAAGTGTTGCTGTTGTTCCTGTTGGACTGACTAAATTCCGTGATGAGCTTTATCCGCTTGAAAAGTTTAAAAAGGAGAATGCCGGACAAGTAATTGATCTTATTGAAGGTTTTCAAGCTGAATTTCTCAAAAAATACGGAACAAGACTTGTTTTTCCTGCCGATGAGTTTTATATTACGGCTGAAAGAGAGCTTCCCGACGGTGATTATTATGAGGATTATTGTCAGTATGAGAACGGTGTAGGTATGCTTCGCTCGCTTGCTGATGAATTTGAAGCTGCAATAAAAAATGCAGATTATCCGACTAAATCAAGAACTGTTTCTATTGCAACGGGCACTGCGGCTTATGATTTTATTTCTAAACTCGTAAAACAAGCTGAAGAAAAATGGGAAAATATCAAGTGTAATGTGTATAATATCAGAAACGATTTTTTCGGAGAAACTATTACGGTCACAGGTCTTATTACAGCACAGGATATAATTGCTCAATTAAAAGGAAGAGAACTTGGAGATACGCTGCTAATATCCAAAAATATGCTTATGCGTGATTCTGATATTTTTCTTGACGATCTTCGGATTACTGATGTTGAAAAGGCTCTTGGGGTTTCTGTTAGACCGGTGGATAATGACGGATTTGAGCTTCTTGATGCTATTTTATATGAATAATTTGATTGGAGATGATAGCTTTGGCTTTACCTATACTTGCGATAGTTGGCCGTCCTAATGTCGGTAAATCAACACTTTTTAATAAGCTCGTAGGACAGAGGATTTCCATTGTTGAGGATACTCCCGGAGTTACAAGAGATAGGATCTATTCTAAATGTGAATGGAGAAATCGTGAATTTATGATCGTTGATACCGGCGGTATCGAGCCTGACAGCAGCGATATTATCCTTTCACAGATGCGAAGACAGGCTGAACTTGCAATTGAAAAGGCTGATGTTATCGTATTTCTTACCGATATAAGGACAGGAGTAACAGCTAATGACTATGATGTTGCAAAGATGCTTCAGAAAAGCGGTAAGCCCGTTATTCTTTGTGTGAACAAGGTCGATTCTATCGGTGATCCCCCTGTTGAATTCTATGAATTCTACAATCTTGGCTTGGGAGATCCGATCGCTATTTCTGCTGCACACGGTCACGGTACGGGTGATATGCTGGATAAGGTTTTCGAGTATTGCCCTGAAAATGAAAATACCGAATATGATGAAGAATACATCAAGGTCGCTGTTATCGGTAAACCGAACGTCGGAAAATCTTCTCTTATCAATCGTGTTTCGGGTGAGGAGAGAGCCATCGTTTCTGACATTGCAGGAACGACCCGTGACGCAACAGATACTGTTATAGAAAATGAACACGGAAAATATGTGTTTATTGATACGGCAGGTATTCGTAAAAAGTCAAAAATACAGGAGAAGATCGAACATTACAGCGTATTGAGAGCATATATGGCTGTTGACCGTTCCGATGTCTGTGTAATTGTTATTGATGCGGAGGTCGGCTTCACCGAGCAGGATTCTAAAGTAGCAGGATATGCTCACGAACAGGGAAAAGGCTGCATTGTTGCCATTAATAAGTGGGATGCAATTGAAAAAGATACTAATACAATGGACGAATTCAAAAAGAAGCTTGAAGATGATTTCAGCTTTATGTCTTATGTTCCTTTTGTGTTTATTTCTGCAAAGACAGGTTTAAGAATTGACAAGCTTTTTGACCTGATCAACAATGTTAATATGCAGAACAGTATGAGAATATCCACAGGTATGCTTAATGATGTTCTTGCTTATGCCACAACGAGAGTTCAGCCGCCTTCCGATAAGGGAAGAAGACTTAAGATCTATTATATGACGCAGCCGTCCACAAAACCGCCTACATTCGTTATATTTGTGAACAGAGCTGACCTTTTCCATTTTTCTTATCAGCGTTATATTGAAAATCAGATAAGACAAACTTTCGGCCTTGATGGTACTCCGGTTCGTTTTGTTGTGCGCGAAAGAAACCGCGATGATGATTAAAGTATGGAAAATTGATTATGATTAAATTAGTGATCTGTTTGCTGTTGACAATGATGATTTCGTATCTTTTAGGCAGTTGTAATTCGGCGATAATTGTTGTACGCTGCTTAATGGGTGAAGATATTCGTGAGCATGGAAGCAAGAATGCCGGACTTACCAATACGCTTCGCTGTTACGGCAAAATACCTGCGTTGCTTACTCTAATCGGTGATCTTGCAAAGGGAATAATTGCTGTTTTGTTGAGTATCCTGATTTTTAAGCTTATAATCGGAGGCGGTTTTCCTACGGAGCTGCCTGAATGGTATCCTTCAATAATCGATGAAAAATCAATAGGCTATATTTCGGGCTTCTTTGCAATATTGGGACATATTTTTCCAATATATTACGGATTTAAGGGCGGAAAGGGTATTCTTGTTTCGTCTTCGATTCTTATTGTGGTCGATCCGCTTACATTTGTGATAATTATCCCTTTTTTGCTATTATCTGCACAAGGCAAATATCAAGCGTCTTAAAGATGGTACAGAAAATAAATTCAGTTTCAACAAAACGAAAGAGTGATCGGAGGAATACATAATGGCAAAGTTTACAATTCTTGGTATGGGTGGATTTGGTCTTTCACTTGCTGCAATGCTTGACAAGAACGACCACAGCGTAAATGTCTGGTCTGCATTTGAAAGTGAGATCGAAGATATCAAGCGTGACGGTGAAAACAAAAAGAAGCTGCCCGGAGTTAAAATAAACGATTCTATTACACTCACATCGGATATTTCAACTGTTTCCGACAGCGATGTAGTGATCTTTGGGGTTCCGACAGGCTTTGTTAGAAGTGTAGCAAAACAGGCTGCTCCTTTTGTTTCTCCCAAAACTGTGATCCTTAACACAAGCAAAGGTCTTGAAGATAAGACTTTTAAAAGAATGAGTGAAGTGCTTCATGAAGAACTACCGAATTCCCCGATAGTCATTCTTACAGGTCCTTCTCACGCAGAGGAAGTCGGAGTAGGAATGCCGACAACAGTTGTTGTTGCATCCGATGATTCCAAATATTCCGATTATATACAGTCCGTTATGTCAAATAATGCATTCAGGGTATATATTAATGATGATGTTGTAGGTTCCGAGCTTGGCGGCTCTCTAAAAAACATTATTGCTTTATGTGCAGGAATTTGCGATGGAATGGGATTCGGTGATAATACAAAGGCTGCACTTATGACACGAGGAATAACCGAGATTGCCCGTCTTGGTGTAAAGCTGGGCGGAAAAAGAGATACATTTGCAGGTTTGAGCGGAATTGGAGATCTTATTGTTACCTGTACAAGTATGCACAGCAGAAACCGACGGGCAGGTATCCTTATAGGACAAGGAATATCTCCGGATGAGGCAGTTGAAAAGATCGGCACGGTCGAAGGTTACACCTGTACAAAGGTCGCTTATGAGCTTTCACAGAGCGTAGGTGTCGTTATGCCGATTACAGAGCAGTGCTACAATGTACTCTTTAACGGTCTTGATCCGAAGACAGCGCTCAAAAATCTTATGGGACGTCCAAAGGGTCATGAAACTGAACAGATCTGGGTAGAGGAATAAATCAGATAAGCGGAGCATTTAATTAGTATTTCCTTAATATTTATCAAAAAGCTTTCGGAAGTCGAATCTTCTGAAAGCTTTTTTTGTTCTATACTTGTCCTTGATGACATATTATTTATCAGATAAAAAATGAAAGGAAGTTTGATTTTTATTATGGAAGTGATTGAAAAAATACACAGCTTGCTTCAATATTTCCCGGAATGGTTAAGAGCACCTATCATAGAATGTGGTGCGGAATTGACAGAGATTCGTCTGCGGCGTGAGAAGCCGATCATTTTGATGCAGAATTCCGATATGCTTTTTATTGATGCAAAGAAACAGATCACAAGAGTACCTGACAGCAGCTGCGTTAAGCTTTCTTCGTCGGAAACTGACAGTTTTTTTTATGCGATATGCAGAAATTCGGTACATTCTTTTCAGGAGGATATCTGCAGCGGATTTATTACACTATCAGGCGGACATCGTGTAGGTTTGTGCGGAACAGCTGTATTTCGTGACGGGAAGATTTCCAATATAAAAAATATAAGCGGTTTTAATGTCAGAATAAGTCGTGAGGTCATTGGTTCGGGTGAAGAAATATTTAACAAGGTTTTCTGCGCAGGAGCAAAGAGCGTTCTTATAGCAGGTTTGCCTTCAAGCGGAAAGACAACGATCCTGCGTGATCTTTGCAGGATCCTTGGAAACAGGTACAAGGTATCGGTTATTGATGAACGTTCGGAAATAGCGGCTGTATATATGGGGATCCCACAGAATGATGTGGGATTGAATACAGATGTATTTGATGGATATTCAAAAACTGAAGGTCTTGAAATGGCTGTGCGAGTGATGTCACCCGAAATTATAGTATTTGACGAAGCAGGCTCACGGAATGAATTCGGATATATGGAACACGCAATGAACTGCGGTATCAGGATATGCGCATCAATTCATGCATCATCATTGGATGAAATAAAGCGAAAGCTGCCGTTCTGGTCACGCTTCGATTATATTGTGATGCTGGGGACGCTTCCGGGACAGAAACCGATAATACACAGGACGGATGAATTATGAAAAATGTACTTATGATCCTCATAATGGTGATATGTACTTTGATGGGTATATATTTTTCCGAAAGATTAAAGCAGAAAAGCCGTTTTCTGAGTAACGTTGCATATATGCTTGAAGAAATTCAGCTTAAAATAGAATTTGAATCAGCCGAAGTGAATGAAATAATAACGTATCTTACGGCAAACAAACGGCTTTCGGAGCTTGGATTTTTACGAAATATATCCGATAAAATGATTATGTACACTGATTTTGGCTCTCTTTGGGAAAATTCAGTTGAGTGTCAGCGGTATAATTTTCTGACCAATGAGGAGATAGAGTTCATAAAAGACATAGGCAGAAAGCTTGGGAAAAGTGATGTCAGCGGACAGTTGAATTCAATCAGATATGAGAAGCTTGAGATAGAAAAAATGATAAGATCAGCTGATGGGGATTATTGCAGAAAATCAAAGCTTTACCGTTCGCTTGGAGTCCTTGGCGGAGCGTTTATTGTGATAATGTTCATCTGATCACGGAGGGAAAAATGGATCTTGATATTATTTTCAAAATAGCAGGTGTTGGGATCATTGTTGCAGTGTTAAATATGATTCTGAAAAAATCGGAACGTGAAGAATACGGTCTTATAGTGACTATCGCAGGACTTATTGTGGTTCTGTTAGTGATAATTGACGAAATAGCGTCTTTATTTGAAACGGTTAAATCTGTTTTTGGGTTCTGAAATATGGATATCGTGAAAATAGCGTCAATTTGTATTGTATCAACAGTTATATGCAGGCTTTTTGACAGAAATTCACATGAATATTCGTTATATGTCAGGACCGCTGCGGCAGTAATGATTCTTTCGTTTATATTTGTGTATATCTCGCCGCTGATCGAAAGCATACGGGAAATATTTGAACGTTCCGATGCGGACTCCGATCATTTGAATATTCTTTTTAAAGCAACGGGAATATGCTATATATCGCAGTTTGCGGCAGATATCTGCAAGGACAGCGGAGAAAACCTTCTTGCTTCACAGGCGGAGCTTGCAGGCAGGGTCGGATTGATGGTAACGGCTATTCCTCTTTTTGAACAGGCAGTTGAGATCATTATTTCGTTTTCGGGAACATAAGAAAGACGGTGAAAATATGAAAAAAATTGCTTTCACGGTACCGTTGGTATTTGCGCTTATGTTATTTCTTTTTATTCCTGTTTATGCCGAGGATGATCTTGCTTCAGAAATAGGCGTGGATATTTCGGCTTTAGATGAAAATGTTCCTTATGATGCGGAAAATTATATAGCTGACAAAGGAATTTCTGCGGATAATGTCGATGCGGTCAAGGAGATCAGTCCATCCGATGTGATAGAGTTTATGGCAGGACAAGTCAAGGATAAGATCAAATATCCGCTTCGACTGCTTGTTATGCTGTTTGCAGTCATAATTGCAGGGTCGATAGTTGAAAATTTCGGGAGCTGCATTGATAATAAGCCGGTGTCAAGCGTTTATGGGACAGTATGTGTTCTTATAGCCGTAGGTATCATCTCCGATCCGATCGTAAAATGTGTAAAAACTGCATCGGACACGCTTTACAGCGGAAGTGACTTTGTGACTTCGTATATTCCTGTTTTTTCAGGAATAATGGCTTCATCGGGATGTATAACTTCTGCATCTGCGTACAGTGCGGTAATGGTCATATTTTCCGATTTCGTAACTGTGGCTGCGGCAAACTATCTTATGCCGTTGGTTTCAATATGCACTGCGCTTGGAATAATTCAATCTATCAATGGAGCTTTTGATATAGCAAGCATTACGGACATGATAAGCAAGGCTGTAAAGGTCATACTTGGATTGATAATGACTGTTTTCATCGGCTTGCTTTCTTTGCAAAGCATTATCGGAGCATCTGCAGATACGATCGGAGTAAAGGCTGCAAAGTATCTTGCTTCAAACTGCATACCCGTAATAGGCGGTGCTGTTGCTGATGCTTATACTACACTGAAAGCAAGTCTTGGCATATTAAGAGGCGGTGTAGGCTTTTTCGGAATAGCGGTCATTTTTGTTTCGGTTGCTCCTGCGCTTGTTGAAGTAGTACTTGTAAAGCTCTCATTCTGCATAGCAGAGATCATAAGCGGTATGTTCGGGATAAAAGGAATAAAAACTTTGCTGCACAATTCATCATCGGTGCTTTCAATGGTGATAAGCCTTCTGGTTTGCTTTGGTATGATGCTGATAATTTCGACAGCGGTAATGATGATGACGGGACTTGATGTATCTTAAATGGAGATGAATATGAACGAAATACAGCTTGTAATTATATCGGCAGGAATGCTGGCTGTGGTGATGAATATTTTTGAATCGGTTTACCCTTCGGAAAAATATGCGAAACAGATGAGGATGATCTTTGCGCTGATTTTTGTTTTAACGCTTTCAAAACCTTTAATAAGCAGCATAGAAAAAATTTCCGATACGACCGAAAGTGTTGATGTAATAAATGAAAATATTTCTACAAGCACTGATAAAACTCTTGAATATTTTAAGGGTTCTGTCGAGAGAAACATAAGCAGCAGGTTATATGATATACTTGCAGAGAATAACATTGAAGTGAAAGAAATCAAGACAAGTATTAATATTTCCGAAAGCGGCAGCATATCTATTAATGAGGTAAAAATCGCTGCAGAGAATGCAACACAGGGAGCTGAGGCAGTTGACATAGTTAAACAAGAAACAGGGGAAGATACACTTGTAAAAATCGAGGAGTTTATAGAATGAAAAAGGATGAGATCCTGAAACGCCTAAAGGAGTTTTCTGAAAAACCGATTTTCCCGAAATTACTTATATCGGCAGGACTTATTATGATGATAATGATAGTTTTTGCTGATTTTTCGGATGATAAGGATAAGAAAACTGTCAGTGATACCGATATTGAGTTTCAGACCGCAGATACATTTATTGAATGTACGGAAAGCCGCCTTTCGGAGATACTTATGTCCATCGAAGGTGTCGGCAAGGCAAAGGTGCTTGTCAATGTTTCTTCAACAGAGGAATATGTTTTTGCTGAAAAATACAAGCAGGGTACAAGCAGCACGGAAAATGAAATTGTTATTATTGACAGCGGATCTTCAAAGGAGGCGCTGGTAAAAAAGGTTAAGGTACCCGAGATAAGCGGTATTGTGATCGTATGTGAGGGAGGGGATGATCCGAAGATATGTGAAAAAGTGTACAAGGCGGTATCGACCGCGCTAAAAATTCCAAGCAGCAGAGTATATGTTGCTGAAATGAAATAACAGGAGGCATATAACAATGAAAAGACTGAATTTAATTATCGGAAAAAAGCAGATCATACTTGCGTGTCTAACACTTATACTCGGCATTGCAGTATATATGAACTATGCGTTGTCGTCATCAGATGATGAAATTGCTCAAAATGTTATGAACAGCGATGCACAGGCCGCTGATTCGGCAAATTACGGTGACGCTGCTTTTGTAAGCGCAGAGGGTGCAAGTGACTATTTTGCGCAGGTTCGTTTAAGCCGTATGACAAGCAGAGATGAAGCAGTGGAAACTCTTTCTGTGATACTTAACGGCGGCGACCTTTCCGATGAGGAAACAGCAACTTATACAAATGAATCAATTACGCTTTCAAAGCTTTCCGAGAGTGAAAGTAAGATCGAAAATCTCATCAAAGCGCAGGGATTCAGCGATTGTGTTGTTTATCTCAATGACAGCACGGCTAATATTGTTGTAAAGTCGGAGGGACTTGAAGCTGCACAAGCTGCTCAAATTAAGGATATTTTGTTAACAGAGGTTACAATTCCCGCAGAAAATATTAGAATTTTTGAGGTAAAGTAGTTGTACTTTTTGAAAATATCTGCTATAATATAATGGCATAGATATTTTCAGATGGCTGACCTTGAGAATTATCCTGATAGATCGTCAGCCAATTCGGCGAGGAGGTTTATCAAATGGATAAGATCAATGACACTCAGACAAACACCATCAAGATCTCGGAAGATGTTGTTTCCAAAATAGTTGAATTAGCGGTCAAGTCCGTTGAGGGCGTGAGCGGCATAACAAACAGCAGAATAAATTTCAGCAGCATTTTTGATAAAAAGAATGGTTCTGCCATTGCTATCACAGGTGAAAGCGGCTCGATCGAGGTCACTGTGAATGTTATTGTTGCTTACAGCAGCAAGGTAAAGCATGTTGCCGAGAAAATACAGAGCAAGGTTAAGAATGATATCCAGAATATGACAGGAATTATAGTTAATAAGGTTAATGTCATTGTTGACGGGATATCATTTGATAATGAAAAGTAATATGTAAAGCAAGCTCTTTTCAGTATAGCTGATATAGGGCTTGCTTTGCTGTACATAAAATGAAAGGATTTGAAAATTTTGAAAAGAAGTGAAATCAGAGAGGCAGCTTTTCTTCTGACATTTGAAAAGCTTTTTACCGATGATCCCGTCGATGCTATTATCGATGCGGCTTATGAGGTAGATGAGTTTGAAATGGATGAGGAGTGCGAAAAGCTTTTTGCCGCTGTTAACGAAAAGGCGGCGGAGATAGATGAGATCATTGCAGCTAACAGCGAAAAGCGTCAGTTCTCACGAATCCCGAAGGTAAGTATTGCTGTTCTTCGTATTGCAATATATGAGATGCTTTATGATGAAAAAGTTCCTACCAATGTTGCGATAAGCGAAGCTGTACTGCTTGCAAAGAAATTCACATATACTCCCGATGTTAAGTTCATCAACGGTGTTCTCGGAGTTGTTGCAAAGGGAATTGAAAACAAGGAAGGCGCAGTAGAGTAATGCCGGTTTATCTCGGATTAGATACCAGTAACTATACAACTTCCGCAGCTCTGGTCAGTACAGATACGATGGAAGCGGTGCAGTATAAGAAACTTCTTCCGGTTAAAGAAGGGGAGCTTGGTCTGCGTCAGAGCGATGCTGTTTTTCATCACACAAAACAGCTTCCTGAAATGGTTTCAAAGCTATTTGAGAATATGCAGATAATGCCGGAAGCTGTAGGTGTTTCCGTTCGTCCACGAAATATCGAAGGATCTTATATGCCGTGTTTTCTATGCGGTGAGGGTCTGGCGGAGTCGCTCGGTGCCGTGAACAAGATACCTGTTCATAAAACTTCACACCAGATAGGACACATACTTGCAGCGCTTTTTTCCTCGAATAAGCTTGGTCTTTTAAATGAGAGATTCATTGCCTTTCATGTCAGCGGTGGAACGACCGATTGTTTGCTTGTCACTCCGAATAAGGAAAGTGTATTTGATATAACGGAGATAGGTTCTTCGCTTGATATCAAGGCAGGACAAGCGATCGACCGTGCAGGATTGATGCTTGGATTGAAATTTCCATGCGGCAAGGAGCTTGAAAAGCTTGCTGCAAAAAGTGATAAGAAATACAAGCCTAAGCCTACGCTGAAAAATGGCGATTGCTGTTTATCGGGGCTTGAAAACAAGTGCCGAAAAATGCTCGAAGACGGCGAGAAGAAAGAAGATATAGCAAATTATTGTTTGAGCTTTATCTTTTCGACAATTTATGCAATGACAGAATTTGCATTGGAAAGCTGCGGTAATATCCCGATAGTATATGCAGGCGGAGTAATGTCCGATAAGCTTATCCGGGATAAGCTTTTGCAAAAGTATAGCGCATTTTTTGCCGAACCCGATTTTTCCTGCGATAATGCTGTAGGAACGGCTGTCTTTGCGGCGATCAAGGAGAAAGCATTATGAGCAGTTTGCTTACTGTAAGTCAGCTTAACAGGTATATCGCTTTCAGAATGAAAGAGGATAAACAGCTGAAAGGGATACTTATAAGCGGCGAAATATCAAATTTCACCAATCATGCCAAGTCGGGACATTTGTACTTTACACTTAAAGACAGTACAAGCTCGATCAAAGCTGTGATGTTTGCAAGTGCAGCTTCACGGCTCAATTTTGTTCCTTCATCCGGAATGAAAGTTATAATTTCTGCAAATGTTCAGGTATTTGAGCGTGACGGAGTTTATCAGCTTTATGTAAATGATATGCAGCCTGATGGAATTGGGGCGCTTTATATTGCTTTTGAGCAGCTTAAAGAACGGCTTTCCGCAGAGGGGCTTTTTGATGAGAGCTTAAAGAAACCTCTTCCGGAATTTCCGACAAAAATAGGCATAGTTACTTCTATCGAAGCTGCGGCGCTTCAGGATATGCTAAATATCATATCACGGCGTTATCCGATAGCGGAAATAGTTATATATCCCTGCCTTGTTCAGGGTGCAAATGCCCCGGAAAGTATTTGTTCAGCATTGAAACGAGCTGACGTTTCCGAAAATGACATTATAATTGTCGGAAGAGGCGGAGGGTCGCTCGAAGATCTTATGGCATTTAACAGTGAAAGCGTTGCAAGGACGATATTTAACTGTGAAACGCCCGTAATATCCGCTGTCGGACATGAAACTGATACAACAATAGCTGATTTTGCCGCTGATCTTCGTGCTCCCACACCGTCAGCCGCTGCAGAACTTGCAGTGCCTGAGCTTTCATCACTGATAAACTTCTTGAATGCTTCACAGAAGGTACTTGAAAAAAGACTCATTGATAAAACAGTATTTCTTCGCTTACAGCTTTCAAATCGTGAAAGATCACTTGTTTCAGCTAAACCTGAAAATCGTATAGAGAATTCAAGGAAGATACTGGACGAGAGAAAACATCGGCTTCAAGAGCTATTGAAGATAAAAACCGAATTAAAAAGTGCGGCACTCAATGCAAAGATATCTGCACTTGATAATTTAAGTCCTATAAAGATAATGATGAGAGGATATTCTCTTGTTTACAAAGATGATAAGCTTGTTCACTCTTCATTGGAGCTTAAAACGGGAGATAATATTTCTGTTAAGCTTCATGATGGTGAAGTCGAAGCAATTGTAAAATGAAAGGGCAGAAAATGAAGTTTGAAGAATCCATAAAACGAATAGACGAGATCATATCGGCACTTGAGGATAACGACATCTCACTTGATGATTCAATAAAGCTTTATAAAGAAGGCGCAAAGCTTATTGATGGCTGCAAAAAGGAGCTTGACAAAGCTGAAATGCTTGTCACAGTTGACAACGAATAATAAGGGGAGTTTTTATGCCGAATATCAGCGGTATATCAGCTGAAAACAAGGTCAGACTTGATGAATATATCGAAAAAGTCAATTCGGAGCTTGAAAAATACAAAGAAAAAGAATTAAGGGGCTGCGGTTTGCAGAAAGAGATCGCCGAAGCAATGTGGTACACTCTTTCGGCAGGCGGTAAGCGAGTCCGTGCTGTTCTTGCCATGGAATTCTGCAGAATATGCGGCGGTAATATTGCTGACGGACTTTCTGCAGCTTGTGCTATCGAGATGATACACGCATTTTCACTCATTCACGATGATCTTCCATGTATGGATGATGATGATTTCAGACGCGGGAAGCCATCTTGTCACAAGGCCTTTGGCGAAGCGACAGCACTGCTTGCAGGGGATGCTTTGCAAAACAAAGCGTTTGAGATTATTTCAGACGATGAAAGGCTGTCCGATGCTGTTAAGGTTCGGCTTATACGCTGTCTTACAAAGGCTGTCGGAGTTCAGGGAATGATCGGCGGACAGGTCATTGATACGAATTGTCAGAGTGAACTCACAGATTCGGAAAGCCTGCTTGAGATGTATCGCTTGAAAACCGGTGCGCTTATTTCGGCTGCTTGTGAAATGGGCTGTATATGTGCAGAGTCTTATGATAAGATTGCTGCGGCAGGAAAATTCGGAGAATGTCTTGGACTTGCATTTCAGATCGTTGATGATCTGCTTGATATTATAGGTGATGAAAAAGAGCTTGGAAAACCTGTCGGAAGCGATTCTTCAAACGGAAAAAATACTTTTGCTGCAAGAAGCGGTGTCAAGACTTCACAGCAATTTGCCGAAAAGCTCACAGATGATGCAATGTTCGCATTGTCGGATTTTGATGATGTTTGGTTTTTAAAGGAAATAAGCGCTTATCTTTTGGAAAGAAATAAATAAGTCAAGAAATAAAATGAAGGGATGGGATCTGAATTGTCGATGTATTATAACTATACACTTGCTGCAGCAGTTATTTCATGGTGTGCAGCGCAGATCATAAAAACAATCATTCATGCAATAAGGAACAAAACTTTTAAGGCTGAACGTCTTATAGGCTCGGGCGGTATGCCGAGCTCACATTCTTCATTGGTATGCTCCGCATCTGTGGCAACATATCGTCTGTGCGGTCCGCAATCAGTTGAATTTGCACTTATGCTGATCGTTGCACTTATTGTTATGTACGATGCGATGGGAGTAAGACGTGCCGCAGGTCTTCACGCTCATCAGCTTAACCGTATGAACAAGTATTTTAACGAGGAGGGCATAGAGATCCCAAATTATGATACAAAGCCTTCCAAGAAACCTAAAAAACAAAAGGATTTTAAAGAATATCTCGGCCATACTCCATTTGAGGTTCTCGGAGGAGTAATTCTTGGCATTGTTGTTGCATTGATCATGCCTGTTGAGATATAAGGCGGAGGATGTTTTGAAAAAAAGTGAAATAAAACTCAAAGATCTTGAGCTTCCGGGCGATCTGAAAAAACTGGATCATTCGGAGTGCGTTGAACTTTGTAAAGATATACGGCGCTGTATTATTAAAAATGTTCTAAAAAACGGAGGTCATCTTGCTTCTAATCTCGGAACGGTTGAACTTACGGTCGCACTGCACAGAGTTTTTGATTCTCCCAAGGATAAGCTTGTCTGGGATGTCGGACATCAGGCTTATGCACACAAGCTTCTTACAGGAAGATATGACAAATTCTCCACGCTTCGCAAAAAGGGCGGAATATCAGGATTTATTCGTCCGAATGAATCGGAACATGATGCTTTTGTGAGCGGTCACAGCAGTAATTCTATTTCCGCAGCTCTTGGCATGGCGGAGGCAATGCGCATGGACGGTGATACAGCACATCGTGCTGTTGCAATAATCGGTGACGGAGCGTTCACAGGCGGTCTTGCCTATGAGGGGCTTAACAATGCAGGAAAAAGCGCAGCTAATTTAATAGTTATTCTTAATCATAATGATATGTCTATTTCAAAGAATGTTGGTGCGCTTGCAAAATACCTTACCTCAATAAGAGGAAATCAGCGTTATCTTGATATAAAAAAGACAATTGAACATACACTCGACAAGACACCTGTTGTAGGTAAACCGATAAAAAATGTAATCCTTTCTTCTAAATCAGCTTTAAAAAATGTTCTTTATCACTCAACTATGTTTGAAGATCTCGGTTTTGTATATCTTGGTCCTGTTGACGGACATAACATAGAGGAAATAGAAGAAACGCTCCGAATGGCTCGCAGGATAGATAAGCCTGTATTCATTCACGTTAATACTGTTAAAGGTAAAGGTTTTATGCCTGCCGAAAAAAATCCCGGGGCATTTCACAGCATCCCAAGCAGCGGATATTCCAAGAATAATCCCGATAATTCAAATCATGACAGCTTTTCGGAAAACTTCGGAAGAGCTCTTTGTGAGTTTGCCGAAACGGATGATAGGATATGTGCTGTGACGGCTGCGATGAAGTATGGAACAGGTCTGCAGTATTTTTCCGCAAGTTTTCCGAAGCGCTTCTTTGATGTCGGAATTGCAGAAGAACACGCTGTAACATTCTCAGCAGGTCTGGCTAAACAGGGGAAGATACCTGTTTTTGCTGTTTATTCAAGCTTTTTGCAGAGAGCGTATGATGAGATCATTCATGATGTTGCGATAGATAACACTCACATAGTTCTTGCTGTGGACAGATCAGGATTTATCGGTGAAGACGGTGAAACGCATCAGGGAATTTTCGATATTCCGATGCTCACGGGAATACCAAATGCTGCTATTTATTCCCCGTCAAATTATTCGGAACAGAAGCTTTGTTTGAAAACGGCTATCTATGATCAGAGCGGTTTTGCAGCGGTTAGATATCCGAAAGGAAATGAAAGCTTTGGTATACCCGATAACAGGTATGATACGGATACATTCTGCCATATTACTTTTGACAGCAATTGTCTTGTTATAACGTTCGGCAGAATGTTTGAGCGTGTTCTGGAGATCAGCCGCAGCGGTGATGCCGGAGATTTTGACATTTTAAAGCTTGTGAAAATCTTTCCGATCGAAGATGAAGCGGCGCTGATCTGTATGAACTACAAGCAAATAATTTTCTATGAGGAAAGCAGCAGGAAAAACGGAATTGCCGAACAATTGCTTGTGAAGCTTTTTGATATGGGTTATAAGGGTTCCTATGAGATCGCAGCTGCAAGCGGATTTATTCCGAACGAAAGCATAGAACAGACGATGGAACGTTTTAAAATGGATAAAAAATCAATGACGGAAACTATCGGTAATATGGTGAAGAATATTGAGAATTGATTGTTATCTTGTTGAAAATAAAATAGTAAAGAGCCGTGAGAGAGCAAAAGAACATATAAAAAACGGTGATGTTTTCATAAACGGAAGAGCTGTTTTTAAACCGTCTGTTGAGGTAACGGATGATGATAATGTTGAGTTCAGAGGTGCAGTTCTGAAATATGTTGGCAGAGGCGGCTTGAAGCTTGAAAAAGCTGTTGATGTATTCGGTATTGATCTTAACGGTAAGATATGTATGGATATCGGGGCATCTACGGGTGGTTTTACTGATTGTATGCTTCAAAATGGTGCAGAGTACGTTTATGCTGTTGATGTTGGTCACGGTCAGCTTGATGAAAAGCTATGCGCTGACAAACGTGTATGCAATATGGAAAAGACAAATTTCACAGAACTTTTTCCCGAGAATTTTGATCCTTATCCCAATTTCTTCAGCGTAGATGTTTCATTCGTTTCGCTGAAAAAGATAATTCCGAAGCTTTCCGAATTTATGAAGGATGGCAGTATGGCCGCTGTTCTGATAAAACCGCAGTTTGAGGCAGGAAAATCCGATATAGGCAAAAACGGTATTGTCAAGGACAGAAAAGTTCATCTTCGTGTTTTGAATGAGCTGACAGTGTTTTTTTCACAGAACGGGCTTGCTGTAAAGGCACTTGACTTTTCACCTATAAGCGGCGGTGACGGCAACATTGAATATCTTTCATACATCGTTCGCAGCGACGGCAGAACTTATTGTATTGATATAGAGAGTATCATTGATGAAGCTTTCCTAAATGTTCGCAGAAAGGACAAAACTTAAATGAATATAGTTTTATTCCCGAATTTTACAAAACCTAATGCGCTGCCTACGGCGCAAAAGCTTTGTTTGAAGCTTCATGAACTTGGTATAAATATTTACACTGATATCGAATATAAGAAGGATTTTTCAGGGGAAAGCTTTATAAATTACGGCGAAATGGACAAGATCACGGCAGAATGTGAAGCTGTGATTGCGATCGGCGGCGACGGAACTATTCTTAAAGCATCGCATTATGCTTCTGAATATGATAAGCCGCTGCTCGGTGTTAATACAGGACATCTTGGGTTTATGGCGTCTATGGAAATTGATGAACTGGACAACATCTCCCGTCTGAAAACACACGATTATAAAATTGAATCAAGGATGATGCTTGATGTTGTCCTTATGCATGAAAATACGATGATCTCAAATTATACTGCTCTTAATGATGTTGTTGTTGCAGGATCATGTTCAAATCTGTGCAGCTATGAGATATCAACGGACGGTATCGTGGTAAGCTCTTTGCGTTCTGACGGCGTTGTTTTCTCAACACCGACAGGATCGACCGCTTATGCGTTATCTGCAGGCGGGCCTATAGTTGAACCGCTTATGGAAACGATCCAGATGACACCCGTGTGTCCACATTCTTTATCGTCAAGACCTATGCTTTTTACAGCTGACAGACGTCTTGAGATATGTCATTTTTCAAACGATGATAATGAAATATATTTTTCGGTTGACGGTAAATTTGAATGCCGCTTCGGAAAAGAAGATCATCTTGTTGTTTCAAGATCAAACAAAAGGCTGCGGCTTATAGACATTAAAGGAAATTCATTCTTTGATGCCGTGAACAACAAGCTTATGAATCCTATTAAATAAGCTATACGGAGGATTTATGGTAAAAAAAGAACGTCAGAATATTATTATAGAGATCATTTCAAAAAATCAGATCTCTACGCAGGAGATGCTTAAAGAACATCTTGAAAAACAAGGTATAAACGTTACCCAAGCAACGCTTTCAAGAGATATAAATGAACTGAATCTAAAAAAAGAAGCAGCCGGAGTTTATAAATACGTTGCTCCGCTCAAAGATATTATGGAATGTCCGCCTATACTTAGGGATTCCGTTCGGGATATCGTGTATGCGATGAATACAGTCGTTATGAAATGTCATACAGGTATGGCTCAGGCTGCTTGTGCAACACTTGATAAGATGGACTGTATCGGCATTGTCGGAACGATCGCAGGAGATGATACAATTTTTGCACTTATGCCAAGTGAAAAGGCAGCCGCAGAACTTTGCGAAAACCTTCGTGATATGATATTGTAAAACAGAGGAAGTTTTTTATGCTTTGTGAGCTTTGTATTGAAAATCTTGCTGTAATTGAACATGCAGTCATACCTTTTTCCGATGATTTCAATGTTTTTACCGGTGAAACCGGTGCAGGTAAATCCATTCTTATCAATGGAATAAATGCTGTTCTCGGAAAAAGAGTGAGCAAGGATATTGTTCGTTCGGGATGTGATAAGGCTTCGGTAACTGCGCTGTTCAAAGGTCTTTCAGATGAAACGAATGAAAAGCTTGATGAATTGGGTATTGATCATTCGGATGATGAACTGCTGATTACAAGAACGATCTTATCTGACGGCGGAAGCGGCGTACGCATTAATTCGCGCACTTCATCGGTTTCTGTTTTAAAGGAGATCGGCACCACACTAATAGATGTCCACGGTCAGCATGATAACCGAATACTTATGTATCCTGAAAAACATATTGATATAGTTGATAATTTTGCAGGGATCCGCAGTGAGATAGAGGATTATCGGGACAGCTTTCACAAACTGCAGAGTATTTCCCGAACAATAAAAAAGCTATCCGATAATGAATCGGAAAAACTGACGCGTCTTGAAGCATTAAGAGTAATGACCAACGAAATAAAGGAAGCACAGATATCGGACGAGAATGAAGACGAAAAAATAGATAATGAATTTACTGTTATTAGCAACAGCAGCGTTATTTCAAAAGCTTTATCTTCTGCATCGGAGGAGCTTTCGGGCGATGATGACAATGATGGTATCTGCGGTGTTATCACGGATATTATTGCCGCCATAAAGCGCTATTCCGATATTATGCCCTCGCTTGATGAGATTTGCTCAAGACTTGAAAGCTTAAAGATCGAAGCCTCTGATATTTCGGATCAGATCAAGGATCTGAATGACCGTATTGATGTTGATGAAGGTCGTTTGTCGTATCTTGACAACAGAAGAGATACTTTGATATCAATAAAGAAAAAATACGGCCCCGAACTGAAGGATGTGATCGAAAAATACACTTTGGCGCAGAATGAAGCTGCCGAACTTATTGATAACACAGAAGAAATAAAAAGGCTGACTGCCGAAAGAACTGAACTTTTGAAAGAAGTCAGCGCAAAGGCTAAAACTCTTTCTCAAAAGCGCAGAGAGGCAGCAGATCTGCTTTCTTCCAAAATTGAAAACGAGTTGAAATTTCTTGATATGCCAAATGTCAAGCTTGAAATATCCCAGAAACTCGGAAAGCTCACAAGCTCCGGAATGGACTCGATGGAAATACTTATTTCCGTAAATGCGGGCGAACCTCCGAAGTCTATAGCAAAGATAGCTTCGGGCGGTGAGCTTTCCCGTATAATGCTTGCGATAAAAAATGTTACGGCAGAAAAAGATGATGTTCCTACAATGATATTTGACGAGATAGATACAGGCGTAAGCGGCAAAGCGGCGCAGAAGATAGGTGTCAAGCTTCGTGAAATATCCAGAAACCGACAGGTATTGTGCGTTACACATCTTTCGCAAATTGCTGTAATGGCGGACAGCCATCTTTTTATCGAGAAAAAAACAAAGAATAACAGAACCTTCACCGAGGTAGCTTTGCTTGATGATGAAGCAAGGGCAGGGGAGATAGCAAGAATAATAGGCGGTGACAACATTACAGGCTCAACGCTTGAAGCTGCCAAGGAACAGCTTTCTTCACGCGATGAAATATACAGTCGTATGCTGAACAAATAAAAAAAGTACAGCTTATGTCGAATCATAGCTGTACTTAAATGTTTTATATATCATTGCCATCAAGATCCAGTGAGAATTCACTCTGATCTCCGATATTATCTTCATTCGGTATATCATTCTTCTCCGAGGGCAACGGTTCGGTTGATTCCGCTTCCGTTTGCTCACCGTGGGTACGGATGTAGAATGAATTGATCATTTCCATATCTTTTTCCGAATAGTTGTCTTTTTGAGTGAGCATTTCGTTGATGACCTGTTCATAATAATCCAAAGCAACAGGATTTATTTCCTCGGTCGGAGTGTTGTCATTCAGAGGATATTTCTGGAGCGCAGCTTTACAGCATCGATTTATCATCCCGGTGATCGCTGCCGGCTTATGTGCAAGATAATTGCGCTTATAGATACTGGGAACAGGATTCTTGAACGGATAGTATTTTTCGAGAACAATAAGGTCTTCTATGTATTTTTCGATCTCCGATGTATTCTTGAAGAAAAAAACAGCAGAACGTGTTATGTTTAGATTTGAGAATGCGGTATTGATTATCTTCATTCTTTTTGATATATATTTTTTAGTCATCTTATTCAGAAAATCATCTGAAACCATAAGCTTTTTTTCGGTTGTTCCGAATAAAAGGTTTTGAAGTTCGATTTTTATGCGCTTTTCAAGCATCGAAATTGGGTTAACTTCGGCAGGAGCCATGTTTTTGGATTTTTTTTCGGATCCTTTTTCTTTTACAATGTTTTCCTTTTCAGTTTTTTCTTTTACGACTTTTTCTTTAGCAGCTTTGTCTTTTGCCATAGGTTTTGCCTCCGAGAGTATGAGTATTATTTATATTTTAGCATATTTTTAAACAAATAAATTACTATTTTGTGTCAAAAATAACAAATAATTATTAAGTTTGTGATTTGTGCATATAAAATGATATAAAAAACGCTGCAAATGTGCCAAATTTGTAATTTTTTATAGAAAATGAAAAAAGACTTGACAAAATAAATTACCAATGGTATAATAATAAAGCCGCATGTCTTAGGCTTTTTTGAAGTTATGCTTTGCATACGCCTATTGTTACAGCGAGTTTATAGAAAAGGCAGGTGCCATTTTAATGTACGCTATTATTGAAACAGGCGGAAAACAGTATCAGGTTTGCGAGGGCGATGAGATCTTCATCGAAAAGCTCGATGTTAATGCTGATGATTCTGTAAGCTTTGACAAGGTTATCGCAGTTGGTAAGGACAGCGGTCTCGTAGTTGGTGCTCCATACGTTGACGGTGCAGCAGTAGAGGCAAAGGTTCTTAAGAACGGCAAGTCAAAGAAGATCACTGTTTTCACTTACAAGCCTAAGAAGGGCTCTTCTCACAAGAAGCAGGGTCACAGACAGCCTTACACAAAGGTAAGAATCGACGCTATCAAGGCATAAGTTCTTATCCCAAAACAGTTATATTTAATTTAACGGAGGTGTAATCAATATGGCACATAAAAAGGGTATGGGCTCCACCAAGAACGGTCGTGATTCAGAATCCAAGCGTCTTGGTGTTAAAAGAGCAGATGGTCAGGCAGTAGTTGCCGGCAACATCCTTGTTCGTCAGAGAGGTACACACATTCACCCAGGTGAAGGCGTTGGTATGGGTTCCGATAATACACTTTTCGCAAAGGTTGACGGAACAGTTAGATTTGAGCGCGTAGGACGCGACCGCAAGAAGGTAAGCGTTTATACTGCTGACTAATTTCATATTCTGACTTTAAAAAGGGATAGTTCATCTATCCCTTTTTTGTTTTTATCCAAGTATTGTTTTGTTTTTTATCCAAAATCATTGACAACTATTCAAAAAATGTGGTATAATATAATGTATTTTAATGTCTGAATGCGGTAAAGCCGCTTGATTGTAGAGATCTTATCAGATCCCGATCTGATAAGATTTCTTGGAACGGAGTGTTATATGTTCGTTGATAAGGCTAAGATCTATATTAAAGCAGGTGACGGCGGCGATGGCGCTGTTTCCTTCCACCGTGAGAAATATGTTGCTGCAGGCGGCCCTGACGGCGGCGACGGCGGAAAAGGCGGAGATATTGTTTTTGTTGTTGATACAAACATATCAACGCTTATTGATTTCAGATATAAACGCAAATATGTTGCTGAAAAGGGGCAGAACGGCGGTGCAGGAAACTGCACGGGAAGAAACGCTGCTGATCTTATAATAAAGGTTCCGCAGGGAACGGTTATCCGTGACGCTGCTACAGGCAGGATAATGGCTGATATGTCAACCGATGAGCCAAAGATAATTGCCAAGGGAGGAAAGGGCGGAAAGGGAAATGCCCGTTTCGCAACACCTACAAGACAGATACCGAAGTTTGCAAAGCCGGGTTTTGTCGGTGAAGAATATGAGGTAACGCTCGAACTCAAGCTGCTTGCTGATGTCGGACTTGTAGGCTTCCCTAATGTCGGTAAGTCAACACTTATCTCGGTCGTTTCTGCAGCAAAGCCTAAAATTGCAAACTATCATTTTACAACACTCACACCTGTTCTTGGTGTTGTCAAGGTAACAGAAGGAAAGTCCTTTGTTATGGCTGATATCCCGGGGCTTATTGAGGGTGCAAGCGAGGGAGTCGGACTTGGTCACGAGTTTCTTCGTCACGTTGACCGATGCAGACTTATTGTTCATGTTGTCGATGTTTCAGGGATTGAAGGCCGTGACCCCAAGGAAGATTTTGAGATAATTAACAGGGAGCTTCGCAATTTCAGCGAGGATCTTGCTGACAGACCGCAGATCGTTGCTGCCAATAAATGCGATATGGCTTCTCCCGAGCAGATAGAAGAGTTTAAGTCTTATATCGAAAGCAAGGGCTTTGAATTCTATCAGATCTCTGCTGCTACAACGCAGGGTACAAAGGAACTTATGGCTGCTGTTTCGGCAAAGCTTGACACACTTCCTCCGATAAAGGAGTATGAGCCTGAACCGCTGACGCAGAAGGAGCTTGACGAACGTGCGGGAATGGGCGAAAAGTTCGAGATCACGCGCGGAGATGATGCTGTTTACTACGTTGAAGCTCCGTGGCTTGAAAACATTATGCGAACGGTCGATATGGACGATTATTCTTCACTCCAGTATTTCCAGCGTGTTCTTCGCAATACCGGTATCATTGACAAGCTTGAAGAAATGGGCATCAATGAGGGGGATGTTGTTAATATTTACGGATTTGAGTTTGATTTCGTTTATTAATGGTGGAATTCTATGGAAATATTCGATTTATATGACAAAAACCGTATAAAAACAGGCAAAACCATGGTAAGAGGGGATAAAACTCCCGATGGATTTTACAGAATGGTCGTTCACATTTGTATTTTCAGTTCGGACGGTAAAATGCTTGTTCAACAAAGACAGCCTTTTAAAAAGGGGTGGAGCAATATGTGGGACGTTAGCGTGGGCGGAAGTGCTGTTGCAGGCGATACAAGCTTGTCTGCTGCAATAAGAGAAGTCCGAGAAGAGTTGGGAATAATGCTTGAACCCTCACAGCTGCGGCGTTTTATAACAATTGAGGACAAAAGTGTCTTTGACGACTGGTATGCGGTGAACAAAGATATAGATATATCGGAACTCAGATTTCAGCCCGAAGAGGTTCAAAATGCCAAATGGGCAGATATATATGAAATAAAAGCTATGATAGATGAGGAAATATTTATTCCTTACCACAAGAGCTTTATTGATATGCTCTTCCATTTCAGTCATAATTCGGGAACGAGAACAAAGGGTGATGCATCATAGAAAAACATGAAGTAAATCAATACAGTCCGCTGACGCTTGCTTTTCTCGGAGATGCCGTTTATGAAAGACTTGTCAGAGAAAAGCTTGTTAAAACAGCTAATATGCCTGTGAACAAGCTCCACAAGGAGGCTGTTGAAAAGGTTCGGGCGGCATATCAGTCACGAGCGGTCGATGTTATTTTGCCGCTTCTGACCGAAGATGAAGCCGAGATAATGAAAAGAGGACGTAACGCAACTTCAAACACCGTTCCGAAAAGCTCAAATCCGATAGAATACCGCAGGGCGACATCGCTTGAAACACTTTTCGGCTATCTTGATCTGCTTGATGATGATGCGAGGATAAACGAACTTTTCGATTATATCTGGGAAAATACGGAGGTGTAAAATGGACGATCTCTATAATAATCTTAATATGATCAATTGTGACGGCGTTCATTGTTACGTTTTTAAAGCTCCCGATGGTGATATTCTTATTGACACGGGTGAAGTAAGGTATCGTGACAGCATTGAGATGTGGCTTTTAAACTACGACATAAAAAAGATACTGCTTACACATGGTCACAGCGAAGCAGCCGGAAACGCAAAATATTTTTCCGAGCTTTTTGATGCTCCTATCTACATGAGCAAAGCCGATCACGAGCTTATTTTAGGAAATTCTGACAGAAATGTTTTTTCTGTCGGTCTTACGGGCGCAGCTTTGAGCTTTCTTGAAGAGAGAAAAAAGCGTAAGCCTGTTGAACAGTTTGATGTTCATAAGTACATAGATGAAAATTCCGATGTTTCATCCGAGCTTGGTACCGAGTGCAGGGTCTATTCTGCGGAAGGTCACACTAAAGGTTCGCTTGCTTACTTATTCGGCAGTGATCTTTATATAGGTGATGCTGTGATGAATGTTCTTTATCCTTGTTTTCCTGCAATCTGCGAAAGTCCGAAGAGGGCAAGGAGTTTTATAACAAGATTAAAGGAAATTGCTCCCGAACGTATTCTTTTTGCGCATGGTGAGCCGATAAGAACTCATGATAACAAGCTGTACTTAAACTTGTTCAGCAAAAATATTATAATGTAAAAAATTTTTTATAAGGAGATTTAAGGTTATGTCAGGACATTCCAAATGGAACAATATCAAGAGAAAGAAAGAAGCAACAGACGGTGCAAGAGCAAAGGTCTTCACAAAGATCGGCCGTGAGATCACCGTATGCGTAAAGGAAGGCGGCGGAGATCCGAACAGCAACTCCAAGCTTCGTGAGCTTATTGCAAAGGCAAAGGCAAACAACGTTCCTAATGATAATATTGACAGAGTTATTAAGAAGGCTGCAGGCGGCGGAGATAAAACAAACTATGAATCCAACGTTTATGAGGGCTACGGTCCTAACGGCGTTGCTGTAATTGTTGAAACGCTCACCGACAATAAGAACAGAACAGCAGGCGATATCCGTCACTATTTTGACAAGTTCGGCGGAAACCTCGGTACAACAGGCTGTGTATCCTTTATGTTCTCAAGCAAGGGCATTATCGTTGCTGACGGTGCAGGTCTTGATGAAGACAAGGTAATGGAAGATGTTTTTGATCTTGGCGCAGCTGATTTTTCAATGGAAGATGATACTATTGAGATTGAAACAGAGCCTAATGATCTTTCTTCTGTTCGTGACGGACTTGTTGCAAAGGGTTACAAGCTTATTTCCGCAGATGTTGAAATGATTCCTTCAACATACACAACACTCACAGATGAAGAATCTATCCGCAAGATGAATCTTCTCCTCGATACTCTTGAGGATAACGATGACGTTCAGAATGTTTATCATAACTGGGATATGCCTGAAGAAGACGAAGAAGACTGATCTCAGCTTATATAAAATCATATTTGATTGGAGTAGATGAAAAAATGAAGTGGACAGGACTTAACGATCTTCGTGAAAGTTATCTTAAATTTTTTGAGAGCAAGGGACATCTTCGTATGGACTCCGCACCTCTCGTTCCAAAGGATGATAATTCTATCCTCCTTATCAATGCAGGTATGACGCCGCTCAAAAAGTATTTTCAGGGTATTGAAGAGCCACCCTGCCATCGTGTAACTACCTGCCAGAAGTGTATCAGAACACCTGACATTGAAAACGTTGGCAAGACTGCACGTCACGGAACATATTTTGAAATGCTCGGAAACTTTTCCTTTGGTGATTATTTTAAGCATGAGGCTATTGCTTGGGCATGGGAATATCTTACAAAGGTTCTTGAGATCCCTGCTGACAGACTTTGGGTAACGATTTATGAAGAGGATGATGAAGCAGGAGATATCTGGGCAAATGAGATCGGAGTTCCTCGTGACAGGATCATAAAGCTTGGCAAGAAGGATAATTTCTGGGAGCACGGCAGCGGTCCCTGCGGTCCCTGCTCGGAGATACATTTCGACAGAGGCGAGAAATACGGTCCGTTTGAAAGCTTTGAACAGGCTTCGGATTGTGACAGGATCATTGAGATCTGGAACAACGTTTTCACGCAGTTTGACAATGACGGTCACGGAAATTATACACAGCTTGCTACAAAGAATATCGACACAGGTATGGGTCTTGAAAGACTTGCCTGCGTAATGCAGGATGTTGACAACCTCTTTGAAGTTGACACAGTTCAGAATATTATGAAGAAGATCTCTGAACTCACAGGCAAGATCTACAAGCAGAATGACAAGGATGATATTTCTATCCGTGTAATTACAGACCACATCAGAAGCACAACATTTATGGTCGGAGATGGTGTTCTTCCATCAAATGAAGGCAGGGGCTATGTCCTCAGAAGACTTCTCAGAAGAGCTGCACGTCACGGCAGGATACTCGGCACCAAGAAGCCATTCCTTTATGAGGTTGTTGATACCGTTATCAATGAAAATGTAAGCGCTTATCCTGATCTTGAATCAAAGCGTGATTATATCAAGAGAGTTATAAAGCAGGAAGAAGAAGCTTTTGCAAAGACCGTTGAAAACGGTTCACAGATACTTGATCAGTTTATTGCTGATATCAAGGCTAAGGGCGGAGATATGATCCTCGGCGGCGAAGAAGCTTTCAAGCTTCACGATACTTATGGATTCCCTCTTGATCTTACAAAGGAGATCTGTGCTGAAAATGGTATTTCAGTGGACGAGGACAAGTTCCACGAATGTATGACTGTTCAGAAGAAGACTGCCCGTGAAAACAGAAAGCTGAACGGCGGCTGGGACGATGCTTCTGCAAGCGTTCTTACACAGTTTACAACAAAGTTTGTTGGTTATACAGATCTTGAATATACGACCAAGCTTCTTGCTATGGTCAAGGACGGCGATGCTGCTGATATTTGTGAAGAAGGCGACAGAGTAACTGTTCTTCTTGAAACCACACCTTTCTACGCTGAAAGCGGCGGACAGGTAGGCGACAAGGGTACTATCGAATCTAACGGAAACGTTATGGAAGTGCTTGATACACAAAAGCTTACAGGCGGCCAGTTCGTTTGTCATTGTGAAGTTACAAGCGGCGGATTTACAACCGGCGAAACTGTCACAGCAAAGGTTAACAAGCAGCTTCGTGATGCAACTGCAAGAAATCATACTGCTGCACATCTTCTTCAGGCAGCACTCCGAAACATCATTGGTGAACACGTTCATCAGGCAGGTCAGCTCGTTTCCCCGGACAGAATGAGATTTGACTTCTCACATTTCAGCGCTGTAACTGTGGAAGAGCTTCAGCAGATCGAAAACGCTGTAAATGACGCTATTCTTTCTGCTATTGAGCTTGATATAAAGGAAATGCCTATTGAAGAAGCGCAGAAGCTTGGAGCAATGGCACTTTTCGGTGAGAAATACGGTAAGGTAGTTCGTGTTGTTAATGTTCCCGGAGTTTCTCTTGAATTCTGCGGCGGTACTCACGTTAAAAACACATCCAACATCGGTCTTTTCAAGATCGTTTCCGAAAACTCCGTTGCTGCAGGCGTAAGACGTATTGAAGCAGTAACAGGCACAGGTGTTCTTTCGCTAATTGATGAATACAAGGGTACTATTGATAAGGCTGCTTCTGCTATTAAGGCACCTAATGCAACCGAACTTGCAGCAAAGTGTGCTGCTGCCGCAAATGAGATCAAGGATCTTGAAAAACAGATTACTGAACTCAATTCCAAGCTTGCATCCGGTCAGCTCGACGCTGTTCTTGAGAATGCAAAGGCTTATAAGAATATTCGTATTTCTTCCGTAAAGCTCAGCGGTGTAAAGCCTGATGTTCTCCGTACAATGGGCGATCAGATCAAGGATAAGGCTCCCGATATTGTTGCTGTTCTTGTATCAGACAACTCTATGCTCTGCGTAAGCGGTAAGGAAGCTGTTGCAGCAGGTGCACATTCGGGCAAGATCGTTCAGAAGATCGCTGCAATTACAGGCGGTAAGGGCGGCGGACGTCCTGATAATGCTATGGCAGGTATCGGTGATGTTTCCAAGATCGATGAGGCTCTTGCAGCTCTTGAAAATGTTGTTTCAGAGTTTGTAAAGTAAGGAGATTACTATGGATTGTATCTTTTGTAAAATAGCAGCAGGGGAGATCCCCAGCACAAAGGTTTATGAGGATGACACGGTACTCGCGTTCAAAGACATAAATCCTCTTGCACCTGTGCATATACTTGTTATTCCGAAAACTCATATTGAAAGTGCAGCACAGATCACAGCAGATAATTCTGCTGTGGTTGCACATATTTTTGAAGTTATAGCCAAGATCGCTAAAGAGCAAGGTATTGACAAGGATGGATTTAGAGTCGTTTCCAACTGCGGAGAAAACGGCTGTCAGAGTGTAAAGCACCTTCACTTCCACATTCTCGGCGGTAAAAAGCTTGATGTTTCAATGGGTTAAAGCCCGGAGGTAATTCAGATGATACGAAAAATGGCTTATGTGGGTTTTTCATACTTGCTTGGGCTGTTTTTCGCATCATTTTTTATATCGGAGGCTGTAATTGCTGTATGTGCAGCTGCGGTCTTGTTTTCTGTTGTTGTTTTGATACTTAAAGGCAGGAACAAGCTCGTTTATCTTGTTTGTTCAATATTTTTTGCAATAGGTTCAATTTATTATATCGGGTTTGACAGGCTTTGCTATCAGAAAGTTATTTCTCTCAATGGCAGCGAAGTGAGCGTTTACGGCGTTCTTACCGATTATACCGATTATAACAATGACAGGTCGATATATTTTATTGATGGAAAGATCAACGGTAGCGTTGATGCAAAGGTTTATTGTTATGGTGATGCAAAAACCTGTGATATCGGCGATGAGATAATTGTTAAAGGAATAGCTGCGATACCCCAAGACAGTTTTTCGTTCAGCAGTTTGAAGTATTATAAATCAAAAGGTATTTTTTTGACGATAGATCAACCTGATATCAGTATAATTTCATCGGATAAACTCCCGATAAAGCGTGTAATGTGCCGTTATAGGGAGATAATACATGAAAAAATGCGTACTTACCTTGATGCGGATAGTCTTTCACTTGTTGATGCGATCATGTTCGGTGACAAATCAAATATAGAGAGTGATACAAAGAAATTGATGTATCGTGCAGGGATCGGTCATATAATGGCTGTTTCGGGCGTTCATTTGTCTATCGTGTGTTCGCTGTTCTGGTTCGTGCTGCAGTTTTCCGGTATGAAAAAATCTATTCGATTTATTCTGGTTTTGATACCGATGTTTGCTTTTGTGATGCTTTCGGGAGCTTCAAATTCTGTTATCCGTGCAGCCATCATGCTTATATTGGTTTATGGTTCATCGCTTTTTAACAGAAGAGCTGACTTGATGAATTCTCTTGGAATTGCGGTCATATTACTGACAATAGGCAGTCCGTTCACTGTTATGGATGCGTCGTTCATACTTTCGGCGGCAGGAGTCATTGGTGTTGGTGCAATCGCTCCTGCTGTAATAAAAACTATAGAAGAAAAGCATAAGGTCGGTAAAGCTGCAAGATCAATGATAACCTCGGCTGTTGTATCAGCGGTTGTATTTCCGATATGCTTTTTGTATTTTGATGAAGTATCGATCGTTTCGCCAATATCAAATCTGTTGCTTATACCTGTATGCTCTGTTATACTTGTATGCGGAACGATAGTTGTTTTCAGCGGCGGTATCGGAGCTTTGCTTGTTCCGCTTATGAAAATATGCAGTATATGCTCAAAAATTGTTCTTGCTGTTGCAAGGATGCTTGGCGGTGCTCGTTTTACATATATTGCAGTTTCCAATAGCTTTTCATACTGGGCAATAATTGCGGTTTTGATCGTAACATTTGCTGCTGCGATATATTTTCACAAGGTAAAGACAACTGCGTTCGTTTATACAGCGGCGTGTGTTTTATGTATATTTGCGATATTTGTTTACCGTTTTATACCATCGGATCATATAGATATTGCTTTCATAAAAAGCGGCAGCTCATCTGCTATTGTAATTAATGATAAAAAGAACGCATCGGTTATCGACCTTAATAAAGGCGGTTTGTGCGCAGATAAAATATTCAGGTATCTTGACCGAAAAGGAATATACCGAATTGAAATGCTTGGGCTTCTTGCCGATGCACAGGCTTCCGTTTCTACATATTCTGCAAGAAGCGGATTATATGATATCGGAACGATCATATATCCAAGTGAATATGAAAAATTTGTACAAGGCTTCATTGATGCAGGATGCAAGTGTTATGATGAGAGCAAAACTGCTGTCATCACCATGCCTGACTATACTTTGCATATAATGAATAACAACACGTTGACACTGAATGTAAACGGCTGTGATATCCTTATTTATGACGGAAGGACAGATCAGTCACTTACGGGAGAATATGATGTACTCATTGAATATGCAGGAAGTGAACCTTGTGAAAATTTAAGAGGTAAGATTCAAATATTTTCTGACAGTAGAATAAAGGCTGCTGCCGATAGGAATTCCAAGCTATTCTATGGTGAAAATGTAATTATTAAGGCTTTTGATAACAGTTTTGAAGCGGAGGTGTTAAGCTGTGCCGGTTATTATTGAAAATGAACTTAAAGCTGTTATAAGATCGGCTCAGTTCAAGAATGTTTACTGCTTTTACGGCAAGGATATTGTTTCGATAGAAAAATACAAGAATGCCATTGTTTCAAAGGCTGTCAAGACAGATGATGTATATAATTATCATGTTTTTGACGGCAAGAACTTTGATTTCAATGAATTCTATGAAGCTTGTGAAGCTCTGCCTGTTTTTGCCGAGCACGTTTGCTGTGTCGTAAGTGACCTTTTAGCCATGAAAGACGGCAAAGATATGCTTTCCGATGTTTTGAAGTACATTCCTGATATTCCCGAAACAACAATAGTTGTTTTTTTCTATACTTCAGTTGATATCACAGAGGGGAAAAAATATCCTTCACCAAAGTATAAAAAGCTTGTAGATGCTGTTTCCAAAAAAGGTGATGTATGTGCTTTTGAGCTGAAAACTGCGGAAGAGCTTGCAAAGGCGATCACTGCAAAGGTTACGAAAAGCGGTTGTTCAATTTCAAAGGATAATGCTGTTTATCTTGCAAAGCTTTGCGGATGTGATTCAATGATAACCGCAAATGAAACAGACAAGCTCATATCATACAAAAGCGGCGGAGAGATAACAAAATCGGACATTGATCTTGTTTCGCCAAGGCAGCTTGAAGCGACATCCTACAAGCTTGCAAGCGCTATTGCGCGTCGGGATAAATACAATTCCATGCAGCTTCTTAACGATCTTATACTTGAGAGGGAAGAGCCGATAAAGATAATATATGCTGTTTCGGGCAATATGCTTGATCTGTATCGTGTTAAGCTTGGCATCGGCAGCAGGAAGTCAACGGGCGAGATAATCTCGGATTTTGAATATAAAAAGAATACGGAATTCCGTGTAAATAATGCTTACCGTGATGCAAGATTCTATTCTGCATCGCATCTTCGTAAGTGTTTGAAGATACTTACCGAAACGGACTATAAAATTAAATCATCAAAAACTGACAGTATTGTTCTTCTGCAGGAAGCGATAGTTGAAATGCTGTCACTTGAATAAAGGTAAATATATGCTTCATCTTGAACAGGCTGTGATTGTCGAAGGAAAATATGATAAGATCAAGCTTTCTTCGGTAATTGATGCGGTTATTATAACGACTAATGGTTTTTCTGTCATAAAAGATAAGGAAAAACTTGAAATAATTCGATTTTTTGCAAAGAATAAGGGTATAATTATTCTGACCGACTCGGACAGTGCGGGATTTAAGATACGAAATTTTCTTAAAGGAGCAATATCTGACGGAAAAATAACAAATGTCTACATTCCTGATATTTTTGGCAAGGAAAAACGCAAGACGGCTCCGTCAAAGGAGGGCAAGCTCGGCGTTGAAGGTATTGACACAAAGATACTGCTTGAGGCATTCAGCAAGGCGGGCGTTATTTCTGATGAGGCTGACGAAAATAAGGATCCTGTTACAAAACTGGATCTGTACGAAGCAGGTCTTACTGGTGGAACAAACTCCGCAGAGAAGCGAAGCGAGCTTCTGAAATATCTCGGAATGCCCGAATTAATGACAACAAATGCAATGCTTGAGATCATTAACACAATGATGTCGAGAAGCGATTTTTTTGATATTATAGGTAAGATATCAGAAAGGCAGGAAAATTAGAAAAATATGGTTTTTTCAAGCTTGGTATTCCTTTTTTATTTTTTGCCGGTAACAATGCTGATTTACTTTATTTTGCCGGATAAATTCAGAAACTTTTTTATTCTTCTGACGGGTTTGTTCTTCTACGCATGGGGAGAGCCGAAATATGTTGTTATAATGCTTATTTCGACCGCGATAGACTACACGGCAGGACTTTTAATTAATAAATTTAATGACAAAAGAAACATTCAAACTTTATTTCTTCTTGTTTCTGTTTTAATGAATCTCGGTTTGCTGGGCGTTTTCAAATACAGCTCCTTTATTATTACAACAATTAATTCTGTGTTTGGTCTGAATATATCCGATCCGCAGCTTCCGCTTCCTATCGGAATATCGTTCTATACGTTCCAGAGTATGTCTTATACTATAGATCTTTATTTAAAAAAGATCAAAGTACAGAAGAATTTTTTCAGCTTCGCTGCTTATGTTACTTTGTTCCCACAGATCGTTGCCGGACCTATCGTGCGATATGAGGACGTTGCCAAGGAGATCGATCATAGAACAATAAATATTTCAAAAGTCAGCGAAGGTATAGGAAAATTCTTGAAGGGACTTGCTAAAAAAGTTATTCTTGCGAACAATATAGGTCTTGTATGGACGCAGGTAAAGGCTATGGATTATGGCGAAATATCCGCAGCGACAGCTTGGATCGGCATTTTAGCATTTACCTTCCAGATTTATTTTGATTTTTCCGGCTATTCCGATATGGCGATCGGACTTGGCAAGATGCTTGGATTTAACTTTCCGAAAAACTTTGACCATCCGTATCTTTCACGAAGCATAAGCGAATTCTGGCGTAGGTGGCATATTACTCTTGGCAGCTGGTTCAGAGAATATGTTTATATCCCCCTCGGAGGTAATCGCAAAGGCTTTGCAAGAACCATTATCAATTTGCTTATTGTATGGTCGCTCACAGGACTCTGGCATGGTTCAAGCTGGAACTTTATGCTTTGGGGATTCTATTTTGGTGTTCTAATTGTTATCGAAAGGATAGGTTTCGGAAAGATACTTGAAAAGCTTCCGAAAGCTTTAAGCACACTTTATACCTTTATTCTTGTTGTTTTAGGCTGGGTATTGTTCGATACGAACACACTTGCCGATGCCGGACATTTTATTGCTGCAATGTTTGGAGCCAACGGAATACTTGGTGACAGCACGGCGCTTTATCTGCTTGCTTCGAATGCTGTGGTTTTTGTTCTGTGTATTTTCGCTTCAACAGATATTTTCTCAAAGTTAACAGACAAGTTACAAAAACAGAAGCCTGTACAGCTTAAAATTGCAGCAATTGCCGCACAGCTTTTTATACTTGTGAACTGTACTGCATATCTTGTTGACGCAAGCTATAATCCGTTTTTGTACTTCCGTTTTTAAGAGGTGAGAACAATTAAAAAGCAAAACAAAAAAAGCCGCAATATTCCTGAAATAATCAGCTGCATCATATTTTTCGGATTTTTCGTTATATTTGCGGTTATTACCATATTTAAACCTAAAGAAACCTTTTCCGATCTGGAGAATAAGGCACTCGAACGCCAGCCAAAGCTTTCTGCCAAGACATGGTTTGACAGGAGCTATACAAACAAGCTTGAAAAATATATTGCCGACCATTTTTCGGGAAGAGTTGGTTGGCTTGAACTGAAATCGGGTATTGAAACGGCAGTTGGAAAGAAAGAGATCAGCGGAATATATATTCTAAAAGACAGATTGATCGAAAAGGTAAGCGAACCGAATTACACAGATGTTGACAAGAGCATTATGGCAATAAACCAATTTGCAAATGAGAATGATTTTCCTGTTTATACAATGCTCGTTCCGACGTCGGCTGAATTCTACAAGGATCAGCTTGCTGATTTTTATCCCGAACTTGATCAGCGCGGATTCATTGACTATGTTTATGCCGGAATTAACGATGAAATATCTAAAATTGATGTTTACGATGTGCTTGATTCTCACAAAAATGAATATATTTTTTACAGAACAGATCATCATTGGACATCTCTCGGTGCATATTATGCGTATGAGCTTGCAGGAGAGAAAATGGGCTATACTCCGCATGAGCTTTCCTATTATGATGTTGAACACGCAAGTGACAGCTTCAAGGGAACCTTCTACTCCAAAACATTAAGCACAAGTATTAAGGACGATACAATGGATTATTACCATGCTCCCGATGGTGACAAACCCGTTACGGTAGAAGTTACTCAGGTTTTTGGCTCTGAGCCCGAAGTAAACGACAGTATCTACTTTCGTGATTATCTTAATGTTAAGGACAAATACGCGTCGTTTTTGGGTACAAACGCTCCTATTGTTACTATCAAGACAGGCAATGAAGGGGGAAAGCTGCTTGTCGTAAAGGATTCTTATGCGCATTGCTATTCACAGTTCCTTGTCGATCATTATTCGGAAATAACTCTTATTGATATGAGATACATTCAGATCTCGTATAAAAAAATAATTGATGTATCGAAGTATGACGAAGCACTCATTTTATATAATGTTTCTTCATTTGCAGGAGATACTGACTTGAAAAAGCTCCTTTATAACTGATATTATGTTTTTCTGCGGACAAACCTATAATGTGGCTTTTTGCTGTTTGCTGCATAAAATGAACTATACGGCATCAGCAATATGGTATGGTCAGAGTGGTATTTTTATTAAAAATATCCGCAGGGGAGCTTTGGCTGAAAAACTGATCTTGCAGCCGTTTTTTATATAGATTAAGGTCAAATGCTTATAATTTTAGCATTTGACCTTGATTTTTTTTTTATTATGATATATAATGATATATGTATAATTGTGTTTTCGAGGAGATTTATTGTGGATACTATTGTTTCAGCTTCTATTTTAAGTGCAGATCTCTGTAATCTTGAGCGTGATATCAAACGCGCGGAAAAAGCAGGCTGCGATTATATACATTTCGATGTTATGGATGGGGTTTTTGTTAATAATATCAGTTATGGGATCCCTGTGCTTAAATCCGTTTCAAAGGTCACGGATATTGTTCTTGATGTTCATCTTATGATCGTTGATCCAATAAAGTATATCAAGCAGTTTGCTGAATCGGGAGCGGATATCATCACTTTCCATTTTGAAGCAGGTTCAGACTGTGGAGAAGTTATCGACCTGATCCATTCCTATGGCAAAAAAGCCGGTGTTTCTGTAAAACCCAATACACCTGTTTCTGTTCTTTATCCTTATCTTGACAAGATCGATATGATACTTGTAATGACAGTTGAACCGGGATTCGGCGGACAAGGCTTTATTACGGAAACTCTTGAAAAGATAGAAGAACTTAAAGCCGAGCTTGATAAGCGGAATTTGGTCGTTCCTATTCAGGTTGACGGAGGAATAAACGATAAAACTGCTTCAAAGGTCAAGGAGAAGGGTGCAAGCATCCTTGTTGCAGGTTCTTATCTTTTTGGGGCAGAAGATATGAAAAAAGCAGTTGGATTATTGAGAGATTGATTTTTGTTATGGATCATATAAATTCAAAATCAGATAACCTGATCTCGGCGGATATGCTTATTGCACTTCTTATTCCGGCAGTTATTGCTGTGTATTATTATGGTATAAGAGCGGCAATGATAATTATTGTTTCGGTTGTTGTATGTTTGTTAACTGATGCGATATGCTATAAACTGAGAGGCTGGGCAAAGATAACTACGGACATCTCAACTGTTGTGACAGGTTTGACAATAGCTTTGATGATGTCGGCTGCAGTGCCGTTTTATGCTGTAATAACAGCAGATCTTTTTGCAATAATAATTTGCAAACACGCATTCGGCGGCAGGGGAAACGAGATATTCAACGGTGCAGCAGCTTCCTTTCTTTTTGCATCAGTCTGCTTCACGACAGAAATGTTTAGTTATCCTCGTCCGACAGTGCATCTGGGATTATCTTCGGATGAACTGTTAAAAACTGCATTATCTCAATCAATGTCAAAAAGTGTTATACTGTCAAATGATGCGGTTTCGAATTCAGCTATTGATCTTTTGGTTGGAAAATTCTACGGACCTATGGGAACGGGATTTATAATACTTTTTATTATTACAGCCATATTTCTTATGCTGCGCAGATCGATATCTGCAATATCATTTTGTTCACAATTTGCTGTTATTACTGTCGGAACACTCATATTCTGTGATTTCAACACAAAATATACATTGTCCGTTTTATGCAGCGGTATGATAGTTTTCGGAATGATATTTCTTTCATGTGATCATCGAACAATGCCCAAAACCAGATCATCACGACTTATCCTTGGAGTCCTTATCGGATTGCTTACGCTTGTATTCAGGTTTTATGCCAAAGTTGAGAATCCGATAATATATGCAGTGATAATTGCAGCTCCGTTTGGTATTGAGCTTGACAGAAAGATGATCTCTTTTGCCAAAATGCTTTCTAAAGCAAAGAATAAAAGATCGGCTGTTGCTTCCGCAAAGGAAAAAGAAACAGATGAAAGCGGTTTGAACAATGAATAATCAGAAAAATAGATCATTAGGTTCCGTGATATATAATGCTATGGTGCGAAATAATCTTGTGCTTGTTCTTGGAACAGCAATTGCTCCTGTTATAGTTATCGCGAATACATTAAAAAATGCAGCGATACTTGCTCTTACTTTTTCTGTGATAACATTTTGCACGATGCTTTTGTCATCATTTATTCCGCAAAAGGTCATTTATACAGTAAGAGTAATAGTCTATATTGTTATTGGTGCACTTGTTTATGTTCCTGCAGCAATTATATTTTCTTCACTGTTTCCGCAAACGTTACAGAATATGGGAATATATTTTCCGCTCCTGATAACCAACTCGTTTATTATTTTTCATTCTGATACAGCTTTTTTAACGGAAAAAAAGGGAAAAATGGTTCTTGACCTGGCTTTTGGAATCATTGGTTATGATATCGTTGTACTGCTTTTCGGTTTGATCAGGGAGATAATATCTACCGGAGAAATAAACGGAAATGTAATTGCTTTGCCAATGCTTTTTAAGGCGTTTTATCATCCGTTTGGAGGATTTATTCTTCTTGGGATATTTGCTGCTGCATTGCGCGGTATTTTACTCTTGATAAGAAAAGTCAGCAATTAAAAAGGGAGGGTTACTTGTGATGTCAGAGTTATTCAGATTGATCTCAATGTCGCTTGCATTGATATTTGTTGAAAACACGGTGTTTACAAGGGCTATTGACACAAGTACACTCATTTCCGTTTCCCGTAACAGAAAGAATATATTCGGTTTCGGTTTATGTGCGGTGTATTTTTCTGTAATAACAGGGTTCTTAGGCTTTTTTGCTGATAATTTTCTTCTTAAAATGGATCTTCAGGATGAAAAGATTTATATTTATCAGCCGTTTATATATGTTGCGATTCTCAGCGTTGTTTATATAATTACTCTGCTTATTTTATGGAGGTTTTTGTATAAGAGATTTCTTAAAATTAAGAAATTTATTCATCTTTCGGCGCTTAACTGTGCAATTCTTGGTGCTATGTTTATTAATTCACAGAGCTGTACATTGCTGTCGGAATATGTTTTTAGAGGTATAGGAACCGGTTTAGGCTTTATGTTTGCGATCTATATAACTGCAATTGTTTATGATAGACTGCATGATTCGTCAGTCCCATATTGTTTTCGCGGCTATCCTTTAACACTGATATATATCGGTATAATAAGTATGGCATTTTATGGACTTGCATCAACAACAGTCAGATAAAACACTTGAAAGGACGGATATAATGTCAAAAAAAGGAAGAAAGGTTTATCGAACCTATTCTTATGAAAAAAAGAAAAGATTAAAAAAGGCACTTCGTATTCTGTTTGGAATGATAATAATAGCGGCTCTTGTTTTTGTAGGTTACAGCGTTGGAAAGCCGATAATGAATTATTTGAGTAAAGAAGACGAGGGGATGGAAAATCAGGAGGAACCGTGGACTCCGCCTGTTGTAACAACTGATGCTTCCGAAACATCTGCTTCTGATGAGGACCTTGAAGCTTCGGAAAAACCAAGTCAAAATGACATCCCGTCAGATGATAAAAACAATTCCATGGGATTTACCGCATTTATGCTTTCTGAAAATGTACTAAATGATCCTTCGCAGTTTTCTGCAATGCTCGATCAGGTAAAAGCAGACGGATATACCGCAGTTTCAGTCACTTTGAAAGCAAAAGGCGGAAAGATTTATTACAGTACAGCTTCCAAAACGGCAAATCTTGATGATAATGCGGTCGTAGGCAATATGCCAATCCAGCAAATCGCATATCTTGTAAAGAACAGCGGTCTTAAAATGATCGCAGAACTGAATATTCTTGAAGATAATAACCGGTATGGTGAATACCGTGACGGTTCATATCATGCGCTTGATGGTTCTACCTGGCTTGATACCGCAGCTGACAAGGGCGGAAAGCCATGGCTTTCTCCATTCGAAGAGGAAACAAAAGAAATGGTAAGATTCCTTTCCGATGAGGTTTCAGCTGCAGGCTTTGATCAAATTGTTTTAAGCGGTCTGGTATTCCCGTCATTCCGAAATTCCGATCTTACGCTTCTTGGAGATACGGTAAAAGATCCAAATAAGTACAAAGCACTGATCGAGCTTGCCAATATCGCTAAAAATGCTGCGGGTGAACATAATGCAGAACTGTCTATCAGAATCAACGCATCAGATATAATATATGGCAAATCAGAGATTTTTAAACCGAGTGAATTAAGCGATTATACGCTGCTCATTGATTTTGATCCCACAGAGTTTACTGAGAGCATTGTTTATAATAACAATGAGATCGTATTCAGCGAGCTTGATCCAAGCAGCAAGTTTAAAAAATCATTTGAAATAATTATGAGACAATGCGGAAATGATATTTCTGTAATTCCTGTAATCTCCGAAAGCGGATCAAATCACGCTGATTATGACAGCCTTATTTCAGAGATCATCGGCGAAGGTTTTGAATCGTATTTTGTTAAGTGAATATAATACTAATCTTTAAAGATTCGTATAAAAAATGATCCTGTTATCGGCACTGCGGTAACAGGATCATTCATTATTTAAAGTACATATAAAGCTGGCATTTTATCATTCCGTTGTAAAGCTTTCGGCGCTTGTCAGCTTTTTTTCCGAAGTACTGTTCAAACTGTTCATGTGGCGCAATAATAAAAGCAGGAGCTTCAGAGTCGGCTGTAAAACGCTGTCCCATGATCTTATAAAGCTCTTCGGCTTCTTTGATCTCAAGCATTCTTTCGCCGTATGGCGGATTGCAGATAGTGATCGTATTTGGCTCATTTACATAGCTTCGTATATCAGCCTGTTCGATCTTAACGCGTTTCCGGATGCCTGCTTTTCGGCAGTTTTCCTGTGTAAGAGCAACTGCTTCAGGGTCTATATCATATCCATAAGCAAAGAAATCTGTATCTTTTTTTATTGCATCTAAAGCATCAGCACGGACGTCTTCCCATATCTTGGGATCAATAATATCCCATTTTTCAGCTGCAAAATGCCGTTTCAGACCCGGGGCGATATTTAGAGCTTTATATGCCGCTTCAATAATAAGTGTGCCACTTCCGCAGAACGGATCACATACGATAGAATTACTTCTGACACGAGAAAGGTCAATGATACCTGCCGCAAGAGTTTCCTTGATCGGAGCAGCGTTGGAGTTTCGTCTGTATCCGCGTTTGTGAAGACCTGCACCCGTTGTATCAAAATAAATCACAGTATTATCGTTTTGTATGCTGAACTGTATCTGATAAGTATTTCCCGTTTCGCTGAACCAGTTGATATTATACTTGCTTTTAAGACGTTCAACAACAGCTTTTTTTATAATAGACTGACAGTCGGGGACACTGTGAAGTGTTGAGTTCAGGGAGTAGCCTTTAACGGGGAAAACATCGTCCTTTCCAATATATTCCTCAAAGGGAATAGCTTTTACTCCCTGAAAAAGCTCTTCAAATGATGTTGCCTTGAATGAAGCAAGTTCAATAAGAACTCTCTCAGCCGATGCAAGACAAATATTTGCTCGAGCAATCGTAGAAAAATCACCTGTGAATGATACTCTTCCATCTGTAACGTTTATGTCTTCTCCGCCAATTTTCGTCACTTCAAATTTCAATACGCTTTCAAGTCCGAAATGACACGGACAAACAAGTTTTAGTCTTTCCATATTTTCTCCTTAAAAATTAATGGCAGAAAACATCTGCCATTAATTGATTAGTTGTTTTGCTTTTTCTTTTCTGATTCTTCTTTATCTTCGTCATGATGTCCCGAACACATTTCAGGAATGTTTGTGCTCTTATAATATCCTACACTTGAAGTCGGGCAAGTTCCGCTTGCAAGTTTACCCGTCTTGGTACAGTAATACAGCTCTTGAACATCACTGCATTCTGGGAAGGATTTTGTTGGTCCTGCATCTGCAATATCACCGAATACATTTTTCCAGCATATTGAAGAACTGTAATATGTTCCTGTTGGAATTTCTTTAGGAATATCATAACCATACCATATTCCGCTGACGTAATCAGGTGTGCATCCAACGAAAGAAAGGTCTTTCCAATCCTGAGAAGTACCTGTTTTGCCGACAAGAGGTGTATTGGCAAGCTTTGCAGCTCTACCTGTACCGTTAGGACCTTCGATTACTGTCTGCAAAAGCTTATTCATTACATAAGCAGATTCCTTACTTATTGCTTGTATAGGAGTATATTTATGCTGAAGAATCACTTTGCCGTTTGAATCAAGAACTTGAGTATATGAAGTCGGCTTATAGTATTTTCCGCCGTTGCCGAATACCTGATATGCTGCAACAAGCTCTTTAAGGGTAAGGCCTTTTGTAAGAGCTCCGACAGACAAAGGTGCAAGATCGGCATCGCTGGCGGTCAAAGTCGTTATTTGGAACTTGTTCTGAAGGAAATCAAATACTGCCTGCGGAGTTTCCATCTGAATAAGCTGCGCAGGAACGGTATTAAGCGAACGCTGAAGAGCCTGGAATGTGAAATATCCTGCGTAATCATAGGTTTTGGAATTATAGTTATACGGCCAGGAACGCTTCTGGTTTGTTTTTTCATCAAGGATCTCTGTAACAGGTTTATTTGTAAAAATTGATGACCATGTAATAAGATCATTTTCGATAGCATAGCCGTACGAAGTTATAGGTTTTATACATGAACCCGGAGAACGTGTAGCTCTTGTTGCTCTGTTGGAAATATTAGATTGAGATTTTGCGCCTATACCACCAACAACAGCTTTTATATTGCCTTGATAATCCATGCAGATAAATGCTGCCTGTGGTGGATCGATCAAGACATTTTGCGAAAAGTTTGTGTAATCCTTAAACTTTTCTTCAAGCTCTTCCTGCATTTTTATATCAACAGTTGTATAGATCTCATAACCGCCGTTGTAAAGCTTATCACTTGCTTCGTCATAGTCTATTCCGTAAAGATCCTGAAAATCCAAGATAACATCACGGATAACCATATCAACGAACCAGTTCTGAACTCTTTTTTCGTTATCTTCATACTTTGCATTTGGGTCAACAAAAATAATTTCCTCGTTGATCGCATCTTCATACTGACGCTTGGATATAACGGCATTTTTATACATAGCTGCAAGGACAAGCTTCTGACGTTCAAGACAAAGATCCTTGCCATATACCGTTTCACCTTTTGAATTGACTGTAACCGCAAACGGATTATTTACTTCAGGGTTTTTGGGGATTCCGGCAAGGCAAGCACCTTCGGCAATAGTCAGTTCTGAAACATCTTTTCCAAAATATTTAAGTGAAGCTGCTTGTATGCCTGATGTGCTTCCACCGAAACCAATATAATTAAGATATGCTTCAAGAATGTCGGTTTTGGGACAGTATTTTTCAAGTGTTGCTGCACGGAATATCTCTCGGATCTTTCTGTCCCATTTAACATCTGCATCGCCTGTGACATTTTTTACAAGCTGCTGGGTAATAGTTGATGCACCTTGACGACCCCACATGTGGAGAATTTCGTTGGTAAATGCAGCAAATGTACGTTTCCAGTCAACACCGTAATGTTCATAGAAACGTTCATCTTCAATGTAAACAAATGCATCCTGAACGTGTTGTGGAATCTGGTCTATAGTGACCGGAATACGGTCAGCGTTTCTGCTTATGCTTTTTAATTCTACAAGAGATTCATTTTCATCATAACCATATATAAAAGTAGTGTAATCAAGGTCAAGGTCAGACAGAGATATATCAACAGCATCCTGATCCGCAAATTGAAGAACATAAACTGTCAGTGCAGCTGCAATTATAGATCCGGATATAACAACTATCAGAAAAAGCGAAAGCAGGGTAGTGCCTACTATGGCAAAGAATTTTTTTACCGGGTGTGTTTTTTTCTTTGATCTGTTTTTTGGGCGTTTGTTATTTTTTTTATTATTAGTACGATGTGTGGAAGAATCATCCTGATCGGAAATAATTTCTTGATTGTTATCACTATAATGATTTGCCATTCTATTAAAATCCTTTCTGAAAAACAACGTGACGAATAATCTATTTTATATAGTTAATTATACCACATATTTTTTTAAATGTTAAGTACATATCCGAATTGTAATATATTTTTATTTTTTTGTATATTTCTGAACGAAATATACAAGAAAATTATATTAATTGCATAAAAATATTTTCTAACTTCAAATAATACTAAACACCATTTAAAAACAGGATAAAATCCAATCTCTTCCTGTAATGC
>JBJEQP010000074.1:0-2225 GCA_051881815.1 Oscillospiraceae bacterium | reverse complement strand
TGTTTAAAGACCTTCATAAAATATTTTTCGTCCGAGAAGCCGCAGGAAAATGCGGCTTCTTTTATTGTAATGTCATAGTTTGAAAGCAGCGTTTTCGCCGTTTTTATCCGCAGACGGTTTGTATAGCGGACAATAGAAACTCCCAAGCTGCGTTTAAACAGAGAGGAAAGGTAATCCGCACGATAGCCTACTTCATCTGCAAGTTCCGTTACATCAAAAGGGAGATAATAGTGATTTTTTATCCACTCCCTTGCCGATACCACTGCCAATGGAAGCTTGTCTGAATTATTCCCAAAGCGGAAATATTCCTGCGAAATTTCCATAAGCAGCAGGCTCATTGCATAGTCGGACATATTTTGCGTGTACAGCTTTTCTTCAAGTGACATATCCATAAGCTGATGGAAAAGCTGTGCAGTTCGCCCCGAATCGGACAGAGCCAACGTTTCGGGAAGCAGATATGTATATTCAACCTTTTCATCATTCACCGTTTCAAAGCTGCAGTCCGAACGAAAATGCGCCCAAAGATAGGACAATCTCCCTTCGGAGGAACGGTGTCCGAAATGCTCCTCGCCTGCTTTGAGAAAAATATATTGTCCCGGCACAAGAGCGTATTCAACGTTATTTGCGGTGATATATAGCGTTCCCTCTGTTACCATGATAAGCACGTTTTCATCAAAGGAGCGGCGATGATGTACAAATCCCGACGGGCTGATAAACTGTCCGCATACTGAAAATTTAAGCGGAGCTTTTGTTTTGCAGCCGAATATCCTCGGCTTGTTTTGTAAACTTTCTGACATTTTATCCTCCAAAATTACAAATTGCGTTATTTATAGCAAGACATAAAAATAGACTGACAAAAAGAGGGAACTTAGTATAAAGGCGATAACGGAAATACTGATGAATAAATAGCAAAACTCTCACTCTGAGGATTCTCGGTGTGGGAGTTTATTTTTGCACAAATATTTTCCGGAATTTTTGTACAAAAATACAAATAGAGCTTGGGGTATATATTATGCGTGCTATTATTGACACCCATTTTGACACCATATCACAGCTTTTCATGTCAATAATTCGCCATTTTACAGTAAAAACCAGAAACGGCAAAATCCCTGCAAGCCGCATAACTACGCCGTTTGAAGGCTATCCGCTTGTTATAACTTTTCACCGTTTTTCGTTGTCAATGACAACTTTTTAAAAGAAATGTTGTCAATGCGTTGTCAATTTCAGAGCATAAAAAGAGCAGGTCAGACGTTGCGCCCGACCTGCTCATTTTGGTTCAGCTAATATGCAGCTGCTCTTTAAGTGCGGACTGGAGAACAGCAGAGAAGTTTATATTCGCCTGCTCCGCTTTCTCGTTCAGCCAAGAAGGAATAGTGCAGTTTTTCTTAACAGATCTGTTATCGAGCATTCGGCGGTATGCAACAAAGTCAGCGTTTACAGCTAATTTGAACTCATCACCCTCACAAGAAACAGAGTCAAGATCAGAGGGTGCAGGAATAGGCTCGTTATGATCTTCGCAGGAAATGCCGTACAGCTCTATGGCGTCCTTTGCCATTTCAAGAGCGTTTGCAAGGTCTGTTCCGTGAGTGTCAATGTTAAAGTCGGGAACGTGAACAAGATAGCCTTCGTTATTTTCTAACGGTGTAAGGATAATAGGATAGCAAGTTTTCATAAAATCAACGCCTTTCTATATAATGCAAGGTTTCGGGGGATTTCTCCCCCTTGCCTTATTTTTTGAGGTTGTTTCGCTTGATTATTTTTCTTGCAAGCGGTTCGGGGATTTCTGTGTGACGTTCGACCATTTCTCTTTTGTTTCCTTTGATATAAACATCGTGATTTGCTCCGTGTCTATCCAACCGCCAGCCGTTCGCCTCAAGTAATTTTATGAGGTCTCTCGTTTTCAAGTTTCCCCCTCCTCTCTATATATCATTATACGCCTTTTATGCGCCTTTGTCAATGATTCAGAGAGAAAAAGATGTATCATATTATATGCGTACATTGTGCGTATTATACAAACCAATCGCATATATTAAGCTGTCCCGTTTTCTGTACAGCTTAATCTGCAATTTTCACATCGTTTTAAGGCACTTTGTATTTTATAGGGAGATTTATCAAATAAAGTCATAAACCGCATTACAGCACATTTATGCCCCCATTCCTACGCATCACAGAATCGAGTAGGAGGCTGCCCATTAATTGAGCAGCCGTCCTCTCACACCACCGTG
>JBJEQP010000073.1:0-2242 GCA_051881815.1 Oscillospiraceae bacterium | reverse complement strand
GTCTGTAGTGGACTTTCACCACCGAGTTACTGCCCATTCGGGGCAAACATATAAAAAGCCCATAGCTTTTTTTAAGCTATGGGCAATAATATCAATCACGATTAAGTATAATTCCAAATACGGGTTTTCTGGGATAAAAAATAAACAAAGGCGAACATTTTTAATGGTTCGCCTTTGTCCAGTTTGGCTCCCCCAGACTCCTGCCATCCGAAACACACCCATCGGGTAAGGCGAGAGTACTCGCCTTTTCCCGACAGTTGAAGCTCACGACCATTCTGTCATCGTAAAGAAATATAGAATTTACGAAAGTATCAACCATTATTCTCTTGTTGTCATCGCTTGCCAAGTCAAGGGACTTCATCTTTTTGAGCCAGTCAATGACCTGTCCCCTGCTGAGCTTGCGGCTGTTGATTTCCTCATTTATGATGTCCGCTTCAAGCTGCTCCTTTCTCGCTTCGAGGTCATCAAGCCGCTGCTTTGTAGATTTCGTAAGCATACCCATCTGCATTGCATCGATAAGATTGTCGATATATTTTTCTGTTTCCGCAAGTTCCTTTTTAAGCAGCGGAACAGCCGTATCCTCCTTATCCTGCAATACCATTACCTTGTCGGCAATTTTGTCTATCATATCTTCGGTGAACATTTTGTCCGCCACTTCTAAAAGCACCGCTTCTTCAATGTAGTCCTTGCGGACAGCCTTTTTGTGACAGCCCTTGCGGTTCTTTGCATTGGAACATTTATAATAGTTATAAGTAACATTTCCTCTTCCTGTTCCCGATTCGCCCACCATACAAGCGCCGCAATCACCGCAAAACAGCTTTGATGAAAGGAAATATTCTTCCTTTGCCTTAAAGTGAGAACGGGAGTGCTTATTCTTTTTCAAACGCTCCTGCACACGATTGAACAGCTCATCGGAAACGATTCTCGGAACTCCGTCTGCTATTTCAACGTCCCTGTATTTGTACACACCCTTGTACTTGCAGTTTGAAAGCATTGTGGTTACAGAAGTTTTTGTCATAGGCTTTTTATATGCACTGACCACGCCTTTTTCATTTAGATATTTCACAATATCCTTAATTAGATAACCGTCCGCATACATTTTGAAAGCTTCTTTTATAAACGGTGCTACCAAAGGATCAATCACATAATGCTTGTTTTCATCAATAATATATCCGACAGTCCCCGGACCGCCGTTGTACTGACATTTCAAAGCATTTTCTGTCATACCTCGGATAACCTTTTCCGAAAGCTCTGCCGAATAGTATTCCGCATAGCCTTCAAGAACGGATTCAAGGATTATTCCTTCCGCACCCTCGGAAATGACTTCCGTTGCAGAAATAACCTTTGCACCATGCTTGCGAAGCACAGCCTTATAATGAGCCGAATCATAACGGTTTCGTGCAAAACGATCAAGCTTCCAGACTATAACAGTATCGAAAAGTCCCTTTTCACTGTCCTTTATCATTTTCTGAAACTGCGGGCGATTATCGGTCTTGGCTGACATCGCCCTGTCGATATATGAACCGACCAGCTTGATGCCCTTGCGTTCGGCAAATTCTTTGCACTCACGAAGCTGACCCTCGATACTTTCTTCTCTCTGATTGTCGCAAGAATACCTTGCGTATATTACTGCATTCATTTACTTTGCTCCATTTCGTATTTTGTTTTTGTTCATCAACAGTAGTATATCATATTTCAAGAAATCTGTCAACGCTTTAAAGCGATAAATTTAATGTAAAAGCGTGACAAATTTCTTCAGGATTTCCTGTCAAGCTACCTTTTCATCACCTGCCTGTTCATCGTGATTATTTTTATAGTATTCGATCATCTGAGCAAGCATTGATGCGGCAAGCGCTTCAAGCTGCTCCTCGGTGATTTCTTTATCGTTGTACTTGGTTAAGATTGTCATTTTGTTTCTCCTTCTTTCTTTGGAAATTTCTTTTGTTCTATTTTGGGTTTTCGGGAAATATTCACCGACAATAACCGCTGCGACTCCTGTTCCTCATTTCTCTCTGACGCTCATCTCTCCTACGCTGTTCATCAGCACGCCTACGCTGTTCCTCACGCATATCCATATATGCAAACTCAGCATTTCTCTCCGCTGTGGGTTTTGGCTCTGCCTTGTATGTACCATCTTCCTGCGGTTCAAGTCCGTTGTGATAATTCTCAATATGAATGCGAAGCTGTTCCTGTTCACGAATCCTGTCATAATCGGATTTCAGAAAATCCTCCAGATACGCAA
>JBJEQP010000072.1:0-11996 GCA_051881815.1 Oscillospiraceae bacterium | reverse complement strand
TTATTTTCAGAGGATTGCCGCCTACCTGTTTCTTGACCTTGTAGAAAGGCTTGCCATCAAGCACGTCCTTAACATTGGCAGCGGTTATATTTATGGAGTTAAATCTATCTTCCTTCCATATGGAAAAATCACATATATCCCTGCCTGAGCTGCAATAGAAATTCTTTTCGCCCTCATATACATCACCGCCGCATTTGGGGCATTTTCCGAGCGATACCTTTTCAGCCTTCACCCTTTTCAGATTGACATATTTTCCTGTGTCCTCAAGGTTGTATTCTGCGGCAAATACTTTCCCGTCCTTCGCTTTTGCTCGGAGCTTTACGGTCTTTCCCGCAAGCAGATTTTTTATATGTTCTGCCGTAATGCTGTCCTCAATGAACTTGTCATTCTTCCATACATTAAAGCCGCAGCCGTCCTTGCCGCTTTCACAGTAATAGTTTTTCTCACCTTCAAAAATGTTCTTTCCACATCGGGGACAGGTTCCGAGAGCTTCTCGCTGCTTTGCTTTGGGATTTTCATATTTCAGCGGCTCTCTATGCCTTGACGGACTCTTTTCATAATTCACAACAGAAGTGACAAAAGCCTTAATCTCGTCAATAAACTTGTCAGGATCAAAACCCTTTTCTTTGATGTTATTGAAGGTCTGCTCCCATTCTGCTGTCCTTTCAAGGGATTTAAGGCTTTCGGGCAAGGAATTTATGAAATCTCTGCCCAAGGGAGTTGATACGATATTCTTTCCGTTTCTTTCCGCATATCCGACCTCGATAAGCTGCTCGATAACATCGGCTCGGGTAGCTTCTGTTCCGATACCCTTGCCCTTGACTGCCGTTTTCAGATCTTCGTCCTCAATTCGGTTGTCGATATTGTTCATCACCGATAGAAGGCTCGCATCTGTGAAATGCTTGAGGGGCTGTGTTTCGCATACCTTGATGTGAATATCCCCGGGGATAAAGGTGCTGCCTTCGGTGAAAGATAATTCGGAAGAATTAGCTTCTTCGGCTTCGGTATCGTATGCCTTCCAGCCCATTTCCAAAGGCTTTACGGTTTTCAGCTTGTATGTAACATCATTGCACCAGAAATCATAATTGGTTTCCGAATAGGTATAGGGCTTGTCCACCGCACAAAGCAGCCTGTTCACAACCAGGTGATAAACATTGCGCTCCCGTTCCGTAAGCCTGTCAAGACTGTCCGTATTTTCCTCGGGGATAATGGCATGGTGGTCATGCCCCTCCATTGCCTTGTTGTTTATGATACGGATGTCAAAATTGAGAGCCTGTCCCAGCAGCTTTCTGCTGCGCTCCGAGTATTCCTCACGATCCACCATTTTGCTGACTACGGCAATGACCTTTCCCCGCATATCCTCGGAAATGTAATTACAGTCTGTACGGGGATATGTGGTGAACTTCTTTTCATAAAGGCTCTGAGCCGCTTCAAGCACTTCCTTTGCGGTATATCCGTACACTCTGTTTGCTTCCTGCTGGAGCGTGGTCAAGCTGTGCAAAAGCGGTCTGTTTTTGCTTTTGTTTTCTGTGATAGCAGACTGCACATTAGCATCTGTACCATTGCTTGCAGCAAGCACCTTTTCCGCTTCTTCCTTTGTGGCATACACCTGTTCGGATAAAGCTCCGTTATCCATTTCAAGGCGATATGAGGTCGTTTTTGAAAAATTTTCGATTTCCTTATCCCTTTGAACGATAATGGAAAGCACAGGAGTTTTCACTCTGCCTACCCTATGGGGATAGTTATCCATTACCCCGTACAGCCTTGACAGATTCATACCGATAAGCCAGTCCGACTTCTCCCTTGCGAGTGCGGCTGCATATTCGCCGTCATAATCGCTGTCGGGAGGAAGGTTTTCAAGGCACTTTTTTATGGCTTCATCGGTCATGGAATTGCACCACATTCTGTAAACAGGCTTTGTGCATTTATTGGCATGATAAATATGGCGAAATACAAGCTCTCCCTCACGCCCTGCGTCTGTTGCACAGATTATGGATTCCACCTCGGGCAGATTTATGAGCTTTGCTATAATTCTGCGGAGTCCGTTTGTACTGTCACATTCGGGAAAAAGCTCAAATGTAGGAAACATTGGCAGCTCGTCCAGTCTGTAAACCTTGCTGTATCCGTAATCCTCGGGCATTCCAAGGCTATACAGATGCCCACGGGCATTGACAACATAATATCCGTTGCCTTTATAGCAGAACTCCTTTCCGTCATATTCTTTATCTGATGCCCCTACCACTGCCGCTATGATTTTGGCTGTAGAGGGCTTTTCGCTTATGATAAGCTGCATTAAATCAATCCTTTCTGTTGATTTTTATAGTTTTTTATGATAAAATATATTTATCAAAGCTGTTCAAAAAATTTATCCACATAGAATTGGAGGCAAATTATGTCTTTTAATGAGGAAATACTTGATTTGCTTATACAGGCAAAAAATAATGTAAAAAATGCAGTAAATATTTCTATGGTTTACACCTACTACGAAATTGGTCGCAGAATCGTAGTTGAAGAACAAAACGGTAATGACAGAGCAGAATATGGGAAGCACTTGCTCCACGATCTTGCAGATTACCTTACTCCGAATTTTGGCAAAGGATATTCAGCCGACAATTTGAAATTAATGAGAAGATTTTATACTGTTTATTCCAACGATAAGATTGGGGAAACAGTGTTTCCCCAATTTGAAAATCTACCAAGCACGGAAACAGGTCGAAAATTTTATTTAAGCTGGTCACATTATTTGAAGCTAATGAGAATAACAAATGTTGATGAGCGCCATTTTTATGAAATAGAGGCTGTAAGAAACAAATGGAGTCTTTCCGAGCTTAAACGACAGTTCGATTCCTCACTATATGAACGCCTTGCATTGAGTACCGACAAAGAAAAGGTCAGCCAGCTTGCTCTTGAAGGTCATGTAATTGAAAAATCCAATGATCTCGTCAAAGACCCCTATGTTCTTGAATTTCTTGGATTACCCGAGCTTCCTGTGTATTCCGAAAAAGAACTTGAGTCAAGAATCATAGATAATCTTCAGAAGTTTCTGCTTGAGTTAGGTAAAGGTTTTACCTTTGTTGGCAGACAGCAGAGAATAACCCTCGATGAGGATCACTATTTCATTGACCTTGTGTTCTACAACAGATATTTGAGATGTTTTGTTTTGTTTGATTTAAAAATTGGTGAACTTAAGCATCAAGATCTGGGACAAATGCAAATGTATGTCAATTATTACGACAGAACTGTAAAGCTGCCAGACGAAAACAGCACAATCGGAATTGTACTTTGTAAGGATAAAAAGCAGTCACTTGTAGAAATGACTCTTCCCGAAAACAACACTCAGATTTTTGCAAGTAAATATGAAACTGTTTTACCAAGCAAGGAAGAACTGAAAAAGCTGCTTCAATCCGAATAATTCGATTTTGAATTAGCTGAACAATATTCAGCAGATTTATTAGCAAGCTGCTCCTTGCTGTCCCGAATATCCGCATAAATACTGACGGCAACGGCAGCGATAATAAGGACAACAACAGTCACACCATACCTGAATGACCTGTTCTCCCAGTTTTCCTTCCACCATTCTTTGAAACGCTTCATTTTTCTTCCTTACCTCCCGTCTGTTTCAGCCTGTTCTTGTTGTGTTCCACCGCAAGGAGAGCAGCGGACAGCGATACAAACACCGCAAGATGCAGCTTGCTGTCATTCCAGATATTTTCTATAAGTGATTCCTCCGCCTGTTCGGTTTCAGACTGTTCGGGCGGATCATCTTTTTCCGCCTGATACCTCTTGTAACTTACTCCGACCACCGTTAGCGCAGTCACAATGATTATGATTACAACTGCCCGGAACCACTCTTCCTTTTTGTAACGATTCACGAAATTTTTCGCTGCCTTGAATGGGTTATTCATCGCTGTCCTCCTACCCTATGGGTGTTTCGACTGTCCAGAAGTTATTGGGAATTTCTTCATCTCCAATGAGTATCGAATAAAACTCCTGCGCCTTTGTGTTATCTGCCGCACCGAACTTTCTGTAATCGGCTTCGGTAATATCAAGCTCTTTTTCTATTAGCTTCATATATTCTTCAATGAGCTTGTTGAAGCTGTCCTCATCAACGCCATTTCTCTCCGCATCGGTAAGCTCCATAACCTTTTCCCGAAGCTCATCGGCTGTTTTGCAAGCTCCGATCTCACCGGAGAGATTGTCATGATCTCCGTCACAGTAATACTCCCACACTTCATCAACAAGCCTGCGCTTGCAGTTCATTCCCGAGCAGAAATTACCATGTGTTATCTCGGTGGTTATAGTTATGAATTCCGTTTCTTCAAAGAAATCCATAATGTCCTGCGGAGTGATGTTAAGGATCTGCTCTGCATCGGGGTCGCTGTCATCGGGGTTAATTATGCTCATGGATTTGTAAAGTGCGATATATGCAAGAAGCTCCTCTGCGGACAATTCGCTGTTTATCTCAACATTCCCGAAATGATTGGTTCCCACAACAGGCATTCCCGTAAATTCTGCGGAATCTGCATTTCCATTAGCCATATTCTGCTGTTCGGTTTCATAATGCTGTCTGTGAGTTTGTGCCGTAAGCGTATCATCAAGGCTTGCCATAAGTGCATTGTACTCAGCAAGTGCCGCCGGCATTGCATTTGAAATTGCCGTTGAAATTGCATTGTTCATTGCATCTATCAAGGCATTTTTCTGATTAACATTTGGGGCTGCTGCGATCAGATCATAGTAATATGACTGAATTTCACTGACAATACTCTGACAATATTCGCTGAAAAATTCGGGAAAGCTTATATCGGGCGAGGGATAATTGTATGTCCCGCCGTACCAGTCACCATAATTCAGGTAATAATATGCCTGGGTAACGTCCATATAGTTTTTTATCAGCTTGGCATAACCGTCAATGACCTCTGCGTTGGTAGCTGCTTCGGTTTCGTCACCGTCCTCACCTGCAAGAGAATAATTGTACGGAATAAGCCAGCCGAAAAAGGCGGCTATTACAGCGAAAACAATAATTACAATGATTATTGGAATTATTGATGCTAAAGCTCCGCCGCCAATAAGTGCTGTGGCAGCCTTCTTTTTTGTAAAAAGTTTTCCCATACCCTTTGCCGTATTGGAAACAAGGTCGGGATTGTCCTTGTTGAAATCAAGGAACATTTCCTTCTGCTTGTTTTTCCGTTCGATCTGCAAACGCTCGGCATAGAACGACTTCTGCTTTTCGGCAACACGCCTGTTATGCAGAAAATTTCTGCGCTCCTCTCGGGACATTGCATCGGGAACAGATTCTTTCTCGGACAGCTTATGCTCTACCTTGTGCCGTTCCTTTTCGGCATCAACATATTTTGTTCTGCCCTGTGCCTTGTGCTCCTCGATAAATGCCCTGTCCCTTTCGCTGCTTTCGCCCTTCATAATCTTTGCGACCAGCTTTTTGGCTTCGACCGCCGCAAGAGTGGTGGCAACATCGGTTACGGCGGAGCCGATGGAAGATGAATTCTGAACGGTCTTTCCTATCTGAACTGCCTTGCCGATATAGTCACCATCAGCGGAATTTCTGCCCTTGTGGTATTCGGGATTATCGGGGTTATACACAGAATAATCGTTAATTTGCAGAGCCTTGTCCATCAGCGTATGACCGCCGCCGTCCAGCTCTCTTATCTGATCGGGAGTAACATTAAATGCTGCCCCGTCATTAACAGCTTCACTGACGGTATCATATTTGTAACCTTCCTTGCGATGTTCCTCAAGATACCTCACACCAAGGTCATTGCGGCGGTTTGTATTGATAGAATCCTTGAATTTCTCAATATATTCAGCCTTTGCAATATTGACCTTGAATTTAAGCTTTTCCGAAGCAGTCATATCATCGGGATCATCCGATTTTAAGGATAAAAATCTGCTGTCAAAGGGCTTGCGTTCCGAATTATCCGTTTTTTTCGGAATGTCAGCTGCGGTATTTTTAGAACTGTTTTCGGAACTATCATGAAACGCTTCCGCTTCATCATTTACAACAGCTGCTCGGTTAAGCTGAATAGCCTCCTTATTCTGCTGTGCGAGAAATGCCGCACGTTTCATACGCTGTGCCATTTCGGGAGAAATACTGCTTTTGTGTTCGGATATCTCGGATCTCTTTTCAGGCAGTACGGGATTATCCTTTTTCTCACAGCTCTGAGCAGCTTTTCTTTCAACATTTTCCACTATAGGTGTTGAAACATTTTTATCATCGGGAACTGAATTTGCAGATACAATGTTCTGAGAAATTTTCTCATTATTCATCTGCTGAATATATGCAGCCCTCTGCATACGCTGTGCTATTTCTGGAGAAATACTTGAACTGCTATTGTCAAAATTCCCGACAGAAGCCCTGTTATGCGGAGTGGTGTTGCTATTATTCGGTCTGACTAATGCTTTTTTATCGGTTGTGGGTTTATCCACATTTTCTTCGTGCTCCACTGGAGCACGAATATCTTTATCGGGAGCAGCAGAACCGTATTCGTGTTTTACCACCCTATACTTTTTTCTGCTCTGCTGCCTTGCTCCAAAGGTCACGCTCTGCACCTTTCTCTTATCAAAAGAGGAAAGGGAGTGCTTTTCGTCAGTATCGGTATTTTTTCTTTCAACTGTTGGCATAAAACATCTCCCTCTCTTTCCTTATGATGCTTCGGATTCCTTTTGTGCCATTTCCTCCTGAAGCATTTTCGCTGTTTCGCTGAAATTGGTGGTCATCATGCTATACAGCTTGGTGTCCTTGGGGAACTCGTCATAGAACGGTATCTTAGTCTTGCCGCCCAGCACCAAAATGCCATGTCCTGCGGGAGTATCATTTACATACTGAATTTCAGAATCTGTGAAATGAAGAATGTCCTGCAGCTTTGCCGCATCGGTGGGATTCTGCTTTAAAAGTACAAGGAATTCCGAATTGGAGAGCATTGAACGGGACTTATCATCTTTCAGCAGATCTTCAACGTTCTGCGTAATTCCCGTCAATACGCCGCCGTACTTTCTTGCTCTCTTCCACAACATACGGAGATAATCAAGGGAATACTCGTCCTGGAACAACAGGTGCGCTTCATCGAAATAGATGTAGGTCTTTCTGCCCTTATCTCTGTTTTCGGAAAGCCTGTTCCAGATGTAGTCAAGAATAAGAAGCATGGACTGTGTTTTCAAATTGCCGTTAAGGTCACGAATATCGTATGCGATGAAACGGGACTTGGTATTTACGTTTGTCTGGTTATCAAAATATTTAGCACTGCCGTTTACATACATATCAACCGTAATAATCAGCTTGTCCTTCATATCCTTGTTTATGTTCTCATTTTCTTCCTTCATGCATTCAAGGAATGTGCCGAGTGTAGGCATATCCGCAGGGTCAAGTGTTGTGAGAACATTGGACTTTGCATAAGCCTTGCGGACGCAGCGGTCAACAAAGGATTTTTCCTGTGCATTAAGCGGGTGCTTGCTGTCCATACATGAAATGAATGATGTGAGCAGCTGGCACTTGTCGGCAATAATGTCGATCTCCTCGTCCTCCAGAAGCCTGAAATCAAAATCAAAGGGATTGATATGATTCTTTGAGCCGTTGCTGAACTTGACTACCTCACCGCCGAATGCCTCCGCCAGCTTCCAGTATTCACGCTCGGGGTCGATGACTAAAATATCTGCGTCCTCATAGCCGAGAAATACATTGACGATCTCACGCTTGACAGTAAAGGATTTACCCGAACCGGGGCAGGCAAGCACAAATCCCGAAGGATTCACAAGCCCTTTCATGCGGTCGAACAGGATAATATTGTGGGACAGCATATTCAGACCGTAATACACGCTGTTTTCCATCTGCATTTCCTTTACATTGAAAGGCATAAATATCGCAACAGACTCGGAGGGCATTGTTCTCATCCAGCCGAACTTCCGCTGATAGCCGATAGGCAGGCAGTCACACATTCCATGCTCCTGCTCCCATGCCATTTCACCTTTTATGCAGCCGCTTCTTTTAAGTGTGCTTTCAATGACCTCAAGGTTATTGTTAAGCTCCTCATAGGATTCAGCCTTTATAAGTATCTGCATATTGGTCATAAACAGCTTCTGATCCTTCATGGTGATCTTGTCATAAACCGATACCATTGCATCACGCTGATTTTTGATGCGCTGGGGCATCTGATTGCTGAAATTACCATGCTGTGCCGCCTTGACCTCACGCTTTGCCATATCGGTATCAATAGCCGTTATCTGGTGCTGAACGAGCTTTCTCGCTTCGGCACTGTCATAGGTTTCGATGTTGGTCGTTACCATAATTTCAATACCTGTTGCAAGCAGCTCCGTAAGAATTTCCGATGTAGCCGTTGAGGGATATTCTCTTATGTAAATGGTCTTTGCATAAGTGTTGTTGAACATGAAATAGTCTTTCTTGAAGTCAAAATAGTCGGGAGCGCAGTACAGCTTATCAATGCCCTTAGCAAAATCCTTTTCGATAAGCTGTGGCACAGGCATATCGTCCGTTCCCACAAAGAAATCCTTTAGCATTTCCACACGTTCCTGAGAGGTAAGAACACGCATATTTGTATTGCCGATACGATTAAAGGTGTTTGTAGCCGTAATATCCAGCGACTTGAACCTGCGCTTTGCGGTTTCTTCATCGGGAGCCTTTATCGTAAGCGTGATATACATATGCTTCTGAATGGCATTCTGACCCTTACGGATATTTTCCTCAAGCACCCTCGAATTGAACTCATACCGATATTCAAAAAGGTCATCAGCCTTCTGCGGGAGCAGAGTTTTCTTCTTGAAATCGTCTAAGTTTATCTGACTGTTCCAGCAGCATATCTGACAATCAACGGTATCATCAAGGATAGACAGAAATTCAATGTATCTTTCAAGGTACATATACTGCTGTTCTTCATCGGAAAGATTAAAGTTGATGTCATCAAAGGTGTACGCCTTGGAGTACATCTTCTTTCCCAGGAAGAAAATATCGTCGGACAAAATTTTCTTGTAAGGAATAGTGTTCAGGACCTTCTTTGCAAAATCCTTCTTCTCCTTTTCCTTTGCCACCTTCTGACTGCGCTTGTCCTTTTTCTTCGGTCTATTGGCTTCAAGTCTTGCCGCATCACGCTCACGGGCGTTCATATTTTCCTTTACATCATCGTTATTCTCGATAATGCCACGCTTGGGGCGGGTGCGTCTTGTGATTGCAAGAAAAGCAACAGCAAGTGCAATTATGGCAGCAGGAACACCGACAACAGCGGGATTGCTCTGCACAAATCCCATTACATCATTTGAGGTTTCGGGGACTGCAACAACTTCCGATATTTCGGTTTCTTCCGCAACAATATCCGTAACCTCTACCGCTTCGGTTACAATTTCTGTAACAACAGACTCTGCTGTTTCCGATACAACGACTTCTGTTTCGATTGCGGCTTCTGTTACAAGCGGTTCCTGCACGATTGCTGTTTCTGTCACATATTCCTCCGAAACACTGACCTCACCCACTACCTCCGCAACCTCCTCCGCTGCTATGCTTGAAATAAGGGCATCGGGGTCTATGCCTTCGGGCAGTGTCATTGAGGAAGATACTGCCTCCTGTTCTGTCACTTCCGATCCTGTTTCAGAGAAAACCGTATTCTCGAATATTTCCGTAATATCAGTAACGGCACTTTCCTCGCTGACAGCAGTTTCTTCACCTACGGGAGCAGCGGTCACGCTTTCTGTGGGAGCCGTTGTCCCAGTTACGATCTCATTTTCGTTCAAAGGTTTCACCTCTTTCGCTTCATATTTTTCTTTTCAGCCTTGCGTTCTTCCTCAAGCTGCTGAATATATATTTTCCTTACCGTATCGTGTATCTCCATTTCCTCGGGAAGATATTCCATTCTTCTCCGCTGATTGGAAATATAGAACTCGGCAACGGTAGCGGCAATTTTTTCAAAGCCCATACCGTTGTATTTCAGAAATCCCACCGCCGCCAGCGGAGCGATAAGGGCAATGGTTATATACACCAGAATATCCGTTGAAATGAATTTACTGCCCACAAGGAAAACAAGAACTGCAACGACTATCATGAGTACAGAGCAGATAAGCTGTCGGCTGTTCATTCCGAAGAAAAACTGCTCCTTGTACTCGGTTACGTCCTGTGGTACATCGGCTTTAATCATCGGTATCACCAAATTCCATCTGTTCAGACTCATCTGTATCATCAGAAACCGTCGGTACAGTTTCGGTCCTGATACCTACCATCTCAGCCTGTGTATTGCTGTGATAATGCTCGATAAGCCTTGCGATCTTGCCGTTGCAGGAGTTGTTCTCCTGAAGCATATCCTTCACCTTTGCAATACCGTCAAGTACGCCCATATCGTACTGTGAAAGGGACATAAGTGCTTTCATTGAAACCATAAAACTAACCTCCTAAAAATTTGATGTTAAATTTGCCATAAAATTTTACTGCGAATATTGACTTTTTGATGTTTATGCGGTATAATATATGTAATGAAAGGAGTGCTGACTATGCCAAATATTGTACCTATCTCAGATCTCAGAAACTATTCCTCTGTGCTTGATAATGTTGCTGTCGGTTCGCCTGTGTATCTCACAAAAAATGGCAGAGGCTGCTATGCGATAATCGACATACTGGAACAAGAAGAATATGAGAAAACCAAGGCTGCGCTGCACCTGATGTGTGAGCTTGAAAAAGGCAAACGTTCCGGTGAAGAACAGGGCTGGATCGATTCTTCAGATGTTCGTAAGCATTTCAGGGAGAAAAACGCATGAAAGTATCTGTAAAATTCTCTCCCGAAGCGCTAAGGGACCTTGACGAGATCTACGACTATATTGCAAATGTTCTCAAAAGTCCCGATGCCGCAGACAATACTGTAAATAAGATTCTGGACAAAACCGACTTGCTTTCCGATAATCCCGAGATCGGCACTCAGCTGTTTTTTGAAAATAATCTTTTCAGCGGTTACAGATACATGGTTTCGGACAATTATCTTGCATTTTACCGCATAACAAATGAATCTGTTTTCATTGACAGAGTAATTTATGGCAAACGTGATTATATGAAAATACTTTTTAAGTGATTATTGCACCGGTGTTTTCCGGTGCTTTTTTATCCACCTAACGCTCTCTTTGTAATTTCACTTGCCTTCGACACCGTTACAGCCAGCATTATCACGCATAAAACAGGTGTCGCATACTGCATGATGTGCATAAGCAAGCCTTCGTTTGTAAGTCCGCTTGAAAAATCAAGGGTAAGATTATTGGAAATTGCGTTGAATGCTTCAAAGCATATTGCCAGCACTCCCCACTGCATTGAAACGGCAGCAAAATTCTTAATGAAAGAAATGCCCGTTGACCTTGCCTGTGAGTTTACAAGCGTTGACAGCGCAACAGGCGAAATTGCGGTCAGTATCGCCGTTTCAAAAACCACGCCCAGCATGGTTACAACTATCAGGGAGTACATGACAAACATAAGAATTATCAGTATCAGCAGAATAAAGCTCATACAGATATAGTTGATGTCCAGCGTTCCCGGATCTATCGTTCCCGCCGTTGCTGCCGTCGCAAATGACGAACTTATATTTGAAAACGCCGATGAAAAATCCACCGACTGTTTCAGAAGCCCCGAAACCGCACCCACAATGTTATCCACATTCTGAACGATAAGTGCGCTGACAACCAGCTTCATCGCTATCCGTATCGCACCTTCAATTCCTCCATGAAAATCTATATTTGCACAATATGTGAAGGCTTCCATGCAGAAAAACAAGGTGAGAAGTGCCGTTCCCGCCGCTTCAAATACGTTTATTGCAGTCCCGCAGCTGGAGATAACATCAAAGCCCGCTATGGTGTTGAGCACTGCCGCAAATCCATCGGATTCCGTCTGCAAAAGCTCCTGTGCTTCGGTAAAGGCGGTTTCCCAGAAGCTCGGCTCCGCCATAATTCATTCCTCCTCGTATAATAAATTTAAGGGTAATTTAAAGAGAACCCCTATAAAAACTCTT
>JBJEQP010000071.1:0-2350 GCA_051881815.1 Oscillospiraceae bacterium | reverse complement strand
TATCTTTGTTTTCCAGTTATGAGATTTCTCGGCTGAATTTTGGGGAAAGTTAAAAGTATTAGACGTTGCATTTTCAATTAATATGTGTTATAATTTTTGTTACAGTGTGTATATCATCCCGAAAATTCAGAAAGAAGTGTGCAGAATGAAAAAAATTATTTCAATTCTTTTGTCGGCAGTGCTGTGCGTCAGCCTGATCGTTCCTTATATGGCGGGTAACCTGACCGTTTCAGCCGAAGATGCGTCGGATGTCATAGTCCTTTACAACCTTGCCCCGTCTTATCAGGAATATATTTCTATCCCGTCCGAGTATCCCACAAGCTATCAGCTTGACCTCGGCGGCGCAACAATTAAATCATCCTATTGTACAACGTATGACAACTGTGTTGATATCTCCTCGGACGGACTTGTTACACCGGCATACCAGGCTTGGTATTACTACGGCAACATCGGTTATTCCTCTCCGATCGCAGGGCAGGAGCCTGACCAAATAGTTAAAAGCGCCCAATTCGGAACCTGCACCTACCGTATTCTGGACAGTAAGGGTATATATACATATTACAATTTTGAAGTCAGGGATTATGCTTCTATATATGCGGAACGAGCTATCTGCAAAAGAATAAACGAATGCGTCACTCCCAACATGACCGACCTTGAAAAGATCACGGAAGCTGCAAAAATGGCGGCTTCCTATGAATACTCACCGTATTATTCATCTGCAACGGGCATGATAGTCACAGGCGGAGGAGATTGCTGGGCAAGCACAGATCTTATCATTCAATTCTGCAAAAAGCTTGGGATAGATGCGTGGTCACGCGCCGCAAACCGTTATACAGGCGGAGGCAGCGGTCACAGGAATGCTATCGCGAAAACAAAAGACGGCTATTATGTTATCGAAGCAGGCTATTATGAATCTGCTCCCCGTTCTTATTATATTTGGCCGCATCCCAGCCTTTTCAACACGATATATAACACCGATGATACCGTCAAGATATATCAGTATGATGCGAAAGTCGCACCTGTTTATATTGATGTGCCCGAAGAAGTTAACGGCAAGACGGTAGACGGACTTGATGAATACGCTTTAAATATGTCCTCAGGAACCATTCGCGTACTTCTTCCGCCGACAATAACCTCTATTGACGCAAATGCAATTTATTCATACTCCGATCTGGAGGATCTGTATATCCCTGCAAGCGTTACTTCAATTGATGATAAAGCGGTCGTTACCTATAATGAAAACCTCGTTATCTATGGTGAGAAGGGCTCGCAAGCCGAAACATACGCCAATGAACACGGATTTAAGTTCACAGAAGGCAAGCCGGGCGAGATAGAAATATTATCACAGTCGGATGAGGATATTACCGTTGAAGTTGGCGAAAGCGTGACTTTATCCGTTGATGTTGGAAGAAGCGATGTTACCTATCGCTGGATGCAGAATACAGGCGCCTGGAATTTTGTGACCGGTGCGAACTCACCCGAACTTACTGTTAATAATATCACTTATGACACCGCTTACAGATGTATCGTTTCCGATTCGACGGGAAAAAATAAAGGCTTTTCAAAGGACATCAATATCACCGTGACTCGAAAGCAGGCGGCTATCGACAGCACTAATTTCCCCGACCCTATTTTCAGAGAATATGTTTCACGCTACGATACCGACAAAAACGACAAGCTTTCACAGGCAGAAACCGACTGCGTAACTTCTATGGATGTTTCATCAAAGGGCATCGCTGATCTCAAGGGCATCGAATACTTCACCGAGCTGCACTCTCTTGACGTCAGCGGCAATAACATTGCACAGGTCGATGTATCCCAATTTATGTGGATATCCTCCCTTAAAGCAGACAACAACATCTACGATCTGGGTGCTGCATCGGATACCTATCCGATCAAAAACATTCCGGGCTTTGTTCCCGAAAGAGCATCAAACTGGCAGGGCGCAGAATATGACGCAAACACAAAATCTCTCATCAACTTTACATCTCCGACAGTAACCTTCACCTATAACTGCGGAAACGGCTATTCCGAGAGCTTCACCCTTAAATTCTCCGATATCAAAAGCGTAAAGATCACCTCTGACGGAGTAATTGTCACATACTCAGATAAATTGATCGTGAAACTTGATTTTGATGAAGTAACAACGGATATTGCCGACTTCATGATAAAGACCGATATAAACCTTTGTATCGACTTTGTAAACGCCCTTACAGCCGCTTCACAGACCGACACTCTCACCGAAGCACAGCTTAAAATAATAGATGCCGTACTTGCACACGACTACGCAGCATAATAATCGAGTAGGAGGCTGCCCATTAATTGAGCAGCCGTCCTCTCACACCACCGT
>JBJEQP010000070.1:0-12733 GCA_051881815.1 Oscillospiraceae bacterium | reverse complement strand
GGGATGCAGCTGCAAAAATCATCGCTGTAAAAGCTCAGCTTGATGAAGTAAAGGGATTCTGCGACGGACTTAGCAGCTATACCTCGGGAGTGTCCTCGGCTTATGCAGGTGCGCAGAATGTTTACAATGGCACAGTACAGCTTTCGCAGGGCGCGGATACGCTGAAAGACGGAGCGTCTGCTCTGAAAAGCGGCACAGCCTCCCTATCTGACGGCATAATATCCCTTGCCAACGGCAGTACCCAAATGGCTGAGGGTATATCCACATTAACGGAGGGTGCAGGAGCGCTCAACGACGGTCTTATATTGTTCAACGAGGAAGCCGTACAAAAGCTTGTTGAGGCTGCTAACGGCGATCTTGGCGGACTTGCGGAGCGCCTTAACGCGGTATCCGACGCCGCAGAAAGCTACCGCAGTTACTCCGGAATTCCTGACAGAACTAATGGCAGCGTTAAGTTTATTTTCCGCACAGATGAGATCATAAACACAGAGGAATAACAGCTTTAGGAAGCCGCTGATTAATGCGAAGCAATCGTTTCGCCGATTTGAGGAACGCTCGAAAAGCCGTCACTGAGAGCGTGACGAAAATCGGCAGAAACGATTTAATCAGCGGTTCCTTAGCAGCCGATCTCATTACACAGGTCGGCTGCTTTGCGTTTACCGATGATCACTCGTTTATTAAATAGGGAGAAGGATATATGACACATAAAATGATTAGTATGTATACAAAAATAATATTATCCGAATCGCTGAAACACTTTATGCAGAAAAAGCCTTTTTCGGAAATAACAGTAAGCGAAATTACTGCATACTGCCAGCTTAACCGCAAAACCTTTTATTATCATTTTGAAGATACAAGGGAGCTGCTTAAATGGACATTAGAGAGGGAAACCATAAAGATAGTTAATGATACTGATACGATAAACGATTACTATGACGAAATATTATATATAATGGATTTCATTGAAAAAAATCAGTATATGTTAAACTGCGTTTACGATTCCGTTGGATGTGACGAACTGAAAGTGTTTCTATATAATAATATCTTTGAAATGGGAAATATGATAGTATTAAATGCTGAAAAATCGACCGAAAAATATCTGTCCGAAGAATATAAAAAACTTGTTGTATCATTTTATACCGAGGGTATTGTCGGAATAATTACAGAATGGCTAAAAGGCGATATAAAAAACGATAAGGAAACTACTGTGAAATATATATGCAATCTTTTAAAAAATGGTCTGCCGCCTATAATAACAGATGCAAGATAACCCATGCTTTATCTTCAAATATATTTCACTATCGGACAGTACCGGTACATTACTTACATCAAGGGTAAATCTGCAGAACAAACTGATCATGACAAATGGATGGCTATACTTTAAGGAAAAGCCAATTTATAGATAAGCTGAAACATGGAGGAAAATATGTCAAATTATACACAAAAGGCAATAATACATACGTTTCAAGATATGCTTCAAAATAAGCCGTTTGATAAGATTACCGTCTCAGCGATCGTAGCAAAATGCGAAATCAGCTCTAATACTTTCTATTATCACTTTCAAGATATTTATGATCTTTTGGATACCTGGCTGCAGCTTATGTGGAAAAAATATTTTACTGATGCAATGCAAAGCATGACATGGCAGCAGGCATTAAAAATATTGCTGCGGGATATGAAACAAAACTCCGATCTTGTTTATCATTTGTCCGGATCTATATCGCGTGAGCGCATAGAGCGATTTGTATTTGAATCAACAGGCAATATATTTTATCAAATGGTATGCAGAGAAGTTGGCGATGCTGCAGTGGATGAAAAAACATTAAGAAGTATTGCGGAATACAATAGCTATTCTTTGTTGGGCTTTTTTCTCAAGTTTTTATGGAATCACATGAATGGGGACATTGATGAAGGCGTTGACCAGATCAGCTATATTTTCAAGGGAAATGTTCAATGGATCATAAAAATGAAAGAGGATCAACAAGGCGAATTTTAGTACATTCTCTTCTTTTTCCTCAAAAAAAGATGAATTTCAACATTTTCTCCTAAATTTGAAGAAACCACTTTTTTTCTCAGTTTTCATTTTTGTCAATTTCATATATACTTTTATACATAAGGTGTATACAGAAAAATTTCCCGTTATTACTCTATAAAACAAGAAAGGAATGAAATAATGGCAAATAATTATTTTACATCTGAATCCGTAACCTGCGGTCATCCTGATAAGATATGCGATCAGATAGCAGATCGTATTCTTGACGGACTTTTGGAGCAGGATCCCTATTCAAGGGTTGCCTGTGAAGTAACCTGCGCTACAGATCATGTCCATATTTTCGGCGAGGTTACAACTAAGGCCGACCTGAATTATACCGAGGTCGTGCGCAGAGTGATCGAAGAAATCGGATACACTACCCCGGATCAGGGTTTTGACGCAGAGACCTGCCAAATTCAGGTCGATCTGCACAATCAATCAATGGATATTGCCAGAGGAATTGACCGCAGAACACGATCCGAGATCATAAACAGCGGTGCAGGAGATCAGGGAATAATGTTTGGTTATGCCTGCAATGAGACACAAAGTTTAATGCCTTTGCCTATTGAACTGGCACATTCCTTGGCAAAACGCTTAGAGCAGGTCCGCAGGATCAATGAACTGAAGTATCTTCTGCCTGACGGAAAAACTCAGGTCACGGTTGAATATGACGAAAATGAACGCCCCAAACGTATCGCAGCCGTTATTGTTTCCTGTCATCATCGGGATACAGTGGATACAAAAAAACTTCGCTCAGACATTCTCGGGCATGTGATCTTGCCTACCCTGCCTAAAGATCTGGTGGATAAAGGAACACAGTTCTTCATTAATCCTACCGGACGGTTTGTGATCGGCGGTCCTGCAGCAGACTCCGGTCTTACGGGACGGAAGCTGATATCCGATACATACGGCGGCTATGCGCGGCATGGCGGCGGTTCTTTTTCCGGTAAGGATGCCACGAAAGTAGACCGCAGCGGCGCTTATATGGCAAGATATGTTGCTAAAAATATTGTTGCCGCTGGATTGGCAGATAAATGTGAAATACAGCTTGGTTATGCTATAGGTCTGGCAGAGCCGGTATCTTTTCGTATTGACACCTTTGGTACAGAGCATGCCAAGAAAGAGGATATTCGCCGTGCAGTTATACAGGCTGCAGATATGCGCCCTATGGCTATAATTCAGAAATTTGGAATGACTGATCCGATATTTTCTGCAGTATCTTGCTATGGACACTTCGGAACTAATGCTGTTGACATGCCTTGGGAACAAACAGATCTTACCCTTTCTGTTTAAAAAACATTTCTACGACCATAACCAAAGATACCGATATGAAAAATAAAAGTATTGCTAAGAAAAATTTTTGGACAATCCCAAATCTGTTTAATTTGTTTCGGCTCTTTCTTATCCCGTTAATTATCTGGCTTTATTGCGGCAAAAAGCAATATATAACTGCAATTGCGTTAATAGCCGTTTCCGGAGCATCGTATATTATCGACAGGATAATTGCCGAAAGATCAAATTCATTTTCTAATATAGGAAAAATCCTTAATTTTGCTGCATACAATATTACACCTTTCGCATTGGTTATTTGTCTGATTGACCGGTATCCGTGGATGTGGCTGCTATTGGTCATATTAATTGTCAATGCTTGCCTTATGGGATCATGGAGTTATCGGACGATAAAGTTTATTGATACTATACACAGCGTAAAATGGTACGGAAAACTCAGCACAGTTCTGCTTTATGCTGTTACAATGATATTGATTTTATATGTGGATATTCCAAAAGCAGGAGCCAACTTACTCATTTCATTTTGCGGAATGACCATGCTCATCTCCATTGTACTTTACGGGCGATCTTACCGCGCAATTTTGAATCAGAATCAATCATACAGCAAATCCCAAAATATAATGCGCACTATACGGAATATCGTCTTTATTCTGATATGGAGCGGGATTATTGCAGTATGCTTTATACATCGGAAAGAGCTGTCTGTGGAAGGAATTGTGCGTTATGCACCCAAGGACCCTTGGCTTGCGGTCATTGTTATGCTGGCTCTTTTTGCTCTGAAAAGTCTAAGCATTGTGATATATTCCGGACTTCTTTATGCCGCAAATGGTATTATTTTTCCACTGCCGATAGCCATTATTATGAATCTTGTCGGAACAGTAATCATGGTGACATTGCCCTACCTTATAGGAATAAAAACGGGAGCTTCAGCAGTGGATGAGATACGAAAAAAATACCCCAAAGCGGATGAAATATACGAGCTCAGGTCGCAGAACGATTTTATTTTTTCCTTTCTTGCCCGTATGTTTCGCTTGCCCAGCGATGTAGTCAGCTTATATATGGGAGCGGTCAATGTGGGATACAAGCAGTATCTTTTTGCTAGTCTGCTGGGAATGCTGCCGCATATGATCACCTATCCCATTATGGGTATGAGTATTCGGGATATTCATTCTTCAAAGTTTGTTATTTCGCTTTGCGCTGAGTTTGCATATATCCTGATCACCTCGGCAATTTACATGCTGTATCGCAAGAAAAAGAAATCAGAACAATAAGCAGACAGAAATGAGAAACGACAACAGGCACCATTTGAGGTGACAATATATAATATAATACAAAGGAGAAGAACATGAAAGAAAAAATTGCAATTGTAACGGATACTAACAGCGGAATTACCCCAAAGCAGGCAGCAGAGTATGGCATATATATGGTGGCGATGCCTGTGATAATAAACGATGAAACTTATTTTGAAAATGAATCTATTTTCCAAGATGAATTTTTTAAGCTCCTGCGCGAGGGCGCGAACGTCAGTACCTCTATGCCGTCACCGGGCACTCTTATAGATTGCTGGGAGGGGTTACTGGAACGTTATGAAGAGATCATTTATCTGCCTATGTCCAGCGGCCTTTCCGGCAGCTGTAGTACTGCTACTATGATCGCCGAAGAATACGGCGGAAGCGTGCATGTTGTTGATAACCATAGAATTTCGGTCACACTTCGCCAATCGGTACTGGAAGCAAAGCAAATGGCGAGTCAAGAAAAATCTGCCCGTGAAATTGTAGAATATCTGGAGAGAGATAGCTTGGAATCCGATATCTATGTGGCGGTCAACACACTGGAATATCTGAAAAAAAGCGGAAGAGTGACGCCTGCGGGTGCCGCAATCAGTACGATTCTGAATATTAAGCCGATTTTACAGATCCAGGGCGGCAAACTGGACGCCTATAAAAAAGTGCGCGGTATGCGTCAAGCGATGCAGACGATGATAGACGCGCTGAAACAAGACCTTATCACGCGCTTTGCCGAGCAGAAAATGACGATACGCGCTGCCTATTCAGGAGACGCCAAGGTCGGAGCAGCCTGGCAGAAAGAACTGCAAAATGCTTTTCCGGAAATGACGATAGGTTTGGATCCTCTGCCGATCAGCATTGCGTGTCATACGGGTGACGGCGCCCTTGGTGTTGGCATAATGAAGGACATCTTGTAATAAGGGGAAAAGCGACGATAAAATGGATTTGCCGCTCCAACTGTCTTGCAGAGTAACTAAGGATTGCCATTCAAGAACACTATCCTAATATCAATTAGAATAGTCGTATCTGTGACCTTTTGGTTATCATTGTTTTCCGTTTTGAACTCGATACGGCAGCCGTATTCTTTCTCGGAAATGAGCGTACACCATATCACACAACATAAGTTATGCGTATGCAAGGATTACACAAAAAGGAATTGAGGTGAGTTACATAAAAATCGGAAAATGTGTCACGCTTGTAATTGTAATTTACCTGATCTATGTTCTTTGCACCGGAGTATTCCCATTTTCTCATTCCAAATCGGTATCGCATACATTTGCTTCTTCATTTTCCACGTCCAAATTTTACGGTGACGCTCCCTGCACGGACAGGGTCGCCTTGGTGGAATATCCTTCCGAAAGCTTTGAGACACGCATTCACATTCTGGACGAGGCAAGAGAGCGCATAGATGTTTCCTACTATGCAATGCATATGGGGGAATCGACGGATCTGTTTTTAGGCGCACTGCTGGAGGCTGCTGACAGGGGCGTACATATACGCATCTTAGTAGACGGGCAATTTGGAGGGCTGACTTATTATCACCCTGCTTATGCAGCTGCCATCGGAGCGCATCCGAACATAGAGTTAAAAATTTATAATCCTCCGAATGTACTTAAGCCTTGGACATGGAATGGACGTCTTCATGATAAATATATTATCATTGACAACCGTCTGTTGCTAATGGGCGGGCGGAACATCGGAGATAAGTATTTTTCTCCGGAGGGTTATGACAAGGCATTGTCATATGATAGAGACGTGCTGATTTACAATACGGAATGGACAGATGCAGACGCAGGCAGTGTTCTGTTTGATATACGAGACTATATGGACAGCTTGTGGAACAGTGAAGATGTGCGTCAGCCTTTCTCTAAAGATACAAAGCGTGGTGCAGCAAAACGCCAAGCGCTTCGGACGATGTTTGATTCATTTCGATCTGACAACCCGAATCTGTTTGACCACACAGCAGACGATTATGAAAATCGGACATATTCTGCAAACCGCGTCACCTTCTTCCATAATGATACTCAAACAGGACCGAAGGAACCAAAGGTCGGATATGTTTTGGGGCAACTGATCATGGATGCAAATGAATCCGTGGTGCTGCAATCTCCCTATATCATTCTGGATCAAAGACTAAAGGAACTTCTGAATGACTTAGGAGAAAAACAGGTCAACGCCGAAATCCTTACAAATTCAATTGCCTCTTCACCTAACCCTGTTGCTTGCACCGCATACTTTGGTGACAGGAAAACCATTCTGAAAACCGGAATATCTTTGCGGGAATATCAGGGCAATCATTCAATTCACGCCAAAACATATATAATTGACGATCGCATGGCAATAGTCGGGTCATATAATCTTGATCCGCGCAGCGCGTACATTGATACGGAAATGATGTTGGCAATTGACAGTGCAGACTTTACCCGACATTTGAAACAGGTGCAGAATGAATACCGTCAGCAAGCACTGGAAGTCGGAAACGATGGAGAGTATTTCCCTGATTCGACATTGGAGGCACGACCTGTACACTTTTTCAAAAAAGTCATGATCTATATACTATTTCTGCCTGTTCAACTATTCAAATATCTTACATAGGAGTTAGAAAAATGACTAAAAAAGCAAAAGAAACCAAAACGTATTTACCGCCAATTATCTGGCTGTTGTCCGGATTTTTCCTTGGCACGGCAGCAGTAATGAGTTTTGCTTCATCAGGAGTGAAACTGATACTGATCGCACCTTGGATTGGATCATCCATGCTAATCACAGGAATTGCAAATGCATTTTTGTACTATTATTGCATGAAGGAAACGCCGGGCGCAAAATGGCTGTTGGCAGACAGCATTACAGCAGCGCTGCTTTCTATTTTTCCACTGTTTAATCAAATAACCTCTGCTGCGGCAATCCCCTTTTTCTTTTGCGTTTGGGACCTTTTTTCCGGTATCCTCCGCATAATGGAAGCTTCAGAGCAAAAAGCAGTGGAAGAACGCGGATGGCGTTGGTTTTACATTGTCGGCATCATTGAGATCCTGGCAGGATGCATTGCTTTAATTAATCCGGTCGAGGAAGCATTGACCATGCATGTGACCGTTGGTTTAGTTCTCCTGATCCAGGCAGCAGCTTTTTTTCATAAAGCCGGTATGTCTTTAAGACATAAAAATGAATCATAAAAGTAATAATGCGAACGAAATCATATCGACACTAATACTAATTCTTAATCAATGTGTAGACAAAGTATCTGCGTAAAGCCCATATATGCAAGCTTTTGCTTGATTTTTTGTACACATTTAGATTAAGAATTAGTATAAGCCACACGTGATCAGTTGAAAATGTAATGCAAGACTGCCCACATCGGCAAGCAAATGCGGCTGATGATCGAACCGCCGAACGGGACTGATCTCAACGACCGCTAAATGACGAAATACGCAAATGTTTGCTAACAGGAAAGTTAAAGCATTGCATAAAAATATAAAACAAATAATAAGGAGAAATTAACATGGTAATTGCAAATCAAGTAAAGAAAACAGCCTTACGGACAGCATTTGGCTATTTGGAAAAAAATCCGGAGGAAAATGCGATCAAGTTGATGAACTGGGTGGATAAGCTGGCCGGAGACGGTCCCTACAGTTTCCCAAATCAGCGTGCAACTATACGCAAAATTCTGGAGGATCCGACCAATAATATGTACCATCTCATTATGAGTATTCTTAAGGACATCGATACCGATGTCCTGAAGGCTATATTTGAGAATTTCTTCCTGAATGCCAACATCATTGGCTGGCCCCGACAGGAAGAGTGTCGCAAGAAATACAACTGCAACATTCCATGGACGCTCGTCTTAGACCCCACCTCAGCCTGCAACCTTCACTGCACCGGCTGTTGGGCAGCAGAATACGGCAGCAAACTGAACCTGACCTTTGACGAGATAGATTCCATCATCTGTCAGGGCAAAGTATTGGGCATTTACATGTACATATATGCCGGCGGCGAGCCTTTGGTACGGAAAAAGGACATCATTGCCCTGTGCGAAAAGCACTCGGACTGCCAGTTTCTTGCCTTTACCAATGCAACGCTGATTGATGAGGCTTTCGCTGACGAAATGCTGCGGGTAAAGAACTTTATTCCTGCCATTTCCCTTGAGGGCTTCGAAATGGCCACTGACAGCCGCCGAGGTCAGGGCGTCTATCAGAAGGTCATCAGTGTCATGGAACTCCTGAAAGCAAAGCATCTGCCTTTTGGTATCTCTGCCTGCTATACCGGTGCCAACCTGGACTCCATCAGCTCCTACGAGTTTATTGATCACATCATCGAACTGGGAGCCAAGTTCATTTGGTATTTCCACTATATGCCTGTGGGCAATGACGCCAGCCCCGAGCTTCTGCCTACCCCCGAACAGCGAGAGTTCATATACCACCGCATCAGGGATATCCGAGCCACCAAACCCATCTTCGCTATGGACTTCCAAAACGATGGCGAGTATGTAGGCGGCTGCGTCGCCGGCGGTCGGCGTTACCTGCACATCAATGCCAACGGTGATGTAGACCCCTGCGTGTTCATTCACTACTCCGACTCCAACATACGTGAAAAGACCCTGCTGGAGTGCCTGCAAAGCCCTATCTTCATGGCTTATCACGACGGACAGCCCTTCAATGACAATATGCTGCGTCCCTGCCCCATGCTGGAAAACCCGGAGAAGCTGCGAAAAATCGTTGCCGAAACCGGTGCTCATTCCACCGATATGCAATCTCCCGAAAGCGTAGAGCATCTGTGTGATAAATGCGACGCCTATGCAGAAAACTGGGTCGGTACTGCGGACAAACTGTGGGAATGCAGCTGTAAGCGCAAGGCAGAAAAGAAACAGCTATGAGCAGAAAAGGCAATCTATTATCCGAAATTCAGAAATTGGATAAGATCACTCCTACTGCGGATGAAAAAACAGCCAGTGAATATCTCTGCGCTGACGGAATGGCTCAGATCGACGTCCATCTTTATAAGGACGTCGATCTGTTCAATCCCTTATCATTTGGAAAACAGCGGGATTTGAACAGCGATATATATGAGCTGATCGACACAAAACTATATACAATTCCACTAAAATACCCTATCCGAATCTGTTTTCACGGATGTATACCTGATTCTCAGAGTCAAAATGAGATCCGCCAAACAATACAGGAGCACTACATGTTCCTCTTCCGAGACAAAAAGGAGGATCTGCGGCTCAACCTGCTCAAAACAATCATAATGGCCATATTCGGCGTAATTTTATTGGCAATATATTTTACTTTGGAATTAATTTCATCAAATCCGGTCTTTATGGAGTTTTTAAGCATCGCCGGATGGGTTGCTGCATGGGAAGCTGTGGACAGCTGGCTTCTGCAGCGAAAAGCGCTCCGGATAGAATACTTGAATATTGGACAGGCGGCTTTAAGCGAGGTTTCTTTTTCTAACGAGAACCAATAATATAAAAGGTCTATGTACAACATTTTAAGGTATTGAAAATTCAGAATTCAACAAAAATGTGTATTGACGTGCCAACGCAGTATCGATCCGGAAATGAACGAATAATATGAAATGGAGGAATCGGGATGAATGAAGTCAAAACGCTCCCAAGACCGTTGCTGTTTTATTATGACATTATATTGCCGGTACTGACCTTGTTCATTTTCCCGGTGCTGCCGCACATTGTACGGGCAGGCTATGAAACAACGGTCAAATACTTTTGCAGACAATTTGGTTGATCGGGAGGGACTGAATTAATGAATCAAAAATTAAAAGCCAAGATCCTTGAATCACTATCTTCAGTTTTGCCGATTACCGGAATTGTTTTGATTATCAGTATATTTCTTGTTTCAATGGAAATCGGTACACTTATTCTATTTCTCAGCGGAGCGGTAATGCTGGTGGTTGGGATGGGTTTCTTCCAATTAGGTGCTGAGATGTCGATGAGTCCGCTTGGTGAAGGTATAGGTATTCAAATTTCAAAGTCAAAACATATCTTGCCCGTCATACTAATCAGCTTTCTAATGGGTACCATCATTACCATTGCAGAACCGGATTTGCAAGTTCTTGCGGGACAAGTTCCTGCAATACCAAACTCTGTTCTGATCTGGACGGTAGCAGTAGGTGTTGGGCTGTTTCTTACGGTTGCCGTCCTACGTATTCTTATGAAAGTTGATCTGTCTGCTATTTTAATAGGTCTTTATATTGTTTTGATTGCTTTATCATTTATCGTGCCTAAAGATTTTCTCGCGGTCGCATTTGATGCCGGGGGTGTTACAACCGGCCCCGTTACGGTACCATTTATTATGACAATTGGCGCCGGCCTTGTATCTCTGCGAGGAGATCGCCATGCAGCAGATGATAGTTTTGGTCTCGTAGCGCTGTCAAGCATAGGTCCGGTGCTCGCAGTTCTTATCCTCGGCTGTTTTTATAATCCTCAAGAAACTATGTATTCTGCGACAGAGATCGCAACAGTAGTCACCACGCAAGATGTTTTTAGGGCATTCACAAGAGAAATTCCGCTATATGGTAAAGAAGTCGGTCTGTCAATCATCCCTATTTTTGTAATGTTTCTGTTATTCCAACTATTTAGCCACCGATATAACCGCCGACAGAGATTCCGTATAACAATTGGTTTTGTCTATACATATATCGGTTTGGTCCTGTTCCTTTGCGGTGTAAACATTGGGTTTGCTCCGGTAGGCGCTCTATTAGGTCGGGAGATAGCTGCGGGAAAATGGAATTGGGTATTGATTCCGATAGGAATGTTGATTGGCTATTATATTGTTAAGGCGGAACCGGCGATCCATATTCTGAATCGACAAATCCGAGATGTAACAAATGGAGCAATTTCAGAAAAAGCGATGAACCGCTGTATGTCGATTGGTGTATCCGTTAGCGTAGGTCTTTCCATGCTGCGTGTTCTCACAGGTATTTCAATTCATTGGATACTAATTCCGGGATATATTGCTGCCCTAGTACTTACACACTTTGTTCCCAAAATATTTGTAGGCATAGCTTTTGATTCCGGCGGTGTAGCAAGTGGTCCGATGACATCAACTTTCTTGTTGCCATTAAGTATAGGCGCCTGTGAAATGGTTGGAGGAAACATTATGACGGATGCGTTCGGAATTGTTGCTTTAGTTGCCTTAACTCCACTGATTGCAGTACAAATAATGGGAGTTCAGTATCAATTAAAGCAAAATAAGATGAAAAAATCTGCATCCGGTAACAAGAATACGGATTTCAGCAATGAAATTGTTGATTATGAGGAGGAATATAAATAATGGCTGTTGAAAAAAGCATTTCGCCATTTCAAGTTGTTGTACTCATTACCACGCCCAAACTTGCCAGGAAAGCAAACGCTTTATTTCAAGAAGGATCCGTACCTATCCAATATCTTTTTCATGCCAAAGGAACGGCATCCAATGAAATACTTGACTTACTAGGTTTGGGCAATATAGAAAAAACGGTCATCGTCAGTATGATGCCAAAGACATTTGCAAATAAAATATTAGAAAAACTGCAATCAGAATTAAAGCTGGGAACTACAAATAGTGGAATTGTTTTCTCTTCGTATATTTCAGCAGGAAATGCGCAGCTTTTAAAAATATTACAGCAGATGAGTGATAACCATTCGAACTTGATCAGAAAGGATGAGAAGTCAGTGCATGAATCAAAATACTCTATGATTGCCACCGTTGCAAATCAGGGATACAGCGAAGAAGTAATGAACGCTGCGAGAACTGCGGGAGCTACCGGCGGCACAATTATTAATAGCCGACGGATTATAGATGAAAACACAATGAAATTTTGGGGACTAAGTGTTCAGCAGGAAAAAGAGATTATTATGATTCTTGCCAAAGCAGAAGATAAACTGGGTATTATGAATGCGATCCATGAAAAATGTGGTCTCCAAAGTGAAGCAAAGGGCATTGTGTTTTCTATGCCTATCGATAACATTATGGGGTTAAACGAAACGGAACACAAAGTGGATTAGGAAGTCATCTCAACATTGTGGAATTGCTAAAAACAAAAGCACCAGATTATATTTAATCGTCAACTTACAAAACAAAAATCGAGTAGGAGGCTGCCCATTAATTGAGCAGCCGTCCTCTCACACCACCGT
>JBJEQP010000069.1:0-12831 GCA_051881815.1 Oscillospiraceae bacterium | reverse complement strand
TTTATATCATATTCTGCTGTATTTGTCAACCTTTTAAACGAGGATTAGTATTATAAAGCCTGCTTCGGCAAACTGCAATATGGACTGTGAATATTGCTTTTACAAAGTCCTGAGTAGCAGTCGTGAAAAATTCAGTCATGGCTTCATGACGGAAGATACCTTGGAAAAGCTGGTTCGTGAAGCTGTCGATTATGCCGACAACTTATTGACCTTCGCTTTTCAAGGCGGAGAGCCGTCGCTAAGGGGACTGGACTTTTTCCGCAAGGCTGTTGAGCTGCAGAAAAAATATGCTTCAAATAAACCCGGTCTTGCAATTCAAAATACCTTTCAAACAAACGGACTTTTGATAGACGAAGAATGGTGTGATTTTTTCAGACAGGAGAGCTTTCTGGTCGGATTGTCTTTGGACGGAACAAGAAAGCTTCATGACTGTGCAAGACTTGAAGCTAACGGCAAGCAGACCTTTGAACGTGTGATGAACGCTGCATCTCTTATGAAGCAGCATGGCGTGGATTTTAATATTTTAACGGTTGTAACAGAGCAAATGACAGATAAAGCGTCTGCAATATACCGGCTTTATAAAAGAAATCAGTTCCCATTTGTGCAGCTGATACCTTGTATGGACGAACTGAACCGTAACAATATGGAACAAAAAAATCCGTATGCTGTTCAGCCGGGATCCTACGGTAAGTTTCTCTGCGCTTTTTTTGACCTATGGTATGAAGATTTTCTGGCTTGGTTAAAAGCAGGAAGACGTGGCTATGTCATGGATGTGCGTTTCTTTTCCAATCTGGCGCAGATGGCGGCAGGATATCCGCCTGAGGAATGCGGAATGTGCGGACATTGTACCTGTTATTTTGCGGTAGAGGGTGACGGCAGCGTTTATCCCTGCGACTTTTACTGCATGGATGAATGGAAGCTGGGTCAGGTCGGAACACCTTTCAATGAGCTTCTCCGCTCGGAAAAAGCAATGAAGTTCATACAAACGGGACTGCTGCCCGAAAGCTCTGCCTGCAAAAGCTGCGAGTATTATTCTTTGTGCCGCGGCGGCTGCCGCAGATGGCGTGAAGCGAATATCGGTGAAAGAAATATCAATTTCCTTTGTGCAGGCTTAAAGCAATTCTATGCACACACATGGGACAGGCTGCAGTTTCTTGGCAGTACGATCCCAAGAGGATAAAAGCGGCGGTGAGTATTTCGGATGTACTCACCGCCGTATTTTATCCATAGGTTAAATGGTTATTAGTATCAGATATAGTATTCTATCATATCCATATTTTTCATTGGCGAACAGCTGCTTCGGGCGACAAGGCTGCTTTCAAGCTCCATGCGTGCCACAGATTTGTGACCTCCGTTAAGTCTGTCAAGCAGAAGATATACCGTGAATTTTGCCATTTCCTCTTTCGGAAGACTTATTGTTGTAAGCATTGGTTTGGTGTATCTTGCTTCTGCAATGTCATCGCTGGAAATTATTGAGGGATTATAATACCTGTTGTTGTATCTGCTGAGAGCCTTTAGCATTCCAATGGCAATAATGTCATTTGCACAGTAAATTCCCGTTGGTCTGTTCTGCATCTGAATGATTTTTTCCATTGCAGAGTAGCCGCCGTTTTCGGAGATATTCGTCTGTATGATATGGTCGATATCGGTATCAATATTGTATTTCAGAAGTGTTTCCTGAAAGCCTTTGAAACGAGATTCGTTGTGACATTCTCCGACATAGGCTATCTTTCTGTGACCAAGACGGATGAGATGCTCCACGGCGCTTGACGCGATCTTTCTTCCATCGCAAAGCACCTCGTCAACTTCATAATTTGTGGAGTTGCGGTTTACGGAAACGATATTTTTCCATTGTATTTTCAGCTGTTTTATCACTTGGGGACAGCATTTTCCCACAATTATCATACCGTCGGTGCTTTCTTCGCTGTACAGTTCCTTCACAGCCTGCTTTATATTCAAAGCAGAGCATTTGCCCTCGTCGGAAAAATCCGGACGATACCATATCCGCATAAGCATACACATATTTTTATTAATCTCGGTTCGGATAAGCCCGATAAGCTCGTTAAAAAACGGGTCAGTATCGGAGTTGTCAGTCCGTGTTACGAGTATGCACAACCGAAATGGGGCAGATCTTTTGTTTTCGCCCGAACGAAGATTTTTTGCGGATTCATTTGGAACGTAATTCATTTCTCTTGCCGCGGCGAATATCTGCTCACGAAGCTCCTTTGAGGAGCATCTGTAGTCGGGCTTGCTAAGCACTCTCGATACGGTCGATACCGAAACTCCGACCTTTTCCGCAATTTCTTTAATTGACATATTGATCGTTCCTTTCGCTGCATGGCGGATAATATGCTTTATATCATACAAGACATATTGATATAGTATGTATTTAAATATTATCACATTTTTACATTATTGTCAAGGAAATATATTTTCAATAAAGAAAGCTGTTTCAACTTACTTTCTCTGTTACAACTAAATAAAGAAGGGACAAAACTTGTTTTTTTGTTGGCTTTGACACATCATATTCTAATTTGAAAATACGGCAAAAAATGTTAGGTTATTTATCACAATTCCAACGAAAGAAGCATCAAATATTTTGGCTATCATTAACATTTATCCGTGTAATATGAGCGTAATTTATATTTTTTGACAAGATAAAATTTTTCAAATACAATAAAAATATAAATAACGGGTCTTGCCCGTCAATAATGAATGAAGGGAACAAAGATAATATGTCAAACGAAAGATACGAGCTTAATAAAAACCTTGCACAGATGCTCAAGGGCGGAGTAATAATGGACGTTACCACTCCCGAGCAGGCAAAGATAGCAGAAGCAGCAGGTGCATGCGCAGTAATGGCACTTGAAAGAATACCTGCCGATATAAGAGCCGCAGGCGGCGTTTCAAGAATGAGCGACCCGAAGATGATAAAGGGAATTCAGAATGCTGTTTCGATTCCGGTAATGGCAAAGTGCCGCATCGGTCATTTTGCGGAGGCGCAGATCTTGCAGGCGATAGAGATAGACTATATTGATGAATCCGAGGTTCTTTCACCGGCTGATGATAAGTATCATATCAACAAGCGTGAATTCGATGTGCCGTTTGTATGCGGTGCAAAAGACCTCGGTGAAGCTCTCCACCGCATCAACGAGGGTGCGTCTATGATAAGAACAAAGGGCGAACCCGGAACGGGCGATGTTGTTCAGGCAGTACGCCACATGAGAATGATGCAGAGCGAGATACGCAGACTCACATCAATGTCAAAGGACGAGCTTTTTGAAGCTGCAAAGGAGCTTCGTGTTCCCTTTGACCTTGTTGAATATGTTGCCGAAAACGGAAAGCTTCCCGTTGTAAATTTTGCGGCAGGCGGCGTTGCAACTCCCGCAGACGCAGCACTTATGATGCAGCTTGGAGCAGAGGGCGTATTTGTAGGTTCGGGAATATTCAAGTCGGGCAATCCCGAAAAGCGCGCAGCGTCTATTGTAAAGGCAGTAACCAATTTCAATGACGCAAAACTGCTTGCAGAGCTTTCCGAAGACCTCGGAGAAGCAATGGTAGGCATAAATGAGCAGGAAATAGCACTTCTCATGGCAGAAAGAGGCAAGTAATGAGCAAGCCTGTTATCGGTGTACTTGCATTGCAGGGCGCATTTATCGAGCATGAAAATATCCTTGCAAGGCTTGGAGCGGAATGCTTTGAAATACGTCAGCTTCCGGACATTGACCGAAGCTTTGACGGACTTATCATCCCGGGCGGTGAAAGCACGGTGCAGAAAAAGCTGCTTCATGAGCTTGGTCTGTTTGAGCCGCTTAAAAGACTTATACAAAACGGTCTGCCCGTTTTCGGCACCTGCGCAGGAATGATACTGCTTGCCGAAAAGATCGACGGCGGCGAAGAACCTTGCTTCGGAACTATGCCGTTTACCGTTAAAAGAAATGCCTACGGCAGACAGCTTGGCAGCTTTTTCACAGAGTCGGACTTTGCAGGAAAAGCTATTCCTATGACCTTTATCCGTGCGCCTTACGTAAGTGATGCCGGAAGCACAGAGATACTTTCCGAGGTCGACGGGAAGATAGTGGCTGTAAAGTACAAAAATCAGCTTGCCGCTGCATTCCACCCCGAACTGAATGATGATACTTTTGTACATGAGTATTTTCTGAATATGATAAAATAACTTGAGGACCCGATACATATTGATCGTGTATCGGGTCCTTGTATTTATGGCGGCTGCTTTGCCATTATTCATAAAGCTCTTTTCTTCGCAGAGAGGTATATGGTTTGCCAAGACGCACCTGTGCCGTTTCTTTTGCATCGTCGGAAATGTCGATCCCGTACATATCAACAGCTTTTTTCTTATACTATAGCAATCCACAAAAATATCCTGACAAGTTCGGCGGTTCAAAGCTTGAATAGTGTCGTCACTCACCCTTGACAGGCGGCAAGCCTGCCTGCGGGTTCGTTCCTAAGGAAACGCTGATTAATACGTTTCAGCCGTTTTTCAAAATGTACTCAAAGACGGAAACTCGTACATTTTTCAAAACGGCGAAACGAACGCTGCGCTTTAATCAGCGTTTTCCTAACTCTTCAGGCTTTGCCCTCGCCTCCTTTTGTCAGTCTATTTTTATGTCTTGCTATAGTATAAAACTGTGTCATGATTCGATCGTCATTCTCTCGGTCATGTTGTGGATCTCTTCTTTTATAAGCATGGGCAGAAAAGGCTTTGTGATATAGTCGTCACAACCAAGTTCAGCAAAAGCACCGGCTGTTTCAAGCTCTTTATCGCCTGTCATCAGCACTACGGGAGTATCATACTTCTCCCTGATAGCTTTAAGCGTTTCTAAACCGTCCATACCGGGCATTTTTACGTCAAGGAAGATAAGATTGAAGGTCTGGTGTTCTAATATTTCCAGCGCTTCCTTTCCGCTGCATACAGATACGATCTCATATGCAGGCTCATCTTTCATGATGTTCGCAATGATTTTATTGTTAATGGCTTCGTCATCGACTGTAAGTATCCTGCGGTGCTGGAAATCTGCTTGTTTCATTTTGTAATCCTTATCTTCGTCTATCATCTCCAGCATTATGTCGGCAATGTGCGGATCAAACTGAGTTCCTCGCCCCTTTTCTATCTCGCGGCGTACCACATCCTGTGGCAGAGCGTTACGGTAGCTTCGGTTGCTCGTCATTGCGTCGTAGGCATCCGCAACGCCCAGTATTCTTGCTGCTTCGGGGATATTGTCACCTTTAAGCCCGTTGGGATAACCCTTTCCATCGTATCTTTCGTGGTGATATTTAGCGCAGATAGCTATATGCTTGCTGCCGGATATACCCCTTAAAATATGGTAGCCCGTTACAGGATGTATCTTTATTATATTGTATTCCTCGTCGGTCAGCTTGCTCGCCTTGTTGATTATTTCCACAGGTATGCGTATCTTGCCGATATCGTGCAGCAGTCCTGCACGGTATATCTCTTCCTGCTCTTCCTTGGTCTTGCCCATTTTAGCAGCCAGCATACGGGAATATTCCGCAACACGCTTGGAATGACCGCTTGTGTATCTGTCCTTGGCGTCCACGGCTTCGCTCAGGGCAGTAACGGTCTGGATATACAGATCCTTTATTTCCTTTTGCTGGGTCATAAGTTTTCCGGTCTGACGGCTTACCTTGTCCTCAAGTTCTCTCCGGATCTTTTCCAGCTCATTTTTCCTTATTACAAAGAATATCACGATCACTATGCTTATCAGCATAGAAAGCACTATCTCCGTACACGCCACTATAAGGTACGTTCTGAATATAGGAGTGTCCCATGGTTTGGGTTCAGTGCTGACGGTGTAAACTATTTCTTGCAGCACCTTTTCGCCTGCACTGTCCAGAAGCTGTATGCAGATATGGTATTCGAGATCATCGGGCTTGTATATCTTTATTGGCTCGATCTCATTCCAGCTGTACAGCTTTGGTTCGCTGTCAAATTCCTTTACAAAAAAGCGTACCTTTGCATCGGAAAAGGCATAGTTCCGCACCGACGCATAGATGGAGATATTCTTTGCATCCGCCGGGATAGAGAATGTGTTTTCGGCTGTAGCATTTATATTCTGTTCGTCACATTCCAGAGAAGTTATTCCGAATTTCATGTTTGCTTCGCTGCTTGAGGCCTTTGGGTCAAAGATGATAACGCCGTTGTTGCTGCAAAGATAAAGTTCTTCATTTTCCGAGAAATAATTCCACGAATTTGCGGTAAGACCGGAAAACAGACCATCTCCTGCATTGTAAAGCCTTATCTGATCGCAGTTATCGGCGCAAAGATCGTTGATGTCTATCTCATACAGACCTGCGCTGCACGTTATGTAAGCCTTTTCACCGCACAGCATTATGTCGTAGTTGTTGAAATAGGGGAAACTTTCCAGTTTTCGAACTTTTCCGTCTTCATCAATGCAGCAAAGAGAATTGCTTGTCACAATAAGATATTTATTGTCGCAGGGGACTATCCTGAGGATTATATTTGACGGCAAACCGTTTTCAACGGTATATTTTTCCTTAATACTTCCGTCGGCGATCACATATATGCCGCTGCCGTCGCTGCCTGCCCAAACTGTACCGTCATTCCCTTCTGTAATGGACAATATCTGTGTATTTTCCATTCCGTCTGCAGCAGTAAGAGTGCCTGTCAGCTCGCCGTTTCTGAAAAAGTTGATACCGTCAGCGGTTCCTGCAGCAAAGGATCCGTCGGAAAGCTCGGTCATACATCTGAATCGGTCACTTGTAACGCTGTCTGTTTCGATACCGTAGCGACGCACTTCGCCGTTTGCGGAATAATATATGAGTCCGCTGTAGGTACAAAGCCACAGTCCACCCTTGGAATCGGCATATATGGAGCGCACTCTGCTTTCGGCGGTCAGCTCGGACAATTCAGCAAATTCGTCGGAAAGACCGTTTTCGTTAAATATGACCAAACCGTTATCCGTTCCGCAGAAATAGCTGCCGCGGTATTTTGTAACAGCGTTGACGACCTGTTTTTCGGCGCCGATATTATCAAAGACATTGACAAAACGGCTTTCCGACAGCTTTATAATGCCGTAGCTTTTAGAAGTACCCCAAATATTTCCCTGATAATCCTCATGAAAGCTGCTTATGAAGCCGCCAAATTCTTCAATGTTAATTTTGCGGAAGCTGCCGTCCTGCGCAATGAAGCCGAATTCCGAACCGGAAGCTATCCAGATACGGCTGCGGCTGTCCTCAAATATGGCGAATATTTGGTCTGAAGATATATCTTTTTCCTCAGAAAGCTTGATATTGCCTTCCGATACCTCCGCCGAAAAAAGTTCGCCGCTTTCCGTTCCTATCAGCAGCCCCTCGGAAGAGGAAGCAAGACTGTAAAAGAAATATTTTTCCTTGTTTTCAGCTGTCGGAGTGATCAGTTTTTCTCCGTCCAGTGCGCTGAAGCCTCCGTTATTGTCGATAACGAACAGCTTACCATCGTATACTGTCATTGACGTTGCAAAGGTGATATCATGCTCCGATACTTCAATGGTATCATCGGTGCCAAATCTGCATATTTTACCGCTGGTACCTACATAAACGCTGCCGTCCTTGTCCTCGGCAAAACAGCGCACGGAATTTGAGGGAAGTCCGTCATCGCAGGTAAAATATGTATATTCTCCGTTTTCATATCTTGCAATTCCCGCGTCATTCGTGCCTATCCAAAGACGACCCTTGCTGTCGGTCATCATGCTGACCACGTTTACAAGTCCGCCCTCGCGTATAAATTCAAATTCATCTCCGTTGTATCCGGTAAGACCCGCATAGCTTCCTATCCATATATATCCGTCCTCCGTTTCGCAGATAACATTGGCTTCGGAGGCGACCAGGCCGTTAGTATTGTTGTATATTTTTTCAACAAAATTATCGGAACCGGCGTTATCGTTTACAGCATAAGATTCTATTGGCTGTATTGCGGCTGCAGATATTATACACGCAGTAAGGATGATCGGTATTATCTGCGCTGCAGGTCGCTTGGTTTTTTTCAGACAGGAGATACAATAAATTATCAGACACGCCAGAATAACGCTTATCTGCTTGTCCACTATCTCGACCACAGCCTCTCCCGCAAGCGCTGCGAGATAATCGGAAACATCATGCCATTTGAGCATATCTATCAGAGTATCGCCCCATATATTGCCCGAATATCCGCCGTAGAAAATTATATTCAGCGGCGTTGACAGAATAGTGCATAACACTCCCAGCCAGAAAATCGAAATGACGGCGCTCAGCAAATTGCTGAGATATCCCTTTTTTATGAAAATATGTATCAGTATTGCCGATGCAGCGTTGATAACGGAATACACAAGAGCAGTTACATCATAAATTGAAGACAGAATGTTTGACGCCATACCTGCAATTATACCGCTCAATAAGCCGCCGTAATACGATGAGATGATCGTGCCCACCATATCCAGCCATACGGGCAGATCGAGTGCATGTGCAATATATCTTCCCACAACATTGATAATTATGCCGATAACGGTTATCCCGACGGCTTTTGTTATTTTTTTCAAAATCATCCGCTCCAATTCACTTTTGATTTGCAAGGATCATTTCGTCTGCTGATTTTTCACAGCCTCTTTATAGCCTCGGCATATAATGTCATATTTTTTTGAAAGTTCATTCTGAAGTTCTGCTATTTCATCGGGGAGCCCGTCGCGAGTAAGCTTTTCCATCTCGTATGCCAGATCTCCGATTTCTGCAGCTCCCAGCGAATAAGAATTGCTTTTGAATCCATGGATTCGGATGCAGTAATTTTTATAGTCACCGCTGAGGAGATATCCCGTCAGTTCTTCCATGACAGGCAGTTCCGTGTAATCTTTGAACAGTTCAAGATAAAAATCCTCGTCCCCTCCGCAGGAAGCAAGTCCTTTTTCAACATTTATCTCAGGCAGCTTGCTGCGTAAGGCTTCAATTACGCTAATTGCAGGAACAGACTCGGATACGGTGCTGCTTCCGTCTTCCGGATCAATAAGCTCCTGCGGCAGATAATGAAGTATCATCCTGTCAAGCTCGTCCGGTATTATCGGCTTGGAAAGAAAATCGTCAAAGCCTTCGTTTATATATCGCTCTTTGTCGCCTGCAATGGCGTTGGCGGTAAGCATTATTATCGGAACGCCGCCGTCAAGGCCATCCGAGCGTATGCGTCGGAGAGTTTCAATGCCGTCCATTTCCGGCATCATATGGTCAAGAAACACTATATCAAAGTGTTCTCTCTTCATAAGGTCAAGACATTCCTGTCCGCTTTCGGCTTCATATATATTAATTTTTGTCTGTTTAAGCAGAGCCTTAAAGACCTTGAGATTTATAACGTTATCGTCTACCGCAAGTATTTTTGCACCGTGGGCGGTATAAACGAGTCTGCTTTCTCCACTCTCATGTTCGTGCCTGCGGAAATCTCCAAGGGGAGAGGAGTCTGCTATTTTCTGTACAAGATCAAAGGAGAATTCGCTGCCCTTTTCATATTCGCTTTGAATTTCAAGCTTGCTGTCCATTAGCCTGAGCAGCTGCCATACGATATTCATGCCAAGGCCTGTGCCTTCCACGTTTTTGTTTCTGGATGCGTCAAACCTGCTGAATTCATCGAATATTTTTCCGATATCCTCCTGTTTTATGCCAATGCCCGTATCCTTAACGGCAAAATGCAGTACAGCGTTTTCCCCGTCGGAAGAACCGCTCACCGACAGCGTTACCGTGCCGCTGTTTGTATATTTTACAGCGTTGGAAAGAAGATTGAGCAATATCTGGCGTATTCTCTTATCATCACCTATGAGTTCTTTCGGTATGGAAGGAGATATGTTGAACACCAGTTCCAGTTTCTTTTCCTTAGCCTTTACGCTCATCATGCTGTAAATATCATTAAGAAGCTCTGCCGAGCTGTATCGTTCCGGTACGATCTCCATCATTCCCGATTCGATCTTTGATGAATCCAGCACCTCGTTAACGATGTTCAGAAGCATACGGGAGGAATCCCTCACCTCGGCGGCATATTTGCGGATATTCTCCTCCTCGCTCTCACGCAGTATCATTTCGTTCATGCCGATAACAGCGTTGATAGGCGTTCTGATCTCGTGGGACATTCTTGCAAGGAATCGTGACTTTGCTTTGCTGGCATTTTCCGCCTCTGTCTTGGCTTTTTCCAGCTCGTCGGTAAGTCTTGCCTTTTCAAGGCTTCCGCTGACAATTTTATATATACTGCTGCAGACAGACATAAAGGCAATATAAATAAAGCAGCGTGGCATAACAAAAAAGAGCAGCAGGGTAATGAATGGGTCGCTGTTTACTTCAGTCAGGATAAACTGACCGTCTGCAACATAATCCTGCATACTTGTAACGGTCAGCAGCACCATATTTGCATCACAAAGTCCGAAATAATATCCGCCGTAAACTACAATAAATGTGCTTATCACCGTAAGGAAGTACACATATCGCATAACGGGTCTGGATGAATAAAGCGTTGCATACAGAAACGGCAGCAGCGAAGCCAGCACCACATGATACGTTATGGTTACTCCGGCAATGGTAAAAACAAGTATAACGCTCAGTAACAGAAAGTATTTCATTTTTTTGTTGGAAAGAGATACAAATTTCGATACTGCATAAACGATCAGAAAAATTATCATGGATGGGATATATCCCATTATCATCAATCGCTGTTCGATAATGAATATTCCTGCCAGATTCAGCAGGAACGCCGCTGTATACACCAGTATCGTTATGCCAAAGCAGTTCATAACGTATTTGTTGGCAATATATTCATTGTCCTCCATGTATACGTTAATATCATCGCTGCTTGTTGGTACCGGGTTTTTTGACTTATTCTTGTTAACGCCAAAAGCCATTATACATACAGTCCTTTCATTTGACCATTGCGATTATGCGATGAAAACTATTATTCACTATAATTATACAATATTTTCTTAAAAATGACAATATTTATTTCTACAATAATTGTGAAACATAGAAAAAAGGCTTTGTGCAAAGATGATAACGGCAGGATCGAGAGAAATCATTTTAAAATGATGATTTATACTTAATACTAAGGAAACGCTGATTAATACGCTTCGCCGTTTTGAAAAATGTACGTCCCAAAACTACAGCTATTCTTTCAGATCACCGTTGGCAGGATTGTCAATTACCTTACCGTTTTCCGAAAAACGTGAGCCGTGGCAGGGACAGTCCCATGAATGTTCGGCATTATTCCATTTCAATGCACAGCCAAGATGCGGACATCTCGGTTTTGTCGGAGTCAGCAGGTTTTTTACCGCCTCAAAGCCGTTGACGAAAAGCTGTGGCTTTATAATGCTCCTTGACGGACTGAACAGCTCTTCAAAGTCATTTTTCTTTCCGCATATTATATCGCTCAGCAGCATCGCAGACAGCATTGAGCCTGTCATTCCCCATTTGTTGAAGCCGCTTGCCGTGTATATATCGTTGGTGTTTGCCGAATATCTTCCGATATATGGGATATCGTCAAGGCTCATGCAGTCCTGCGCCGCCCAGAATGCTTTTTCCGAAGCATCGGGGTAATGGATCGAAGCGAATTTCCGAAGCTCTGCCCAGCCGCCGCCGTTCTTGCCGGTGCGTTGACCGCCTCCGCCGAGAAGAAGCAGATCACCATAGTTTCTGAATGATAAACCGGTTTTGCTGTCATCGACATACATTCCGTCGATGTTCTGCGCATTTTCAAGTGCGAGCACATAGGAGCGATGCTGATAAAGCTTCAGAAAATAGCTTCCGTGCTTGTTTATGAAAGGAAAATGTGTCGTGACGATGACCTTTTGTGCATTGATCTTTCCGCAGTCTGTAACAGCCGTTGTGCCGATCATTTCGCGGACAAAGGTATGCTCGTAGATATTCAGCTTTTGTGCGATCGGAAGCAGGAATTTCAGCGGATGAAACTGCGCCTGATCTTTAAAGCAGACTGCGCCTGACGTTTTTATCGGAAGCGGAAGCTCCTTGCAGAATTCAGCCTTATATCCGATCTGTTCAAGCGCATTCATCTCATCATAAAGCTTTTTCCTGTCATTTATCGTGTAAACATAGTTGTCCCTGCGTTCATAATCGCAGTCAATATCGCTGCAAAGCTCCGAAAACTTATCAAACGCCGCCTGATTTGCCTCAAGATACATTTTGGCTTTCTGCACACCGCCGCATTTGAGCAGCTTGCTGTATATAAGACCGTGCGAAACGTTTATCTTGGCGGTCGTATTACCCGTTGTACCGCCGCATATCCTGTCTTTTTCCACCAGAACATAAGGCACGTTCCGCTCATGCAGCATATAAGCGGTAAGTATGCCTGCAATTCCTCCGCCGATGATAAGAACATCGGTTTTTATATCCTCTTTCAATTTGGGAAAGCTTGGCAATTCGATATCTTCAAACCATATTGAGCTCATTTTTCGGTCCTCGTTATTACTTGTTTATCCTTAATTCATCGAAAGGAGATTTTCAACATACTGCTGCATTTCTTTTTTTGAAGAAACCGAATGAGTTCCGTTGATGATCTCCTGCTTTTTGCTTTCGGGCAATGACGCAAATTTCTGCATGGCTTCGGGATTCATAGCCAGAGCCATTCCAAAACCTATGGGCATTTCATAATTTTCCATATTATCACCTCTATGCTATTATGTTTCCGCAGTTCAAGAGTTTTATACCGATCCCGATTTTTTTGTGTGTGTACAAATTTTCTTCGAACAATCATACTATAGCAATCCACAAAAATATCCTGACAAGTCCGGCGGTTCAAAGCTTGAATAGTGTCGTCACTCACCCTTGACAGGCGGCAAGCCT
>JBJEQP010000068.1:0-13038 GCA_051881815.1 Oscillospiraceae bacterium | reverse complement strand
CGTATGCCCAAGCCTTAATATCGGCAGGAGTACCGACAATATATGTTTCCGTATCTTCGGAAAAGTCAACGATTATGCCTACCGAAGCAGTGTAGTCACAGCACTCAAACAAATCTATCATAACAAATACGCTCCTTTCATAGAAAATTGAATAAAATCCGTCAAAAAAGTTTTTATATTTATTATATCACATTTTGTTCGTTTAATATACGGATAATGCAGAATTATCTCATTTGTACGAGATTTGCACGTATAGCTGTAATGAAGTTCGAGAAGCATATGTTCAAATGAAAATAGCTATAATCAGACAAAAAGATGTGTGAGTTTTTTTTACCTCTTTCCCGATAAATATAATATGTTCCATGCTACATATCAAATTTTTTATATCTTGAGTATGTTACTTTGAAAAAACACTTATTTCTCATGCATACTACTTTTTTAGTAATTTACTGTTTTTCAAATCTTCTTCAAGTCCTTCATAAAGTTCTTTTGAAATTTCAAGTTTATCAGCGTTCATGTTACATAAAAATTCTTCTTCGACTTTTGTAAAATCAAGACTTCTTACAGTTATATTTTCATTCTCCGTACAGGTATATTTGAATAGACTTCCAGAAATATAATCATCACTTAATACAGGAATTACTATTGTGTACCACTTCATTTGTATTGCAAACAAAAGCTTCGGTTCAATATCAGTTTCTGTAGCTTTTTTTAGCAAACATACATTCACACCATTTTTCACAAAGGCACTTGATAATATTATTTCCATTCCGATATTAGGAAGACTATTTATGTATTTTTTTCTCTCATTTTCATTTGCTGTTTCATCCATTTGATTTCCATTCTCATCATAAAAATGGCTCATTGATATATTATAATACAATCCTAATATCCCTTTTAAATAATTTTTTGTTTCATTCATTGGTAATAATGTATATGCGATCTTCAAAAGAGAAATATATACCATTTGTGGTTCATATTTTTGTCTCGGAATTGAAAGAGTAAACCCATTTTCATTCATAGTTAATCTTCCTGTTCCATTTTTCTCAATAAGCATATTATGCACATCAAATATTTCACTTTGAAAAACAGGAGCATTTTTCTTTTGTTCAAAGCGGTATGTCCCATAGGATAAATTTTCATCCTCAGGCATATCTTTAGCAACATTTCTGTACTTCCCTTTACCATATACTTCGGTTATGATTCGATATGGCAGAATAAATTTTCCTAGGTGATTTTCTGCAATTTCACCAAATAAATGATTACAATTATAACATTCAAAGTAATTAATCAGTTGTTTATTGCCCAAACATTCTGAAATAGCATGTGCAATATCTTTCTTTTCCCAATATTTGAATGGTTTCAGACAAAACATACACCTTGAATTATTTCTTTCTTTTAGTCCGTGTATTTCTTGTTCCCCGTTTTTAATTTCGATATTATCAAATTCAACTAATACTTTATAATCGGGAAAACAATCCAAAATCCAATCCATATTCATAACTATCATTCTCCTAAATCAAAATATTTATATCGGAATAACGATTTTCGTATCCCTATCGTCTGACAATACCCGTGTATTTCCCATTGTTCCACAAATTTTAATGCTTTGAGCAGCTTATCTGCCCGATTTATTCCATTATACCCCAAATTATAAATATAGTCAAGGGGGAGAATAAACAGAACTATCATAACAAATACGTCCCTTTCAGAAAAAATCGAATGAAATCCGCCAAAATAATTTTATAGATTTTATATATCACGTTTTGCACGTTTCGTCAACGGATAGTACGGAATTATCTGTATTTGTTTGATATTTGCACGCATAGGCTTAATGAGTTACTCGAAACAAAAAGTATGAGGTCAAAACGGCGTTTTCGGAAAATTTTGATATATAATGGGAGCAGGCTCAAGGAAAATTCCGAGAGCCGAACAAAAGAATATGGAGGTGCTGCTAATGAACAGCAGAGAAACCCTGCCGATGATGTTATCGGCAAACGACATTCAGACAATGGGCTTCACCCGTACTATGGCGTACAATATCCTTAATCGTGAGGACGTGCCTGTTGTGAAGATCGGCAGTCGGAAGTTTATTCAGAGGGATAAGTTTTTCGACTGGCTGGACAGTAAGGAGGATAGAGAAAATGATAAAGTATAACGACACATACATAATCGGCATCGACCATGGTTATGGAAATCTCAAAACCGCCAATACGGTTACGGCATCGGGAGTTAAGGTGCATGATATTGAGCCGCCCTTCAAGAAGGAACTTCTTGAATACGATGGGAAGTTTATCTGTATCGGAGAGAACCACAAGTCCTTCACAGCGGACAAGACCACGGATATGGATAACTACTATCTCACCCTTTACGGAATCGGAAAGGAGTTGTCGCTTGCGGGGATTACGGAAGCGAATGTTCACCTTGCTGTCGGACTTCCGCTTATGTGGTATTCGGAGCAGCGTGACAGATTTTCCGAGTATATGTTGCAGAACGAGAATGTGGAATTTATCTACAACAACAAGAGGTACAGCGTTCATATCGAGGGCGTTTCGGTTTATCCGCAGGGATATTGTGCGGTGTATGACAGGCTCAAGGATATGAGCGGAGTGAATATGATAGCCGACATCGGAAACGGAACGATGAACATTATGAAAGTCATCGACCACAAGGTCATCACCGACAGCTGCCGTACAGAAAAGCTGGGAGTTGAAAAGTGCGTGATAGAGATACGCAATGCTCTTATGAACAAATTCCACGAGGACATTGACGAGAGCATCATCAAAAAGTTTCTTATGAAAACGGAGCAGGAGCTTCCGCAGGATTATGAAAAGGTCATGAGGTCATGTACCGAGGAATACTGCAAGAACATACTTGATGCCCTTTATAAGTACGATTACAATTCAAGGTTGATGAAGCTGTATGTGGTGGGTGGCGGAGCAGTTGTGATGAACAATCACAATGTCAATCCTCCCAACGCTACATTCATCACCGATGTTTGTGCAAACGCAAAGGGATATGAATGTCAGGCAAAGAGAAAGCTGAGGAAGGGTGCAAATGATAAAGACAACAAATCTCAGGCTTAATCTGGACAAGCCCGACCACAGAAAAGCCTATGACATTCTGAAAAGCTCCGAAATGAGTTATTCCAATACTATCGTGACGGCACTCATCTCATTTTCGGAAAATGAGGAAAATCGTAAAACGCTTCTTGACGGGATAAGGAGAATCGTCAGAGAGGAGATCGGCACAATTTTTCAAAATGCAGATTCCGAACAGATTGCCGTTTCTGCCGAAATAACAAATCCCGAAAATACTGCCGATATGGAAATACTGAAAAATGATGATTCCGAAAATTCCGCAGATTCAGATTTTGATGAAAACGAAGAATACGTTGATGATGATTTTCTTGAAATGTGAGATTTTCGTCAAGTAGTATGACTTTTTTCAAGGTGGTATGACTTCAAAATCCCGCTGTTTTGGTATTGGCTTTAAAAACAGGCTGAAATAAAGCTGAAAAGTTGGTATCGGAACAGTGGATATTTGAAGCCAATCGGAAAGTGGTGCTGATATGGGGCAGAATTAGAGCCAATAAAGTGGTATGAAAAATGCCCCATATTAACGCTGAAAACGAGAGTGGTATTAATATCCGATGATATTGGTGCTACCGAACAGAATTCAAAAGTGGTATCAGCTTTAAATCGGAGGTGAAAAATGCGGATATGTGAATTTTGCAAAACCTTTCAAGTTTCCCATCAGGCTGTATATGCAAAAATCAAAAAATATGCAGCGGAGCTGGAGGGGCATATTTCAAAGGATAAGGGAAATGTACTTGACCTTGATCCCTTTGCGGTGAATTTTCTCAAACCAAAAAGGGAAAGCTACAAGGCTCTGGACGAGCGTAATTTATATCTATATAAAAAGAATAAAGAAATAGTTTCGGAGAACGAGAGGTTCAAGGCAGAACGTGATGAATTGGCTTCAAAAAAGTCCGATTATGAAGCTGTTATTGAGTATCTTGAAAAGGAAAACAGGAAATATGCAGACTCCGTTGCCCTTCTTACGCAGGAATGCGAACGTTACAAAAAGGAATGTGCAGATGCGAAGGCTCTGTATAAGGTTATGGAAAGTGAGTTTGACAAGGAAAAAGCGGAGCTTACAGCCGAAATAAAGGAAACAGAGTATGGTCGGAAGTTGCTTGCTTCTACAGTATCGGATCAGTGTAAAAAGTTAGAAGAAAAGGATAATCGTATTCATCAGCTTTATAAGCAGAGTGACGAGCAGGAGGACACTATCGAACGGCTCAACAGGGAGCTGTCTATTATGACAGAAAAGTATCACAGAGCCGAAAAGCAGATTGCGGAATTGCAGGAGGAAAAGCGTCAGGCAGAGGAGCAGCTTGCCGAAATGCAGAGTGCCGACAAATCGAACGCAACGAAACAGAATAACATCTTCAAACACATATTCGGACAGGATAAGAAGTAATATCTGCAACTCTTGCGGATATATGCAATTTGCTTGCGGATATACGGGAAATTTGCCGGATTTTTGAAGAGGAGGTGGTTGCTATGATTTAGCAAGCATAGAATTTGTGTACCCAAATTCAGACGGCGTTCGCCGTCGAAATACTTACATAAGTATATCCATAGGGGAGGTATTATGAACAGAACTACAATTATGAAATTTCGGGCAACGGAGGAAGAAGCATCTGAGATCAGACGCAAAGCCGCTGCCGCAGGAATGACCGTCAGCAGATTTTTGAGGACTTCTGCCGTAAACAGTCAGGTGGTGCTTTACAACACCGCCGACGTTTTCGGGCTTCGTTCCGATCTCAAGCGTATCGGAAACAACATCAACCAGATCGCTATGGTGGTGAACTCCAACAGGGCGGTGTATCAGAGTGATGTCAGAGAGCTGAAAAAGCAGTTTTCGGAATTGAGCGAAAAACTCAACGAGCATCTGAAACCGCTGTCATACGAGGTGTTGTGATTTGGCTTATGTAAAGCATACTGCAATTCATACAACGCCGAAAGCTCATTTGAAATACATTCTCAATCCCGACAAAAATGAAGAAATGAAATATGTCACAGGCATCTGCTGCGGCGATGACCTTGAAACTGCTTATGACAATTTCAAGGAGATTTTTGAAAAGTACAATTCCGAAAAATTTGATGATTGCGAATTATCAAAGAAAAGCGGAAAGCGGCATATCCGCATACATTCATATACGCAGTCTTTCGATTCAAGCGTTTCCGCAGAAGAAGCACATCGGATAGGTGTGGAATGGGCGAAAAAGGTATTCGGAGCGAACAGACCGATAATCGTCAGCACTCACGTTAATACCGATCACGTTCATAATCACATCGCCGTTTGTCCGTATGACCTTGACGGGATTCGCTGGCACAGCAATTACAAAACATTGCAGTTTGTCAGAAAGCGTTCCGATGAAATCTGCCTTGAACATAATCTTGACATAATCAGAAATCCGAGAAAGAAAAGCACTATCAGCTACAAGGAACATGATGCAAGGAAAAAGGGATATTCGTGGAAGGTCAAGATGGCTGATACCATTGACAGGCTTATCCACAGTGATGATGTTACAGACATTTATTCGCTTATCGAAAAAATGAAAGAATGCGGATATACATTTACCAACGAAAGCCGAATGATTGCAAAACCGAAAGGCGTGAAATATGGCTGCTGTATTTCAAAGCTGGGATATGGTTACTCCTATCAAATGTTAATTCAGAGGATAAACAACAAGCAGAATGAATTTGTGGGTAGAAAGATAAGTGCATTTATAGGTTTTCAGGTTGAAATTGCTGTTGGCATTCGTGAACGTCAGCTTGATATATATCGTTCTCATATAATTCATTCGGTAAGTCATGTGGAGTTGCAGAGGACAGCAGAGGTTTTGTGTTTCATACACAATAATCACATTCATTCCCTTGATGATATGAGAGCCTGTCTTGCGGCAGCGAATCGTAAAGAAGACATTGCTATGCACAGATATTTCAGACTTGCTAATAAAAAGGAACAGCTCAAAACTCTGAATTATCTGGGAGATGAATATGCCCGTCTTCTGAAAATCGAAAACAGAGATGAAGCACAGCAGAAGCGGTTAGAAAAACTGCATTGGCAGCTTATGATAAGTGGAGGTATCGGCGGTTGGAATACTCACATGGATAACTGGCTGCCGAAACTGAAGGATAAGCTTCGTAATGACCTCAGACAGCTTGACAGTCTTGCCGCAGAAATGGGCAGAGCTTCTAAAGAACGCACCAAAGCGGAAATGTCACTTGCGTATCTGGAGGATTTTCTTAAATCCGATTATGACAGGATTCGGGAACAGGAACAGCTTCGCATTCAGATCGAGAACTATCACAAGGGTCTTGAACCGCAGGAAGATGGTACATACAAGGCAGAGCCTAAACCCACAGCGGAGAGAAATGCTGAGTTTGCATATCTGGATATGCGTGAGGAACAGCGCAGGCGTGCTGATGAACAGCGTAGGAGAGATGCACGTCAGAGAGAAATGAGGGACAGGAGCCGAAGCGGTTATTGTCGGTGATGAATGTTCCAAATCAAAAAAACGAACAAAAGAAATTCCCAAAGGAAAGGAGCATTTTTGCTTATGAAAGAAAGAATAATCGAGCGTACCGTTAATGGTATCAAGGTAACATCTCACATTCCCGAAGATGTGAGCGAGAGCTTCAAGAGGAACAGGATCAACCAGATCTATGACATTCTTGTGGCTGCCGATAAGAGAACCGAGAAATCGGACACAGACACAGACAAGTCCGAGCCTGGGAAATCAGCGTAAATAATTTTGAAAATATCGCTTTAAAGTGTTGAAATTCAGGGGCGAATATGTTATAATGATTATAACGTAAAATCGCCTCTGAAAATTTATAAACTATTTCGGAGGTAATTTATTATGAATAAGTATATAGCGATCTATGTTCGCCGTTCCGTCAGCGACAAGGAAAAGGGCAATAATTCTCTTTCCATTCCTGCTCAGATAGCGGACTGTATCAAATTTGTAGGGGAGGATGCTTTTTACAAGGTTTACGAGGAAGATGGAAAGTCGGGCAAGGACATAAAGCACAGACCTGCATTCAGGCAGATGTTCGAGGACTGTCGAGAGGGACTTGTTTCCAAGATAGTTGTTAAGAAGTACGACCGTTTCAGCCGTAATATGCGTGAATATCTGAACATCACCGATGAGCTTGACAAGCTGGGAGTAAGCGTTGTTTCCCTTTGCGAGCCGTTCAATACGGACACCAAAGAGGGCAGAATGATGAGGAACAATCTTCTGAATTTTGCCGAGTTTGAGCGTGAAGCGATAGCAGCGAGAGTAAAGGACTCCTATGATACGAAAGCACAGGAAACAGGCTTTTATCAAGGCGGAGTGGTTTATTTCGGCTATCAGAGTTCAAGGCAGACCATAAACGGAAAGACAGGTTCCGTACTTGTTCCTTACGATTCGGCTGTTACCGTCAGAGCAATGTATGATGTATATGCAAACCCCGAAGCATCGCTCAGAGATGTTATTCTGTATATAAACGAGAACAATCTCCCGATGGACGCACCGAAAGGGGACAGCACAGTAACAAGGGGCTTTGATGCACCGAATATCGCTGCCGTACTGAAAAATCCGCTTTACGTCAGGGCAGACAAGAATGTATATGAATATCTGCTGAAAAACAATTACCGCATAATTGATGATGTGGACGCATTTGACGGAAAGCACGGACTGTTCTGGCACAATTACAGGAGCAAGACCGACAGATATGTCAAGGTCGGCTATCACGAGGGACTTGTTGATGCGGACGTTTGGCTTGCGGTGCAGGATAAGTTTTCACATCATCATATTCCTTTAAGAAAGGGAAAGGTGCTTCGTTCGTGGATGTCGGGTTTGCTTAGGTGCGGTCATTGTGACCACGCAGTTAAGGTTGATTATACATACAACAAAAATTCGGGCAACAGTTGGCGGTATTTCACTTGCAGCGGTTACAACAGTGTTCGTGGCTGTCAGTCCTCCGGTATCAAGCTGAATGTTGACGAGGTTGAAGCTATTGTGTATAACGATATGAAGGAACATATCGAGGAATTTGAGATAGCAAGAAAAATCGAAAAGAAACCTTCAACCGAAGCCGATAAGATACGTTCCGAGATACTGAAAATTGAAGCGGAAACTGCAAAGCTGATGGAAAAGCTGGCTGATGCAGACGAGGTGCTTTTCGGATATATTCAGAACAGGATCGGAACGCTCCACAGCACAAAGAATGAGCTTGAGAAGAAGCTTATGCTTGTTGACAGGCGTGTAAAGAAAATTGATACCACACCGCTTCTTGGTCCTCTTAACAAGTGGGATACGCTTACTGTCGAGGAGAAAAACAATCTTGCCCGAATGATGATCGAGAAGATTTATATATCGGTGGAAAAGGGTGTAATCATACACTATTATTTTTGAGGAAATTTAAGCTCTCTTGTTGTGTCGGGCAACTCCTTCAAGATCGTCAACGTAATCGTAGAGGAAATCCTCGCTGCTCGTTCCAAGCATTACAATGTCTGTATTAAAGGTGTCGCCGGAGAAAAGTCCGTAGAGCGAATCGGAGAAAATAAAGAGCAGCATACATACGCTTGAAGCTGCGGCAATAAGAGCTCCGCTTGCGATCGTACTTTTCTTTGTGCCTGCTTCTGCAGCGGCAAGCCTTGCCACAGGCATTCCCATTTTTTCAAAGATACGTTCAAATAACCTTGCTCCGTATACTGAAACATACGGGAACATCAGATAAACGCCCAAAACCAGCAGAACAAAGCAGGTGATCGAAGCGGCTGCGTTGTTTCTTATAAATGCAAGGACGATACCGACAACAAGAGCGCTTGTTCCGATAAAGGTCTTAACCGGAGAAAATCTGAACTCGGTATCCTTGTTAAGGAAAATAATATCACGGATAGCTGTGCGGCTTGCAGCGATTATCTCCTTTACGGTGCAGGCACTTTCGAGAGCGACCGCACCGAGAATAACTGCTATTTTCACACCTATATTCATTGTGCCGAAATCAAGTGCGTCCGTTTCGGAAACGAACAGACCGTTGAGCATAGGTTCTCTTATAGCTTCGTAAACAATTATTCCGGGTATGCTTCCCATTAACGCATAGAGGATGTTTTCTATCATAAGGATAAAAGCTGTCATACGCTGGGAAATTCCAAGGCTGCGGAGAGTTCCGACAACTGCCATTCTCTCGTTCATTATTCTTTCGGCAACCGTTACCGTGATGATCACAACGACCAGCAGACACACCGCAAACATTGTGTAGAAAAGGCTTGATATCTGCTTTACCGCTTCGCTGACATCTTCATTGTTTCTGATATTCAAGACTGTGGCTTCGGGATAATGCTCCTTGAGGTATTCCTCGGCGATATCGGCATCTGCGTCATTGATGAAGTCGATAAGCGCTTCAAGACAGATCACCTCTCCGCCTGTGAGCCGAGCCATGCCCTCGGGGCTTATTATGCAGATATCTCTGCCGTTGATAATGCCGCCTCTTTCCACAAGCAGCTTTACGGTGAATTCCTGCTTTTCGCCGATATCATCATAAAACTCAACTGTATCTCCCACCGAGTAGCCGAGCAGCTCTGCAAGCTCCTTTGTCATGGCAGTTTCGTTTTCCGTAAGCTCCATTTCTGTCAGCAGCACGTTCATCTCATGCGCTTTTTTCAGGTCTGTGGACAGTATGGTCACGCTCGTTTGAACAGCAAAGCTGTACATACGAGGGTCACGGCGGTAAAACGGAGTACCGGTGCTTGATACAAGCAGATGACGGTTTTCGGGCAGCTCGTCAAAAAGCTCCTCGTCAATGCTTGTAAGGTTTACAAACTCAATATCCGTGCTGCCGACAAGGTCGCTGAAATAACTTGAAAAAAGTCTTTGTACGCTGCCTGTCATATCAAGGCAGAGTGACGCAGATATAGAGCAGAGAAATATACACAACGTCAGCAGGAAGGTCCTTCCGGGTTTCTTAAAGATATTTTTCAGAGTGTGCTTAAATATAATTCCCATATCAGTTCATTCCCTTTCCGTCACCATCTGCTTACTCTGTCCTCGGGGGCGATATACATTCCGTCACCCTCCTTGACATCGTAAAGCCTGTAATAATCACCGCAGGAGGAAACTACTGCGTTTACTCTTACGGTAGCAGGGCTGTGTACGTCATACCGCAGTCCTTCAAGGGCGACAATATCGTTTTCGAGAGAGCACCATATCGAAGCATAGCTTTCAAGAGCCTCTTTCTTTTCGTCATCGGAGGAAACCGTCAGCATAACGCACTCCATGCCGCCAAGATCGGCAAAATTTTCACCGAGAGTGTTTTTTCCGTCAATGTGGTAAACGTCCATTATGGTGAATTTGCTGTAATACTCCTCGGTAAGACGCATTTTTTCCTCAAAAGCAAGTCTGTCTGCTTCGGGCAGCCAGTCGGGATCGTAATTTCCGTCTGCGTCAAATGCAATACAGTTTGAATCGAATGCGTGGGACATCTCGTGAGCGATGACCGAACCGAGAGAGCCGAGATTTTTCGCATCTGAACGGTCAATGTCAAAGAAAGGCGGAAGAGTAATGCCCATTGGTATGGTAATGGTGTTGTTTGTATCATAGCAGGCGTTAACTGTTTGCGGAGGCATTCCCACAATATCGGAGCTGTACTTGTCACCGATGTGCGAGAGGTTTTCCCTTACCGTTTCCGCATTGATATTTATGATCGTCTGCAGCAGATCGCCGTCGGTAAGCTTTGCTTTCTGCGGATCGTCAGCTTCATAAGACGGAGCTCCGATGAGGAACTTCAGATTGCCGAGCTTTTTCTGCAGCAGGTCCCGAGTGCCTTCGGAGAGCCATTCTGCATTTCCGATAAGGTCATAATAGGAAGCACGCAGCTCCTCGCACATCTTTTCCACAGCTTCAAGAACAGCTTCATCGGTGTATCTTTTTGCATAAGCTTCGCCGATAATATCGGAAAACTGATAGTTCATCTGATCAATAATAACCTTTTCACGGCTGCCCTTCGGAACAGCGTAATACTTGTCACGCAGATGCTTCATGCTTTCGGGGAGATAATATCCGTATCGGGATACAAAGGAAGCTTTCGCAAGATCCTTGAGGGCTGTAAGATTGCTTTCGGCAAGCACACCGTTTATCGCTTCAAGCTGTCCCTTGTCAAGAGTATAATATACATCGGGAAGCTTTTGAGCGCCCATAGCTTTCATATATTCCGCAAAATCAAAGCTTGTGAAAATGTCGGACATTTCCTCCGCTGTGATCGGAGTAATGTATTGAATGGGCAGGGGAGCTTTAAGCACCTCTATATCTGTGCCGAGTGCCACATCCATTACAATATTTACCATCTCTTCGGCACGTTCCTCTGTGATTTCCGCATCAACACCCGAAGCTTTAAGAAAGCTCTCGTTAAATGCTTTTACGGACAATGCAGAGCCGACATTCTTTGTCAGATCTTCATAGCTGTAAGCGTTATATACATTTGAGCAGCCTGACACTCGTACACCGTAGTTTTTTGCGTCCATCCTGTCCATTTCGACGGAAACTTCGATCAGGATGCCGACTCCGTAATCACGGTACAAGCCTGCGCAGATCGTCATAAAGTCGCTGATATTCTGTGCCGAATCTATCAGCGAAAATACCTCGGAGAAAGTTTCCTCCGAGCTTTCGCAGGTATTCTCAAACTCACTGTATTTTACATAGATATCATGAATGAGCTGTTCACAGCTTCCTGCGGGAAAAGCTTCGCCGCTTTCGCCGATCTCCTTTATCATTGACTTGACGCGCTCATCAATAATGTCCTGCGCCTCGTCAAAGGAACCGTTAGACGATCTTCCGAAGCCTATCTCCATGGAATCCAGCTTGTCAAGATTTATGCAGCCGTAGAAATCATCCTTGGCGGCAAGCTCTGTAACAGGCTGCTCGGCGATGCTTGTTTGACTTGCGGCATCCGTGTCCGTATTCTCTTCGGGAACGGCGGTACATCCTGCCAGCAGCGACATTGCTATCACGGCAGAAAGAATAGCGTTGCAACGGCAAAGTTTGGTTTTCTTTGTCAAAGTACTTCCTCCTTTATATTAATACTAATATCAAATCAACCTATAGACAGATACGACAGCTATAATTACGTCACTCGGCGTCAAGCTCCCTTGACAGGCGGCAAGCCTGCCTGCAGTCGCTCTCCAAGGTAAACAAGTTTACCTAATTGACGTAATTCTATCTGCCGTCCTTGTCTATAGAACGATTTGATATTAGTATAAAAAGACAATTTGTTTCAAAATTTTTAACAACATTTTTATTATACCATTTTAAAGAAAAATGTCAATATGAGGAAGCATTTTTACAAATAATATCCTGTAGATTTGATTGCTGTAAATATAATGGATCGCTGATTATTGCTGCGGAAAAGCGCAGTGAAATTGACAATATCAATATTATGGCGAGCCGATACTGTAAAAATATCCATAGCTTGGACTTTTTTCGTATTTCAGGAATAAAACAGAAATAAACGTTCATTATAACAAAAGAAAGCTCCATACTCGAAAGGAATACAGCGCAGACTATTCGTATGGAATGAACACAGATGTTATCGGTAAAGAAAATGACTGAAAAATACGAGAAAAACTATCTTGATCTTATTCCCTTGCACAGCGGTAAGCTCACCTTTGAAAAGGACGAAAGCGGTCGGGTCACTGTAGTTGTGGAAAACAAAGGCTTTTTTAATTCAATTTTGCAGAAGATCGCCCAAAAGCCCCGTTTTACCCGAATAGACCTTCAAGGTCAGGGAAGCTTTGTCTGGCTTTGCATCGACGGCAAAAGGACTGTATTTGAGATAGCAGAAGAGGTCAGAAAGAAATTCGGTGAAGAAGCCGAGCCTTTGTACGACCGCCTTGTGACGTATATTCGCACGCTGGAAAGCTGCGGATTTATATGTTTGCCCCGAATGGGCAGTAACTCGGTGGTGAAAGTCCACTACAGAC
>JBJEQP010000067.1:0-13122 GCA_051881815.1 Oscillospiraceae bacterium | reverse complement strand
GAGTTTTTATAGGGGTTCTCTTTAAATTACCCTTAAATTTATTATACGAGGGGAAATCCAATGAAATATGTAATCGGTATCGACCTTGGAACAAGCGGCACAAAAACCGTTCTTTTCGATGAAAAGGGCACAGTCGTTGCTTCCAAAACGATCGAATATCCTATGTATCAGCCGAAAAACGGCTATGCAGAGCAGGACCCCGAGGACTGGTACAACGCTGCGATAGGAACTGCTAAGGCTGTTGTTGAAGCGAGCGGTGTAAACAGCACCGATATTGTCGGTGTAGGTCTTTCCGGTCAGATGCACGGTCTTGTTATGCTTGACGAAAACGGAAACGTTATCCGCCGTTCGATCATCTGGTGCGACCAGCGTACAGCTAAAGAAGTTGACGAGATGAACGAAAAGGTCGGCAGAGAAAAGCTTATCGAGATCACCGCAAACCCTGCACTCACAGGCTGGACGGCTGCAAAGATACTCTGGGTAAGGAACAACGAACCCGAAAACTACAAAAAATGCCGTCACATCCTTCTTCCTAAGGATTATATCCGCTACAAGCTCACGGGCGAATTTGCAACAGAGGTTTCCGACGCTTCGGGTATGCAGCTTCTTGACGTTCCGAACCGCTGCTGGAGCAAGGAGATATGCGAAAAGCTTGACATTGATATGTCTATGCTTGCAAAGGTTTACGAATCCTGCGAAGTAACGGGCAAGATCACAGCCGAGGCTGCCGCTCTCACGGGACTTAAAGAGGGTACTATCGTTGTCGGCGGCGCAGGCGACAATGCAGCTGCCGCAGTCGGCACGGGCGTTGTTGAGGACGGAAAAGCGTTCACAACTATCGGCACGAGCGGCGTTGTTTTCGCTCATACATCGAGCATTTCGATCGACCCAAAGGGCAGAGTACATACCTGCTGCGCAGCTGTTCCCGGCTGCTGGCACATAATGGGCGTTACCCAGGGCGCAGGTCTTTCCCTCAAGTGGTTCAGAGATAACTTCTGCCAGGCTGAAAAGGACACCGCAAAGGGCATGGGCGTTGACGAGTACGTTCTTATGAACCGGGAAGTTGAGAACGTTCCCGTAGGCTCAAACCGCCTTATCTATCTCCCCTACCTTATGGGCGAAAGAACTCCTCACCTTGATCCGAATGCAAGAGGAATGTTCTTCGGACTTTCCGCTATGCACACAAAGCGTGACATGATGAGAGCCGTTATGGAGGGCGTTTCCTACTCGCTGCGTGACTGCGTTGAGATATGCAAGGAAATGGGAATCAACGTTTCCGATATGATGGCTTGCGGTGGCGGCGGAAAATCACCTATCTGGCGTCAGATGCTCGCAGACCTTTACAAGTGCCCCGTTAAGACAGCTTCTTCATCGGAAGGACCTGCTCTCGGCGTTGCGATACTTGCAATGGTCGGTGCAGGAATTTACAAGACTGTTCCCGAGGCTTGCAAGGCTATCGTAGGCGTTGACAAGGTTCAGCAGCCTATCAAGGAGAACTCCGAAGTTTACGACAAGTATTTCGCACTTTACGATGAGATCTATCCTGCTGTAAAGGACAAGTGCGCAAAGCTTGCACAGCTTTAACGAACTCAAAACAACTTTCCCCAAATCATCAAGAATTTTTCCCTGAACAATGTTATTATAATTACAGTGAAAGACTTCACTGAAGTGAACAACTTCAATGAAGTAAACAACTTCATTGATAACGTTATCGAGGAAAACCTATGAATAATTTTGAAAGATTATCTGCAGTACTTGAATTCATTGAGGAGAATTTAACGGAAGATATCACAGCGGAGCTTTGCGCCAAGCAGTGCAGCTACTCGCTGTCGAACATCCAGAAAATGTTCCGCCACACCTTTCACATCGGCGTGAGCGACTATATTTCAAGACGGAAGCTGACCGCCGCTGCAAAAGAAATGCTTGCGGACAACACTCCGATACTTGATATTGCGCTGAAATACGGCTACAACTCACACGAGGTCTTCACCCGTGCGTTTGTACGGCTGTGGGGCGTAACACCTTCCGAATTCCGAAAAAAGCGGAGATTTTCCGAGATCTTCCCCAAGCTTGACGAGTATGTGCAGGTATGCGATGAGAAAGGGAGAGTTATTATGACAAGCAAGAGAAAGTTCGATGTTTCGCATCTTTACGATTTTATAAAAGAACGAAGCGGAAAGTACGCTGTATGCTTCGATATGGTACATCTTATGTACATAAACGATGTTTACGGCAGTGCTGCAGGTGATATCGCTATTGCGGAGTGCCTGCGCAGAATAGACGAAAATGCGGGAGATGATATGCTCCCGATAAGGATCGGCGGCGATGAATTTGTGCTGATCACTGATTACTCCGATATAAAGGACGCACAGAACGCCGCAGAGAAAATTTTAAGCTTAAACGGTGGTACAGTCAGCTCGGGCGGCAGCGAATTCGAGGTTTCGATGAGAGCAGGCTATGTTCGTATCCCCGAGGGGTGTATACGATACGGCAGGCTCTTCGACAGCTTCGTTATCGCAAGCAGGGATGAAAGCTGACAGTTCCTCCTTAAAAGAAAGGAAAATATATTATGAAGCTTTTTATTGATACCGCTAATGTAAACGACATCAGATGGGCAAACGACCTCGGAGTTATCTGCGGCGTTACCACAAACCCCTCCCTTATCGCAAAGGAAGGCAGAGTTTTTGAGGAAGTTGTAAAGGAGATCACAACGATCGTTGACGGACCTATCTCCGCAGAGGTCATCTCGCTTGAAGCTGACAAGATGGTTGAAGAAGCACTTCCGCTCGCAGCTATCCACAAGAACATCGTTATCAAGCTCCCTATGTGCGAAGAAGGCCTCAAGGCTTGTAAGATCCTCACTTCAAAGGGCATCAAGACAAACGTAACCCTCATTTTCTCCGCTGCACAGGCTATGCTCGCAGCAAACGCAGGCGCTACATACGTTTCTCCGTTCCTCGGCAGACTTGACGATATCGGCATGGAGGGCATGAACCTCATCGAAGAGATCGTTGATATCTTCCAAGCACAGGGCATCAAGACAGAGATCATTGCAGCTTCTATCAGAAATCCTATCCACGTTACAGCTTGCGCAAGACTCGGCTGCGACATTGCAACAGTTCCCGCAAACGTTATCCGTCAGATGGTAAAGCATCCTCTTACAGATATCGGTATCGAAAGATTCCTCAAGGACTGGGAAGGCGCAAAGAAAGCGTAAATCTAATGCGTAATTCGTAATGCGTAATGCGTAATTATTTGCAAAGCCAACCTGCTGGTCAAACTGAATACAGTTCGCTGAGCACAGCTCGTCAGGTGTCCGGAGGGTGGAAGCCCTTTGGTCGCAGGTCAGAATGACCTTTAGCAGTAGAGCGAAACACTCTAAACTTTGACGTAACGCTTGCAAGCAAAACGCAATATCTAACAAAACCAAAAGCGCAATTCACGATAAAAGAGTTGAATCAGAACGTGAATAATCGTTCTGAAAACCTAAATGTGAATTGCGCTTATTCTTTTTTCCTAAAACATACTATCCTTGAAGCGTAAATGTGCGAGCGAAGTGAGTACATTTTTGTTTCAACGCTGTATGAACAACAGTTTTCAATCCAAGTTCTGATTGATTTATTAAATGAACTGTTGTATAATAATAAAAGAAACCGAGGTGAAACAAAATGGACAAAGCTAAAGCCACAGCATATTACCACCTGCCCGGACTGTTTGAGTTTTATGAGCTGTACAAGGCATTTCTTCCCCTTTTCCGTGAGCATCGGGAGTATTTTTATGAATGGTGCGACATCGGCTCTGTGTACGGTGCGCCTGCCGATTGTATCTGGGGCGGCGGACGGGTCGGATTCGGGGATTATGAACCCCGTGAAGTTCTTGCGCTGATGAAGGAGTACGGCATCTCGTCCCGTCTGACGTTCAGCAACTCGCTTCTTGGCGAAGAACACCTTTCGGACAGAAAATGCAACGCCCTCTGCGCCCTTTTTGAAACCGACGAACCGCAAAACGGCGTTATAATTTACTCCGATCTGCTGCTTGAATATCTGAAAAAGAATTACCCGAAATTCTATTTTGTTTCATCAACGACCAAGGTTCTGACAGACTTTCATCGGTTCACAGACGAGCTCAACCGCACGGACTTTCGCTATGTCGTACCCGATTTCCGCCTTAATAAGCAGTTCGATAAGCTTGAAACGCTGACAGGATCGCAGAAAGACAAGACCGAATTTCTCTGCAACGAATGCTGTTGGACAGGCTGCAAGGACAGAAAGGCTTGCTACGAAAATGTCAGCCGCAAAAACCTCGGTGAAAGCTGTCCCGATCATATCTGCAGCTCTCCCGATTCGGACAGCGGTTATCTTTTTTCCAAAGCTATGAAAAATCCTGCTTTTATCGGTGTAAATGACATACAAAACATCTATCTGCCGATGGGTTTTTCCAATTTCAAGCTTGAAGGCAGAGGTCTTGGCAGCGCATTGATACTGGAGTTTCTCCTTTACTATATGACAAAACCGGAATATCAGCTTCGGGTCAGAGAAATGATCTATCTTGACAGTATGCTTGATCTTTTTTGATAGGTATTGGTTTTCAGGATAGATCCTTCCTCATAACAACAAATCCGTCGCCTTGTCTTTTATATGATGTGTAATCATCAAAATCGGAAAAAATCTTTTTCAGACAGGGCGCACCGTTTTCCCATACCCTGTATTCGGTGGGAGAATATCCGCAGCTGATATAAAATTTCTCGGCATATCCTTCGGCAGAACCGAGGGATACAGCCTTTGCGCCATAGCTCTTTGCGGCTTTCTCAAACTCCGAAAGCATTGCTCTTCCGCAGCCGTTACGCTGATTATCGAATCTTACAGCAATGCCGCAAAGCTCAAACGAGTCGTCATCGGGATATTGAACGCTGCGGTCACGCCCGAACGCCACACCGACCAGCTCTCCGTCTTTTTCGCAATACAGAAAAGCCTTCGGGTATTCCGCATAAAAAGCTTTCATTCTATCGGGCTCACTGTCGGGAAGGTATTCAGCCGTGAGTCTGTAAAAATCATCTTCTTTATCGGCAGTAAGCTGCTTTATCTCCATCATTGTATCCACCTCTTCGATTGTATATTTTAATCTGTAAAACCATAAAAGCAGCATATATATTACTGCTTTCAAGCATATATCCGAGCGCAATACTTCTCCGCTTGGACTTTCCACATCTGCGCATATATTCCATTGTTTTCAAGCAGTTCTGAATGTGTACCGCTTTCGGCGATCCTGCCGTGTTCCAAGAGAATTATCCTGTCGGCGTCCTTTGTTGTGGAAAGGCGGTGGGATATAAGGATAACTGCCTGATTTTCCGCATTTTCCAGCATACTTCTGTTCAGCCTGTATTCCGCAATGGGGTCAAGCGCCGAGGACGGCTCGTCCAAGATCGCAATAGGTGTGTCACGCATAAAAATCCTGGCAATCGCCGCCTTCTGAGCCTCACCGCCCGAAAGCATAGTTCCGCTTTCTGAAAACTCCTTTGTCAGCTCCGTGTCGATACCGTTCGACAGTTTTTTAAGCTTCGAGCCGAGATCCGCCTTTTCAAGAGCGGAGATTATCTGCTCTCTGTCATTTTCGGTGACAAAATCTGTCTTGACATTCTCCGAAAATGCTGCGCCGTAAATCTGGAAATCCTGAAAAACCGTACCGATTTTCCTGCGATAATCATGGGTGTTCAGCCTGCGGATATCAACACCGCCGAAGGTTATTTCGCCCTCGGTAACGTCATAAAGACGCATTATCAGCTTGATAAGCGTGGATTTTCCTGCACCGTTTTCGCCGACAAGCGCAAGCTTTTCACCCTTTCTGACGGTCAGATTAACATTTCGGATAACGTAATCCTCACTGTCCTTATACTTGAAGCTGACGTTTTTCAGCTCCAGCGTACAGTCATTTTCGGGGACGGGAACATCACCCTTGCAGCCCTCGATATTCACTTCATTATCCATAAACCGACGGAATTTCTCCGCATACTGACCGACCGTCTGAAAATCCACAAGTGCGTAATTCATACCGTCCAGTCGGCTTTTGATGTTGTTTGAAGCGTTTTTCAGGGATGCAACATCTCCAAGCGCAATGCTCTGCTTTTCAATGGCAAGATATGCAAGGTACACAGGAACGGCATAAAACTGACATACGGTAAATGTGCATATCCAGTTGATAAGCGTAGGCGGCAGTATTTTCAGCGAGTATTTCAAAGCCATTTTCCGCTCCTCACGGATAGCCTCGTCATACTGCTCCATCAGCGCCTCCTCAATTCCCGTAAGCTTTATCTCCTTTGCATATTCGGGCTGATAAAAAACGCGCTTTGAATAGTCCGCCTTACGCCCGATCTTTGCCTTTTCAAGGCCGTACTGATACTCCAGCCTTGTGATGATAAATCGGGTGATAATGTTTATGATAAAACCAGTTATGGGGAAAATTGCTATAATTGGATTCATCGTCATAATAAGCGTTCCTGCAATAAGCATAGCCAGCAGGCTTGCGGCGATGCGTCCGATACTGGTAATTGCCAATGTTACCATCGCTTCAGACTGTGAAGCGGCGATAACGAAATCGTCGTAATATTCGGGAATGTCATAGTATTTCAAGTCCATCAACCGTGCCTTTTCCATAAGCTCACGCTGAATTGCACCGCTGACCTTTACCAAGTGTATCTGAAAGAAGTTTTCAAGTCCGATATGAACGGCAAGCCCCGCCGTATCCACGACAGCTATTGCCGCAAGTACCTTTATGACGCTGAAAATGTCCGCACCGGCCGTAAGAATGTCGATTATCTCTTTCAGGAGAAATGTGTTGATGATCGTGTAGGCGGCATTGTTTGCGCACATACTTACAATATATGCAGCAGCCATTTTTCCGTCGTATTTACAGGCAAATCTCATTACATAGGCAACGTTTGAGATGAGCCGCTTCATGCCAATTTTTTCTTCTTTTTTGCTCATACCGCTGCCCCCTCCGCTAAATAATTCTGCGCCTGCACACGCCACATTTCAGCATATTTACCATTCAGCTTCATAAGCTGCTCGTGACTGCCCTCCTCGATAACAGTGCCGTTTTCAAACATATAAATGCGGTCAGCGTCACGGGTGGCGGACAGTCTGTGGCTGATAAAAATTACCGTTTCGCCCTCGGCTGCGGTAAGCATATTCTTGTACATATTGTACTCGGCAATAGGGTCAAGTGCGCTGGACGGTTCGTCAAGGATAACGATATCGGGTTTTCTTGCAAATACCCTTGCAATGGCTATCTTCTGCGCCTCGCCGCCCGAAAGACCCATGCCGTTTTCGTCAAATTCCTTTGTGACCATAGTGTCGATGCCCTTTTCAAGAGTGTCCAGCTTGTCGCCGAACTGTGCCTTTCTGAGGGCTTCTTCAATAAGTCTGCGTTCCTCGTCATTCTTTGGCTTACGCATTAAAACATTCTCGGACAGAGGAAGCGCAAACACCTGCAGGTCTTGAAAGACCGTTCCGAAATGCCTGTGGAATGACTTTGACTCGTATTCGTTGATGTTTGTTCCGCTTATGGAAATTTCGCCCTCCGTGGCAGGATAAAGTCCCATTATCAGCTTGACGAGAGTTGTTTTTCCTGCGCCGTTATGTCCGACGATCGCTATTTTCTCTCCCTTTTTGACGGTCATATTCACGTTATGAAGGGTTGGCTTTTCCGCACCGTCATAGGTAAAGCTCATATTCTTTATCTCAATGTCGTCCAGATCGGGCGACAAACGGAGATTACTGCTGTCCTTTTTCGGTTCGTATGACAGAAATTCACGAAGATTTGAAACAAACGCACTTTCCTTAGCCAGAGTGACAAGCTGTTCAACAGAGTCCGATGTCCTCCAGGATAAGGTGCTCAGAGCCGGTATCATAGCGATATACGCCGCTGTCTGCGCATCCTCCGAATTTAGCACAAAGGCTATGTACAGGTATGGAAGTATGGCGGAAAGCAGGTTGTATATCATCCACTTTGCCGTTTCAAGGACGGTTATCTTTTTCCTAATATCACGGGTGCGCTTCTGCATCTCATCGTATGCCTTTTCGTGGCGGTCGAGAAGAAGCTGTCCTATACCGAAAAGACGAAGCTCGCCTGCGTATTTTTTCTCGTAGAAAACACGCTTTGCATAGCTGCCCGTTCTTCCGTCACGGGTGTTTGAAAAGTCCAGCTGATAGTACATTTCGCCCGTTTTCTTGCCGAAAAACAGTGAAACCATTACCATCGGGCCGATAAATATCAGCAGCATAGGATCAACGTCCGCAACTATCAGCGCCGCAGTGATAATTGAAGCGATCCCCGCCAGAAGATAAGCGGAGTTGTACAGGATAGTGCTGCCACGCTGCTGACACTCGTTAAGTGCACGGGTGTATTTGTCGTAAAAATCGGGCTTTTCAAACTGCGCATAATCCATTGATATGGACTTTTTTATTACCCGTTTGTAGAAGCTTCGGTAAATTTCGGGCAGAAACTGCTTCTCGCACAGCTGATGTATAGCCGAGCAGATATGTATGCAGATATGTCCGATACACATTGCCCCGACGAAGGACGCCAGCATTGTAAAGGGCGTTTTATTTTCAATTGCGATGTATATCCACTCGGTAAGATACACCGAGAACACCGTCCAGAACACATGCTCAACGAACTCCTTGATAAAGGTATACAGTACATACCCCCTGCAGCCCTGCCACATTATCCCGAGCATATAGGAAACATTTGACAGCGCCGATCGTTTCTCTTTCTTCTTCATTTTGTCCTCATTTCGATCCGGCAAATTCTGATTTATCGAACAGATTCCACCAATGTATTTTTCAATATTATACCATATTCCCATAATGAAATCAATAAAAAACAAAGGAAGAAAAAGAAAAAAACGAAAACCTTTCTGTTGTAATACTAAGGAAACGCTGATTAATACGTTTCAGCCGTTTTTCAAAATGTACTCAAAGGCGGAAACTCGTACATTTTTCAAAACGGCGAAACGAACGCTGCGCGTTAATCAGCTTTTTCCTAAGGAAACGCTGTCAATAATACGCCCACTCTGCGTCAAAGCTGCATCAATATATCATTTATTGGCAGAATTATTCAGGCTCCGGTTATATAGTCTTATAAACATGATGACCGCTGCTGCCGCTGTAAGTATTTCCGCTATGGGGAAGATCACCCACATAAGATATGTTTTTTCATGCGATTCACGGGCAATTCCGGCAAAGATATATGCAAACGGAAATACAAACAATGCTTGCCTGCATACTGAAATTATCAGCGATTGGATTCCGCCGCCTATTGCCTGAAATATTCCTTGGAATGCAATGTTAATACCTGCAAATACGAAGCTGACAGATATTATTCGCATTGCACTTATACATAATTCGTTGGTTTCTCCCGTCAGTCCGAACAATGACGAAAACGGAACAGCAAATATTTCAATAAGCACAAAGCCGATCATCATTATTGCTGCAGTGTATATGTGTCCGTACTTCACGCAGTCCTTTATCCTCTCTCTGTCACCCATTCCAAAGCTGAATGCTGTAATTGGCATAATAGCGTCACGCATTCCGAATGCAGCAAACAAAAGGAACTGCTGTATCTTATAGTAAAGTCCGTATGCTGTTACGGCATTTTCTCCTATACCTCCCAGAATGACATTCAATCCATAGGTCATTACCGAAATAAGCGCCTGTGAAATAACGGCAGGCAGACCAATGGAATATATCTTGCCGATCATGCTTGCAGACGGCGTAAAATAACACAATTTATTCGAGATGACCTTATTCACCTTGATATGAAAAATCAACGCTGTAATAAATGATACTATCTGTCCGATAACAGTCGCATACGCCGCACCCTTTACGCCCATTTCGGGAAAGAAACCCAAGCCGTAAATTAGTATCGGGTCAAGAATTATATTCGTTACAGCACCGGCGATCTGGGCAATAGTCGAATACACAGAATGTCCCGTTGCCTGAAGCAGCTTTTCATATATCGAGAAAAATGACATACCAAAAGAAAACACACAGCAAACAGTAAGATAATCCGTACCCATTGAGAAAATAAGCGGATTATCGGTTTGAGAACCGATGTATTTTTCAACTCCGAAAAGACCGAACAGCAGAAAAAAAAGGTATATCACAAATGCAAGAAACACTGCATTTCCTGCAGACTTATTTGCATTTTCGCTGTCATTTCTTCCAAGGCTTTGAGCTGTAAGGACATTCGCCCCGACGCCCGTTCCTATCCCTACAGCAACCATCAATATCTGCAAGGGAAAGGCGAGAGTAAGCGCATTGAGAGCAGCTTCACCGTTATTCTGCATATTTGATACAAATGCGCTGTCAACGATATTATATACTGCCTGAAGCACCATTGAAACTATCATCGGCACACCCATTGATATCATCAGCTTCTTTACAGGAAGCGCAGACATCTTATTCTCACTTATATTTTTCATTTACAACATCCTTTCAAAAAAAATAGTGTGGCACTATGCGATCGGATTTACGCATAGTGCCACACATCGTTATCTATTATACTATATTCATGATTTTGTGTCAAAGGGAGTTTTAACTAAATTTAGTTTTTAAAAGCAAAGCTTTTTTGCATAAAATAAAAATCAGCATACAAGCCCTATAATGTTTTTTAACAACGCTGTGATCCGTAATTTTGAAAACTTTTGGAAACAATGTCAATTGATTTCATGCGGAATTCTGATATAATTATATAAAGGGGGTTCTCTAAAAACCGAGACAAAGCAATACTTCGTATTGCTCGCATATTTTCGTACATGACTTGCATCAGCTGCAAGGCAACAAACCGCAGTAATACTTGATGTATTACAAGGTTTGTTAACGCAGCAGATGATGTAAGTCATAGAAAATATGCCGTGAAGGAGGTTTTTAGAGGTTCCCTAAAAATAAATATGGCGATAAACGACACACGTTGCACCCTACGGTGCGTAAATCTGATCACGGTACGGATTTACTATGCGTGTGTTTTTTTATTGCCGAAAAAGGGAGATATTGTTTTATGCCAAGAAATCAATTTCAAAGAATGGTGTTCGCATTTATCACAGTTGTGATCACCGTTCACGCTTATGTTTTTTACAGTCTGTATGTCATTCACGGAAATATGTTTATGGAGCTTACAGGCGAATCGAGAGTAATTGCTGCAATAAATAAAATCGGAGGTGTTCCCGTGTTTGGCACTCCCATTCCAATATGGGCAGTCGTACTTATTGAATTTGTGCTTGCATACACTCTTGAGGTTCTTTTAGGCTCTCCGCTTTCCTTCAAGCTTGCCTGCAAAGTATTTGATCCGCACAAGACACACCCTGTACTTTTTGAATCAGCCATAATCTGCGCAACCGTAGGAATTATGTGTCCTGCAATGAGCTTTATCGCCTCATTTCTTTATTACAATTATCAAGGCGGCTTCAATGTATGGACCCTGCTTGCCGAATGGCTGAAGCTTGTGTGCTTCAATTTTCCTTTTGCATTCTTTACTCAGCTTTTCCTCCTTTTCACGTTTCACCTGTTCACGAATAAAATCATAATCACTCTGCGACTGCTGTATGAAGGTCTGATAGTTTCTGCTGTATTCCTTCTTCTCATTTTCAGCAGCAGCAAGTTCATTGTCTGTATCCTCAAGTTGAGATTTCAGCTTTGAGAGTTTTTCTCTGTGAGCATCAATATCCCCTTCTCCGCTTATTCTGTAAGGTGACAGATATTCATATTTTTCAAGCTCTGCCATATCTTCGTCAGACAAGATTTCGGCGGAAATCAGTTCAAGGTATCTTGCAGCATCAGCTACAAACTTATCTTCAAACCTGATTGCAGCTTCAAGCTCTTTTTTCTTGTTCCGCAGCTCGTCAAATTTCTCGGCAACAGCGTTTACCTCATATTCAAACTGTGCGGCGGAAGTGATCTTCCTCTCCGTTATGAATGTAAGAAGGTCTGCACTCTGGCGCAAAGTCCGATAATCAGCCTGGATGGGATTTTCAATATTACGGTAAACCAAAATCTGAAGCTGACGCAGGCAAAGGGCATATTCTCTCTGAACGCCCTCATACCTCATAACCTCGGACAGCGGCATCTCCCGGTTTTTGTTCTCAATACGATAACGAAGCTCCTCAATTGCATAACCATTTCCAAGACGAAAGCTCCTTATGGGTTTGCGATTTTTAACTACCTTTATGGAAATGTATTTTCCGTGATTGACCTCATACCCGATATTCCGCAGCTCTCTTACAAGATCATCAATGCTTTTTACCTTGTCCTGCAGAATAAGGCGGTCAATATCATCACATAGTTTTTGTTTCCACGATGTTCCATTCTTTTGGGCAAGCCACTCTCCGTATTTATGATTTGCTCTGTACTTTGGTTTCTCGATAACGCTCAGTCCGTGTTCTTTCGCAAGACGGTCGGAAACCGAACGGCAATGCCGAAGTGTCTTTTTATTTGCATACCACGCTTTGCCTTCCAGGTTATATGCCGCAACTGCAAAATGATTGTGCAGATGTCCTTTATCAATATGAGTGCTGATTATAACTTCGTGTTCGTTTCCGAAAATCTCCTTTGCCCATTCAAGACCGATTTTGTGAGCTTCTTCGGGAGTTGCTTCACCGGGAGCAAAAGACTGTATGTAATGATGAAGTCTGACTTTTTCTCTTTTTTTCTTTTCCCCGTCAACTCCCTTGAGTGACTTTTTGAAAAATCTCTCACCCGAAGAAAGCTCAAAGGTATCACACATCATATCATAGCAGGACTCCACATCATCGACAGGAACATTAAAACCGCTGGCATATTTCAGGTCATTAGTCTTTCCGCTGTTCAAAACATATCGTATCAAACGCTTGGGAGATTGATGAATCGGGATATATTTGATAATTGGCATATCATTCCCCCGGAAGTATATCTTCGCTTTTCAGCGGAACGAGGTAATCGTTGAAAACCTCTCTCAGATATTCAAACTGTTCCCTCATTCCCTCAATGTCCTTTGCATAAATCGACTGGGTACTGTTGGCAACCTTTGCGATCTGATTAATACTAATCCTCGATTAAACAGTAGACAAAATCCACTCTCTAGCAGTAATGC
>JBJEQP010000066.1:0-13129 GCA_051881815.1 Oscillospiraceae bacterium | reverse complement strand
ATTATACCATATTTTGTCGATTTTGTCTATAGTTTAATTGGTGTTTAGTATAAGTCATCAATTAAGCCTCATTGACTATGTTAAGTTAATTTCGGAAATCCAAAAGATATGCTGAATACGATTTTTATTTATGCAATCTTTTCTGCTAAAACACATATCCGCTTTTCTGCAATATTATAATGTTTCTCACAAAATTCAATTACGATAAAATTACGGTTAGATGTTTACGCAAGCAATACCCACTATTTTCATCTTCATACATTTGTCAAACACCATTTCATTTTAGTTTGCGTTTTGCCTTATTATTTATTACAAGCTCAAAATAGATTATATAGAATGTTAGAATATGATATAATTATCAAAGAGGTGATAGTTTATGACGCTTGATTTATTCGGAAACATTAATGGGGTTGATGAATCAAAATACCATCCAAAATTTGCTTTTCTAAAAAACGAATTACAAACAACAAATATTAAAGAAATGCTTATTAACTGGACTGATGGATTCGTTGACAGGGACGGGAAATTTATTCAAGAATTTCAAAAAACATTTCATTCGTCTTTTTGGGAAATATATTTATATAGATTATTTACAACTGCTGGATATACGTTAGACCAATCACACCCAATGCCTGATTTCATTATTAATACCCCATATGAAATATTTGTTGAAGCCGTCATTGCAAACATAAAATTAACAGGACGTAAAGAACAAGAGAGAACTTTTGATGACCAACTATCAATGTTTACACCTCCATATCTACAGAAGGATTTTTACAAACTCTTAGACAATGCAATAATAAGATATTCAAATGCTATAAGCTATAAACATAAAAAGCTTTCAAAAGAATATAGCAAGTTAGAATGGGTAAATCTACAAAAACCTTTTGTTTTGGCATTAGCTTCATATGATGATGTTAACTACGGTAGAGAGTATATATATCCTATATTAGCTTTGCTATACGGCTTATACTATAATGTTGATACAAATACATATATTCCCAAAGAATATATTATCAAACCTGAAAGCGATGCAAAAATACCAATCGGCTTATTTAATGATGAAAATTATAAAAATGTTTCTGCTATCATTTTTACTTGCTCATTAACATTGGGCAAGCTTACAGCACTATCTATTTCAGAGAATAAACTTTCATTTAATAAAGTTTACAGTCTTCACGAAAATATAATCACACACAAATATGTATTAAAAAGAGTAGGCATAGATGATACCGAAACGCTTTCCGAAGGAACTTTTGTTTTTCACAATCCAAATGCATCGCAAAAATTACCTGATGATTTTTTAAGCAAATTAAATATAACTAATTTCTATTACCAAAACAATAAATTGAGTTTCTCTGGTAATCCTCTCCCCCTTATATCACGTATAAACACAAACGTTTTGCTTTCCGCATATATTGAACCAATACTTTATGAGGATATAAGGAAATACAATATGCTGTCATTCAAAGAATTTTATGACATAATAGATAGTTGATTCTATATTTTTCAATAATGAAGGCAATCAAACTTCTATAATTGAATTTTTTCACTCTGCATTTTCTTACCGCCCACAAACTCCTCCATCTTTAGGTTCACATACTTGCCCGTATCTTCAAGAGAAAATACCGCACTGTACTTATTTCCCTTTGATGAGGTACAATTTTTCAGCGTAACCTTGCCCTTTGAAAGCAGTTCCGCAATTTCGTCAGCCTTGTAGCTTCTGCCGATACGCTTATCCTGTTTAAAGATAAAGAAACCGCACTTGTCACGTCCAGCGGAGCAACTGAAAGCCTTGCTGTTTTCTATAACAGGACTTCCACAGCGAGGACAGTTGCCTACGTTTACCTTTCGTGTGACTTTGACACGATTGCCTCTGTCCTTTTCGTAAGCGATAATTTCAGAAACGCTGTTCTTGATTTCATCAAGCAGCATATCTGCATTGCCGTTGCCGTTTTCAATATCGGAAAGCACCTGTTCCCAATGTGCGGTCAACTCTGCCGATTTTACATTATCGGGAACAGAAGCCGCAAACGCTCTGCCGTAACCGGTTGAAACAAGCTGTTTCTTCTTACGCTCGATATATCCTGCAGCAATAAGTTCTTCGATGATTGAAGCTCTCGTTGCGGGAGTTCCAAGACCTCTCTCCTTGACAAAGCCTTTCAGCTCCTTATCGTCAATCAGGCGGTCGATGTTTTCCATAACCGCAAGCAATGTACTTTCCGTAAAATGCTTCGGCGGCTTTGTTTCGCCCTGCTTTACCTCAATGTTATCTGCGGTAAAGGTTGCGTTTTCGGAATAAAGTACCGACAGAACCCTGTCTGTATCCTCATCAAGCTCCGCAGGCTCGGACAGCTTGTACTGCTTCCATCCCCATTCAATCGGAGTTTTGACAGTCAGCTTGAAAATCTCGTCCTCAACAAGAAATTCGTACTTTGTTTCGGAGTAGATATACGGCTTGTCAACGGCACAAAGGAAACGGTTGATTACCAGCTTTACAATACGCTGTTCATTATCGTCCAGCTTCTCATCGTCAAGCCTGCCGATGAGGTTTGTGGGAATGATAGCGTGGTGATCCGAAATCTTGCTGTTGTCAATGATACGCTTGTCAATTACAAGTCCCTGCTCCTGTAAACGCTGAACACGCTCACCGTCATATCCCACAAGGCACTTTACGATACTCTCAACAAGCGGTATCATATCGTCAGAAAGATAACTGCTGTCGGTACGAGGATAGGTAAGGAGCTTCTTTTCATAAAGGCTCTGTGCCGAATTTAACGTATCGGCGGCAGTCATTCCGTACACATCGTTTGCCTCCTGCTGTAAGGAAGTCAAACTGTGAAGCAAGGGACGGTTTTCCTTTTTTTGCTCTGTCTTTGAGGAAGATACAACAGCAACCTTACCATTGCATTTTGCTCTCACAGCTTCCGCCTGCTCCAAGGTATCAAAAACATTTTCGCATTCAGCGCCGTTTTCAAGGACTACCTTGTAAAACGGTCTTTTTGTAAATGCCGCAATCGCTTCATCACGGTTTGCGACAATATTAAGAACAGGTGTCTTAACTCTGCCGACCTTGTGGCTGTCATCATTTACGATACTGTAAAGACGTGAAAGACTCATACCGAGTATCCAGTCCGCCTTGGCTCTTGTGAAGCCTGCCGCAAAAAGATTGTCCTTTGCCTTTCCGTCAATCAGGTTCTTCATACCCAGCTTTATACTTTCATCTGTAAGCGAGGAAATCCAAAGACGTTTTGTCGGCTTCGTACAGCCAAAGTAGTTGTATATGTAACGGAATATACATTCGCCCTCACGTCCTGCGTCACAGGCGTTGATAATTTCCGTCACATCGTCACGGCTGATGAGCTTTTTAAGAAGCTTAATCTGACCGCCGTAGCCGTTAAGGGGAAACAACTTAAATTCCTTCGGAATAAGCGGAAGTGTTTCAAGCTCCCAGCTTTCCCAGCCGTAATCTTCGGGCATTCCGATACCGAACAGATGTCCGAGAGCATTAGTTACAATGTAGCCGTTGCCCTGCCAGTAAAATGTATCGCCTTCGGAAATCTTTTTTGTTGCCCCTATGCAGTAGGCAATGGAAGCGGAGACCGAGGGCTTTTCTGAAATAATCAATCTTAACATATTAAACCGCCTCCTTTCCCTTGAATATAATTGTTGTGGGAAAAGCAAAATTCCGTCTGAGCGTATCCGAAATATCGGACGTTATATCAAACATAAACTGCCACACATCGAAATCCTCAAACAAATCCGTTTCAACTCTGTATAGATTTCTTACACCCTTATCCATAACCTCAATTCTGTAAATCAGTGCTATTTCACGTTTATCAAGGTCATAAACAACATCATATCCACGCACAATCTTTTCGCCTGTATCGCAGGAATAGTGGTCAATAATGAATGTACCGAGGTTAATACCTCTCTCGATAATTACGCCGCTTTCCCTAATGCTGTTCGGAAGAATCTCATCTGCATAATTCCCTCTTGCATAAAGAAGATAGCTAAAAACGGGCGTACCCTTAAACCATTTTTCGGGGATTTTATTGAATGTTGTGAAAGCCGAATCTACCAGTCTTTTTACTTCTTCAAATCCTACACAGTCGGATTGCTCCATACAAAATTTAAGCATAGCTTCTTTTAAATCCGCCGAAATATTTGCATATCTTATCATTCATCATCCTTCCTTTCATCCATGGTTGAGATAACAGCGGCGTTTTCTGCCGCTGTATCGTCTTTTTCTTCTGCATTATGTGTATCGATTTCAGCATTATCTTTTGAAAAAATACCGCTGAAATCTCCTATTTTCACAGCTTCACGCAGAGCGTCAATGTCATAACCGCCCTTGTTGATTATCTCGCAGAGAGAGGACATCTTGACCCTCTCCAGCTTTGACATAAGCTCACTTTCCTTACTCTCAAAGGCTTTGAGCATATTCTTATGATAATCAATCAGGCTCTTGGTTCTCTTGATGTTTTCTCTGCATTTAGCAAGCTCTTTGGTGTATTTTGTTTCTCTGTCCAGCATTATTTCCGCCCCTTTCGTATTTTGGTGATTATATATGCCAGTGTAAAACCGCCGAGGATAACACCATCGGAAATGCTGAAACGGAAATTGAAATTCATATCCTCAGCCGCACCGCTTCCGATATTGCCTATGCCGGTTATAAGGCTGACAGCAATAATAACGCCGAATACTATAAGAATAGCGGTAAAAACCTTGTCATTCTTCGGCTTGTTCAACTGCTTGTCAGCTTCCTTTTCAAACTCACGGCCTTTCATCTTCTTGAAAAAATCAAACATATCAACCACCGCCCAACATTTTATTTATCTGTTCCAAGTACATATTGTACAGGTTCTTTTCTTCATCGCTGAAATTATACGAAGCCAATACTTCCTCCAGAGTGTGATTTGTAACCTCGCCGTTGAGCCATTGATGATCAACGTCACAATAGAAAGTTGTAGTCACTACCACATACTCATCGGGAGTTCCTTGGTTATATACCGTCCTTGTAACTTTCTTCTTACAGTTACCGCCGCTGCAATGAGCGTATGTGTAGTAATAATCAAAGGTGAAGAACTTATCTACAACCGCCTGAATTTCCTCATCTGTAAAATTAAACTCAATTTCCGTAGCTTCGACCTCCAGCTCACGGTATCGCAGAACGGCAAGAATAGCAATAATCTCATTGTGCTTATCCACTATGATTTCATCGTTGCCGTACTGATTAAGCTCGCTGATTTCAGAATAGGGCGGATAGGAAATTCTATCGCAGACAAAGCCGTCAACGATTTCGTCAACCTCGTCCTGCCTTTCCTCCACATACTCCACAATAACCGTTTTATAATCGTTCAGCACCTCTATTTCGTCCTTTTTCTCCGTTTCGGGAGAGCTTAACCACGAAAACAGGCTTGTTACCAATGCAGCAATAACCGATACAATTCCCGTTACAAGAACAACGATAAGCATCAGAGCTGCAATAATACCGAGAATTATCAAGCCTATTTTTGATGTAAAAACTTTCTTGATAACTGCCGCAGTTGCCTTAACAGCTTTCTTTGCACGTTTTGCATTCTTCTTGATTTTCTTAGTCTGAACACGGGTATCCTTCGGCATATTTTTTATAGCATAGCCAGTCTTAACAGTTGTATGGGCAGTGTTGAGAACGGCTTTGCGGGCATTGTCAACATAACGAATTTCCGTAAGTCCCTGCTTTATGGTTTCCGTTCCTGTATCGGTAATCTTTGATTTGTCAATCTTGGTTTTCAAAAGTTGCTGTCCCGTATCCTTTGCCACATTTGCAATGCTCCCTCTGACCGAGGTTGCTATTCTCGTAATGTCTTTTCTTGTACCCAGCTTCACACCGTTTTTAACCATAGTCTTTATACTGCCGATACCGTTTGAAGTGCTTTTTACGGCTGTTCGGAGCATACCGCCCGTCTGTGCAACCGTACTGCCTGCACTCTGAACGGTCTTGACCATTTCAATAGCTTCCGAACCCTCGCTGTCCGTTTCGGCGGTTGTATATTTCTGATTTTCAAGTCCACACTGTTTTATGCCGATAGCACGGGTCTTGACCTTTTTCCGCCACAGCTTATCCGCTTCAAGTATCTTTTCTTCAAGATTTTCCGAAGCCTTGAAAACCTCCTTAACGCTGTCGGAATATGTAAGTCTTGAAGTGCGTATGTATTCTGTGCTTCTCTGCGTCTTTATGAAGCTGTTATCAACCGCCGTTTTTACAGACGGGGCGGAAACCTGTCCGCCCGTCTGTATAAGGCTCGGCTGTGAACTCATTTCAAGTTTGGCAGAAGAACTATGTATAACCTCATAAGCAACAGAACGATGTTCAGGTCTACGGTAGTGCTGTGCTGTCAGCTCCAACTGCATTTCACGGAGTATCGCTTTCTTGTGATCGGTTGAAACCACAGCAGACTGAAGCTGAACAGCATAGTGATTTAAAATCTTATTCTGTGAAGAAATCACACCATCGGAACGATTGAGAGTTGTCTTTAATTCCGACATAACACCGCCCCTTTACTCTTTCTGTACTTCTTCCAGTTTTGTTGTCATAAGGTCGTACAATTCGTTATGTGGGAACTTATCCTTGAACGGTATAATAGAACCACCGCAGCAGATAAGTCCGTGTCCGCTTTCGCTGTTCGTTACATAAGCAAGAAGATTGTCCGAGATGTTCAGAATTTTCGCAAGCTGAATACGGTCTGACGTTGCCTGATTCAACATCATAACAAAGTCCGTGTTTGACAGCATTGAACGAGCTGTTTCAGATTTAAGCAAGTCCTCAACATTCTGTGTGATACCCGTCGGAACTCCGCCCCACTTTCTTGCTCTCTTGTAGAGTTCAAAGAGGAAGTTTGCGGAATATTCATTTGCAAAGAGCAGATAAATTTCGTCCAAGTAAATCCAAGTACGCTTACCCTTTGCACGGTTTTCGGTAATTCTGTTCCATACATAGTCAAGAACAATCAGCATACCCAGCGTTTTAAGCTGCTTGCCGAGGTCTTTAATATCGTAGGAAACAACACGGTTTGTTGTGTTTACGTTGGTCTTATGTGCAAACACATTCAGATTACCCTTGATATACAGCTCAAAGGAAAGTGCAAGACCCTGTGCTTCCTTTTCGGGCTGTGCTTTCAGATTATCGTAAAATTCCATAAGGGTAGGAATTTTTTCGGGATTGAAGTCCTGCAAGTATTCTGCATAGGTGATATTAAGGCAGCGATCAATGATAGTCTTTTCCTTTGCCGTAAGTCCCTGTTTACCTACAAGGCACTCACAGAATGAGAGGATAAAGTCGGACTTCATAATGAGAGGACTTTCATCATCGGAATAATCCTTTGACATATCAAGAGGATTGATAAAGTTTGTTGAAGCAGGTGAAACATTGATGATTTCGCCGTTCAGAGCTTCCACGAGGTTTGTGTATTCTCGTTCAGGGTCGATGATGATAATGTCATCGTCAGTTGCAAGAAATACGTTCAACATTTCTCGCTTCGCTGAAAAGCTCTTACCGGAACCAGGAGAGCCGAGAATAAAGCCGTTAGGATTCTTCAGCATAAGCCTGTTGAAGATAATCATATTGTTTGAAAGTGCGTTCAGACCGTAATACATTCCGTTCTGCTGGGTTATTTCCTTTGCGGAAAACGGAAGAAACACCGCTGTACTTTCTGTTGTAAGTGTTCTGCGGATATTAAGAGTACAATTACCGAGAGGAAGAACGGATTGCAGACCCTTCTCCTGCTGAAATTTCAGCGTTGATACAGAGCAGATATGCTTTCGCACAACCACTTCAATAGTTTCGGTATTGTTCTCCAGCTCGTCAAAGTCCTTTGCCGTAACCATAATGATTACATTGTTAAGGAACATCTTCTGATTTTTTGAACGGAGGTCATCAAGCAGCTCCTCGGCTTCAATAAGGCTGTGCTTCAAATCTTCATTGATAACGTCGGAGGTATATCCCGACTGAATTGCCTTTTTCTCTGCCTGCAATTTATTCGCTCTCATAGAGGTAAGCTGATGATTTACGATTTTCAAAGCCTTGTAAGGGTCAACGGGAGCAATGTTCACCGACACCATAACATCAAGGTTTGTATTTGCAATATCCGTCAGAAGATTATCCTTCAGACTTGCAGGCATATCCTTGATGAACATTGTACGGGCATACTTATCATTCCACATAAAGTAGTCCTTTTTGAACTCAAAGTAATCGGGACAGCAATACGCTCTTTCTGCCTGACGCTTAAAGTCTTTATCATTAAATTCACGTATTTTTTCATCAACATTTCTGAAAATATCCTTGAGAAGATTTATTCTCTCATTGCTTGTGAGTGGTGTAATAACAGAACCGATTTTCTTGAAAGCGTTTGCAAGCTCCAAGTCGATAGTCACAAACTTCGCCTGCGCCGCTTCAAGGTCAGCCGCCTGTACCGTTACGGTCAGATACTTGTTGCGGATAATGCCGTTCTGTCCCTGTTCCATCTTCTCAACCAGCATATCATTGTAAACGTCGATATAATGGTCAAAGCTGTCACCCTTGTGGCGGAGCAGAACCATTTTATTGAAATCCTCCTTATTCACACGGTTGTTGTGAACCGTAATCTGAATGTCGGCGGAAGTATCAAAGGTATTGATAACGGAACAGTATGCAAGGAAAATCGCTTCCTGTTCCTCCTGCTTTGCGATAGTGTAATTTACATCCTCAAAACGATATGTCTTGCTGAATTTATTTTCATCGACCTTGAAAAGATACTTGTCGCAAACGTGCTTATATGGGAGCGTTTTCTGCGTTGTTTTCGGTACAACACGCTTGTTTTTCACACGCTTCTTTTTAGGCTTTTTACGCTTCTGCTTGTTAAGACGGATTGCGTCACGTTCCCTTGCGGAGAGTTGTGAAATGTCGCTCTCATCGGTCAGCTTTTTCTTTTTGTTTTTCATAAAGTAGACCGCCGCCGCAACTGCTGCACCGAATACACCCGCAAGGAGCAGAAATCCCGCTATGCTGTTGCTCCGATTAGGAACTTTTTCAGCAGTTTCGGGAACAACTGTAATTGCTGATGTTTCAGTGGAGGTAACAGCTTCAGATGTTGCACTCACCATTGTCATTTCACTCACCCTTGTTTCCGACGGAACTGACGATACTGCTGTTTCTGTTCCCTCGGTTTCTGATTCTTCGGGAACTTCCGTAACTGCTGTAACTGCCAGCTCTGTTTCTGTCTGCAAGGGTAATTCTTCTGTCTGTGTGAACTCATCGCTATGTACCTCCGTTATAGTTGTAAGCTCCGTTTCGGGAGCAAGATATTCCGTTCTTGTATATACAGGAACAGACTTTTTGGTTATCTGCACTTCCGTAGTTTTAGCGGTTGTTTCAGCCGCCGTTGTCTGCCAGACCTTCGTTGTTTCAGGTTCATCTGCATATATTTCAACGGGAACTCCGTCCTCGTCAAGTATTTCCTCATAATCTTCCAAGAGGATTTCTTCATCGTAAACAAAATTATCCACGTCTGATACCTGCCTTTCTTAAAAATCTCTTTAATGCCGATTTGTTTTCCTTTTCCTCAATTTCAGCCGCAAGCTCGTCCGATATGTATTCATTGCGAAGCTTCATAAAAATCGGCTCATAGGAATACACTCGCTTCTGCGACGTGAAATTGTGATATATGAACTCAACAGCGAACTGTTCAAATGTCATATCATTGTAGCGGAAAAAGCCTGCAAGCATAAGCGGTGCGGCAATCAGAATTACAAGCCACGATAACGCTTCCTGCGGAATAAACTTATTGCCGAAGATATACAGCGGAACACAGATAAGAAGTGCCACTCCTGCACATATACTCTGACGAAGCGTTAAGCCGAAAAACAGCTTTTCACGATAATTCTTAATCTCTTTCGGAATACGGATTTCAATCATAATTGCCATCCCCCCAATCCTTTGTTGTCTGCCTGTCCTCGAACTTGGACAGCGTGTACGCAAGGTACACACCGCTTACCAAGCCGATGATTATGAAAGTGACAATAATAATCTCAAACATCATCGGAATAACCTCCTTTGACCGTTATTCAAGCTCTCTTTCTCTTACAGCGGATAACACATACCGCCGTACAGATACCGCCAGTGATTACAGCAGCTCCAGCCGCAACGATAGCAACAATACATCTCTTATTCATTCAAAAAACTCCTTTCAGCTTGTCCATTCGATAATCTTGCAGACAACATATATAAGGGATAATGTTCCTGCAATAATCATCGTAATGGGGTAAATATCTTCGTAACGAATTTTCATAAGTATTATCCTTTGCTATGCACCGACAGCCTGCCTTGCCCATTGTCCGCTTTTAGCAACGCCCAATGCCAGAGCAAGTGCCGTTATTGTTATTCCCATTGAATCCGTTCCTCCCAGCAGTTCCGCAACCTGTGAAAAGGCGTAGAACATTACAATCACCACAAGCCCCTGCAAACAGACAGCCGCATAGCTCTTTATAAAAGCCTTTGCACTATCGTGCCAGCCTTCGCCCGCAAATGTTGCAAGCGGAATGGGAGAAATTACGGTATATACGATAATTTCAAACAATCTGCCGATAAGAATAAGATTTATTACCCAGCACGCTCCCATAAGAATAAGAAACGTCGGCATTGCTTCAAGATATTTCATAAGATAATTTAGGTTCAGAAATCCTGCGTCCGCAGGCTGAGCAATTATAGCGTCGGTATTGAATGATGACAGAAAGCCGTAATTCGTTTCACCCAGCGTTTCCGCTATGGAATTAAAGCCGTTAAACAGAATACCCATAATTCCTCTTGCATTCTGAACTATCACCTTAGCAAGAATAAACTTGAAAAACAGCTTGAACACCTGCTCATAGCTTTGTATTTTCAGCAGCATAGCGTCATTGCATAGCTGTATCGCAAAGAACATTGATACCAGCACAAGAGCCACACCCTCTACTGCTGTCATTGCTGTGTCGATTACCGTAATACTGCTGTCGAACGGAGATATTGTCAGGGCATTTATAGCGTTGTCAAATGTGTAGTTTATTACGTCGAGCCAAGTTCTGACCCATTCTTCAATGGTTGCCCATTCAATCATTGTCCCTGTCAGCTCCTTTCAGTAAATTTCGGAAAAGCCTCCGCCACTGCGGAAGCTTCTCCGAAAAGGCTTGTCCTTACGCTGTGAACATATCGTAAGCCTTTGCAACAGCGAATACGATGAAGCCTGAAGCAAGGCACATAAGACCTCTTGTCTTACCGTCGGCGGAATCGTCCTTGAAGCCCATAGCAAACTGGACAGCACCGATGAAGCCGATAACAAGACCGATTCTTGCTACCCAGTCAACGATAAACTCAACTACTGTGTTAAAGGTTTCAACACCCTCGGAAGAGGCTCCATCAGCCGCAAAACAGGTAATGCCCATACAGGACATCGCCATTGTTGCAGCCATAACACCTGTTGTAATTCTGCTGATTGAGCGCATTCTCTTTGCTTCACGCTGTTCGTCGGTAAGCTGATTATTAGGCGTGAAATCTTCCTTGAGATTGGTTTTCATCTTAATCTGCGTTCTCTTGATAGAAGCCTTGAAATCTGCGAACTTGTCCTTGATAAATGTAATAATTCTTCTCATATGTAAACTCCTCCATAAAATTAAATAACATCGAAATTGTCGAGATAGCTCTCGTCTGTTACCTCTGTAAAAGGCGGTTTCAAATTCGGCTCTGCCGTTACTACCATTTCGGTATTATCAAGATTTGCAGGCGCAAAGCCGTGCTTCGGGTCTTTTGGGAACTCCTTTGCACCGATGAACGTATGCACCTGATTGCCGATTATATCTTCAATGGTGACAGACTGCTCAAATTCTTGGTCGGGAGCTTCTTCACTTGAAGTTCTACGGTCTGTTATTTCCGTTTTGGTAACGACATTGCCGCTTGTGCTTTCTGAATCCTCAACAGGTTCGGAATGTAAATCTTCGTTTTCCTGCTCACCGTAATAACCGTACTGCACCGTCTTTATGTCACTTATCAGGTAGGCATTATCCCTGTCCCAATCCTCCAACAGCTTGTAATTCGGGTGTTTTTCAATCACGAATTTATTGCAGAAAAACGGATAGATACCACGAACGAACAGAATACACTCGTTATCCTTCATAACCTTCAGCTCGTCCACTGTCATAAGCTCACGTCCCAAGATACCGTCATTTTCAGAGGTAGAACCGTTTCTGCCCCTTGTACGGTTATGGGAACGGGTATCAATAGTTTCCTTACCCAGCGTTTTGGAAACGTGTTCAAGAGTAGTCGGCTCCTGACCGCCCAAGAATAACAGGCTGTCGCAGTTACCGAGTACATTTTCCCAGCTATCCTTATACATCTTTTTAAGCTGCGAAAGGTTCTGTATAATGACGTTTGCCGAAATTTCCATAGAACGCATTGTTGCCAGAAGCTCCTCAAATCGAGGTATAGTACCAACATTAGCGAATTCGTCCAACAGACAGCGGACGTGAAAAGGAAGTCTGCCGCCGTGCTTAAAATTTGATCTGTCATACAGAACATCGAAAAGCTGTGTGTACATCATCGCCGCCAAGAAATTGAAAGTATCGTCTGAGGACGGAATAATGATATACATAACGGTCTTTTCATCACCTATCATTTCAAGGTGAATATTGTCACAGCAGGTCAAATCCATAACTTCGGGAATGTTGAACGCCTGCAATCTTACCGCAGTAGAAATAAGGATAGATTTTGCTGTATCGCCTGCCGCTTTTTTGAAATCCTTGTAGTATTTCAAACACATATATCTGTTTGCAGGCTTTGCTGATTTTGCAAGGTCAATGAGGTTCAGGCTCTTGAACTGCTCATTTTGTTCGGCTTCCTCTGTCTGATACTTTTCGGGAAATTCAAGTGCGTCGAAGATAAGGTCAAGGTCGGATTGATAATCGTCGCTGCCCTCTTTAACCTCCGCCTTTTTCAGAAGCTTCATAACCTCTGAAAAATTCTGCATTGATTTATCCTCGCACTCAACAAGATAGAAACAGAGTGCCGCTAAAAGTGCCTTTGTGGAGTCGTATAGCAATAGGTAATTCTTTGAAATAATCTCTGAATTTTCCCCTGCTCCAC
>JBJEQP010000065.1:0-13246 GCA_051881815.1 Oscillospiraceae bacterium | reverse complement strand
AGTTCGTTATTGTTCAATTTTCAAGGTTCTGTTACGCTGCGTTGTGACAGCTTTATTATTTTACCACATCCACTTTGTTTTGTCAATGAATTTAATTGAAATTCATTTTTAACATTTTGTGAATATCAGTTCCGCCAAATTCTCAGATCTTAACTCTCCGACTTATTAAAGTCGTTTAAAAAGTTTACTCTGTCGTTTGGCGACTTATATATAATATCACATCCGATACCTTTTGTCAACACTTTTTTTCAACTTTGTCATTTTAACGGTTGATTCTCTGTTTTTCCGCAGCTTAATATATATTTTGCACATATTCTGCCAATTTATACTTTATTTTACATAGAAAAACTGCGCTTCCGAAGCCGAAAGCGCAGCCGAAACGGTCAATTAATCAATAACCGTAGATCTCTTCCTCTGTAACTACCATCTTTGAAAGAGCCTCTTCCTTGATCTCCTCATAAGCAAATGCCTTTGCAGCATTATAATAAGGAATTACATAAAGAACACCGAGAATATTGAATGTAAGAGCCGAAAGAATGAACCAGCCTATGTAGCTTAAATCAAGCACAAAAAGATCCATCTTGCGTCCGTTTGTCATCTTCTTGCTAAGGTCAATTGCCTTATCCGGCTTGATATTCGGATTTTCCGACTTGATGTATAGCGCAAGACTGTACGAATATCCCTTAACGATTCCCGGAACAAAAAAAAGCAAGGACCAAAGGAATGTGTACAATCCAATGAGGAACACAAGGAGTACATTTCCGCCGTAATCTTCCTTGAACGCCCAGAACATCTCCTCCATCTTCAGACCTTCTGTCTTGATAGATCTGTGGAACCATGTGGTCGTGCCCATAGAGATTATGCTTGTAAACAGCAAGCTTACCGCAATACTTACAAGCCCCATGAAAATTCCAACAAGAGGTATCTTGCCCGTGAACTGGAAAACGACCGAAACACCGCCGCCGATCAACATGGAAATGAGTACAACAAGAACGTTCTGCCACTTGTTGTTCTGATAGTGTGTCTTTGCGTTTTCCTTGATCCTGATCCTGTCAAATCCCATAATAATTACTCCCTTTTTAAAAAATTATTTTCAGCCCATGAGCTTGACCATAACGGCCTTCTGGGCATGAAGTCTGTTTTCGGCCTCTTCAAAGATCTCGTTTGCGTGTGCCTCAAACACCTTTTCCGTGATCTCTTCCTCACGGTGTGCAGGCAGACAATGCTGTACCATAGCGTCGGGGTTAGCGGCAGCCATTATCTCATCATTGACCTGATAACCCTTGAATGCGATCTTGCGCTTCTCCGCTTCGCCTTCCTGACCCATTGAAGCCCAAACGTCCGTAATTACAACATCTGCGCCAGCAGCAGCCTTGATCGGAGAATCGGTAAGCTCAAAGCCTTCATACTTGTTTGCAAAATCAAGAACCTGCTTATCGGGGTGATATTCCTCGGGGCAAGCAACGGAAACCTTCATGCCGACCTTAAGACCACCGACAATGAGAGAGTTAGCCATGTTGTTGCCGTCGCCGATAAAGCACATTTTGAGCCCGTCGAACTGTCCCTTGAACTCACGGATAGTCATAAGATCCGCAAGTATCTGGCACGGATGACAGAAGTCTGTAAGTCCGTTTATCACGGGGATAGAGCCGTATTCGGCAAGATCCTCAACTTCCTTTTGCTCAAAGGTACGGATCATGATGCCGTCAAGATAGCGTGAAAGTACACGAGCAGTATCCTGTACAGGCTCGCCTCTGCCTATCTGAAGATCATGTGAGGAGAGGAAAAGTGCATTTCCTCCGAGCTGATACATACCCGTTTCAAAGGATACACGTGTTCTTGTTGATGCCTTCTGGAAGATCATACCGAGTGACTTCCCTTTGAGAAGGTGGTGTTCAATGTTGTGCTTGCGCTCGTACTTGAGCTGATCTGCAAGATTGAGGATCTCCATGATCTCCTCAGTCGAAAGATCAAGCATTTTAAGTAAATGTTTCATTTCTGATCGTCCTTTCTTTATATTGAATAAAAATTACTTGCTGTATGCCTTGTCAACAAACTCTTCTATCGTCTTGGATAAACGTGCAGCCGCCTTGACAGGAAGCATCTTTGAAACACCGTCCCACATATCGTATGTGCAGTACGGATTGTCCTTTGCAAGACGTCTTACGCTGTTTCGTATCTCCATAGATTCACTCAATCCGCAAAGAGCCATCATCGGCAGCTTCAGATCCTTATATTCGGGATAATTCTCATAAGAGATGCCGTTGTCAACCGCCGCAACGAGCGAGTTCATGCTGACATTTTTGCAGAAATCGTTGTAATCTCTCAGCTCATCCTTGTTCAGTCCCATAGAAAGACCGTTTATTCCCGAAAGGACCTTGTTCTTGATGACCTTTTCTCTCTCGTTGAGCTGTGAAAGAGCCTTTTCAATGCCCTCAATGTTCTTTTCAAGCCAGGGACTTATCATAATGCAGCCGTTGAAAAGCTCCGTGTTCCTGCATACAAGATGAAATGCAAGCTCCGCACCGAGCGATGAACCCACAAGCGTCACAGGCTTTTTGAACGAAGCCGCAAGCTCAACAAGCTGTTCAAGCGCAGACTCCGTTGAAAACATCTTTTCGGGATTCCGCCCGAATCCGGGAAGATGCGGAACAACAGCGCAGTAGTTTCTGCCGAGCTGTTCGCATTCTTTTGAAAAGCAGTAGACAGATTCGTTGTCGTGAAGAAGTATCACAACAGGATTGAATTCGTTTCCGTATTTTTCATAGTAGATCATTTAAGCACTCTCCCAAGTATGTCAAGACCCTTGTCAATTTCATTATACGTTATATTAAGCGGCGGCAGAAGTCTTACCTTGTCCTTTGCCGTAAGTACAAACAGACCGTTTTCAAGACATTCCTTTGCAGCGTCGGCAGCGGTCTTGCCCTTTATTGTTATTCCTATCATAAGTCCGAGTCCGCTGACGCCCTCGACCAACGGCATCGCAGCGAGCTTTTCACGGATATATTCGCTCTTTTTGCGAACCTCCTTCAGAAATTCCTCGTTTCCTACCTTGTTCACAACAGTAAGTCCGCCTGCGCAGGCAAGAGGATTCCCGCCGAAGGTCGAACCGTGAGTTCCACCCGTAAGCACATCGGAGCACTTCTTTCCCGCAAGACAGATTCCCACAGGAACGCCGCCTGCAATACCCTTTGCCAAGGTCGTAATGTCCGGCTTTACCCCGAACTGCTCGGAAGCAAGGAACGTACCCGTCCTTCCTGCACCCGTCTGAACCTCGTCGGCAATGGCAAGTATATCCTTTTCGGCGCAGATCTTGAATATCTCGTCAACAAATGCCTTGTCAAGCGAGTTTACTCCACCCTCACCCTGAACGAATTCAAACATTATCGCACAAACGCTGTCATCAGCCTTCGCACGAAGCTCTTCGATGTTGTTTGCCTCAACATTGATAAATCCCTCCGTGAACGGGAAGAAGTAGTTGTGGAAAACATCCTGACCGGTAGCCGAAAGCGTCGTCACCGTTCTTCCGTGGAAGCTGTTCACAAGAGTAATGATATTCCAGCGCTTTGCGTCCTTTCCGTATTTGTCAAAGGAATACTTTCTTGCGATCTTTATAGCACATTCGTTAGCCTCTGCGCCCGAATTTCCGAAAAACATCTTGTCGTATCCCGTTACTGCGCAGAGCTTTTCCGCAAAATCCGCCTGTACCTTTGTGTAAAAATAGTTGGATGTGTGCTGTATAGCACGAGCCTGCGCACAAACAGCGTCCGCCCAGTCCTCATCACAGTAACCGAGAGAGTTGGTTCCTATACCGCTGCCGAAATCTATGTACTCTTTTCCGTCCTCGTCAACGGCAGTTCTTCCGCTGCCCTTTTCAAGAACAACATCGTAACGCTTGTATGTAGACATAACGTGTTCATTGAATTTTTCTATCGTTGTCATTTTTATCAGCTCCTTGCCGTAGTTTTTGCATTTTTATAAGAAATAATTATATGACACGGCGCAAATATCACCGCCGAAATTATCAGTATCACCGATCTGCTCATTATTCCGCTGAAAAGAAAGATCACCGACGGTATTATTGATAAGCTCAAAGCCTTGAATACGCTGTTTTTCTTAAAGCAAACGACCCATATCACGCAGTAAGCAAGTATAAGCGCCGCATCCGCAATAAGATATACCGCCAGAGCCTCGTCCGACTGCCAGCCGAACCATGTCCCCGGAATGTTTATTATCATTGTCCCGAAACAGCCGAACCTGCCAACCTGTTCAAGCACCTCGATAAGCTTGTTTTCCCACTTGTTTTCAAATCCATCCTTGCTTTTGACCGCATAAATGATGTTCGGTATCATTATCACAGCCATGAAAACAAGCCCGAACGGATTGATGATTCCCCACAGCATGATCTTATATGAACTGCGTTCCGACGCCCTGACTTGAAAGCAGCTCAACAAGAATCGAGTGCGGAACTCTGCCGTCAATTATGCAGGTCTTTGAAACGCCTCTTCGTACAGCCTCAACACAGCAGTCGATCTTCGGTATCATGCCGCCCGAAATAATGCCCTGACGCTTCATGAAAGGAACATCGCTGACATGAACTGTCGGGATAAGCGTTGAAGTATCGTCCTTATTCTTTAAAAGTCCGACAATATCCGTCATAAGGATAAGGTTTTCTGCGCCAAGCTCTGCCGCGATCCTCGATGCAGCCGTGTCAGCGTTGATATTGTAGGTCTGACCCTTTTCATCGCAGGCAACCGTCGAAATTACAGGGATATAGCCATTCTCCAAAGCGTCAACTATCGGCTTTGTGTTCACATTGACTATCTCGCCGACAAAACCGAGATCGTCCTGGCTCTCTATCTTGTGCGCAGTGATCATATTGCCGTCAATTCCGCACATTCCGAGCGCATTTCCCTTGTGAAGCGTAAGATGCGAAACAAGCTCCTTGTTTACCTTTCCCGCAAGCACCATCTTAACGATATCAACAGTAGCGGCATCCGTGTAGCGAAGTCCGTTCACGAACCTGCTCTCAATGCCCACTCTTTTGAGCATATCGTTTATTTCGGGACCTCCGCCGTGAACAAGAACGACCTTTACACCGATGAGCGAAAGCAGTACAATGTCGCTCATTACAGCGTCTTTGAGCTCTTCATTGGTCATGGCGTTTCCGCCGTATTTTACAACAACTATCTTGCCGTTGTATTTCTGTATGTACGGGAGCGCATCAATAAGCACCTTCGACCGTATCAGATTAGATATGTTTTCCATTTTTCTTCCTCTGTTCCTTATTGATTTAAACGGTATTCAGCCGTTAATACTATACGTTTAGTATAAAATCCTATAAAAATAACAATTATGAGCGGTAATCGCCGTTGATCTTTACATAATCATAGGTAAGATCGCAGCCCCAGGCGGTAGCCTGTGCATTTCCCTGATTAAGACTTATGTATATATCTATCTCGTCCTCGGAAAGTATCTTCTTTGCCTCGTCTTCGGAGAACTCAACTCCTGCACCATTGCGGCAAACAGCGATCTTTCCGACCCTTGAACCGAGGTCAACATCCACCTTGTTTATGTCAAAATCAGCTTCGGCATAACCGACAGCGCAGAGAACACGTCCCCAGTTTGCGTCCGAACCGAACATTGCACACTTGAAAAGCGGCGAACGGATAACGCTCTTTGCAACGATTATCGCCGTGTCAAGATCGGGAGCGCAGGAGCAGATGCAGGTCAGAAGCTTTGTAGCTCCCTCGCCGTCCTTCGCAAGCATCCTTGTAAGATTAGCCATTACCTGATAAAGTGCAGCCTTGAACGTGTCAAAATCAGCACCCTCACAAACGACCTCGGGATTTTCCGCAAGTCCGTTTGCCATAAGTACGCAGGTGTCATTAGTCGATTGGTCGCCGTCTATCGAAAGACAGTTGTATGTAACCTTTACGATCTCGGAAAGCGCTTTCTGAACCATTTCGGAAGAGATAGCAGCGTCCGTTGTGATGAAATTCAGCGTTGTAGCCATGTTCGGATGTATCATTCCGCTGCCCTTTGCCATTCCGCCAAGATGAACGACCTTTCCGCCGAGCGTAAATTCAACAGCGTATTCCTTTTTCACCGTGTCGGTAGTCATGATCGCAGTCGCAGCGTCAATGTTTCCCGTATAGGAAAGCTTCTCAACGAGCTGCGGAACAGCCTTTTCGATCGGCTCGATAGGAAGTATCTGACCGATAACACCCGTAGAAGCAACAATGACTTCTTCGGGCTTTATTCCGACAGCATCGGAAACAAGCCTGCACATTTTATCGGCTTTTTCCTCACCGTCAGCGTTGCAGGTGTTGGCGTTCTTGGAATTGGCAATAACAGCCTTAGCCTTTCCACCCGACTTTTCAAGATTTTTCTTTGTAACGATAACGGGCGCACCCTTTACCTTGTTTTGAGTGTAAACACCTGCCGCATTGCACATAACATCGGAAACGATGAGCGCAATATCATTCTTTTTTGTGGGATTTTCCTTGATTCCGCAGTAAACACCGCTTGCCTTGAATCCCTTTGCGGCACATACTCCTCCGCTAATAACCTTATATTCTTTCATTTCAAACTCTCCTTAATTATGTAAGGTCTTACCTTTTAATGACAAAAGTGTTATATATCTCTTTTGAGATAAGCCACACTCCCATAATAACTATGATCCAACATAGAACTGACATAAAGATAATAATATTTCGGGAAACTATTTTTTTGCGCCGCATAGCAATTAACGGCACAACCGTCAATATCATATCGGAAACGAGGGAAACAATACGTATATTCCATGTGTATCCGAATAGAATCAGTTCCTTGTGCATTAGCTGCATATAAACCGAACCTGCAAAAAGTGCTGCACCTATGAATATGAACACATTCAACACTGTTGACATATCTGCTTTTTTCATGTTTGCACCCCTGTTGTCACTGCTCCGATACTTTCTGCATCTTTTCGTCAGCCATACATCCTGCAAGCTCGGGGACTTCGGCAATATAGCTGCCGTCCTCCTCGCTCCAATATAATATAACCTCATACTTATGCATTAAATCCAGCTCCTGCACGGGCGGATATGGAATCCGCCCCTACCGTCCATTGTTTCTCGCCGTTGCATTTATATGTAAAATCGTTATCGTAGGGGCGGATTCCATATCCGCCCGATTACGCATTACGAATTACGCATTACGCATTAAACCAACCCTGTCGTTTCATCAATTCCCATCATAATGTTCATGCACTGAACCGCAGCTCCGGAAGCACCCTTGCCAAGATTGTCAAAACGTGCGCAGAGCATGATGTGATCGTCATTGCCGAAAACGAATATCTGCATCATATTTGTGTCCTTCATCGTGTTCGCAGCAAGGAAACCGTTCTCGAGAACGCCTTCGCCCATGAGCGGCATAACCTTGACGAAGTTCTGTCCCTCATAATGCTCGGAAAGCATAGCGTGAACAGCCTCGGCACTTGTCTTTCTCGGCATTGCACGAAGGAAGAACGGCAGCGCAACTACCATTCCGTTGTAGTAATCATCAACGATCGGACTGAATATCGGAGGATAGGAAAGTCCCGATACCGCCATCATTTCCTTGATGTGCTTGTGCTGCTTGCCGAGGGAGTAAAATCTCGGTGAGTTGAATTCATCGGGCTTGTTTTCACCCTCATAAACGGCAATAGCCTTCTTTCCTGCACCGCTGTAACCCGAAACTGCGTGACAGGTAACGGTGTGATACGGCGCAATAAGTCCGTTTTTGACCATCGGGTAGCAAAGCGCATTGAATCCGCTTGCATAGCAGCCGGGAACAGCAACTCTCTTTGAAGCCGCTATCTTTGCACGATGCTCGGCGGAAAGCTCGGGAAGTCCGTAATCCCAGCCGGGAGCGGTCCTGTGCGCAGTCGATGCGTCAAGTATCTTCGTGTGCGGATTGTCGCAAAGCTCCGCCGACTCGATCGCCGCAGCATCGGGCAGACATAAGAAAGTATAGTCCGACTCATTTATAAGGCGCTTTCTCTCCGATGTGACCTTGCGCAGATCTTCATCTATCGTGATAAGCTCGATATCGCTTCTATCCTTTAATCGTTCAACTATGCGAAGACCGGTCGTACCCTCCTGACCGTCAATAAAAACCTTATACGCCATATTCCTCTCCCTCTCCGATGCCGCAAAGGCACCAACCTTTTATAACGTGCTCTATTGCCAAATCATCAATTTTGCAACAGAGAACAGTATATCATTTTGTATATTTCCTTGCAAATTCTATCTGTTTCTTAACAGCCTCGGGAGCAGGACCTCCGTCAGCCTTTCTCATGTTTACACAGGTTTCAAGCTTTATAGCCTCGTAAACATCATCATCAAATACGGGCGAAAGCTCACGGAACTCCTCGATCGTAAGCTCTTCAAGCACGGTCTGATTCTTTATGCAGTAAGCAACGAGCGTTCCCGTGATCTTGTAAGCATCTCTGAACGGAAGCCCCTTCTTGACAAGATAATCCGCACAGTCGGTAGCGTTGATGAAGCCTCTCGCCGCAGCGTTTCTCATATTCTCCTTGTAAAGCTCCATTGTCGAAAGCATTGGTATAAACGTTGTAAGGCAAAGCTTTACCGTGTCTATCGCATCGAAAATAGCTTCCTTGTCCTCCTGCATATCCTTGTTATATGCAAGCGGAGTACCCTTCAGCATTACAAGCAGCGTGTTGAGATCGCCGTAAACTCTGCCCGTCTTTCCTCTGATAAGCTCCGTAACATCGGGATTTTTCTTCTGCGGCATGATGGACGAGCCGGTAGCATACGCATCGTCAAGCTCAATGAACTTGAACTCCCACGAGCTCCAGAGGATTATCTCCTCGGAAAAACGTGAAAGATGCATCATCAGTATGGATATCGCCGAGCACATCTCAACGCAAAAATCTCTGTCCGAAACGCCGTCCAAAGAGTTCATCGTGATATCCTCAAATCCGAGCAGCTCACAAACCTGTCTTCGGTTTATCGGATAAGTTGTCGTTGCAAGCGCACCGCTTCCGAGCGGCATTCTGTCCATACGCTTGTATGTATCCTCAAATCTGCCGATGTCACGAATGAGCATCTGCGCATAAGCCATCATGTGGTGCGCAAAGGTTATCGGCTGCGCACGCTGAAGATGAGTGTAGCCGGGCATAATAGTGTCAAGATTCTTTTCCGCAATGTCGCAGAGAACACCGATAAGCTCACGGATCATCGGAATGATCTCGTTCACTTCATCTTTAAGATACATTCTTATGTCGAGCGCGACCTGATCGTTTCTGCTTCGAGCCGTGTGAAGACGCTTGCCCGTGTCGCCAAGACGCTTTGTAAGCTCGGATTCAACGAACATGTGTATATCTTCCGCATTCGGGTCAAAAAGCAGCTTTCCGCTGTCAATATCAGCAAGTATCTCTGTGAGTCCCGAGATGATCTTTTCACTCTCCGACTTTTCAATGATGCCGCAGTCACCGAGCATTTCGGCGTGTGCCATTGAACCCTTTATGTCCTGTCTGTACATTCTCGAATCAAACTTTATTGACGAGTTAAAATCATTTACTCTTGAATCGACCTCTTTGGAAGAACGTCCTGCCCACATCTTGTTATTCATTTTCAAATCCTCCTTATGAGATCATTCCAAAGCGGAAGGTATCGTTGTTATCTCTTCCGAACCCGTTTCTCCGCCGCCGATGCCGAGTAGTGCTTTTTCTTCATCCGCAAGCTCGGGCTCATTCGGGATAGAGTATTCCTCTATCTCTTCATCCGTCATTCTGATAAACTCCATTGTCTTCGTTTCAATATCCCAGAAAAGATGATCCTTTCCGTCAACTTCTTTTATACTAATGATCGCATACTGCTCTGTGCCGTCCGAAGCAGTAACAACATATCTGCCGTTTTCAATTTTGTAAGCGTCCATTAAGTAGGTCATTACCTGAGTTTCAGTGACATCGTGGCATCTTAACGCCTGATCTGTGAACTGATATGCCGAAAATGCAATAAGGTTTCCATCCTCGTCATATTCGGCAGATTCGGGATAGAACCACATTCCGACAAGCTTGCTGTGAAGCTCGGCATCTTCTTCGCTCTGTACCGTTTTGCCCGACGAGCAAGCCGAAAACGCAAAAACGGCTATCAAAATGACCGCAGCCATTATTTTTCTTATCTTCATCAAATCTTCTCCTTATTCTATATGTAAATAATACTTCAAATCCAACGTTCCGAGGCAATGCCGCACAAAACCTGCCGTTTTTTCAGGTTTTATGCGGCGTTGTCCCTGATTAAATTTAACGCTATTTTCCGCATTTTTTATGAAAATATACGTTTTTACAGAAACAACACAAGGGCGGATAGCTGTCCGCCCTTATTTTTAGCCTGAATAATCCTGGATAACATATCCCATATAATCACCGTCATACTTCGACAGATATGTTCCGAGATGCGCGTCCAGATCATACCAGCTGCCGTTGATCTTTACCTGACACCAGAAATGCTGCTGACCCGATGAACGCAGACCTCTTACAACTCTGCAGTCAATGCCCGCATATTCAAGCATCGAATGGAGCGAGTATGCCCAGGTAGCGCATTGTCCTTCGCCCTTGACCATAAGCTGCCATACAGGACGCTTCGCGTCGATCTTGTAAATATCATTCTGATATGTGCCGTGCGAATTGCAAAGGTCAAAGATAGCCTTCATCTTTTCGGCATTGGTCATATCCTTTGTCGTTACCTGCGCAACATATTTTTTAACAAGCTTTAGCTCCTCGCCGCTTGAATATTCGTGCGAAACAGCTTTCTTGCTGTTGAGGTAAGCTTCAAGGCTTTCTGTGCTGAGCGGTTCGGAAAAGCCACTATAAACACGTTTTCCGTTCACTATTTTAAATGTGCGGATAGAATACTCCCAGCCGCTGCCGGATTTTAAAGTGATCTTACCCGAGGTCTTGCCTGTTTTTCGCTTTGAAAGCTTAAATCCGTCTTTTTCAAGATTCTTTAAATTGTAGACAGGCTGTGTAAGATGAATAATAGTACCGCCGGAAGCTTTTTCAGCCTTCTTTTTATAGATCTCATAACCGTCGGCATTCGGCTGCAATGCTTTCCAGGATACAGTAGCCTTCTTGCCGTTGTTCTTGATAACGACCTGCGGCGCTTTGGAAAGCGTCTTTGCCGTGAGGTATTCCGTGCGGAGCTTCTTGCCGTTTTTGCCGTAGGAAACAAGCTTTATCTTGTAAGTCGTTCCGGCTTTCAGACCGTCAATAACAAGACTTCCGTTGAAAAGCAGGTTTTCAAAGAACTGCGGATCACATTCATCGTGAAAAACATACTTGCTTTTTTTCTTGTCATAGATGTAAAACTTGCATCGGGAAACATCGGAGCTCTTTATTCCGACCTTGATGCCGTCATCAAAGGATTCAAGATAGGTGAACTCTTTATAGTCCGTTCTCGGGAACGGATTGCTTGCCCATTCCCAGTCAAGATCCTCTTCCTCTTCTTCAACGGGAATATCCTCGACAACATCATCCCAAACGGGTGTCACCTCTTCAACGGGAACCTCTTCTTCAATTACGTCCCACTGCCAGCTCCATTCATCGCCGTTGAAAACGAACCCTGCATAAGCAGGAGCAGCCGTGGAAAAAGCTATCGCCGCAGCTGCAAGAACCGCCGAAATTTTACCCCTAAATCCCATATCGGATATCCACCTTACTTGTTATTTCTCTTTGCGTCAAGTACAGCCTTGACCTTGATAGGAAGACCGAAGAGATTGATAAAGCCTGTTGCGTCAGCCTGATTGTAAACGTGATCTTCATCAAATGTTGCAACTTCCTCATCATAAAGAGTGTAAGGAGAAGTAACGCCTGCATTGATGATGTTGCCCTTGTAAAGCTTGAGCTTAACATCACCTGTAACAGTTTCCTGTGTCTTTGTAACGAAAGCGGAGAGAGCTTCACGAACAGGTGTGAACCACTGACCGTTGTAAACGAGGTCTGCAAAGTCGATAGCAAGCTTCTGCTTCATACGCTGTGTAGCCTTGTCAAGTGTGATAGTTTCAAGGACTTCGTGAGCGTGATAAAGAATAGCTCCGCCCGGTGTTTCATAAACGCCTCTGGACTTCATGCCGACAAGACGGTTTTCAACAAGATCAACAAGACCGATGCCGTTCTCGCCGCCGAGCTTGTTAAGAGCGGTTACAAGCTCTGTGCCGTTCATTGTCTTGCCGTCAACGGCTGTAGGAACACCCTTTTCAAAGTGGATAGTAACATAAGTCGGCTTGTCGGGAGCCTGGATAGGAGAAACGCCCATTTCAAGGAAACCGGGCTTTTCGTACTGCGGCTCGTTTGCAGGATCTTCAAGGTCAAGACCTTCGTGGGAAAGATGCCAGATGTTCTTGTCCTTGGAGTAGTTTGTTTCTCTGTTTATCTTAAGAGGAATGTTGTGTGCCTCTGCATAGTCGATCTCTTCATCACGGCTCTTGATATCCCATTCTCTCCAGGGAGCAATGATCTCCATTTCGGGAGCCAAAGCCTTGATAGCAAGCTCAAAACGGACCTGATCGTTGCCCTTGCCTGTGCAGCCGTGGCAGATAGCGTCAGCGCCTTCCTTGACAGCGATCTCCGCAACTCTCTTTGCAATGATAGGACGAGCAAAGGAAGTACCGAGCATATACTTGTTCTCGTAGATAGCGCCTGCCTGAACGGTCGGATAAACGTAATCTGTGATGAATTCTTCGGTAAGGTCTTCTATGTAGAGCTTGGAAGCGCCTGTCTTGATAGCCTTTTCTTCAAGTCCGTCAAGCTCCGTACCCTGACCTACATTACCCGAAACGGCGATAACCTCGCAGTTATTGTAGTTTTCCTTTAACCACGGAATAATGATAGAAGTATCAAGTCCGCCCGAATAAGCCAGAACAACCTTTTTGATTTCTTTTGCCATTTTATTTTCCTCCATAAATGTATTAAAATACAATATTTTTTACGAATTTCTTCGTGATATTCTAATTATACACCTTATCCTGTTTTTGTCAAGCGTTTTTGCATATTTTTCTTGATTTTTTTATTTTATGCATTAATTTATGTATATCTTTCTATTTTATGCAGAATATAATGTATAAAATGTACATAAAAGTTATATTTTTGCATAATAGTGCTCACAATTAACAAAGAAAACCTGTTCTGCGCCGATTTTGCCGAATCGAGTAGGAGGCTGCCCATTAATTGAGCAGCCGACCTCTCACACCACCGTGC
>JBJEQP010000064.1:0-13258 GCA_051881815.1 Oscillospiraceae bacterium | reverse complement strand
TGGGCGTATTATAGCCGCCGTATTTTATCCATAGGTTAAATGGTTATTAGTATTAATCAGCGGTTTCCTAACATTTTTCATAATATCATCTCCCGATAAGTTCAAGTATTTCTTCCTTTTCGGGCATTACTTTCAAAGCACCTCTGCGTGTTGTGATAATTGCTGTCGACATTCCTGCGCTGAATGTCTTGGAGTCCCTTCCACTTCAAAAGCATTTCCATGACCTCATCGGGCAGCTTCAAGGTTCGATAGCTCGTTTCGGTCTTCGGCGTTTCCGTGTAAGTTCCGCCGGCCTTTTTGGAATAAAGAGAAGTCCTATTATTATAATTTAAAATGAGGGCTATATGTTTTTTCCCCGATAAAACTGGGGCTTTACTATAAAATCAAAGCGTGACTGCTATGATCACAGTCACGCTTTGATTTTGTTCTGTTGTATGCTTTCGAGTTATGCTGATGTAAGATTGCAGTTTTTTATGCAACCGTTACTTTCACAGCGTTTGAAGCGCTGCCGTTTTTGTTTTTGCCGTTATACTTGGCAACGGGTACTACCTTGTACTTATGAGTACCGGGAGTCAGATTTCCGATAGTCTTTTTATTTCCGGAGATAAAGGCTATCTGCTCGTACTTGCCTGTCTTTGAGTTATACTCGTAAACGCGGTAGCCATATGCGCCGGAAAGGTCGTTCCATGTGAGGGTAACGGAATTGCCCTTTTTGGTTCCGGTAAGCCTGGGCGCGGGGAGCTTGCCCTGATAGCTGTAAAGAATATACGCATCGGCGATTTCCGTCCAGCCGACCTTCCCTTCGCTTCGGTTAAAAACGCCGTAGTCCTGAGCTTGGTATGTATCTCCGCTCCACCACCAGATATAAGTTCCGCCGTCTACTGTGTTTATCGGATCAAACCAAAAAGTAGGTATTCCATATTTGTTGGCTTGGGTCAGATACGCTTCCAGGTATTCAACTATCTCATCGTCATTGTTCTTGTAAACAGCGCCGTGTTCGCCTATGATTATCGGCGCGCCGGTTCTTTCCTGAAGGGTATTCATATAGGCAAAATCCCTTTCGAGCAATTGTATGTCATCTTCCGAACCCCATTCGGAAGTTGCACGTTCAGGAATATCTTTATCGGGAAAACAAAAGCCTATAGGGTCATAATAATGCAGGTCAATGAGCAGGTGGTCATCGTACTTGTCATCAGGAAGTCTGAAATCATCGAAAACTTCAGTTCTGCCGTTCGGTCCTTCCGGTCCGATATTAGCGCCAAATGTAGTGAGAACCAGATTTCTCCACCTGTTGTTGCCGCCGGTAGCCCGTACCGTATCGACAAAAAGCTCGTTTATCCTGTTGTGCCATTCTATAAAATCCGCACCCTCGGGCTGCCAGCTCCAATACTGTATATAATTGCCGTTTTCGTCAGTACCTTCCCCATAGGTTTCGTTTGCTCCCCCAAACAGAAGCTTTTCATCGTAATCCTTGAATCTTACGGCTATCTGCTTCCAGATCTTTGCGTATTTTCCCGAATTCTCGGTAAAGCTCTCCTTATTGGGCTTTAACCATACGGCGGAGTTGTCTCCTGAAGTCATAATACAGTACATATCCTGCTCCAAGATCATGTCCACGACTTCCTGCACACGGTCAAGCCAAGGCTCGTAAATATTTGCGTCCTTGTCGGCATGATTACCCCATGAGACGTAGAAACATACACTGTCAAAACCGGCATTTTTGATAGCCGCTATGTATTCTTTTGTAACAGGCGGGTTGCCCCAAGCGGTTTCAAATACTTCCGGGTCGCGTCCCTGATGGTTTTCGTCCCAACCGGGGTTTACGCCGTCATTGGAAAACCACTCATCTTCAAAGTCAATAGATTCAAAGGTATTGCCGATGTGCAGGCCCGCGTGCATATTCGCCGCCGCTTCGTGGGCGGTCTCGAACTCCTTTCCCTTTGCCGCGAATGCCGTTGCGGATGTTGCCGACAGGCAGGTCGCCGCCGCCAACAGTACGGCAAAAAATTTTTTCATTTTCATAGAACCCCCTCCTTTATTATTTTGCTGCGTCAACTATTGCCTTGGTAAGCTCCGGGAAGTACCATTCATAAGTGGTGCGGTCCATCAGCCCATGGCTTTCGCCTTCGTAATTGTATTCGCTGAAGCCGTTTTCCCACCATAAGCAGGGTATTCCAAGCTCTTTGGCTGAGGAAATATAATATTTGGCATATTTTATCCTGTCAGAGGTATTATTTTTATTTATCGCGCCGCACTCGCCCATTATAACAGGTATACCCTTGCTGACAAGGCAGTCGTTGATCGTGTTCATAACATTGTCGATCTCCGCTTTGACATCGGCTGTGTATTTGGAGCCGGAACCTTCTTCATAGTTCAGTGTGAAGTCCCAAGGCTCATAGGCGTGTATGTCAACTATGACCTTGTTGTCATTATTGGGTATCTCAATGTCATTCAAGGCTTCGGCATAATATTTTGCACCGTATGTAGGGATTATCAGACACCTGTTCTTGTTGTTGCCGCCGGTTGCCCTTACGGTATCAACAAAGACCTTGTGGTACTTGTTAAGCACCTTGCGTTCCGCCGCGGTACCTCCGCTCCACTCCTTTTCGCTGCCGGGGGTGCGTGGTTCACCCATGCTCTCAAGGATAAGCCGTTCGTCATAGTTCTTGAACCGGGTCGCTATCTGTTTCCAGACCTTCTCAAATTTCTTTGCCGTTGCGGAGCTGTATTTGCTCATATCAAGCATCCAGTCGTATTCGTGGTTGACATTGATTATTACATACATACCGTTGTCATAGGCGTAGTCCACAACCTCTTGTACTCTGTCGAGCCAGACCTTGCTGATATTGCCGTCCTTGTCCATATGATCCTGCCAGGTCACGGGAATACGCACTGCGTTAAATCCGGCTTTTTTCAACGTGGTAAAATATTTTTTCGTAACCCTCGGTTGGCTCCATAGCGTTTCATAGTCAAGCTCGTTTTCCACCTCGCCCATCCATTCCTGATGATAAACCTCCAGAGCGCTGGCAAGATTTATTCCCACCTTTATCTTATCGACCAGAGCCTGCCCTGTCAATTCAGAAGAAATCTTTCCTCCCCGTACCACTTTGACAGTACATTCGGCTTTATAGCTTGTGTCTTTGACCTTGACGGTTATCTTCGCCGTACCGATACCCTTTGCCGTTACTTTGCCCTTGCTGACCGTAGCAACAGACTTGTCCGAGCTGCTCCACTGTACGGTAGCCTTGCTCATGCCGGACAGCGTTGGTTTGAGAGTGTAGCTCTTGCCAATGGCAATGGAAACGCTTGTCTTATTAAGTGATATGCCGTTCTTTGTTGCTGCAAAGGACGTCAGCGACATACACATAACGCACATCACCGCCGCCAACATCAGGGACAGTATCTTTCTTAACCTCATAGAAAATCCTCCTTATGAATTATATTTCTATAATTATATCACATAAAAAAACATTTTTGGTACGCAGCTTGCAGACTTCCGGTAAATTTATATATAAATCGCCCTGAAATGCTTTTCAAGCAAAAATCCCGAGATCGTTTTTCAGATCCCGGGATAAAAAATTGAAAATATGTATTCTGCCTGTTTCAAGCGTCTGCATCGGACAATTTCGCCGATTTAACTATAAAATTGACTGTCCGAAAGCCTATTCCATACTTACCGAGCTTTTCAACGGCGTCGTGAGATAGTATCAATGTACATTCTGTCTGTCCTTTTTCCAGGTTGATAAAGCCGTCGCTGTTTCTATCGTTCTCGCAGTCTATTTCCCCGATAAGATCCATCCATTCCGCATCATCGCCGACTAATGCAATGGGAATAAAATTTGCATAGTTATACAGTCCGGCGATCTCTGTTTCAAGGGTGATCTTTATATCACCCTCATAGTTTTCCAGCACGCTTTTGGGAATAGTCTTGCTCAAAGCATAATCGCCTAAATACTCGCTGTCAAGCTCTATGAAATACGGGGTTTTGGTATCGGTTATTTCTTCATATTCTGTCGCTTCCTCAACAGCCTTTTCAACAGTCGCAGATTTTATGAGCAGGTTATAGATCTGAAAAGCAATCCCTCCATCTCCCAGAGTTTCAATGACCTCACGGGAAACAGTAAATTTGCAGGTTTTCTGATTCTTTCCCACAAGGATAGATCTTCCGTCATCGCCTGCCCGTTCAAATAGCGTTAAAACCTTCAGATTAGTCCACCTTTCATCGGAGCTGACGGGCTTAAGCGAATAATAATCGCCGTCCTTGCCCTCTGCTAAAGTTTCGATATCAAGTGTTATCTGTACATCTCCGTCAATGGAATCAAGAATGCTTTTAGGTATTTCCGCCCCGTAGTTCCAGTCGCCAACATAGCTGCTGTCAAGCTGTATGAAATTCTTTCCCTCGGAGTAGCTTTCAGACAAAGCGGATGTTGTAACCTCGCTCTCCGAAGATGTTGTATCTGAAGCAGCCGATGTATAGACCGCATCCAAAACATTATCGCTTCTCAAATTTGAAGCTAAAGCCAAAACAAGCACAAAGACAGCAATACCCGATACAGCAGCCAATACAGCCGCAGCCGGCGTTTTTTTATACATTTTCCGCAGAGCAGCTTCACATTCCGCAGCATTGCGATAGCGCTTCTCGGGAGCAAATTCGGTACAGCGCTTTATGACTGCGGAAAGTCTGCGCGGCATTCCCGAGGCTTCAAGCTTCGTTGAACCTGTTACAAGCTCGTTAAGAAGCACGCCTATGGAATAAACATCGGAACGCTCGTCTGTCTGACCGTAGCCGAACTGTTCGGGCGGAGCCGTGTCGGGAGTACCCAATACCTGAGTATCCCGTGATGCGTCGGGGTCATATTCGCGTGCCGTCCCGAAGTCGATAATATACACTTCTCCGTCGGGAGTGATGATGATATTGTCCGATTTTACATCACGGTGTATTATGGTCGGCTCTTTTTCGTGCAGTGCCGCAATTATCCTGCATACCAAAATGCCGATTTCGATCGCTTTTTCACAGGAAAAAGGACCGCTTTCCTTTATATGCTCATAAAGAGTTTTGCCGTTGATATATTGGCGGATAAGACAGGTCTTGCCGTCCATTTCAAAACAGCCGTAGACCTCGGGGATGCCCTTTTCATCAAGTTCAGCAAGTATTCTCGCCTCATTTTCGATGATCTCTGCTTTTCCTGCTTTAAGCAAAGCCTTTCGGCGGCATACTTTATCATACAGCACATATACCGAGTCCGTTTTCCCCGATCTGATGCAGGATATTACTTCATATTCATCGGATAAGGTATCGGGAAGGATCAGTTCTTCCTTTAAAACATCATTCATATTACAAAATCGGCTCCTGTCCGTATTGTACAAGAAGTTCATCGGTCTTATACAGGTCATATTTGTTATAAAGCGCATAGAGGATCAGCGAATCACGCTTTATTTTCGGATAAAGAACACCACGGTTTGCAAGCTTTAAAAGACGCTGTGTTTCATCAACGGAAAGTCCCAGTACAATAGCAATTCTTATAATTATATCTCGGTTCGGAGTTCTGTCACCTGCACATATCTGATATGTGAATGAACGGCTGAGAAGTGCCATAACACCAAGCTTTGACGCATCGATCTCTCTTTCCGAAATAAGAGCCGAAAGATACTTATGAAACTCGGGCGCATTCATTTGCCCGGACAATTCGGTAAAGTCCTCGGACAAGTTTTTTGAGTTTTCGAGCATAAGAAAAAGCTCATCGGTCGAGATCTCTTTTTGTGCTTGCGTCATATCATCACCTCGTAATTATTTTTGTACCAAATTATAACACAGATACGATAAGCTGTCAATGCATGAAAAAAACTCAAAAATAACTTTACATCCGGATCTATTTACAGTTCTTCTTAAACTCTGCGCCCCATTTTGCCATAGCGTCCAAAATTGGCGACATACTCTGTCCAAGCTCGGTGAGAGTATATTCCACTCTCGGCGGCACTTCGGGGAAGACCTCTCTTGTCAGAAGTCCGTTTTCCTCCATATCACGCAGATTTGAGGTCAGCACCTTCTGTGATATTCCTGTAACCGATTTTTTTAGCTCACCGAAGCGTTTTGTACCGCTCCTTAAATCACGAAGTATAAGCACCTTCCATTTATCTCCGATAAGCATAAGTGTCGTTTCAACGGGACAGGGCGGCAGATTAGATTTGTCTATCATAAAAATGTCCTTCCAATAGTATATTTTTTGCTGTAACATTCGATTATATACATATTACCATAATAGGCAGGAAAAATCAAGTAAAAATTATTTATTGTCATTTTTCCCATAGCTGCGCAAATGTTACCACGAAGTAACTATACCACAAAAAAGTGCCTACTTTACAACGCCCCAAAGCTGTGTTATCATAAAATCAAGGAAAGAGATCAAGCGCTTGAATCTCCCGAAAAATAAGTCTAAAACAAACTATAGTACCGAGCCGCTGAGTTTGAGTCAGCTCGTAAGTTTATTACGAATCGGCAAAGGCAGCTCGCCTTTTTTCAGGAGGAATTATTTTATGAAAATCGCAGTTATTTGTGCAAACGGAAAAGCAGGTCAGCTTATCACTAAGGAAGCTGTAAACAGAGGTCTGGACGTTACTGCCGTTGTAAGAAACGAAAACAAGTCCGCCGCAAAGAACGTTATCGTAAAGGATCTGTTTGACCTTACCGCTGATGATCTCAAAGGCTTTGACGCAGTTGTTGACGCATTCGGTGCATGGACTTCCGATACAATACCACAGCACGGTACATCTCTCAAGCATCTGTGCGATCTGCTTTCGGGAACAAATACACGTCTGTTAGTCGTAGGCGGCGCAGGAAGCCTTTATGTTGATCCCGAACACACAGTTCAGGTTATGGGCGGTCCTGATTTCCCAGATATGTTCAAGCCCCTTGCAGCCGCACAGGGCAAGGCACTTGAAGAGCTTCGGACAAGAAACGACGTCAAGTGGACATTTATAAGCCCCGCAGGTGATTTCCGCGCAGACGGCAAAAGAACAGGCAAGTATATCCTCGGCGGTGAAGAACTTGTGCTGAATTCCAAGGGCGAAAGCGTTATCAGCTATGCGGATTATGCCATCGCAATGGTTGACGAGATAGTAAGCGGCGGCAATATCCAAAAGCGCATCAGCGTTGTTTCCGAATAATCGGTCGGAATAAAGGAAAAATCGGGGACTGTCTGAAACGGCAGTCCCGTTTTCTGTGAAAGGAATGTCCGTAATGACAAACGATGAAAAGTTATTGTACCTAATCAAATATCTTCTTGCGGAGGACGCACAGTACAAAAACGCAGAAATACCCCAAAGCAATGAGGAGCGTTTCAGACTGTTCCGAAGCCTTGTGAATGTACGTCCGCCAATGCCGATAGATGATGATTTTCAGAAAGTGCAGGACGAATTTCTGCAAGAGGAAACAACGGCAAAGGGCATTTCGGATATTGCCGATATGCAGCCCGTCAAGGATAATATCTACCTTTGGAAAGGCGATATTACTACGCTGAAATGCGGTGCAATAGTCAATGCCGCAAATTCACAAATGCTCGGCTGCTTTCAGCCCTGTCATTCCTGTATTGATAACGCCATACACACCTTTTCGGGAGTGCAGCTTCGTCTTGAATGTGCTGAAATAATGGAAAAACAGGGATATAACGAGCCGACGGGACAGGCAAAGCTTACATCGGCATACAATCTTCCTTGTGAAAAAATTATCCATACCGTCGGACCTATTGTTGAAGGAGAATTGACGGAAAAGCATTGCCGTCAGCTTGAAAGCTGCTATATATCCTGCCTTAATGCTGCCGCTGAAAATGGTATAGAGAGCATAACATTCTGCTGTATCTCAACGGGTGTTTTCGGATTTCCGCAAAGAGAAGCGGCTGAAATTGCGGTGGATACGGTTCGTAAATATTCGGGGAAAATCAAGGTGATATTTAATGTTTTTAAACAGACCGACTTTGACATTTACAGAAAGCTGCTCACGTCTTAAATCGGAGATTGACAATGCCGACTGCATAATGATCGGCGCAGGAGCAGGGCTTTCAACTGCGGCAGGCTTCACCTATTCGGGCAAACGATTTGAAAAGCATTTCGGAGATTTTATAGAAAAATACGGCTTCAGGGATATGTATTCGGGGGGCTTTTATCCCTTTGATACCTTGGAGGAGCATTGGGCTTATTGGTCGAGATATATTTATATAAACCGTTATTTCGATAGCGAAAACGGCGTATATAAGCGGCTCTTTGAGCTTGTTTCCGACAAAGACTATTTTGTGCTGACCACCAATGTTGATCATCAATTTCAGAAAGCAGGATTTGACAAAAATAGGCTGTTTTATACTCAGGGTGATTATGGGCTTTTTCAATGCCCGAAGCCTTGCTGCAAGAAAACTTATGACAATGAAGAAATTATCCGCAGAATGTATGCGGAGCAGAAGAATATGCGTATCCCCTCGGAGCTTATTCCTCGCTGTCCCGTCTGTAGCAGACCGATGACAATGAATCTGCGGTGTGATAACAGCTTTGTTCAGGACGAGGGCTGGTACAATGCCGCAGAGCGTTACGATGATTTTATCCGCAGTCACAAAAATATGCACATTCTGTTTCTTGAGCTTGGAGTGGGCTTCAATACACCCGGAATTATAAAATATCCTTTTTGGAAAATGACCGTCGAGAATGGCAATGCCTTTTATGCCTGTGTTAATTTCGGAGAAGCCTTTTGTCCCGATGAAATTTCCGAAAGGGCGGTTTGCATTGACGGGGATATTGCAAAGGTGCTTGATGTTATATAATAACGATAATATATGTTATACAACGTAAAATCACCCTTTTCCGTAAGCTCCTCTTGTTGTGTTGGAATTGCCCATCAATATACCACAAGCTTGCAGCATCACCAAAATCAATCTGCATTGTTTAATCTGTAAAGCATACACGGTCTGCCGCCTGTTTCATAATTCATATTCCCGATGATCACTCCCTTTTCAAGCAGGAAGTTTACATATCTGCGGACCGTTACACGGGACAGTCCGACCTTATCCGCAATTTCTTCACTTGTCAGATCGATATCCGGACTCTGTTCAAGAAAGCTCTTTATAGTTTCAAGAGTCTGATCCTGTATGCCTTTTGGAAGCTGCTCGGACGTTCCCGATGAGCTTCGGTTCATAATGGCATCAATATGCTGCTGACTGAATGATGATAAATCGTGAAAAGCATCCTGTCTGTTTAAAAATGTTTCAAGAGCACGCTGAAATCTTGCACTTGAAAACGGTTTTACAAGATAATCCACAACCCCAAGACGCATTGCTTCTTCAATGGCAGCACTGTCATTTGCTGCTGTCACCATTATTACGGACACAGGCAGATTTATTTCTCTGATTTTCCTCAGAAGCTCAAGTCCGTTTGTTTTGGGCATATATACATCAAGGATAACAAGGTGAACGGTGTTTTCACGCAGCATTTTTAATGCCCTATCACCGTCACGGCATACGCAGGAAACAGATGCTTACCTCAAACGGACATAAACTGTATTTTTACACTCACTATGATCCCGACAAACACCGTAATGATATTGAGATAGATTTTCTCATTTCCAACAACAGCAAGCTGAAATACAAGATGTTCCCTATTGAAGTTAAGTCGGGCAGAAAATATTCCATTGAGTCGCTGAAACGCTTTAAGGAAGAATACAAATCACGGATAGGCTGCTATGTTATTCATCCCCGAAATCTCAGCTTCAAGGATGATATTATATGCATTCCGCCTTATATGACGATTTGTTTATAAGCAGAAGTTATCATCGGCAAATAAACTCCACCGAATTATATCATTCAAGCGGAGTTTGTTCTGCAGAGATAGCCGAAAACCTATTTATTGTAAAAGCCAATCAACAATATTTACGCTCTTTATTCCCTCAATTGTATTATATATCGCTTTATCCATTGAAAGAATGACCTTTCCGTTCAACTAATGAATATCCATGAAAAACAATGAATTTCTTGAATGAAAGCGGAAGCATTCTTATCTCCACATATCTTCCCGACAGATATGTCGCAAACTCCGATGACAGCAGATATGAGTTTGAACCCGTGATATAAATATCGCATGGAAAATCCACACAAAATGAATTTACTGCATCCTGCCACTCATTTATCCTCTGGACTTCATAAAAGAAAAGATACACCTTTTTATCTTTAGGTCTGTTGGCAGCCACATAGTCATAAAAGTCCTTCACGTTCATAGAACGATATTCCAGGACTCAAAATTCATGGCAATGATCTGACTTTCGGATATGCCGCTGTCAATAATATGCTTTATCATAAGCTTCATAAGGCTGGATTTTCCGCATCGCCGTATGCCTGTTATGATCTTATACTAATATCAAATCACCCCTATTATAGTATTATCATGATTTTTGTAAATTATACTACAAACTTTTAAAAAAATCAAGTTTGTAGTATCAATGTTACAAAGCTTTTAGTGCAATTTGAAACGTTTTGTTTCATAATAAATTTTATCCCATAAATTGTGCAACACCTCATTGCACAATTTATGGGATCTCTTTTTTAATTTCGTTATCACATTGAAAGCTCTCTTTTGTTTTTAGGATTCTGCATAGTGCTGTACGGCTTTATCTTGTCCACAAGCACCGCCTTTCCGCCGTTTGTCATAAGAATAGCCTTGTCACGAGGCATACAAAGCACCGATTCGGGAGTCTTGTACGCCCTGCAGCCGATGAACTGCGCCGTTTCCATGTCCTGCGAACCGAGGTATATCAGGTGGTCGCAGTTGTTTACAATGGTCGTTGCTTCAGCGTGACTGTACATACTTTCAAGCTGCGTCATGCTCTGCAGGATAAGGCTGACGGAAATTTCTCTTGAACGTATGACCGATATCACCTTGTCAAAATCGGGTATCCTTGCGCTTGCCGCAAAGTCGTCCATTATTATCCTCACGGGAACTTTCAGCCTGCCGTCGGTAGCAGCGTCCGCTTCCGAACAGAGAAGCTGCAATGCCTGCGTGTAGAAAACATTTATAAGGTGGTCGAACGTCCTATCGGTGTCGCTTACGTTAAGGAACAGCACCGTCTTTTTCCTGCCAAGACTGCGTATGTCAAAGCTGTCGGGATTTTCAAAAATATGCCTTGCTTCCTCAAATTCATAAGGCTCAAGCGCACGGTTTGCAAACTCCATTATGCTGCTCCACATTTTTTCGGCATTTGAAGAAGAATTTATCTCACGATATTTTCTTGCGGCAAATGTATCGGGATTTCTTTCCGCCCACTGCAAAAAGGAAAGGCTTCCGCCGGGACGTATGAATGCGTGGTGAAGCTTGCAGACGCTTGTCATATTCTGCTCCTCGGGGTCAAGCACCTCCATTGCGTATGCAATAAGGAAAGCAAGATAGCCTGCGGCGGCTTTCTCCCAAAACGGCTCGCGTGCGTCCAAGACGGGCATTACTGTATTTGCAAGGGTAAGTACGTCCTGCTCACGGTATCTGCCGTTTGCATACCTTCGTATGCCGCCTATGGGATTAAATCCGCAGGAACGAAGCGGGTCAACAAGGTCAAGCGTGTAAACAGCATAGCCTTTTTTCTTAAGCTCGTTTTTGAACATTTTGCAAAGCCGACCCTTTGTGTCGGAAACCACCATGCTGCCGCTTATGTTCTGCAAATTCGGTATAACGTAACCGCCCGTTTTTCCCGAACCCGACGAGCCGATTATCATATCATTGTTGTTAAGTCCCGTTGCCTTTGTATCGTTTGATACCGAAACATTCTCTGCCAGTATTCTTGTGTTATTCATAGCTATCATACCCCTTTCAGAATTTCCGTTGCAAGTCCGAAATCAATGGCTTCCCGGGCGCTGTAAAAAGTATCGTCAGCTGTGACCTTGTATATCTCATCAATGCTTCTGCCCGTCTTTTCGGAGATTATCCGTGCAAGCGCTTCTCTCGTTTCGTTCAGCTTGTCAAGCTCGTGCTGGATCTCGTGAGGCTTTCTGCCGCCAATGTCGTTGTGGCTGTAAGACGGGTCGTGTATCATCAGCCGAGTGTGGGGAAGCATCTGACGTTTTGCGCCTGCAAGAAAAAGTATCGCTCCCATGCTTGCGGCTGTGCCTATGCAGACCGTCCTGACAGGAGCTTTCATCATTCCGATGTAATCATACACCGCAAGTCCGCTTATGACCTCTCCGCCGGGACTGTTTATGTATATCGTGATCTCGCTTTCGCTGTCCTGCCGTTCAAGGTACATAAGCTGCTTTATCAGCTCGTTGGAAGTTTGGGCGTTCACCTCTTCTGTGAGGAATATCTCTCTGTCTTTGAGGAACTCGTCCTCCAAGCGTATGCAGTCGATACCTCTCACCGTTTCTTTAAGTATATTAGCCATTTTAACCAGCCTCCTTCAAATCGCACTCCTTATTGTAAGGAGCAATGCCGTATTTTTCCTTTATCTTATTCAGGTCAAACACTTCGGGAAAACCAACCTCAAAGCATTCTATCAAAAAGAACACAATGTCATCAAAGCTGTTGCGGATATTCTTTTCATATTCCTTAATGGAATAAAAGGGATTCCAGCCCTTTGACTGAAATTTCGACACATCTTCAAAGAATTTTCTTATCGTTGTATCGCTTTCTATATGCTTATCAAGATAATGAAAACTGCTGCTTCGGAGCTTTCTGTAAAGATTATTGCCGCCTGACCACCCTGCTCTTTTTGCAAGATAATCAAGGAATCCTTTGACAGTCACGGACAAAAACAGCTTTACGGTCGCATTTGACCTTTCAGCCCACAACAGCATATCCTTAAAATTCGAAGCAAGCATTCTGCGTATTTCCTCACAAAGCTCTCTTCCGTCGGAAGCAATGCAGGAATCGTTTTTTTGCTCGTCAATAAGGCAAATCATCTCGCCGAATGTAACTTCTCCTTTTCGTTCGGTCGAGATATCGAATGTTTCCATCGTAGCATACAGCATATTTATCAATGGTTTTCGCTTATCCTCATCGAAGTTAAACTCATCTGCGGTAACATTCAGAAGCCGTGCCATTATCTCGTCTATATCGTCATAGTCATCGATGTAACCTTTAAGCGAGGTCTTTATTGCTCTTTCAAGACTTTCACCCATTGCGTTCACTCCTTTCAAATGTCATGTTTATATGAAGCAAGAATAGCGTCCGTTATTTCGGATAACTCCATTTCTCCTCGTATAATATATTTTAGGGCAAATAAAGAATACCCTAATAAGGCACT
>JBJEQP010000063.1:0-13647 GCA_051881815.1 Oscillospiraceae bacterium | reverse complement strand
TCAGCAGTACAGCTTCAAGGGTAAGGAGATTGGGCGAAGCAATGTCCCAAATATCCTTTTCGTCAAGTCCGTCAAGGGTAAACTCTGCGGAAGTGAGCTTTTCCGCAGGATATTCCTCCGAAAACAGCAGCTTTTCACCGTTTTTGAGTGTGAAGCGAAGCTGTGTGTTCTCCGCATTTTCCGTTTCGGCGTAAATATTGCAGAGCCAGCTTTCGTTCTGCTTTTCTGCGTGGAAATACACTCCGTCCGTTACAAGGTGAGTTTCGGGGGAGTTTATCAGCCATACATCACGGAAGATGCCTGCGCCCGAATACCACCTGCTGTTGGGCGAAAGGTGGCGCACAATGACATAGATCTCGTTTTTTCCGTCATGGAGATAAGGCGTGATATCCGCTTCAAAGGAGGTGTAGCCGTACTTCCAATCAAAAGCAGCCTTGCCGTTGACATAAATGGTGCAGTCCATATACACGCCCTCGAAATAAAGGCGTATGCACCTGCCCTTTACGCTGCCGAAATCATACACCTTGCGGTAGTGACCGTAAGAGCTTTCGTACAGGTTCTCTGCGTTATAAATCAGCCAGTCGTGAGGAAGCTGAATAGGGGTAAATTCATCCACAGCTTCTTCGGAAGAAGTCTTTTTGAAACTCCAGTTGTCGTTAAATAATTCTTTCATACAGTACACCTCATTTGATTGATTTGTTACGATTAATTGCTTGTATTATGCAGCCTTCTGTATTCGGAAGGAGTCATTTTTTCCTGTCTGCGAAAAACGGTACAGAAATATCCCGTATAGGAAAAACCCGAATGTTCGGCAATATCCGAAACAGACAGATCGGTTTCTGCAAGCAGCCGCTTTGCCTCGGTCAATCTGCGACAGATTACGTATTCATTCGGACGGATATTCATAATACATTAACATTGGCAGGGACACATAATTGCAATGCAAGATGCAATTACTGCTATGAACATGGGATAAAGCATTCTTCGATGAATGAGAAAATCATCAATGGTATAGTTGATTTTGCTACTAAACTCGGCGATAGTATAAACATAAATTGGTTTCTATACCAAATCAGCTTGACCTTGACACAGCTTGTATTCGTTCAGCATTGACGCTGGTTATACTGTTGATGTTGTCTATGTCCGCAGCAAAAAGATATGGGCGTTCAACATAACCGAGCCTGATTAAGCGTGCTCCATACTCAAACATAACTGCCTTTGCAGTCCTATCCGATGTGCGATTTGTGCTCTGAGATCATCGGGCTGCAGCACTTCCACAACAGGTCCGAAGGAAAGGATACGAATAAGAATTTCTGTTTCATCCATTGCATCGTACTTCATGGTAACTGTACATTCTTTAGACTCATCATCATATTCGGAAACACGTTCAAACTCCGCAAATTCCATCATAAAGCGATTTATCGCATTTCTTTCATTGCTGACCTTTAAAATGACTTCCTTCTTTGGAGATGCTTCATAAAGACCATTTTCAGCAATAATATCGGTAAGCTCCACCGAGTTTATCTGCGCAATGTTAATTATTCCTCTTTCTATTGGCTTGGACTTATTATAACGGATAACATGAACTCTGAATTTGTCATTTTTCGAAGAGTATTCAATTCTTTCGGGAAGATAATAATGCGTTACCCTATTGTTTTTCCTTGTCTGAAAGCTGATCCTGATAAGCCTGTTTTCATGCATGGAACGAAGAATATTTCTGAAATGTCTGATATAATCCTCATTCTCAAAATCATCACCGTCGGTAAAACGGTCGAAAAAGTGAATAGACTTGCGGTCAAACAACGGCTCCGCTCCAAGCAGCTCATACAGCTCGGCTTTCTGTTCTTTGTCAAGGAACAGAGAGCTTTTTTTATCGTTCAGAACAGCACAGAGCCACTTTTTCTGCACATAAGTAAGCGGGATATGAGGTTCGTTTTTCAGTATAGAAGTATAAATCCCGTCCTGCTCCGTCAGAAGTCCGATATTGTTTTTGCCGATAAGCTCCGGCTCCAGAAACAATACCGTTTCGGAGAAGCCGTTTTTGCTGATAATTCTCCGAATATCTTCTTTTGTAACAGCTTTTTGTTTGAGTATCTTTTCGGTTATGTTATAGTATGTACAGTTGATCTCCGAAAACAGCTTCACCTTTCATCACCTCCGTACATATCATAAAGCCGCTGAATATCGTTATAAAATTTCTCTTTAAGCTCTGTATTGGCAGTATCAAAGTCCGCAATTCTTCCGATGAACGTTTTTATCCACGGCGACATCTCATTTGCGTCAAAAACATCGGCATCATACGCATACCTGCTGTCTTCAAGCTTAGTTATCGTGCCATTCCTGCCCTCACGTTCAAGACGTTTCAGAATAAACTGCTCCTTGTCTTCATCAATGAGTATTTCCATGTGAATATGCTCGGTCTGACCGTGCTTTCGTTCTTTTCCGAAGCTCGTTCCCCATAAATAACACTCGTTGTTTTGGTAGAATTCATAATATCTGTCATATTCACCGCAAACCTCACCGATCTTTACCGACTTTATACTGTCAAGTCTTGCAGAAAACAGCCTTTTTTGAGGCTCGTTATACATGATAAGATAGTTTCTTCCTGTTTGTACAGAGCTGTGTATCTTCAAAGGTATAGCCGTACTATTAATTTTGTTCCCGTTTTTCAGACTTACGAGGGACATATTAACTTCTCTTTTTTCTTCCATAGCTCGACATACTTCGAGCAGTATCTCATCATCAAGAGTATGAACCATGTATGCGTGTTTTCGTGTAAAAATACTGTTAGCTATATCCGCCTTATCCATAATAAAGCTGCCCACAACTCCGAAGGGTATCTCTTCCGAAAAGAATGAAATCATATCCGAAAGCGCCGGATATTTTTCCGTCATATTATCAATATAAAGGTCAGATTTTCTGAACACAACGGATTTTCCGATCTTGTTTTGAATTATCAGACCTTCATTCACATATTCTTTCAGTTTCAGTCTTACTGTTTGAAGATCGAATACCATTCCGTATTCGGAAACGATCTTATCCGTTATTTCCGATGCAGTCATTTCTCTGTTTTCAAGAATATCCATGATAATAAAATGGAGCTTTATATCATTTTCGGTATAGGTTGCGGATTTATAGCATTTGTACAAAGGATTCTGATAGATACGGCTGCAGTCTATTTTCACAGCGACCTTCTTTTTATGTCCCGATAACTCTGTATGTACATGATCGGATAACCAGCTTTCTATCCTGCGCTTTTCGTTGTCATAGGTTCTTTTGCTTTTTGTGTTGTAATCTTCCCTTGTACGAAAGCCGAATATATAAAAGTCACGAACATAGTCCCTTACCTTGTCAAAGCTTTTTATCAGCTCGGAATATACAGCCATATATTCATCTCCTCTTTCAGCGTTTCCTTTATTATACATCATTATTTTTGCATAATCAACGCTTTGTGTAACATCGCACCTTTTTTTATATGAAATTGGAAATTCTTTCTGCTAAAATAAAGACAACGAAAACGAAAGGGTTGAATAAAATGTTCGAATACTTTGACAAAGACAAAATGCTTATACCTATCAGAATATGGACAGGATCAATTAATGATATTGAGGAAAGCTGCCTTGAACAGGCTGTTAATCTTGCAAATCTTCCATTTGCAGTTGACCATATAGCTCTTATGCCCGATACTCATACAGGCAAGGGAATGCCCATAGGCGGTGTTATTGCCTGCAGAAATACTGTTATTCCCAATGCAGTAGGCGTTGATATCGGATGCGGTATGGCATTTGTTCAGACTGATATTCCGGTACAGCTTCTGCGTGAAACGATGACCGGAAGCGGCGAGCTTATAAAGGTAATAATAGGAAACATTCTCAGAACCATTCCGGTCGGCTTCAAGCATTACAGCAAGCCTCAGGCTTCGGCGGTGCTTGACAAGGCACAGACAGAAATGAGTAAATATGCTGCCGATGAGGAACTTATCAAGTATATCTATGAAAGCTATCTTTCGGTAGGCACACTTGGCGGAGGCAATCATTTTATAGAGATACAGGAGGACGAAAACGGTCTTGCCTGCATCATGCTCCATTCGGGAAGCCGTATGTTCGGTAATATGATAGGCAAGCACTTTAATGAACTTGCTCACAGCATTAATGAGAAATATTTCTCCTCTGTGCCTTCCTCGTATAACCTGCCGTTCCTTCCTGTTGACACAGATGAAGGGCAGCGTTATCTGAACTGGATGCAGCTTGCAATGGATTTTGCATACGAGAACAGAGCTGTTATGCTCGGGAAGGTCAAGGCAATTTTCACAGAGCAGGTAGAAAAGCATACAGGTCTTATACCGAGCTTTTCGGATGAGGTCAACTGTCACCACAACTATGCGGCTCTTGAAAATCACTATGGTGAAAATGTGTGGGTACACCGCAAAGGTGCTGTTCATGCTGCAGAAGGAGAGGTTGCAATAATTCCCGGTTCTATGGGTTCAAACAGCTATATTGTAAAGGGACTTGGCAATACGGAAAGCTTCCTTACTTCATCGCACGGCGCAGGCAGAAGCTATTCAAGAACAGGCGCATTGGAGAAATTCTCGGTAGAGTCTGTTATGCTTGATCTGAAAGAGCGAAATGTAGTTCTCGGCAAGAATAGCAAAAAGGATGTTGCAGAGGAGTGCCGTTTCGCATACAAGGATATCGACACAGTAATGGAAAATCAGAAGGATCTTACCGCTCCAATAAAGAAGCTCTTTACAGTAGGCGTGGTAAAAGGTTAAAAGGAGATGTTATTATGAAACTTGCATCAGCATTATCGGAGAGAACGGATATTCAGAACAGAATAAGTGAGTTATCCGTAAGACTTAACAACAATGCAAAGGTACAGGACGGTGATAAGCCTGCCGAAGACCCCATTGTACTTATGGGAGAGCTTGACAGACTGCTTAAAAGGCTTGAAGAGCTTATGGCAAGGATCAATCTGACAAACAGCAGAACTGTTTCCGACGGCAGGACGATCACCGAGATACTTGCACACAGAGATTGTCTGAAGAAAAAGATCGAGCTTACCAGAAGCTTTCTGAACACCGCAAGCAACAAGGTGAGTCGTATGACCAGAACAGAAATAAAGATCGTCAGCACAGTTTCCGTATCGGAAATACAGGCAGATCTTGACGAGCTTTCAAAGCAGCTTCGCATAACAGATGAGAAGATCCAAGAACTCAACTGGACAACAGAGCTGATATGATTCGTGGGTGGGAAATATGCAGAGCGGATGCACCTAAACAGCAGAAAATGCTGATCTATTGGTGAGGTCGGGACAGACTTCCGAGGTTCGACTCCTCGTTTTACACGCATTGTCCGGCAACTTTACATGCGTATTGTAATTCGTTTTTATAACTACCAAGCATCGGCTGCATAAGGATGGGAAAATGAGCTTTAGTATGTGTATCATATTAAGGCTCATTTGTATTGAAGTCTAATACTATAGCAAGACATAAAAATAGACTGACAAAAGGAGGCGAGGGCAAAGCTTGAAGAGTTAGGAACGAACCCGCAGGCAGGCTTGCCGCCTGTCAAGGGTGAGTGACGACACTATGCAAGCTTTGAACCGCCGAACTTGTCAGGATATTTTGTGGATTGCTATAATATCCAATCAACCGTAAGACTAAATCCTCGGATATAATAATCCAATTCTGCGTCTGGCTCCTATGCAATGATATTGCATTGAAGGGCATACAGCCTTACTGCGGTCGCCGTCCTTGACTTGGATTATTCTATCTGTCGGCTTTGTTTATAGAACGATTTGATATTAGGGAACCGCTGATTAAAGCGCAGCGTTCGTTTCGCCGTTTTGAAAAATGTACGAGTTCCCGTCTTTAATGTCATTTTGACATAGACATTTTGAAAAACGGCTGAAACGTATTAATCAGCGTTTCCTTAGTATTATATTATATTATATTTTGTGTGTGAAAAACAAGATTTATTTCAATATCAGAAATTTTGCACCGCGTTTCTGCCGCCAACTTGTCGGGAATTCCGACTTGTTCGTTATAAAACTACATTGTGCATTTGCCGTTCTGCCATTTTGCGCAATTTTCCATAATACATTCAGCCATTTCAAATGTAGTTACAGTATTTATGATTCTTTTATCGTAAACGCCTGTATCTTCGTCCGAATTGGTTTTCTCGATGCTTTGAGTTGATTCTGACTTGCGGATATACGGGCATTTCATTATATTTTCTCCTTTCGGATATAGAAAACCGACTCGATCTCTCGGGACGGTTAAAAACTTAAGATAAATACTTTTTAGTGTATTCTGTCTGTTCAAACAAAAGACCATTACTTGTTTTTGTAATCATAAGAACAACAGGCATCGGAGTTTCATCAAGTAAGCCTGCATTGCTACTGGTGGGAATATAATGCTGTAATATTAAATCATTTTTCCCCCAGCATTTTGATGATGCCTTGACTTTCTCAAAATTCAATCCATTTTTAGAACAATATGCCTTGATTTCATCAGACCAATCGTCAAATCGCTTACACATAAAATCACTCCTTTTCAAACGTACGGAAATTACCTTTTGAATCATAGATAACGCTTTGCTCTTGATCAAAACAATTAAGAATTTCTTTATCTCCGGACGAAGGAATTGTTGTATTAATTCCTGTTCCTGGATGAGTATGACCACTCCATCGGTATCCTTCTGTATTAAGATGCATTGCCTGCTTTACATCTATGTTAACACCGCCTGTATTGCCACGTACAACCATTCGCTCGTTACCTTTGGTAAACATCGCAAATTCATCACCGGTTTTTGCTGTTAACGCTGATAAGTCAGCCATGTTTACAGAATCTTTAGGAACAATAGCACGACTGTCGTATTCGGGAATTAGCTTTAGAAGTTTTTCCTGGCGTGAATTCAGTTCAACATCGAAAATCAATATTGCATTCGGATTTCCTTTGCCGGTGTGTTTTTGCTCTATAGGTTGTTCGATTGCTGAAATAATCACTTTTCTATCACTTCCTACCCCTATTATACCACTTCCACCGCCATTGTCAAGCGTCGCCATCCATTCTTTTTGAAGCTTTTTCACAATTCGGTATGCAAAAACGAGCAGGTCGGCAAACATCCAACCTGCTCGTTTTCATATAATTACACAATAAATACCAATGTCAGTCAACCAGCTCGGGGTCAAAGGTTTCCTTCCAGGGGAGTCCCCACTTGTTGAGTGCGTCCATAAACGGATCGGGGTCAAATTCCTCAATGTTGTAAACGCCCGGCTTCTGCCACTTGCCCGTCATGACCATCATTGCTCCGATCATTGCGGGAACGCCTGTTGTGTAGGAAATTGCCTGCGAGCCTACTTCTGCATAGCATTCTTCGTGAACGCATACGTTATATACATAGTAATTAACAGGCTTTCCGTCCTTTTTGCCCTGCATGATGCAGCCGATGTTCGTTTTGCCCTTTGTTCTCGGGCCCAAGGAAGCAGGGTCGGGGAGAACGGCTTTGAGGAACTGGAGAGGAACGATCTCCATGCCGTTGTAATTGATAGGCACGATCGAAGTCATACCGACATTCTCAAGACACTTGAGATGTGTAAGATAGCTCTGTCCGAAGGTCATAAAGAAACGGATGCGCTTGATGCCCTTGATGTTGAGTGCGAGCGATTCAAGCTCTTCATGGTGGAGAAGGTACATATCCTTTTCGCCGACCTCTGGGAAGTTGTAAACGCGCTTGATCTCCATAGGCTTGGTTTCCACCCACTTGCCGTCTTCGATGTAGGAACCGTTTGCGGAAACCTCACGGATATTGATCTCGGGGTTGAAGTTGGTAGCGAACGGATAGCCGTGATCGCCTGCGTTACAGTCAAGAATATCAATGTAATTTATCTCGTCAAAGTAGTGCTTCATAGCATAAGCGCAGAAAACTCCCGTTACACCGGGGTCAAAACCGCTGCCGAGAAGCGCAGTGATACCTGCTTTTTCAAACTTTTCACGATATGCCCACTGCCATTTGTACTCAAACTTTGCCGTATCCTCGGGCTCGTAGTTTGCCGTGTCGATGTAGTGTACCTTGCATTCAAGGCAGGCGTCCATTATCGTAAGATCCTGATAGGGGAGCGCAAGGTTAAGGCAAACATCGGGCTTGTATTCTTTCATAAGCGCAACAAGCTCGGGGACGCTGTCCGCATTTACCTTTGCTGTGGAAATTTTTGTTTTTCCGCCGTACATTGTGTCAAGCTTGGCTTTGAGTGCGTCACACTTTTCCTTTGTTCTCGATGCGATCATGATCTCCTCAAAAACCTCGGAATTCTGACAGCACTTGTGGATAGCAACGCTTGCAACGCCGCCGCAGCCGATAATTAAAGCTCTTCCCATTTTTTCAACTTCCTTTCAAAGTTTTTCAAACAGATTCCTGCAAGATGATTATATCATATAAGCGCTGTCATTTCAATAGAATAAAAAAATTTTAAGAAAATTCAAAAAAACTATTGACAAAGCAAGATTCAGGTGGTATCATTGTATTAGTTGATTAGTACAAACATATAACACAACAAAAAGGAGAAACAGTTATGAAGGTCTTAAACAAAATTGGCAATTTTTTTGTCGCAATGATACCGTTCTGGATATATTTCGGAGTACAGTTATTATCCGGAATGATTGCAGGCGTAGTTATCGCCGTAAAGGCAGCTATGGCAGGGGAAGTGCCTGACGTAACAAGCGCAGGTTCAATGATGATGATAACCGTAATTTCACAGATCGCAGCATTTATCGGCGCAGTTCTGACAATGATAATTTCAAAGACAAAAATGTCCGATATGTCGCCTGTTCAGCAGAACAAAAAGGTTTACGGAATGACCGTGATCTTTACGATCGGCGCATTTTTCGTTCTCCAGCTCATCAATTCGCTTACGCTTTCGCTGTTCGGAGTGACTGAGATCGACTCAACACAGCAGCTTCTTATGCAGTCGGTGCCTTTTATGTTCTTTACAGCGCTTTTTGCACCGTTCGTTGAGGAGCTTATATTCAGAGGTCTGCTCGTGACATTCTTCAAAAAGCGAGGCTTCTCCGACTGGTTCACGATCGCTGCAATAACAATTGTTTTCGCAGCTATCCATTCGCAGAATATGATGATGTATGCGCTTGTATTCGGACTTGTACTTATGGGTATCAGATTTGTAACGGGCGACTGGAAGCTCTGCGTAGTGTTCCATTTCGTCGGAAATCTTATGAGCTGCCTGCTTTCCACATTCTCACCGGACGAAGAATTTATGGGAACGGTTATTACCGTCGGTTCGATAGTTGGCGGTATCATTGCTGTCATCTTTGCAATATTCGGAACAAAAGAAGCAAGAAAGACAGTTCATAATTCATAAGTTGTTCAAAAAAACGCAAAGCGGCTGAAGTTTACGTCCACGCTTTTTAAAGGGTGGCAGGGGTCAAGGGGACAGCGTCCCTTGTCGCAGGTCAGAATGACCTTTAGCAGTAAGCGAAACACCTTAAACTTTAGCGAAACGCTTTTATCAATAGCGAAATCACTAACAAATCAAAAAGCGCAATTCACGAAAAGAAGCGGAAACGAAATATGAGAAATTATATTTCGTAAACCGATAATTCGTGAATTGCGCTTATTCTATTTTACAAAAGTAAACTATCCTTGAAGCTTAAATGCACGAACACAGTGAGTGAATTTAAGCTTCAACACCATATGAGCAGCTATTCAATATGACCGTGAAAACAATGAGCGAAAGCGAATGTGTTTTCACGCCAACGGAACAACTGCCTTTATTATACGGTGACGAAAAAACTTTAGAAAAAGCATCCAATTCTTTATACTAATAACCATTTGTTCTATGGATAAAGGCGGCGGATAGAATACGTCCAATCAAGGAAAACGACTGCAGGCAGGCTGTCGCCTGTCAAAGGAGTTTGACGCAGAGTGGGCGTATTATAGCCGTCGTATTTTATCCATAGGTTAAATGGTTATTAGTATTAGTCTGAAAATGATCGAATAATCACGGGGCAAACCTCCTGTATTGTTTCAAAAATATAGTTGTTTCGGTTATCTTTTGTGACCTATGTGTTGTTCCGTTGTGTGGAAATGTGCTCGCTTTGCTCGCTGTTTCCACTTTCATATCCTATAGCTGTTCATACTTCGTCTGACAGCAAATATACTCACTTCGTTCGTATATTTGCTGTCAGAGGGTAGCTGTTCTGTATATAAAGAATTAGCGCAATTCACGAATTATCGGTTTACGAAATTTGATTTCTCATATTTCGTTTCCGCTTCTTTTCGTGAATTGCGCTTTTTGATTTGTTGGATATTTCACTATTGATGAAAGCGATTAGTTATAGTTTAGGGAGTTTCGCTCTCTGCGGAGAGCGACCAAAGGGCTTTGCCCTCTGGACACCCACCACCTTTGAAAAGGTGGACGAAACTTTTTGTTTGGCTTCGCATTTTTTGTACATATTTATATACAATAGTTACGCATTAAAACTCAATGCCCTGTTCTTCGGCAGCCTTTGCAGCCTTCATCATGATAGCACATTCAAGACGCTTCTTTTCAATTTCGCAGGAGATCTTGTGCGCCTGGTGGATATCGCCGTTGTAGATGTAGTTGTTTGCGTTGCATCCGCCGCTGCAGTAGAATCTTGCCCAGCACTTCTTGCAGTCCTCTTTGGAGTAGATGTGTGCGCCTGCAAATTCCTTTTTCAGCTCTTCGTTGAAGGTGCCCTCATTGATGTTGCCCATCTTCATATTTTCAACGCCGACAAACTGGTGGCAGGGATAGATGTCGCCATCGGGAGTTACGGCAACATACTCGTTTCCGCTGCTGCAGCCTCTCAAACGCTTGATAGCGCAGGGACCTTGGTCGAGGTCAAGCATAAAGTGGAAGAAGTTGAAGTGCTTGCCCTGCTTGTCGTTAATAAGGAGCATCTGTGCAAGCTTTTCATATTCGGAGAAAACCCTCGGAAGATCGCTCTGTGTGATGGAGTAAGGCTCCTTCGGGTCGCTTATGCACGGTTCAACGGAGATCTGGTCGAAGCCCTCGCTGAAAAGGCTGTAAACATCGTTCGAGAAGTCGAGATTGTACTTGGTAAATGTGCCTCGGACATAGTAATTTTCGTGGTTTCTCTTTTCAACAAGGTCTTTGTATTTCGGCATGAAGCGGTCATAGCTGCCCGTGCCGTCGACACGCTTTCTCATTCGGTCGTTGACTTCCTTTCGTCCGTCAACGGAGAGAACAACGTTGCTCATTTCCTTATTGATGAAGTCGATCTTGTCATCGTCGAGGAGCATACCGTTCGTTGTAACGGTGAAGCGGAATTTTTTATTGTATTCCTTTTCTTTGGAGCGTCCGTATTCAACGAGCTGCTTTACAACGTCAAAATTCATAAGCGGTTCGCCGCCGAAGAAGTCGACTTCGAGGTTTTGTCTGCCGACCGATTTTTCAAGAAGGAAGTCGAGCGCCTTTTTGCCCGTTTCAAGATCCATGTGCATCCTGCAGCCGGTGCCATAGTCGCCCTGTGAAGCAAAGCAGTATTCGCAGCGGAGGTTGCAGTCCTGTTCAACGAGCAGGCACATTGCCTTTATCGGTGCAGGAACGGAATATTTTGCAAATTGTTCGTATGTATCCTCGGAGAAAAGCACTTCGCTCTTGTAGAGTTCAACGACTTCCTGATAGCAGGTTTCAATATCCTCGGGGGAGTAGAAGCGGGAAAGCTTTTCCTTGACTCTTTCGGGACACTTGTCCTCAAACGGGGGTTCAACATTGTCGAGCATATCGTAGGTAAGCTCGTCCACAAGATGAACGCCGCCGCTGTTTACGTCAAGAACTATATTATATCCGTTAAGCTTGTATTTATGAATCATAAGATCTTACCTTTCAAAAACGGTGGGGATTATATAAAACAAAAACCGGCATTTAGCCGGAATCTTGCGAGGTCGGCAAAACGAGCCGCCCCGCAGCAATTCAGCTAATCACCGGATCACTTTTCACACTTCTGGTTAGCAACTGTGCAAGATGTCTTGCAAGCAGACTGACAGGAAGCCTGGCACTTGCCGCAGCCGCCCTTTTCAGCAGTCTTCTTAAGGTTAGCAGCATTGATTGTCTTGATGTGCTTCATAACAAAAACCTCCACTAAATAATAATTTACTACATTATAACACATATCTTTTCAAATTTCAATAGGCAGTTTAACGAATTTTTTGTTTAGAATTGTTTAACGAAATTTTTGCTTGGAATTTACACCAATGATACCTCCGATAGCCGAGCAGGTGCCGATAACAAGTATCTTCGTGATAAATCCGCCGACGGAAAAGCTTCCTGCAAAGATAAGACCGAGCAGAAATATCACCGCAAAAACCGCAGCGCCGCAGCAAAGTCCCGAGATCATGCCGTCCCTTCTGCGCCGCTTTGCGACCGTGAAGGCAGCCGCAAAACAGCCTGCAGCAAGCGAGATCTGTGCCATTACGGACATTATCCCGTCCGGAAGGTCGATCTGTACTGCAATTTCACCAAAAACGAAAAGACATATCGAAAGCGCACCGATGCCTGCAAGCACAGCCGTCACGACCGTCCGTATGACCTCGCTCTTGCGTTTCTGCTCTGCATTTTTCCGCATAAGAAAAACCTCCGCCTGCATAATTTGTTAATTATATGCAAAAAGCGGAGGTGTTATGCGTGATTATTCGTCCTTATTTGTATCAGTATCCTTGCTCTTCTTTTCCTTCTTGGGCTTGAAGGATTCCTTTACGGTTTCTTCGGATGCGTCATGAACGGTGTTGTTCTCTGAGATAGCCCAGAGCTTCACACGGATCTTGCTGCGGTCGCCGCCTGTTTCGATAACGCAGGTGTCCTCGTTCTTGCGGACGATGATACCGACGATTCCGCCTATAGTTGTAACCTCGTCACCGATCTGAAGATTGTCGCGGAGCTGCTTTGCTTCCTTTTCCTTTTTCTTCTGCGGTCTTATGAGGAAGAAGTAGAAAACAATGATAAGAAGACCGAATGAGAAAAGCATTGAAATAGTCTGTGCTTTTGTGTCGATCTGCTGAACGGGTGCTGCAGCTTCGGCAAAAGCGATGAGTGCACTTGTTAACATAGATTATAAACCTCCAAAATTGATATCCCGTGTTTCAAATAACGAAATACGGCTGTAAATTCAATAATTAGTATTATACCATTATTTCAGAATAAATGCAAGTGTTTTAAGTAAATTTCGGAAAAAGCTGTTTTTATCGCAAACATGGTGAAATTGATGTTTTTTTAGGGGAGGGAAGAGAGGCAGCCGATTTACCTATTAAAAGCTTTAAAGTAAAACGATTTCATTGTAAACCAAGTCTTTGGGTAGAATTCGGTGTTTCTGTGCCGAAAAGAGAAATTTTTGACTATACTATATATAATAGGATAAATCCTGAAAGCATAAAACCAAGCCTTTGTCTATTTTGTCACATCACAGCGAAAAAGAGGGTAAAAATAGCTAAAAAGTCTTAAACGATTAAGCAAACTTTACCAAAAAAATCGGAGAAAGATATAAAAAACGCAATTTCGCTTGACAAAATGAATTTAAATGTTTAGAATTATGATAGTTAGACCTGCAAATAAAAGTCAAGCCCTCAAAGAGTGAATTTACAAATAATTCAT
>JBJEQP010000062.1:0-13802 GCA_051881815.1 Oscillospiraceae bacterium | reverse complement strand
GAGTTTTTATAGGGGTTCTCTTTAAATTACCCTTAAATTTATTATACGAGGAGAAGGAATATGAGGAACTACGAAAGCTACAGAATAAACGAAATTTCAGCGAAGATCAACCGTGCAGGATTCGTTCCTCTTGATGTCATGGTCACCGGCGTTACCGGCGCAGGCAAATCCACGACCCTGAACACGCTTTTTAGCAGGGAGATCGCCGAAGTCGGACACGGTGCTGACCCTATGACAATGGAACTCGGCAGTTATAGCTTAAGCAATGTCATCCGTTTCTGGGATACCCCCGGCCTTGGGGACGGAGCCGCAAAAGACGCTGAACATTCACGAAAACTCATTGACCTTCTCCGCAAAACATACGAAAACGGCGGAAAAGAATTTGGGTTCATTGATCTTGCACTGGTGATAGTAGACGGTTCGACCCGTGACATGGGTACAGTTTATCGTCTTATCAACAGCATCATCATTCCGAATATCCAATATGGGCGCTTAATTGTTGCGATAAACCAAGCGGATATGGCGATGAGCGGAAGGCATTGGGATAAGGCTGAAAACGCACCCGATCCGGTTCTGACGGAATTCTTGAGGGAGAAAGCGGTTTCCGTGAAAAACAGGATCAGAGAAGCGACCGGCGTAAACGTTCCAATGCCCGTGTGTTATTCGGCGGAAAAAGGCTACAACATCACTTCATTCCTTGACCTTATAGTGGATTCTATCCCATCCGAGCGCAGACCTTTGGCAGCATGACAGCATTATGATCACTGAACAACTTTATTTCAAATAAAACTGACCCGTTCTCGATTTGGGAGAACGGGTCAGTTTTGTTTTCAATCACCAAGCGGTGTACAGATTGGTTAACCGTCGGACAGTTCACAGGCTTGACCGACAAGTTTCAATCACCAAGCGGTGTACAGATCGGTTACTGTAAATGATAAACAATGTGCATTATTTGATAGTGGTTTCAATCACCAAGCGGTGTACATATTGGTTAGGCAAAAAGAAACAAAATCTTTTATCCCTTCCGATCTGTTTTTATTATTATTCATCATATTTGACAAAATGTAAATACCTTTGTATTAAATAATCGCAGAGTATTCTTTTTTTATACAAAGCTTGACGGTGCGAAACGGTCGTTTTTTGTGTTCGTTTTAGGAGCAAAAATACATAGTTTCGCACCGAAAAGCGCATATTCTACCGCACGACAAGTCCACCCATGCCTTGACCGGTCTTTCCGCCGACTCCGCTGTATGTTGCGTAGGCTATCATTCTTCGGAGAAGCATATTCTGCCGTTTATCCTTGGGAAAATACAGCTTGCAGGAGCCTATCATTCCGGGAAAGATGTTTCCGCTGACGTTATACTTCGTGCTTTCAAGGTGATAGCTGTCGAAGTTGGCGCTGCCGAAGGCTTCCTTGAATTCATCGAATTCGATAGCGTCATTCTCAAAGGTATTGTATTTATTGACTACCGAGCGGAAATATCCGCATATATCGGGGGCAGCTGACGGTCTGCCTTTGGTTTTTATCATTGCAGGAGTCACAAATTCGAGGGTGCAGCTTCTTGGGTTGATATATTTTTCGGCATCGGCTGCGTTTATCGGGTCGGCGTTCTCGCAGCTTGTTATCTTTATCGGTTCGCTTGCGCCGAACACTTTTATGCTGCCGAGGCTGCAGAGAGCGTCAGAGATGACCTTCGCTTCATCGCAGAGCGCGGAAACTCTTATCAATAGGCCATTGCCTGTATCAACGGTAAAGACCGAGAACGGGTGATAGCCTTTCTCGTGCATTTTGGCGGCGTAGTCCTTTGGTATAGCGTTCATTGCTGCGCCGTGTATCTTTACCGATATATCCGACATTACATCGGATATATCGGCAGGTGCGGTATAAATATCGGTTTGGTATAACATTTTTTCTCCCGTGTCAATAGGTCGTTTTGAATGAGTGTCCGCAAAAATCACAAACCGTTGTTGCTTTCATAGGGTACTTGTTTTTTTGACGTTTCATTGTTTTTTTGCAGATAGGGCATTTTATTTCAGTAATGGATGGAGCGGTCGGTTTTGGTTCATAGCTTACATTATTGCTTTGAGTGCTTTTGTTACGGCTGTTATTGTTGCTTTTCTGATTTGAACCTCCTCTTTTGATCAATGCAGGAAGAACAAGGTTCTTTTTGTCCGTGATCTTGGGAAGGTGACACCTTATAACGCAATTACTCTTTGTATTAACAATTGAACCATCGTTACGATTGCCTTTGAACCATACTAGAGTGCCTTGTGAAGTTTTTCCGTTTCCACCGTCTTCTCCGTAAGGATAAGCAACAGGCTTACCTTCAAGATAGTCAAAATCGGTAACTGCCATATACTCCTTGAAGTATTCGGCAGAATCATCAAAAGGTGTCTTCTCAAAAAAAGCGTCAACATTCATACTTTCGGTGGTGAATGTCATTGTAAATGGGTCAAAGCTTCTTTTTACAACGGAATCAACGGTTATCTTAACGCTGCCGAGTCCGAGCGGTTTGCCGTGGCCAAGTTTATGCATCTGATGTCCATCGGCGCTGTTTTCACCGATAGCAAGAGTCCATACAAATCTTTTCAGCTCGTCTTCGGTAAGCTTATCAAAGAAAACATCGAAGGAGAATTCTGCGCCTTTGTCAACAAGCTCGGTAGTTATATTGCGCTGCGATTTTTCTTCTGTGGAGTATGATCCTTTGTGGTGAAAATAGAATTTTCTTCCGTTAAGCTTTACTCCTAATGAATCATAAGTCCAGCGAAAGTGCATATCGGGTACAGTTGAATATAACTCCATTGCTGAAAGCTTCGGGGAGGCAAGCTCTTTGAGCGTTACGTTTTTGATGATTACCGTATTATTTTTTCCCTTTGCATCTGTGAATCTAAGCTTTGAGGCTGATGCGGTCGGTTCGCTGTCGCTTTCACCGATCATTCCGAACAAATTGCAGGCTTCGCAGAGATGGTTAGAATCATTGCAGCTATGATAACTGCCGAGCAGGTCATTAACCCTGTTTGAATATACCGACCGTGATATTTGAGCAGGGGAAAGGTAAAGTTGTTTATTTTCAAACAGAAAAAATACAGGATTTGGTGTACCGTCCATTTTTAGAGCAGGAAAAAGTATTTTTTCCTCCTTTTCAGCGGTATTCTCATTTTTGAGCATTGTTTTTTTATACATTTCACGGGCGGCATCATAATTCTCAACTGCTTTTTTTAGGTCGATATTTTTGCAGTCTACTTTTTCATCTTTGGTAAACCAAAAATTTACGTTCCTGCCTGTCTTATCCTTCCACGTTCTTTTTACGGCATTGCTTGTTTCATCATAATGCTTTGTGACTTTGGCTTTATAAAGAAGCCAGCATCCCTCTGTGAAGCAAAGAACACCCGGATTTCTTATATCACTCGTTCTTGCCGAAAGGATATTGTTATTGTTTACGGAAAGACAGCTGTTGCTGAGAGTTTCGTATGCCGAGCGGATAACGCCTCGTATCTCACTTCCCGTAATGACGGGTTTTCCGTCTATCTTGAAAAACGGAGCTTTCTTATGTTCGTCAAGCTTTCCCTTTTCAACATTTGGAAGGTCGGGGAGAGCGAGCGGTGTGGCATTTTTCATTGAACAATGGATAACACCGGAGATATAGCCCGAAGAGGGTTTGCTTCTTTCAACTCCGCTGCCGAGAGAAACGAAATTGTATGGGTTTACTGCGCCTTTTTCTGGATCCGGAATATAGTTGCTCATTTCTCTTCACCCTTTCCGATATATTTCACAGCACGGAAATCTGTGATCTGTGCGATGCCTTGTTCATCGTAAGAAATATAGTTATGAACACGGAGCTTTTTTGCTTTTTCAAGCGGAAGCGTATATTTTCCTCCGCCTATTGCGGTATATTCAAAGCCTTTACTTTCGCTAATGCTAAGGTACTGATCTTCGGTGATGAAGTCGTCGGTGGAAAGCTTGGTATCGTCAATGAGCCTCCAGCTGAACTTGTCGGCGATAGTCGGACGCATAAGCTTTATTTCGGCACTTTCGGTGAAAACCCGTGCTTCAAGCAGATGAGCTGTATCTTCAATATTCTGCTGTGGGCAGCATACGAATTTGTCCGTGAACATAAGTATCATATTTCCGCCGCTTATTTTCCGGTCAATGACAGCGTTCACATCTTCTGCCGAGCCGAAGTCGGCGATATAGTTTTTATCCGTCATTACAAAGCCTCCTTTGCCATTGCCGAAACATTATCGGCTTTCAGTGCGGCAGTAACATCTGCGCCGTTGATAGAAATGCTTTCTACGGTGAACATTCCTCTGCCGACAGAGGTCAGGCCGCCGACTGCAAGGTATCCTTTATCAAGGTCACATATTGCTGCACATATCAGAGCGAGATTCTTTTCGGCATCTTGCAGACCGTTTTTGTTTATGAAGATCTCAAGCTTACAGCTGCCGTTGTAGCAGGTCTTTTCGGTATAAAGTGCACCGTCTTTTGTTCCTGCGGTGAAACGGTCGATAGAATTTCGTGTGATCACCTTCATCTCTCCGCCGCTTATTTCACTTTCGCTGAAATAGATGAGGGATTTTTTCTGATCCTTGGTTTTCTCATCGACAAATCCAAACAATGCTTTGGTAAGAATTTCATTCGTATCGTTTGCAAGTTTCTTGAAATGGTCACGGAAAGCGCCTGCCCATGAGGTACCGGGGATAACGGGCGTACCGTTTTTGAGTGAGAGCTGAATATAATCGGCTGAACCGATGTCATCGGCATTTTTTACGGTGTAGCTTCTGATCGATACTGCGCCGTTCTGTTTGAGCTTCATTTTTATTGAAGCAAAGCTATTGGCAATATCGGGGAGATCACATTCCTTATAGTGTTTATCATCTGCATTAAATCCGTCAAAATCGAGCCATTCAGCTCTGTCATCGGGAAGGTCAAATTCAGCCTTTTTCAGCGAAACGACTTTCAGCTGACCGTAGCCTCTGGAGGTTTTTGAGCCGATGCGTAAGAAACCTGCGTCGATCGCACTTAGAGCACCGAGAATATCCGCTTCTGCTTTATCAGCGTCATTCAGTTCGATCACCGACGCAAATTCAATGCCTGTTTCGACTGCTTCAAGGTCGAATTTTGCGCCTTTGACTCCTACTTTATTTTCCAGCTTTACCGAATCCCTGATTGTTGTGAAGGGATCATCGGAAATAAGCTGCGCATCATAGAAACGAAGCTTGCTTTCATGAGAATCACTTCCATTGACATAACCGAAAACGTCATTTCGACCCTGCGCACCGAGGTAGTGGCGGAAAACGCCTGCGATCGCTGTTGCGGGGATAGTCGGTTTGTTACTGCTGTCAAGGATAATATCGCTGTCGGAATTAGCGTTTTCGCCCGAACCTATCGCAAGCGGAGAGGCGAGTCTGAAAACTATATTGAAATACTTAATTCTGCTCATTGATCTTCTCCCCTCTGTTCTGATACTTTATAAGTGTGAGGATAAGCAGGAGATATTCTCTCCAGTAGTTTTCACGGTAATGAGAAACTTCGCTCTTATCTATGATGCTTTTAATAAATTTCTTCGATTTTTCACTTTGAATGTTTTCAACCATAATGTTCCGTAACTCGCTCAGATCTGTTGCCTGCTTGACCATCATAGTGTATCTGCCGATCTGTGACGAATTCATTTCCCGGCAGAATGAAGCAACGAAGCTTACTGCGCATGATCTCATTTCCTCAATCACTTTATTATCGTTGATAAGCTTGCAGAGAGCGCCGCTATTGGCTGCACTATTTACGGCTTTTTCCGGCTTGATCGATCTTTCCGCAAAATCCTCGGGACGGCAGATCATAACACGTCCAAAGCCTTCGTTGTTCTTTGCGCCGATCGTAAACTCGGAAGGAAGCTTCATATCGGATTCTGCTCTGAAAACAAGAGTTGAGCCTGCTGCGATAGTTCTGATCTGCGGTTTCTGGATGTTCCATTTGCTGTTGTAGCCTGCAATTATCCTATAACGAAGAGCAGAGTGCTTGACCTTTTCATCTCTGTCACATTCAAGCTTTTCAATGCCGTTTCCGAGAGTTTTGCAAAGTCCCTGAACGGTAATATCATATCCGCCCATTTCATCGGGGATAAGCACATCGGAAAGCAGCAGGACAATGAACTGTTCACCTGCTTTTATTGTTTTAACGCTGTCTGAAATGGGAGAAACCTCAGCTTTTATAAGCTCGCAGGATGAATACTGCGCTGTTTTGCTTCTTCCGAAGCGCAGAACCGAATGTGTGAGAATATCGTAAATGACCTTAACATATTTGGACTTTCCGCTTATAGTTCCGCGGAAATACTGACCGCTGCAAAGGCTTGTCTGGGTGTAAAGATTTGCTTCTTCGCCTCTTGTATGGTGATAGACGGTTTCTGTATGATTACTATTTATAGTGCTCCGCAATAAAAAAAGCAGATTATGACAAAAAACGAGGACCGTCGCAGTGGCAATAGTCCTCGCTTTTTTATGTATATAGATGATGTTTTGGAGTTTCAATTATAACTTTACACTATCGGGCATGTCGATTTCTTTCTGCATTAATTTCAGAAGTATTGCATTTCTCGTTTATATGTTGTATAATGATTGAAAACATTATAAGGAAGTGTACATATGCTCGCAATCTGTATGGCTCTTATCACAGAAGAATACTACAAAGAGAAATTTGAACGTCTGTACTATACATACAAAGATATGATGATTAAGGTTGCAAATTCCATACTCCACAATACTGCACTTGCAGATGAAACAGTGCAGGACTGCCTTTTAAAACTTGCAGAAATAATTAAAGAAGTGCCTGACATTCCAAGTAAGCGTGCAAAGGCTCTGATAGTAATTATGGTTAAAAACAAGGCGAGAAACAACCTTGAATTGGAGCATTATGATGATGTTGTGCAACTTGATGATGATGATGATTTTATATCGGACGGCTTGGCAGACAACATTGCGACAAATTTAGGCTATAAACGAATTTTACAGGAAATTAAAGAACTTGATGTCATTTATAGAGACATTCTAATTCTTACATTTGTTCACGGTTTTAGTGCAAAAGAAATATCAGAAATTTTGCAAATCCCGGTACGAACAGTTGAAACTCGTATTTATCGTGGCAGAAAAGTATTAATAGAGAAATTGGAGGATGTTTATAATGAATATGACGTTAAAAAATAAAGTGTTTGATTTAGTCCTAACAGAAGCACTTAAAGAATATATGGATATTGAACTTAAAGAGGTTGACGAGCTTGTTATGGAAGAACCGCACGAATTGTCACCACAATTTAAAAAGAAAATGAAAAAAACAATAAATTCTGTCGGCAGACATGACAGAATAAAAAAATATAAGCATATTGCCGTTAGAGCTGCCGTATCAGTGGCAGCGGCTTTCGGACTAATATTCGGTGCTTTACTTACCCAGCCGGAAGTTTTTGCCGCTGTTCAAAATGTTTTTAGGAACGTTTTTGACAAATTCGATAAATATGAGTATGTTGGCGAGGAAGTAACAGTTGATAATTTTGATAATAGTTATAGATTAGGATATGTGCCTGACGGATATTATTTGTCAGAAGGAAATTATACACTTTCATATATTATGCTTACTTATACAAATGAAACTGATGATTTAATATTTGAATATGGAATTGCCAATGACTTAACCGCATATTATGACAATGAACATAATTCATATTATGAATTTGAATATAATGGAGTGGAGTATTACTTTTATGAAAGCAATGACAGCGATTTCAAGAATATGATTATGTGGTTTGAAGATGGTTACTCGTTTAGTATAGTTGCACACTTATCAAAGGAAGAACTTGTGAGAATTGCCGAAAATTTGGACAAATAAGATTTATTTGACGTATTTTTTCTTTCTGAGCGGTCTTTTTATATAGAGGTAGTATAAAAAGGAGGAATTTTGTGTCAAAAAAAATCAAGGGTTTAATTTCAATTCTTTTATCACTTATTGTGTTAGCAAGTTTGGCAACAACTGCATTTGCGGTTGAACCACGGTATTCTGACACGCATAAACTTACAGTTATTCTCTCAATTGACGGAACTACAGCTACTTGTACTGTAAGCTTAATAGGTGCTGACGGAACAACAAGCATTTCGAACGGTCATTTTATATTAAAAGACAGCCATGGGACAAACGTCGGTGATTGGGACAATTTATCGTCAAACACTGATAAATTATTTGTTTCAAAGACCGTTAAAAACTTGACAAAAGGTGAAACATATACACTGTCTTTTTCAGCAAATGTAAACAGGAACGGAAATTCAGAACCTGTTTCGGGCAGCAGTTCCAAAACTTGCCCTAAATAAAAAATAAGGCTATGTCACCCTTAATGACTAATGAATTTTAACATATCTTTTCAAATATGTTATGGCACTGCCACTGTACCTCTATTCAATTCTATTTGAGCTACTTTTACTATAACCTTTATATTTGGGGTTATTTGGTTACTCCATCAGTTTTTTTGGTGACAGAGCTAAAAAAATGATATACTGCCTCTACTTTTACAAATGGCGTAAAAAATGTATACCATGTATCGGTGGAAAGGAATAAATAATATGAAAACAAAAAAAGTAATGTGCGCTATTATTAGTGCGGCTATGTGCTTGTCTACACTTACAAGCAACGTGTTGGCTGAAGAAAACGTTATTGTCTATGAAAATACGTTTTCGATAGCTGCTCCGAATTGTACACCTGTAGAACTTACTCTTGATAATGGGACAAGTTTTGATTTAGGAGGCTATAATGGAGTCCTGCCTAATGCTGATTTTGTTGAGGATTCTGAATGCAGTATCAAAGCAAGAAGTAACACATTTACAAAGTTTGATTTTACGGGAACGATAAACAGCGATGACGATGTTATGCTTTATGGTCCCATTGTCCTTGCACCTAATCAGATTTGCCAAGCCCAGCTTTATGGACCGTCAGATACTTCTCTCAATTATATATTAGCTCTTTATGAGCTTGATCCCTCAAATGCTATTTCTTCTGTTGTTACATACTCTGACTTTAACAACGCTAACACACGTTTCCAGTCTGTTTCAACTGTAAACACTACCGAGAGTTCAGTAAGCTATGCTATTGGTGTTCTCTCCAATGCAGGATATAGTGCCACAGATACCTTTGATCTGCATATATCGTTAGGTGCGGGCTTTTCTGACATTTATGAGCCTAATGACTGCGCAAGGAACGCCACAACTGCAACACTTACAAACGTTGAGGCATCACAGTATTTCACCTTAAGCGCTTCTCTTAACAGTCCATACGATACAGACTGGTTTGATTTAATTGTGCCCTCTGATGCTGATTTTGATACATTAACATTAGTTCCCCAGAGTGGTGCAGGAGCAATATATATGGAAATGTTTACCGTGAGCAATGGTACACTCGTTAAGCAAAATGCTAATGGTAACACATATCCTATTAGTGTTGGGCATAATTATCTGAGAATTTCATCTAATTACATATATGATGAAAGTTTTACCGAAACAAACTACGCTGTACAGATTTTTGAATCGCCCAACGCTATCATTGATGATATAACCTTAGAAATTTTTATGAATAACGGAGAAGTTCCTACTCAGAATTACTCATCAAACGGGTTAAGAATGGCATTGCGTGGCGGTTCTACTTTTTCTTGCCGTGTTACCTACAAATCAAACGGCATAATTTATACATTAGCCGATGATACAGTATCTGTTGATTTGTACAACAGGGCATGGAGCGTTGGTGCACCCAGTTATCATTGCTACAACTCTGCTAATTCGAGCAACGGTATTTCTTATGTATCCGTTACATCACCGCAGGTACGAGGCGAACACAGCGGAGTAAGCAATATGAGATATGACAGCAGTTGTCACTTGACTATAACATCTTCAACATTCGGTGAACTTCTGGATGCACCTATCTATATCACCTCTCGTATTATGAGCTAAATTGCTATCATTCTCCATATGTGATTGGATTTATACTCTTTTTTAACTCATTTTTAACTTTTCAATCGTATGGAAAATCGTAATATTAGAATCCATTCAGCAATAGTAGGTGCTTAGATTGCACAGTTGGATTTTTTGTAGACTCGTGTATGATCTTTGTGGGCAGACTGACGTCTTTACAAAAATCACGGGTAATATAACGAAAAAAAGTTCAAGCAAGGCATGTGCCAACTATTGTTGGATAGGTTTTTAGTATTTTTTATTTGAAGGCATATTTGCGATACATAATAAATATTTTAAAGAAGGTTATCATTATGAATGTTATAAATGCAAAAGTAGCTAACTCACCAATGTTCAAAGGGTTCAACGGGATTGCAGATTTACAGGTAAGAGAAAAGCAGATTGACAGGGATGTTATCCGTGCCAAGTGCGAGAATGGCGGAGAGCTTGCCCCGGGAAATTATGGATCATTCATTGTTCTCGAAACCGGCAAATTGAAATCCTCAGCAGACAAAAACTCCGTGCATCTTGCATCACAGAGAGATGGAGTATACAACTTTCAAGTGGACGGCATATCTTCCGCAACGGCGAAAAAATATGCCGAGTTTGGCACAAGCTATTCCCGCGGAGACAGCTTTGAGGTTTCAGCCGATTACGAGAGCAACCGAAATAAATACGTTATGAATGACCCATACGATTACCATGGAATTACCACTCACAAATTCAATAACGACACGGGACTATATGACCGTTATCTTAACGGCAAGTACATAAAATCCGTTGACAACAAGTATGACGCTTATGGCTATCGCAGCTATGCTAAAGAGCGTGAAGATTTAGATCAAGCATATTTCTTCCATGCTGACCTTGACTTCCTATTTGACGCTGCAAAGGAATATGCTAAGATAGACTCTGACCAAGATTACGTCTACCGAGCAATTCAGGACGATAGTTTTGTGCGGTCAACCATCGACTGGTTCACACAAGGTATGGGTGGAGAGTTATATTACAAAAATATGCAGAAATCTATTGACGACATTGTAAAGGAGCTTGCAGAGAAAATCCGTAACGGTGAAGATACAAGCTTTGACAAACTGAACTCCAAGCTAAATATTGTGGGAGAAGAGGTTTCTGTATCAAAGCTTATGGACATTCAAAAGAAATCCCTTGAACTATCTGAAAAAATGGGTGTAATAGGATACGGCACGGATAAGCTTGCTGACAATGCAAAATGGGGCATTATTAAGTCTCAGGGTATTGCTCTCGGAAATCAGATAGGCGGTAAGTTAGGCAGGTTATATTCATCAGCATTTTCGGCTGAGGCTGATTTACATGTTAAGAAATGCTATGATACGATGAAACCCGGTGATCTCAAGAAATTCATTACTTACGGAGAGGAAATTTATAATCTTTTCGGAAACGATAATTACAGTGAAAATGTACTTGACGATATTCTGCAAAGATTCAATAACGCTTCTCACGGTATGGCAGATACCATAGGGCTGAAAGAGCAAATTAACAAGTATGTATTGTCAATTTAGCCGAAAAAACACTTTTGCATTAAGTATATGGAAGTGTGGCAAAACTCATATATGTACCATACATTGTACAGTAGATTGGGTGGTGATATTTGCGTTGTTTCTTCGGAAGCTGTAAGGATTTCAAGTTATACCAATCACAATGGCACATAATACTTGAGGCTGATAATAAAGGGAATTATATTGTATATAACCTGATTCCGCAAAAGTTCACAACTGTAAAAAGGCTAATAAACACCGTAACAGCGACGCATTATAGACATTCAATGAGCATTAATTTTTTTCACCAAGAGGGTGCAAGATAATAGGCTTGCATAGAGTGCTTCAAGAAGCATTACATTGGTATTTTATAAGCTTTCGATAAATTCAAGATTTGCGGAATCAGGTATAACCCAACGACATTAGAAGTTATTGACTTTTTTTCTGTGTTAAATCCTCTCATTGCGTATGGCTGGAGTACCATAGAAATCGTAAAATAAATGTTCAGTCAGAATAAATCTTCCGTTATTTGAGAGTTGCGCTCAAATAACGGAATATAAGAATTTAAATTAATCAGGAGGAGAAAAATGGACTTCACATACCTAAGCAACAGACAAGTGTACTATACTCTGACAGGACATGATGTTTATGATAATGGCGAAAGAAAATACGATCCCTTTAAACAGGTCGAGCTGAAAGAAACTCTGCAGGGTGAACACGTTGATATATCCAAAGCTGTTGAGCCGTCAGGAAAGCAAGATATGAAGATCGGAGATGATCTGTCTAAAATAACTAACAGAGATCGTTTTGAACACTCCGAAGGAATTGTTTTTGCAGAACTGACGGAAAAGGATAAGATAATGCAGTCCGACCTTTTTGAGTATTCAAACGATATTGACTTTAATGATGATCGCATAATAAGACGCATTAATATCCATAATCAATTGGATCTGATAACAGGCATAAAGGGCGGCGTTCCCACTAAAGAACGTATCGCTGAATATTACGGAAATATGGCAAAGCGTCTTGACGAGGCATATGCAGAGGGAAAATTCACAAAAGAAGAGTATGACCTTCTTAACGACGGTATTTCTGAAAGAATGGAACATTCCACAGTCAGTGCCGAACGCAATAAAGCGTTCTACGAACTCGGCAAAAAAAGAGGAAACCTTTCTCCTGCCGCTGCCAGAGAAGTTATTCTTAGACAAAAAAGTATGACACCGGAGGAATATCAGGCAGAACTTCAGAACAGCATCAGCGATTATGTTAAAAACTTCTGCAAAATTGACAGGACTTCACTTAGAAATTTGTTTAACAGCATAAGATACGGGAAATAATCTTTATGAGTGCAGCGCAGTTTATCTGCGCTATTTTTTTTGTTCTTCAATGAGAAAAAAAGGATTTTGTAAATTCGTATCCGCCAACCAATTCCCCAACTCGCCACCGAATAAAAAACATGGTAAAATAAGCTTCGAAGGGAGCTGAAGGAAATGGCAACGATCAAAGAAATAAAGGCAGAACTAAGGCATCGGGAGTGGGCGGAGAAGATACAGGAATGTCAGACCAGCGGACAGACAGTAAAAGAATGGTGCAGCAACAGCGGTATCAGCCCGAGCACATACTACAACAGGCTGAGGGCGGTACGTGAAGAAATGCTTTCACGACAGCCAAAGCTTCATGAAATAGTGCCGGTCAGTGTTTCAACGGAATTGATGGGAAATAGCGCAGTGCTGCCTGAAAAATCCGCTTCTGTAGATATACCCAAAAGCACCGAAAAGATCATCATCCGCAAGAACGGTTTGGAAGTAGAGATACCCTGTGATGCAGATGAAAAAATCATCACTGCAATGCTGCGAGGTCTGAAAGAATGCTGAAGGACATAAAAGTATCAAACATCTACATCGTCTGCGGTCATACAGATATGAGAAAATCTATCAACGGACTTGCTGCAATAATACAGGAGCAGTTCGATCTTGATCTTTTTTCGGACAGCCTGTTTCTATTTTGCGGACGAAAAAGGAACCGCCTGAAAGCACTATTATGGGAGGACGACGGATTTGTCCTGCTGTACAAGGTGGTGGAAAACGGACGGTTCAGATGGCCGAATAATGAAAATGAAGTCAGAGATCTTACACGTGAAGAGTTTACATGGCTTATGCAGGGACTGTCTATCGACCAGCCGAATGCAATTAAAAAGGTTGACGGCAGGATAGACATCTGCTGAAAAAAGCAACAAAACATTTACAGAAAACATACAATAAAAAAGGCTCTTTTCCTTGAAAAATCTTGGTATTTGTGGTATAATAAAAGTAT
>JBJEQP010000061.1:0-13985 GCA_051881815.1 Oscillospiraceae bacterium | reverse complement strand
GATTGCCTGACAGGGTTTGTCGCATTTTTAGGACTATTTATTCAGCGTTTCCTTAGTATTAATGTGGCTGTTAAGTCTGCCTTTCAACAGATTTCTCCGGGTGATTGCATGGGGGGTGCTTCTGCTGGTGTGTAATGGTATTTTTATGGGCTGCTATAAATGTGTAAAAAAGCAAGAAAAAGCTTGCATATATAGATTGGGTGCAGATTTTTACACACGAATTAAGAATTAATATATAATAAAAACATCAGTCAAAAACGATATTTAGCGGAACAGCCCAAACAGGTCTATTTATTTTTACAGTATATACCAAGAACCTGTCCACATAAGAAATGCGTGTGGACAGGTTCTTATTTTTTTACAGCATATTAATTATTGACAAAGAGCAGCGCACTGATATAGGCAATTTTTTCAGTAGAACTTGTATTGATACCGAGAATAGCACCTACACCAACAGAAGTAAATCTGGGATTAAGAATATTGCTGGCATGAGATGGCGAGCTCATCCAAATATCAACAAGCTCCTGGGCATTACAATAACCTGCTGTCTTAATAAGATTTTCACCACGGTAAAGCTTTTCATAAGCTGTACCGGCAAATACCGTTGACCACTTTGTTCCGTCAGGTCTTGTATGAGAATAAGAGATCTTACATTCTTCCGCTCTGATTTGTGCTAATTCACAAAGATCAATATCAAGAGTAAGGGGGTCAAGATCATATTTAGCTCTTTCAACATTAAGACAAGCAACGATCTCTTCGGCAAATGCTATACGATCGGCAGCTGCATCAGTCTCATTTTTCTGTATATAAGTTGTTATAGTAAAATGCTGTCCATTGGGAACATAAACCATTATATCTGCTTTGCCATAAGCTTTTGCAATGATTGTATTGTTTGAAATCTCAATGAGTTGAGGATTCATAGATACTACCATTACCTTATCTGCATATTCCTCGGGCTCAACAGAATATCCTAAATCAGAGACAGAAAGTTTGTCTCCAACTGTAAGATTTAAAGTTCTTATATTGAAATTAATTGTCATCTCAGAAAGGTCTTCTGCTTCATCTGCTTCAGTAATAAATATATCACAAACCTGAGGTTCAAGATTACCACAGGAAACTGAAATCTGAACATGTCCTGGACCTCTGGCTGTAACTGTACCATACTGATTCACAATAGCAATATCATAATTAGAAGACTGCCAATTTAAACCGAACATTTTAACTGATATATCAGAGGAATAATCTATATTAAAGATTTCTCCCACTTTACTCCAGAACACGCTCAATTGCATCAATATCGCTTTCGGATAAAGTATAATCATCACCGCAGGACTCTATCCTTTTGACTGCTTCGATGCAGTCTTCAATAGGAGCATATTTATAATCCGCAAAAGCTGTTATACCGAACAAAGCAATAAAACAACACATGATCGCAGCATACAGCACTGTTATTCTGATTATCTTCAAAGCATTTTCCTCCATTCTATATTTAGGAAAATTTATCTTTACATATATTATATAATATGATTTTGATTTATCAATTTTTTGCTAATTGGAACGTTCTCGTAATAACCGATCTTCTTCAAGTCAAATATAGCTTAATACACTATTTTGTTTTCGGTATCGGTGCAAATATCTTCTCCGTCTGCTATTGCAGATATTTCCGCATAAAGCCGCACAGGAAGCGGTTTATCCGCTTCCTGCCGGGGAGGGGTTATTCTCTTATTATAACATAGCTGCCGCATAAAGCGCCAGACCCAATATCGGTTAATTCTTCGGGAATGACAATTTCTTTCAGTTCAGGACATAAATAAAAAACACATCTTCCTATTGCGGTAACACTTTCAGGAATAACAACTTTTTCAATTGAGTTACACTGGTAAAAAACGTCATCTCCTATTCTGGTTACTCCATCGGGTATAATAACCTCTGCCGGAGCAGAATCATACTTTACAAGGCAATTATTAATAATTACAGGTTCCTGCTGTTCATTAAGCCAATTGACAGGAAATGATTGTTTACTGAACTTTGTAAGACTTTTGGGTATGTTGATATTTTTTAGATTATAGCAGCCCCCAAAAGCATTATCTTCAATTTCGATCAATCCTTCAGGGAGCGTAATGCTTGTTAATTCGCTGCAATCTTTGAATGCTTCGGAACATATTGTAGTAACTCCGTCAGGAATGGTAATATCTCCTGAAGCAGACGAATAACTTAACAAACAGCCGTTGATAATAATCGGATCTTGCATTGATGTACCATATGGTGAAATATGAAATGCGTCATAACCTATTTTTGTTACACTTTTAGGAATGTTGACCTCAGATAAATTTTTGCAGAAGGTAAATGCTCTTGATTCAATCTCATTGACTCCTTCAGGAATTGTTATGCTTGTCATATCCTTACAATCATCAAAGGCTCCTTTTTCTATTACAGTAACGCCGTCGGGAACAGTAACATCTCCCACGGCGGAGCTGTATTTCATCAGGTGTCCGTTAATTATTATAGGTTCCTGCATAGACTTATACCACGGGGTATCAGAAAATGCACCGGCTCCGAATACCGTAAGACTTTTTGGGATAGTAATTTTTTTCAGATTGCTGCATGAACCAAAAGCACTCCAGGCTATTTCAGTTACGCCTTCCGGTATAACTATTTCTTTAAGATTATCGCAATTTGCGAAAGCAGAATCACATATTCTTTTAACGCTTCCGGGTATGGATACTTGAGAAAGACTATGACAACCAGCAAATGCAAAAACATTTATTACAGAAATGCCATCCGATATTTCAACTGTTTCAAGTGATTCACAATTCTGAAACGCATAGTTACTCACTACAACAACATTCTTCGGGATTTTTACTGATTTAAGAGAATTACATAATGAAAAAGCTCCTTCACCTATGTTTGTTACATTTTCAGGAATATTGATCTCTTCCAGCAATAAACAATCGTAAAAAGCACGATAGCCTATTAAAAGAACAGATTCAGGCAAATTAACTATTTTTAAATTTTCACATTGAAAAAAAGTACTGGAAGGTATACTGTCTATATTATTTGAAAGAGTCACGCTAGAAAGATTTATACATCCCGAAAAAACAGATTCTCCCAATTCGGTGACACTATCTGACATTATAACTTCTTGAAGATTTGCACAATTTAAAAATGCACTTTTACCTATTGAAATTACTCCATCGGAAATAATAGCTTTTGTTATATCCATTTTGTTGCAGAAAGCGAGTTCGCAAATTTTTGTAACCGGCTTTCCATTTATCTTTTGGGGAATATCAATCTCGGCAACACCATCTTCAACCCCTATTATTACAATATGCTTTTTATATTCGTCATACTTCAGGACACCATCGCTTTTCATTTTTTCGACCAAAACATCATCTTCATAAGGATCCTTCTTTTCCACTTTCTTACTTTCCTTGCTGTCTTTTTTCTCGTCGGAGGAGAAAAATACATTGCCGGAAGACTTGTCCGATGTTCCTCCACCGGACGTTGTTTTGCCGCAGGCTGTCAGACTTGCCATCATTATTACCGCTATAGCCGCTGCTGCCGCTTTTTTTATTGTCATACATATCATCCTTTCAGAATATTCGTTACAGCTTTCTTGCAAAAAAAGCTGTAACGAACGTTTTACTTTAAATTTAATTAATTTTTTGTAAATTTTCAATAAATCATTATTGCGTTGGATACAAAGTATTTATTGCCGTGAACTATGCTGTCCTGCAAAGGCGCATCATCATAAATAGTAAACACCGGAGTTTGCTTCAGCGTTTCTTGCCGCTTGAAGTGCCTGCTGAGCTGCAATATTTGCCTGATTTGCAAGCTGGGTCTGTTTTTCCTGTTGAATTTCCATTTTCTGCTGATGGCGCATTTCTTCATATACTCTTATTGCGTCCGCAACATTATCTGCACGTCTGTTGTTGTAAATCTTAATAAAATCATTGGATACACCCCAATAGTGCTGTGGAAGTGCTTCTCTGTTCTCGGTAATTATCCCACGTAATACTTTTAACTCTTCAAAATTTCTTTTATATTCCTCATAGTTTGCATCGGCATCCTTAAGATTATTTTGATATTCCTCCTTATTACGTTTATATATCGCCGTTTCCTCATCTATTTCCTGACGGCGGTTCTTAAGGAAGGCTTTTTTGATTATCATTTCTATCACTTTGTAACATAAAAAGATTAGTACAAACTGCATAATAAAGCAAAAGCCTGTTGCCAATGATCCAAAGCGATATTCACCTATCGGGCCTATCAAAATCTGTCCGGCTATCCAGAGTGTAAGTGTCAGAATTGACTCCAGTATCCCACCTATGATAAAAGCAAAGAAAAGATATGCACCGCGGCTTGGCTTATACTCATACTGCAGAAGAGTATCGGAATAGCTCTTTCTGAATTCCTCTAAAGACTCCTTATATGTGCCTTTCTCCTTGTATTCGCGTGCCTTTTCGCAGTTATAGCTGCGACTTCCGTAATATAGTGTTTTAGCTGCAATCTGACAGCTTAGAGGGAATATCGGCAGTGTTGTGTCAATATTGTGACCTCTTAAATAAGCATCCTGTTCCGGAGTAAATAAATTTGTACTCATACTTCATGATCCTTTCTCTTATCACTTATCATAATCAAGCTTGCTTATCGGCTTGCTTCGATGGTTTTATTATATCACCTCGGTTCGGTCAAGCTGTAACGAGCGTTTGACCTTTTTTATTTGCACTATATTATTGCGGTTCTGCCGTCGTCATAATATACGGAGTTCAGCAACATAATACAATATAAACACAAATATATGTATAATTTGACGATAAAAGTCCCCGTGTATCCTTTGTAAAGACTTTATACGACGCTTTCCAAAGCAATGTAAAACCGATGTTACAAGATATGAAAAAGGCTGTGCTATAATATAAACAAATAAAGCGTCAGAGGGTTCTATACTGAGATATACCGCTGCAGTATAAAAAATTATTGATTTTCGGTATGGATTATGTTATAATTATTATTGTATATTAACAGCATTATCTGCTGTTTGATACCTGCAATTATTATAGTGTAATGGATAAGTACGATCCGTTCTGTACGTATTATATCAACGGGGGAGTAACCGGTCATGATTGCAGAAAATACAGAAGCCTTTGAATTTACAAACATTGCAGAGAATGATTTTTACGATATAATTGAAAACAGCGATTTCTTCAATCAGGAGTCAGAAACGATCTATAACTACTTGAAAAATAAGATCGGACGTATCCATTTCTGTGATTATTTGAAAAGATTTATCTATCGCAGGGTCCATCCGGGTGGAAGAAGCCGTCAGGATGTCGATTACCGTGAATACATAATCGGTTCGTTCCGTGAAAATAAGGTACCGTCCTCAATGGCGGAAACAGGCACAAAGCTCTCCGCTGCTGCAGGCAACTGGCTTTCTCAGCACTGTGTAACAAGAGATACGGTTTTTCTCATCGGCTTTGGCTTGAAAATGAGCAGCAGCGAGGTTTCCGAGTTCCTTATAAATGCTATCGGGGATATGGATTTTGATTTTAACAACCCTTATGAGGTCATATATTGGTATTGCTTCAGAAATGAGCTTTCTTATACCGATATGAAACGGCTGACGACGCAGTATGAGGACATTTCGGGTGTTGATACTTCGCCGAAAACAGATATGTCATCTCCTGCCATGATACAGGATTACCTTATGCGTATCGTTAGCGAGGAGGAGTTAATGAATTTCCTCGGTGAATATAAAGGTATGAAGCAATCCGAAACCATTAGGGAAGTATTTGAGAGGCTGTATGATCAGGCTTGTGAGATAATTGCCGAAAATATCAATTTTGAAAATGAAAATCTGGGCAAAAAACTCCCTCCCAAAAGTCCCGAAAGTATCAGTGCGCTGGATATTGAACGGCGTATCTATACGGGTGTACCCATAGACAGTCACGGTAATCTATGCCCTATGACGCAGTCTGTATTATGCGGACTCTTCGGTGAAAAACGTTTTAACAGAAAGCGTATCTCCGACTTGAAAAAGGGTATAAAGCTCCCGGAAAGATTTGATGTGATAACCCTCTGCTTTATTATTGCTGCTGAAAAAACGCTTGCTATGCGCAGTAATGTCGATATAAAGCGCAACTATTATAATTTTGTCAAGAATACCAATGAAACACTTACAAAATGCAGATTCGGCAATCTTTATGCCGCAAATCCTTATGAAAATTTTATTATGATGTGTATGATGTGTCAGGATCCCATGCTTACTTTTTCGGATATATGGGAGTATTCATACAATTCAGGCAAAAAATGCAGCCACAAATGCATTAACGAGGATAATCTGCCGGAGCCTGATATGTTTGAGAAAGCGGAAGAAGAATAAGGTGATAAATTTTGCGATGTATAAACTGTTTTAATAACTCAATTTCCGAAACCGTATGCACTGCATGCGGTTTTGATATATCGGGATATCATTGCTCGGATGCGCATCTTGCTCCGGGCACTATTCTGGGCGGAAGATATGAGATAGGCAGAGTTATCGGCGAAGGCGGCTTCGGCATAACCTATGCGGCATTCGATTTAAAGCTTGAGAGCAAATGCGCCGTAAAGGAATACTTCCCTCGGCAGTTTTCGTCACGAGATCACTTTGATACGGGTCACACCAACATAAAATACATTACGGGTGCAGCGCAGGATTATTCGGAGGGTCTGAAACGATTTCAAAATGAAGCAATGAAGCTTGCTCAATTTGACGGAATAAGAAGCATTGTAAATGTAAAAAGCTATATCAGCGAAAATAACACAGGATATATTGTAATGAATTTCGTTGAGGGTATTTCTTTAAAAGAATATCTCCATTATAACGGTGAAAAAATACCTGCTGACAGCGCATTTACGCTTATTAAGTCTATAATTTCGGCGTTGATAGAGGTGGAAAAGGCAGGTATTATACACAGAGATATAAGTCCCGATAACATCATCATCGGAAACAACGGAGAGCCTGTTCTCATTGATTTCGGCTCAGCAAGAGAATATGATACGGACAAGTCCATGTCGGTCATTTTAAAGCATGGATATGCTCCGCCCGAGCAATACAGCTCGGCAGGCTTGCAGGGACCTTGGACTGATATTTATGCACTTTGCGCTACAATCTACAAAATGATAACGGGTATCGTTCCTGCCGACGCAATGGACAGGCTGGACGGCAAGGAGAAATTAGCGCTGCCGTCCAAGCTTGGCGTCAGTATATCAAGCTCCCGCGAAAAAGCACTTATGAAAGGCTTGTCGGTAAATGCCGGAGAGCGCCAGACCACAGCCGAGGAGCTTTATAATGCGTTATACATACAAAATGATACTGCGTCAGGCAAAAAACAGCGTATAATAATTGCTGCAGCAGCGGCAGTATTGTGTATTGCGGTGGGCGCAGTGCTGATATCGCCGTGGGATACGGATAGCATTGCTGCTGATGAAGCAGTCACCGCAGAACAAACGGAGAGTGCTGTCTTGATTACGGAAAAGGACCCTTACGCCGATATTGCTTCGGGTGAGCTGGAAAACGGCAGCTGGTATATAACTTACGACGGTATATTAACTATCAACGCAGAGGGAAAGCTTGCTGCTGACGGCAAGATATGGCTCAAATACAAGGATGATATAAAAAAAGTCGTGTTGTCCGATAACATAACCGATATTGGTGACGGTACTTTCAAACGGCTTACATCACTCGAATCTGTCAAGCTTCCCGACGCACTCCGTTCCATCGGCGCAGAAGCATTTGCCCGTACTGCGCTGACCGATGCGGATATACCCGAAAGCGTGGAGTATATCGGTGAAAAAGCATTTGAGGATTGCCAAGGACTTTGCTCGGTAAAGCTGCCTGCTGCATTAAGCGAAATAAACGCCGAAACCTTTTACGGCTGCTGCGCTCTTGAGGATATAACATTGTCCGACACGTTGGAGAAGATCGGCGACAGTGCCTTTTACAAGTCGGGGCTGAAAAATATCACCCTGCCTGCCAACAAAATCTCACTGGGCGAAAACGCTTTCGGCTGCTGCGATATGCTGGAAAGTGTGACGCTGCCTGCGGAATGTGTACCTTACGGCATTGAGGCACAGTTTGCGTGGGGAGAGTCCCTTTCCGACATATTTTTATCGGAAGGTATTTCGCAGGAAACGGCAATAAGTATTCTCAACTCACTTCAGGTTGCTCCGACTTCATTTTATAATGTACATTTCCCCGATAATATTGATATTCCCGATGAGCTTGTATATTATCTTCCAACCTACGTTACAGCCGTGGGTAAAAGCAGCTGTCCTGCAGTAAAAAAGCTTGCGGCTATGCTTCATTCCGTTGAATTTACGGACAAAATCCGACCCGACATCTATCTGAATCAAAATACACTTTACATTGATTCGGACGAATATACGGGACTAAAAAAAATGGAGCTTTACGACAGCGATTCCGATTACCGTACAAACATTACCTACGATGAATATCTGTACGGCGCAGCAGAATACCGCGAATTTTTAAATGACTATGTTCCGAAACATTTTAAGGACAAGGGTGTAAGTGACATATCCTATATTGAGGAATTAAAATGCATACGGGTCAATTTTTTCGGCTATGGCAATATCCCGTCATTGGACGGAACAACAAGCGAAAGAATACCAATTATAGGTTCGATAGTCATCGACATTAACACTCCCGGTTCAGAAAGAAGCACAGCAGGAAATATGGATATTTACTTTGCAGATGCTCCCGCAAGCGCTTCGGAGGTAAAATGCGCTGTTCTCGGAAATAATGTCACAAGGCTTGAAAAAAACTGCTTTGCCAATTACCCCGAAATGGAAAGCATCTTTATCCCAAGGACGGTAACATATATTTCGGATAATTTTTTTTACTTCACAAAGGTCAGAAAAATATACACGACTCCCGATGCCGGCGGTTATATTGAAGAATATGCCATCCAAAATCACCTTACCGTTGAATATACCGACAACCCCTTATACTGATCAAAATTAGTATTAACTTATGGAGAAAAAGCTATGGAAATGTGTCCCGACTGCTTCGGTAAAAATATGGCGGACGGTATCTGCGCCAACTGCGGATTTAACCTTAATGAATATGTTTGGGAGGATTATCAGCTGCCCTTGTTTACCGTAATAGGCGGTAAATATATTATCGGACGGGTCATTGGCGAGGGAGGCTTCGGTATAACATACACGGCTTACAACAGTGAGCTTAATACAAAGTATGCGGTAAAGGAGTATTATCCTGCCGAAATATCGGGGCGTGGATACTCCTCCCCCGATGGCATGACTATCTATCCTTTTTCGGGGAATAAAAAAGAATTTGACAAGGGTCTTGAACGCTTTGAGCGTGAAGCGCTGCAGCTTGCGCAGTTTGACGGTATGGAGGGTGTAGTCAATGTAAAGGACTATATTGCCGAAAACGGTACCGGTTATATTTTTATGGAGTTTGTAAGCGGCAAATCACTTGAAGCCTATCTGTCGGAACATGGCGGCAAAATAAGCTTTGATGAGGCCGCAAATATACTTAAGCCTGTAATTGCGGCGCTTTCACGGGTACACCATAAAAAGATAATCCACCGCGATATAAGTCCCGATAATATTATCCTTACAGAAAACCACGGTCCTATGCTGATAGATTTCGGTGCGTCAAGGCAATATGATACGGACAAGAGTATATCGGTCATATTAAAGTACGGCTATGCGCCATACGAGCAGTACAGTCGTCACGGAGAGCAGGGACCTTGGACTGACATTTATGCGCTTTGTGCTACGTTTTACCGAATGATTTCGGGCAAAAAGCCCCCCGATTCGGTGGTGCGCATACAGGATTCGGCAGAGCTTGTTCCTTTGTCGGAATTATGCAGTGATATTCCACCTGAATGCGAAGCGGTTATAATGAAAGGTCTTGCCGTAAAAAAACAAGACCGTCTGCAAAGTATGGACGAGCTGTATGATGTACTGTACGGCAACAAGGGCAAAAATAGTAAAAGCAAGTCCCTTTGGGCGGCATATTTTGCTGCTGCGCTTCTTATCGTGGGGACAATTGTAATGTATAATATATCGGATAAGGACGATTTGGAGGTTACTGTACAATATACTTCTATGACGAAAAATATCACAGCAGCGGATGATACAGAGCCGAGCCTTGACGCATACATCCCAACGGTCATATACGGCTTGCCGTCTTGCGAAGATGAGCCGTACATCAAGGGCAGGCTCGTAATTGATCTGGACAATACCGATAAAGCAGCCGCCGATGATCCCACGGAGCTTTATGATCCCCAAACGAAGTCATCCGCTATTACCATTATGGGCGCACCAAAAAACACAAACACTCAATCCGTAGTATATTTAGCTCCGGAGATAACTTCATTAAGCGACTATGTGCAGACGCACGGTTGGAGGTTTGAAACATATAAGCCTGTATACAGCTTCATTAAGGAGGACATGGACAGGGACGGTGAAAATGAATACTACATTTGCGTCATGCTTTCGCTGAATACCTCCGAAACAGCGTACCTGCTTTACTATAAAGACAGTGACGGCAGTATAGAGCTTATTTGCAACGGAAAATTATCCGACAGTGCAAAAGGCTGTGAAAGCATTTTGGAACATGATGCAGAGATCATTTATCAGTCGGGAGAAAAACATCTGACAGCAGATATAAGCGATGATAACAGCCGTTACATTATTCTGAACAGGAATACATACAGTCTGCTTGATGATAATGATACTAATGAGCAATAACGAGCGGAGGAAAGGATCATACTTATGAAATACGCATATATATGCGAACGCGGTGGAAGAGCCCTTAATGAGGATTCTGTTTTTGTAAAGGCAAAGGACGGTAAACTTGCAGCAGTTGTTGCAGACGGTCTCGGAAGCTGCGGAGGAGGAAAAAAAGCATCGGAAACAGTTATAAAAACTATTTCCGATAATTTTGACAAGCTGACCTCACTCCGTAATGATATGATAAATGAGGTACTTGAACAGGCTAACCGCAATATTATTTGTGAGCAAACAAAAATGGTCAAAATGAAAAGTACAGTGGCAGTACTTGCTGCTGATACCGATAATCGGCAGTATATTTGGGCATATATCGGTGATTCACGCTTATATCATTTTGTCAACGGCAGAATAATATCATATACAAAGGATCACAGCGTATCGCAGATCAAAGCAGCTATGGGAGAAATAACCGAGGCGCAAATACGTTCAGATATCGACCGCAACAGACTTGTCAGAGCGCTTGGTGCCGAAGCTGATAGAATAAAGCCTGCAATAAGTTCACTGTATACAGTCAAGGACAAGGATGATACAAACGCATTTCTTCTCTGTTCCGATGGTTTCTGGCAGTATGTGCTGGAGAGTGAAATGGAAGATACTCTATGCCGCTCACACTCTCCGGATGAATGGCTTGGCGCCATGAAGGAAATACTTTCTTCACGCTGCGGCAATGGGTGCGATAATTTTTCTGCAATTGTGCTGACGGAATAACGATAATGTTATACATCTCAAGTCATGACTTGAAATACATAGAGTCTTTTATTTTCTCCTCAAAATCCAACCATTTTTTACCTTATAAAAATTCAAATTCAAGTGAATAAACCTGCCTGCAATACAAAAACTATACTCACAAAGCCTTAATATTACAAATTCGGCAATAACATAAAAAACTTCTAAAAAAATCGGAGGAAAATAAAATGAAAGCCACAGGAATTGTCAGAAGAATAGATGATCTCGGACGTGTCGTTATCCCGAAGGAGATACGCCGCACCATGAGGATACACGAAGGCGACCCGTTACTGACAACAATTACACTTGCAGAGAGGGTCATTGGTGTGGCGGAGAGGTTCGGGGGTACATAATTTTTTCGTAATAAAAACATCTCTTGAATATGCTTTGGGAATAAGATATAAAAACGAAAGCGGCAACTCTTTCGCTGTCTGTGATAGTGATATCCACGTTCTCGCACTAAATGTGTATTCTATATAATTCGTGCGATTTTTAATTATTTTCTTTTGATTTCGCGCTAAATATATTGACTTTTTTATCATTTTCGCATATAATATAGATATAAGGAAATCTGCAAAGGAGGAATACCTATGATCATTACAGCTACTGAATTCAAAACTAATTTTGGCAAATATCTTGAACTTATCCCCCGGCTGCAAGAGGATATTTTTATCACCAAAAACGGAAAAACTATAGCAAAAATGAGCAATCCTCAGGTCAGCGCCGTTGACTCCATAAGCGGCATTTTATCCGGATATGATATTGATAAAACTTCTCTGAGAGAGGAGCGTTTTCTGAAATATGAAAGCAATGATTGATACCAATATCATTATCGATGTTCTGACCGAGCGTGAGCCATATTTTCAAGAATCACATAAGGTTTTGTCCCTATGTGAAAATAAAAAAATTATCGGATATGTTACCGCTTCCACAATTACAGACATTTTTTATGTTGTCCGCAAATACACTCACAATACCGAGCTTGCATATAAATGCCTTGGTCACTTGCTGGATATTGTAAAGGTTCTTCCCGTAACAAACGACAATATTGTTGCTGCGTTTATTGCAAAAGCGAAAGGTTTTGAGGACAGATTATTAGCCGAATGTGCAATGGCTAACAGCTGTGCCTACATAATCACTCGAAATGCAAATGATTTTTCCGACTTTGGCGTTCCCCTGCTTACTCCAAAAGAAGCAATAGAAAAATTCGATAAGTAATTTTGTAGGATTTCCTTTCAGGAAGTCCTACTTTTTATACCAAGGGTACCATATTATAGATTTAGTCAAGTACGATTATGCAAATCGTACTTGACTAAACTCGATTCGTTATTCGTTTTCGCTAATCCTACGCCCTTTCTCAAACCAGCTTTATGTTTGGGTTGCCCATCAAAACAAGAGGAGCTTTATAAATCCCTTAAAAATCGGGTACTCCGAATACCCGATTTTTTCATCAAAAACTGAAACGTATCTCAACACCTTTTTCATTGGAAAGGAAAATCTTATCGATCATCAGCATAGCAAGCTGATTTTTTTCTTCAACAGTAAGCTCGTCCCACCTGTTAAGCGGCTCAATCAAAGGCTTTGTATTCACCTTTTTGATTTTGCGCTCCATAAGCATAAGGCTTTTTTCATACTCCATTTTGTTGCTGTGGAGTACCTTTATCCTGTCCTGTATGTACCCGAAAAGCACCTCATCGGCATCAGCCAGCTTCTCCATCAGCTTTGCTGTTTCGCTGTCAATTTTGAGTATCTCCGCTTTGAGCCTGTCCTCCTCGGTTGAGGGCTTGCTCTCGTTTTTCTTGGAAACCTCAAATTCCTCAATATGTGCTTTCATTGCCGTATAAACAGACTGCTCAACGTCCTTGACTTTCAGCTTTATCCTGCTCGATTCGCAACCTCTTACACTGTTATATCCGCTGCAAGTGAAATAAATCCAACTATTTCCCGACTTAGGATTGCAAGTGTAGTCAACCTTTACAGCGTGACCGCAATATCCGCATCTTATCATTCCTGCAAGCCACGAACGGAGTACCTTTCCCTTTCTTATAGGTATCTGATGATGTGAAAACTTATCCTGCACCGCAAGCCAAACGTCCGCATCAACAAGTCCCTCGTGATAGCCGACCTTGACATATCTGTCGGTCTTGCTCCGGTAATTGTGCCAGAACAGTCCGTGCTTTCCGTCAAATGCGTCCACATCATCTATAATGCGGTAATTATTTTTCAGCAGATATTCATATACGTTCTTGTCTGCCCTGACGTAAAGCGGATTTTTCAGTACGGCAGCGATATTCGATGCATCAAATCCCCTTGTAACTGTGCCGTCACCTTTCGGAGCGTCCATCGGGAGATTGTTCTCGTTTATATACAGAATAACATCTCGGAGCGATGCTTCGGGATTTGCATAAACATCATACATTGCCCTGACGGTAACAGCC
>JBJEQP010000060.1:0-14144 GCA_051881815.1 Oscillospiraceae bacterium | reverse complement strand
ACCTTATCACCCTTCATCAGCGTAAGCCAAATAAGCAAAATGGAGGAATAATACAATGTTAAATGAGGCAAAGAAAACAGATTTATTCTGTGACTACTACGAGAAATGGATTCAGGTTTATAAGGAGGGGGCGATTCGAAAGGTCACACTTGATAAATACAAGATGACGCAGGCATGGCTTAAAAAGCTTGCCCCCACCCTTACGCTTTGCGAACTTAACAGAATCACTTACCAGCAGATACTTAACGACTATGCAGTCAATCACGAGCGTCAGACCACAATGGACTTTCATCATCAGCTTAAGGGAGCGATTCTTGACGCTGTTGATGAGGGACTTGTTGAGCGTGATCCTACCCGAAAGGCAATAATCAAAGGTAAGACTCCCACTGTTAAGAAAATCAAATACTTAAATCAGTTTGAGCTTCATACCCTCATCTCATCTCTTGATTTGAAGTCTGAAGTGAATTGGGATTGGTTTATTCTGCTGGTTGCGAAAACAGGAATGCGTTTTTCCGAAGCTCTGGCTCTTACTCCTTCGGATTTTGATTTTGCCCATCAGATGCTTTCTATCAGTAAGACCTGGGATTATAAAGGTGAGGGTGGATTTTTACCCACCAAAAACAAGTCGTCGGTAAGAAAGATACAGATAGACTGGCAGACTGTTATTCAGTTTTCGGAGCTTTTAAAGGGACTTCCGGAAGATAAGCCGATATTTGTAAAGGGTAAAGTCTATAACTCGACGGTTAATGATATTCTTGGTAGGTATTGCAAAGCTGCAAATATACCGGTAATATCTGTGCACGGACTTCGCCATACACACGCATCTCTGCTGCTCTTTGCAGGCGTTTCCATTGCAAGCGTAGCACGCAGACTTGGACATTCAAGTATGACAACAACTCAGAAGACATATTTACATATCATACAGGAGCTTGAGAATAAGGACGTGGATCTTGTTATGCGTTCTTTGTCAAGTTTAAGTTGATAAATTAGTGGCTTACGTTGATTAAGAGTGATATTTTTGGCTGATGTACTTTAGTTTTGCATCAGCCTATATTTTAATGAAATTTGATTATTTTTTCAAAACTATGTGGTTAAGTGTCCAACTGTCAGAAAAATGACACGCTCTTGTTGGCGTAGGAGATGCTATTTCCGTGAAAAGTCTTGATATTAGCGATGATTTTCAAATTATAGCTGATCAGCCGGATGAAATAGTGGGAGAATTTATAAATTGAATTAAAAACAAACAGGCAGTTGTCCGAAAACTTGGACAGCTGCCTGTTTGCATTATATTTTTACACGAAAATTGTTGATTTTTGTAATAGTATAGGGTATAATTATACAAAAAAAGCAAGTCGATATTATATGTGATCGAAAGGGTGTTGATGAGTTGAATCTGTACGATGTTATACCCGAAAACCTTTTTTCGGTATTGTCCTCAAAGAACAAAAATCTGTATGTTAAAACCCTTTTTGTGCTGCTGGACGCTTTTAAGCAGCACTTAAAAATATCAAAAGACGAGCTTATTTCAATGATAAATGCACGGCTTGATGATGATATTATTTCCGCTGATTTCACCGAAGAGGAACTGCTTGAAAGTGAACAATCAATATCGGGTAAAGCCCATTTTTTAGTGAGAAAGCTTAAAAGCGTAGGCTGGATATTGATAGAAACGGAAAGCGATTTTCGAGAGTATATAACCGTGCCCGGGTTCAGCTATAAGATCATACAGCTTTTATATGATATTGCAAATGTTTCCGAATCGGAGAATTTTGCGTATGTTTATTCAACTTATTCATCGCTGAAGCTTGCTGATGAGACCCGTGACCCATTTGAAATGATAACTGCGCTTAATGACGGTGCCGAACGGACCGAGCACCTTGTAGAGAGCCTTAAATCGGTCTATCACAGCATCACATATTATAATCAGCAGCTTATAAATACGCTTAATGTGAACAATGTTCTTCGTTCTCACTATGAGATATATCAGGAAGAAGTGGTTTCGAGGATACTTCGACCATTAAAGATAAATGATTATGTTCCAAAATATAAGATCCCAATGCAGAATATACTGAAAAAATGGATAGTGGAAGATGATGTAATAGACAGTATGGTGCAGTACCGGTTGTCGAAGCAAAATGACAATGACGAAGGTAAAATAAGAAACGATATTCTCCGCAAGATACATTATATCATTGATACTTACGATAGTCTTGATAAAAAGTTTATCAGCGTTATAGATGAAAAGAACCGTCGATACACTCGTGCGACAACACAGAAAATTGATTATCTTATCAATTCCGATCAGAGCGTTAAGGGCAATCTGATCTCTCTTCTAAAATATCTTTCCGATGATGAAAAGACAGATAAGGCTTTTTTGCTAATTAATGATGCTTTTGAGTTATATGAGCAGTCATTTATAAGCGATGAAAGCTTGTATGAGAAAAAGAAAGCGGTAAAAAGAACACGAAATTCTGAGCTTATCATGACAGAAGAACCGATTGATTTTGAAGTAAAAGCAAAAGCAATGGCGATGCAGGTCCTTAACAACAAATACAGCAAAAAGAACGTCAATGATTATGTAGACAAGCTGTTCGGTGATAAAAAAGAGATAACAAGCCGTGATATTGTTATTGAGAATGATGACGATTATATTATGACGCTGCTATCCGTTGTTCAGGCAAATGACCGAGGTTCAAAATATTCGATTGAATTTGCCGATGAAGATGTTCTTTCGGGAAAATACGAGATACCGCTTATGACATACAGAAGAAGGGGTGCAAAATGAGCTTAGAAAGATTTGAACAGATGACTCAAAGAGAAAAAGATGATTTTTCAATGATATGCAACAAGCTTATGTCCGCAACATACATACTTCGTGACGGAACTGATAAGCTTGTTTCAAGAGAGTACAGATTTATTGAAAATGAGTTTGAATTGTTCTCCGATTATCTCAGTCTAAGCGGCTGGAAGATATACAAGGACGCACAGTACGGCATCATATATGTTAGAAACGTTGAGGGTTACAATAAGCTTGCTCTGAACAAACTTACAACGGTAATGCTTATCACAATGAGGATAATATATGAAGATATGCGCGTTCAGGCGAGCAATACTAATGATGTGTGCGTTACAGTAGGGGAGCTGTTCGGAAAGATAGTGAATGAGTTTTCCGTATATCCCAAGAAACCTCCGCAAAAGGAGATAAAGGAGTCTTTCAGAATACTTGAAAACCATAATATAATCAGGCATCTTGACGAAAGCTTTGATGATATTGAGTGCAGATTTGTTGTTCTGCCGTCTATACTGGTTGCAGTACCTAATGAGAAATGCAAGACAATATGTGATATGCTGAAAGCGGAGGAGGATAAAAATGAAGAAGCTGACGAGATTACTGTTGGTTAACTGGCATTATTTTCAGAATACAGTTATTGATTTCGGCAATATAAATTTTCTTACGGGTAAAAACTCGGCAGGAAAATCGACGATAATCGATGCGCTCCAAGTCGTGCTTATGGGCGAAACAAGAAGCGTTGCTTTTAATCGTGCCGCAAGCAAAAAATCGGAACGAACGCTGAAAAGCTATCTTATCGGTTCAATGGGTGAAGACATCGAAAACGGAAACAAGAGCCTTCGTGACGGTAAGGATTTCAGCACATATATTGTTGCGGAATTCTATGACGATTTCAAGTCGGCATATTTCTGCCTTGGTGCTGTATTTGATACATTTGCAGATGGAAGTGATATAAATAAGCGCTTTTTCTGGCTGAAAAGCAATATCCCCGAAAACAGATTTATAGAAAACGGCAAAACAATGGACAGCCGCAGAATGACACAGTTTTTCAAGGAAAAATATCCGAATAAATTTGAAACAAAAGACACTTCCGAAGGTTATCGGAGAATAGTTCTTGAAAAGCTCAATATCCACGATGAGAATTTCATTTCAATGCTGAAAAAAGCGATTTCTTTTGAACCGATAAATGATATTGAAAAGTTTATCACCGAAAATGTATGTGATATTGAGGATGATATCGATATTGTATCAATGCAGGATAATATTCTCTATTACAAACAGCAAGAAGCTATGGCTCAGAGATTTGAAGGAAAACTCAGTAAGCTTGAAGAGATATGCGGACGTTATTCAGAAATAGAAAAGCTTCGTTCACGCCGCAAAATACAGCAGTTCCTTATAGATTACGGAACATATAATAGTCATTGTCTTGATCTTGAAAAAGCACAAGCCGATCTTACGAAATACAATGATGATATTGAAGAATTTGAACAGAAGAAATCGGAACTTGAAAAGCTTAAAATCCAGCTTGACAGCGAATATACACAGCTTATAAATGAGAAAGCAAAATACCGGATCGAAAATAAAATTGATGTGCTTGAAGCGGAAGAGAAACATTATACGCAAGCCATTGCAGACCACGACAGAAGCATCTCGGCTTTTGTTACAAACATAAAGACGGAATCTATACGTTGGTGCGGTAAATTCTCAAACTGCATTGAAAAGCTTGAAGATGAAGATACTATTGAAGAAATAAAAGCTGTCATATCCTATCTTCAGAGAACGGAAAAGTTTTCGGAAGAGGACTTTGAGCTTTTATCTCCCAAGTATTTTTCCAAGATAAGAGAAGCGTATATTAATGCTAAGAATAGCATTGATACGATCGCAAGTGAACTTGCCGCCGGAATAAAGGAACTTAAAGAAAAGAAGAGTGGGCTTGAAAGGCAGATAGAACAGCTTCAAAATGGAATAATGCCGTATCCGCCGAAGGCTGAAAAGTTAAAGCAGGTTATTTGTGATGAATTGAAGAAAAAGTATGGTTCGGATATTTCGGTCGATTTTCTTGCCGATAAGATCGAGATCATTGACGAAGAATGGCATAATGCAGTCGAAGGTTATCTCAATACGCAGCGTATGAACATTATCGTTCCTCCCGAATATTTTATGGACGCTTACCAAATATATAAAAAAGTGCGTGACAATGAGAAAATATTCGAATTTGCCATTGTTGATTTACAGAAGGTATATGAAGATGCTCCAAAGCCGATGCAAAACAGTCTTGCGGAGATCGTAAAGAGCGAGGATAAATATGTGCAGGCATATATTGATTTTCTGCTTGGAAAAGTCATTCGCTGTTATAGTGACGATAAAATTCGTGATTTCAGAACATCGGTCACAAAAGACTGTATGCTGTATCATAACTATGCCGTTAAACCGCTTAATCCAAGAGCTTATGAGTTCCCTTACATTGGAAGAAATTCAATTGAAATTCAGATCGCCAAAACCAAGCAGCAATTGGAGGAGAAAAATGCAGAGTTGATGCATAAATCAGAGATAAATTCGGCTGTTGTGCCCGTTGTATCGGGAGAATGGTTCTTGACCGAAAACTATATATCGTTGGCGGTAGTTTCTGCGTTCAATAATTATGAAAACAGAAATGAATGTAAGGAGAAGCTGCTTGAAATACAGCAGACGTTAGACAAGATCAACTTTTTATGGCTCGAAGAAATGGACAAAAAAATTTCTGCAAAAAAGGCAGAAATTGATTCGGCGGTCAAGGAAAAAGAAGATACTATTCAATTTATTTCTGACTATAAACATGAAAGAGATGATACTTTTTCAAGAATTATACCTGAATTGGAACAGAAAATTTCTGAGATCAAAAGCAAGATAGATATCGAATATTCCGAAGAATACCGAAATAACGAGGGTATTCCGAGGTATAAAACCGAGCTTGCCGAGTGTGGAAGTCCGAATGCTGTTGCCGATAAGTTTAACTCGCCTGTCAAGGGTACGATATCGCTAATAGCAACAGGAGAAAAAGAACTGGTTGAAAAGAGAAACGAATACAATAGGTTGGAACAGGCTTCATTCAGAGTTTCCGATGTGAACAATAATGACGAGTATGATGAAGCTTATCGGAAGATAAGAGATTATGAACTGCCTAATTATCGTGAAAAAATCGAAAAAGCTAAAAACGACGCTATGGAGCAGTTCAAGAGTGACTTTATCTATAAGCTCAGAGCCAATATCCAAAGTGCGGAAATGAAGATCGACGATCTGAATGAAGCTCTGAAAATTGCACAGTTCGGCAACGATAAATATAGGTTTTCTGTCGAACCTAATCCGGCATACATAGAGTATTACAATATGTTGATGTCAAGCCTGCTCGATGATGGCACAGAGGGATTATTCAGCTACAATTTTACCGAGAAATACAAGACTGTTATCGACAATCTGTTTGAGCAGATCATAAGCTTTGACAGCAATTCCGAAAAGTCGGTGCAAAGCGTAAAAATGTTCAGCAAATATCAGACATATCTGACCTTTGACCTTATTACTACCGACAGCAGCGGCAGAAGAGAAAAGCTTTCAAAGTCTATAAACACAAAGTCGGGCGGCGAAACACAGACACCGTTTTATATCGCAGTTCTGGCATCTTTCGCGCGTTTGTACAGAACAAACGACCTAAAAGAAACGGGAAACACAATGCGCCTTGTTATTTTTGATGAAGCGTTCAACAAAATGGACGGTGAAAGAATAGTTGAAAGCGTAAAGCTTTTGAGAAACTTCGGTTTGCAGGCTATAATCTGTTCACCTCCCGAAAAAGCGTCCGATATTGCACCCATAGCCGATAAGACACAGCTTGTTTACAAGGAAGCTGTCGGAGATGTTTACAGATCGACCGTTGTTGAATGGACAAAAGAAATGAGTGAGATCAATGGATAATGAATCGGTTATTCTGAACAAGCTGCTGGATAAATTTGAGGATAGAACTCCGGGTTCAAACCACAGAGTAAGGATCGTATTCGACAAAAGTGATATAAAGATCCCCGATATTGAAAGCAGTGAATATCGGGGATTCAGAGAAGATATGCTGCATCTGAAAAGCAGAGGTTTTATTGAGCTTGACTGGACAAGAAAAGATTATCTGATAAACAGCGTATGGCTCAACCTTGAAAATGTTGATACGGTATATGAGTATCTTGAACGTGAAAACAGAGCAGCAAAGGTCAACAGAGTGATTGAACTTATCGACAAAACGCTGGGACGGATGGACTTGGATTGGTTAAGAGCCTATCTTTTGTCAAGCCGAGAATATATGCGTGAAAACAACAAGCTCACAGGAGTATGGGGCAGGGAACAGTCATTTTTGAACAACTTTCTGTCTGCACTCGTAGGAATAAATGATCTGCACGGAAGTTCAATTTCAATGAGAGCGTTCAGCGTCAATATTTACAGTGATTCAAAGTTTTTTGAAAGAGAAATGAAGTCATTCGTTATAACAGTCATAAAGAACAATGAACCTGATCTGAAGGATATTGATGATATAAGCGATCGTGAAGCCCTTGCGCAGGTCGGGATAATAATGATGTCCGAAATTTTTGAGTTTTGCGGAAATGTTCGGATAAATTTTGTCGGCGGAACGGTCGATTTTTCTCCTATACAGAAAGGAGCTTGCGTTTTGGATGAAAGCGTTTCGGAAATTGAAAGCATCGATATTTTTGACACGGATAGGATCATATTTATCGAGAACAAGACGAATTATTCCGAATATTGCCTTAACAGCAGGACAGAGCGAGAGCTTGTAGTGTATCACGGCGGTTTTTACAGCCCAAAGCATGGCGAATTCTTCCGCAAGCTTTGTGAAGGCAAGAATATTCCTACATATTTATGGAGCGACATCGATTATGGCGGTTTCAGAATGTATATGCGTTTGAAAAAGAATATTGTTCCTTCGCTTGAACCGTTGAATATGGATATTGGATCATTTGAACGTTATAAAGAAAAGGGGCTGAAAAGAGATGATAAATACATAATGACGCTTCAAAAGCTGACGGAAGATCCCGATTATTCTGTCTTTTACGATGTTATTGCAGCTATTTCCGATTCCAAAGTTACGGTTGAGCAGGAAAGTTTTTTGGAGAATGAATTAATACTTAACTGATTTATTTCAGCATCAATTCTTGTTGGGCTTGAAACACTTGTAGAACGAAGCAAACTTTTTTCATATACAAATGTGCGTTACTATTACAAATACAAATTGAAAATATCCCCTAAATATTGCACACGCATTTCAGATATGATATAATGTAGAAAAGTGTCGAATACCAATTGACATAACCAATACTTTTGGAGGGGTAAAAATGGATAATATCGTTTCGGTCGGCGGACATATAAACGCTTCGATAAACTTTGCTATGCAGCAGAATTATGTTCCTGTTATAAGATTTCTGACAGTTAACAACGAATCGGACGAAGTGCTTGAAAACATTGATCTGATAATCAGCTTTGAGCCTGAATTTGCTAAAGAATTCAGATACCATATTGACTGTATCCCTGCACACGAATCGGTTGAAATTTCTCCTGTCAGAATAAATACAAATACTGATTTTCTGTTTTCTCTCACGGAAAAAATGGTGGGAAACATAACCGTTGATGTTATGCGTGGCGAAGAAAAGCTCTTTACATATCAGGATCAGGTCGAACTGCTTGCATACGATCAATGGAGCGGTCTGACGATCATGCCTGAGATAATTGCTGCTTTTGTTACGCCAAATCATCCGTCTGTTTCGGCAATTATCCATGAAGCTTCAATGTTCCTGAAAAAATGGAAGGGGACGTCCTCCTTCACAGGCTATCAGACCAATAACCCTAACAATGTCAAGCTGCAGATGGCAGCAATATATGCCGCTCTTGCACAGCAAAAAATAATATACAACAATCCTCCCGCAAGCTATGAGGTAGTCGGACAAAGGATCCGCCTTCCCCGTGTTGTGCTGGAACAGAAAATGGGCACCTGTCTTGACCTTGCAGTGCTTTACGCATCCTGCCTTGAAGCAGTCGGACTTAACCCTTTGTTATTCTTTATAAAGGGTCACGCATTCTGCGGCTGCTGGCTGGAGAGCAACACCTTTGCAGACTGCTGTACCGATGATGTTTCCGCTGTTGAGAAGCGTATTGCTGCAGATGCGGAAGAAATGCTCCTTGTTGAATGTACCGATTTTGTTGACGGCGGCGAGCTCGATTTTGACCGTGCGGTGAAGCACGGAAAAGACCATCTTATTAATCTTTCCGATTTCATCTGTGTTATTGATATACAGCGCAGCAGAGGCAGCGGTATAAGACCAATGCCCCAAAGCCCAAGGTCGTCATTTTCGGGAATACAGCTGACAGAAGATGAGGAAGAGTCTAAGGAAACTTTTGCTCCCTCCGAACTTAACAGCTCTCTGCTGGGAAAGGTTGCAGAAGGTACAGATCAGCCGATAACAAAAATAAGGATATGGGAACGAAAGCTTCTTGATTTCAGTCTGCGCAATTCGCTGCTCAATTTCCGTATCACAAAAAACACAATGCAGCTTATGACCGCAGACCTTGGAAAGCTTGAAGATGAGCTTGCAAGCGGAAATGATTTCCGAATCATGGAAATACCGTCAGAATGGACTTTTTCTGCAAGAGATGCAAAGATATTTGCAATTGAAAATGAAAAGGATCTTATCACAAGCATAGCGGAAGCCGAATTCAAAAGCAAACGAATAAGGACTTTTTTAAGTGAGAGAGATCTCGATGCAGCATTGAAAAATATCTATCGTTCTGCCAAGGTCAGCATGGAGGAAAACGGCAGCAACTCTCTATTTCTTGCTCTCGGTCTTCTCCGCTGGTTTGAAAGCGACCTTTCCGAGAAGCCAAGATATGCGCCTATCGTTCTTATTCCTATAGACATAGTAAGAAATACTCGAAACAAAGGATATGTTATCAGAAGCCGTCAGGAAGATACCCAGATAAATGTTACGCTTCTTGAATATCTGCGTCAGGATCACGGAATAAATATTACAGGACTTGACCCTCTGCCCCTGGACGAGCATGGTATTGACCTGCCGCTGGTTTTCAACACGATCCGCCAGGCTGTTATGGGCAAAAAACGCTGGAATATCGAAGAATATTCATTTATCGGTCTTTTCTCATTCAGCCAGTTCGTTATGTGGAATGACCTGCGCAACCGTTCGGAAGAGTTGAAGCAAAATAAGGTAGTTTCAAGCCTTATCGAAGGCTCTCTTACCTATACTCCCGATGAAATTGAAGTAACTCCCGAAAATATCGACACATCGCCTGACCTTGATAATATGGCTGTTCCTATGAGTGCCGATTCATCTCAGCTTGCTGCTATTGCCGCAGCAGGTAAAGGACAGAGCTTCGTTCTTCACGGACCTCCGGGAACGGGTAAATCTCAGACTATTACAAATATGATAGCAAATGCGCTTTATAACGGAAAAACTGTTCTTTTCGTTGCGGAAAAAATGGCAGCGCTCAACGTTGTTCAGAAGCGTCTTGAAAACATAGGTCTTGATCCGTTCTGTCTTGAGCTTCATTCCAATAAGACCAACAAATCCTCCGTACTTGCGGAGCTGAACAAGGCTCTTGAAGTCGGCAGGATAAAATCTCCCGATGAGTATTCTTCCGAAGCTGCCAAGCTAAAAGAACAGAAAAGGAAGCTCAATGAAACTGTTTTAGCACTTCACGAAAAGCGCAGATGCGGAATAACTCTCTTTGAAGCAATCTCCGCATACGAGAGAAATGCATCAGAACAGGGCAAAATATCATTCTCTCAGGAGCTTCTTGTTTCACTTACAAAAGAAAAGCTTGATATTTACAATGAGCTTGTACACAAATATTCCGTTGCAATAGCCGAAACAGGCAGCTTTGAGGATTTCCCGTTAAATGATATTGGTATCACATCCTATTCGATCGAAATGCGTGATAACTTCCGCAAAACAGCAGGCGAGCTTGCCGAAAATGCAGCCTTGTCGGTACATAACGCCCGTAAACTTGCAGATACATACGGTTACAGCGGCACTTTGGACAAAAAAGCTGTTGAAATGCTTGTAAAAATATATGAAGCAAGCCGCTCGGAGGGAGAAATTCTGTCCGATATGCTTTCAGCTTCACACTATGACGTGGTTTTGCAAAAAATAAAAGAAACTCTCGCTGTCGGAAAGGAATACAGCTCACTTTGCACGGAAATATCGGATAAATTTGAAAAGAGCATACTTGATTATCCTGCTGCCGAAGCAAGAATGCGCCGCAAGCAGGCTGAATCCTCGTGGTTCCTTCCAAAAGCATTGGGACTCGGAAAGCTTGTGAAGGAATTGAAGCTCCATGCCAAGGATCCGTCATCGGTGAAAAAGACTGACCTTGCTGAGATCCTCGATAAATTATGCATTATCAGCGAAAAGAAGGATATTTTGCGCAGCGTTCCTTCAGACATCACTTCTATGCTCACGGGCATATATATGAACGAGCAGACCGACTGGAGCGCACTTGAAAAAGCTGTCATAAAAAACGATTCTGTCATGAATGCAATAAAAGTGAAAAGTGATGCTGTTCCTGCCGATATTGCCAAGAAACTCGGAACTGCTGACTGTGATACGGAGGGACAAGCTCTTGTATCATATTTGGAAAAGCTTGATTCTTTCAGAAAAGGATTCTGCACAGATATGCGTTCTGTCGAAAACGAAGCAGACTGGCTCAACGCTTCATCGGCAAAACTCCGCATCTATACCGATAACGCGGATAAGCTTCGATATGCTGCCGAATTCAACAGTGCTGACAATGAACTTGCAGCAAATGATCTTGCCTGCATAAGCGAAAGCTACCGCTGCGGAAGGATAAACGCTGATAATATTGAAGCGGCTTATTCCTGCTGTCTGAATTATCAGCTTGCACTTTCCATAATTCACAGCGATGTTCGTCTTAAAGAGTTCAGCAGCAACAGCTGTAATGACCTTATTGTTCAATTCAGGGACACCATAGACAAATTCTCACGCCTTACAATGCAGGAGCTTGCCGCTCGACTTTCCGCAAAGATCCCCACATCAGGTACGGCAAGCGCCGCTAACTCCGAAATGGGCATACTTAAACGTGCGATAAAGAGCAACGGCAGAATGATGTCGCTTCGCAGCCTTTTTGACAAGATACCTAACCTTCTGCGCAAGCTCTGTCCGTGTATGCTTATGAGTCCCATATCCGTTGCACAGTATATTGACCCCTCGTTCCCGAAGTTTGATCTTGTTATCTTCGACGAAGCCTCGCAGCTCCCAACGGCAGAAGCAGCAGGAACTATTGCAAGAGGCGAAAATGTTGTTATCGTAGGCGACCCAAAACAGCTTCCTCCCACAAACTTCTTCTCCTCCAACAGAATAGATGAGGAAAACAGTGAAAAGGAAGACCTTGAAAGCCTTCTTGACGACTGTCTTGCTATTTCTATGCCCCAGCGGTATCTGAAATGGCACTACCGTTCACGTCACGAAAGCCTTATTTCATACAGCAATATGAAGTATTACGATAACAAGCTTCTGACCTTCCCGTCACATAACGACCTTGTTTCCGAAGTTAGCATTGTTCATCCCGAAGGCTTTTATGATAAGGGTAAGACCAAGCATAACAAGGCGGAAGCCAAAGCAGTTGTTGCGGAGATAATCCGCCGTTTGAGCGATGAAAAACTGCGCAATGACAGCATAGGTGTTGTAACCTTCAGTTCCGTTCAGCAGAATCTTATTGATGATATGCTTTGTGAGGAATGGGCAAAGCATCCCGAGCTTGAGGAATTCGATCAGAAGTCTGCCGAACCTATATTCATCAAAAACCTTGAAAATGTTCAGGGTGATGAGCGTGATGTTATTCTCTTCTCGGTGGGTTATGGTCCCGATGAAAACGGAAATGTTTCAATGAATTTCGGCCCCCTTAACCGTGATGGCGGTTGGCGCAGACTTAATGTTGCTATCTCAAGAGCAAGAAAGTCCATGATAGTTTATTCTGTGCTTCGCCCCGAGCAGATCGACCTGTCAAGAACACGCTCCGAAGGCGTTGCAGGACTGAAAGGTTTCCTTGAATTTGCAGAAAAAGGCAAGCTTGCGGTTATACAGCGTACATCATTGGACAGTATTGCAGACAGCACGATCACTGAATGTATCGCCGAAGCAATACGCAATATGGGCTATAAGGTCAAGTGCAGCATCGGCTGTTCCGAATTCAAGGTTGACATCGGTATCATCGACCCCGATAACGAGAATGAGTATCTGCTTGGAATTCTCCTTGACGGTCAAAATAGTCTTAACAGTTCGACCGTTCAGGATAGATTTGTTCTGCAGCCGAGCGTTCTGAAAGGTCTTGGATGGAATATAATCAGAATATGGACTCTCGACTGGCTTGATGATAAAGAACGTGTCCTTAAGACTATAAAAACTGCGATAGAAAATGCTCCGAAGCAGGAAAACACAAAGCCGGAAGCAGTAAGATCTGCAGTATTTGCTGCAGCCGATTTTGAAAAGGAAGACGCTTCAAAGCTTATTTCCACAGTCTGCAAACCTTATGTAAGCGCCGCTGTTGATACAATGGGAACTTCCGAGGAGTATTATCTCCCACAGAACAAATGGAAGATCAAGAAGCTTGCGGAAAAGATAATTTCAGCCGAAGCACCTATCAGCCGTAAACTGCTTATGAAAAAAGTTCTGAACGCATGGTCAATAACAAGAGGCGGTTCAAAGGTCGAAAGCATCTTCCTTGATGCTATGAATACAATACCCACAAACATTACAACCGATGAAGATCGGACATTTATCTGGAAGAAAGATCAGTTGCCCGAACAGTATGAGATTTATCGTGTTGACAGCGAAGAAACGAACAAGCGCAGCATTGACGATATTTCTTCTTACGAGATACTCAATGCAGTTACGGAAGTTCTCTGCGAGCAGATCAGTCTTTCGGAAACCGATCTTATAAAGGAAACCGCAAAGAAGTTCGGATATTCAAGAACAGGCGGAGTTATTGAAAATACCGTGAAATTTGCAATTCAAAAGGGCGTTTCATTGGGTAGACTTGTTGTTTCCGACAAGGGAAATATTTCTCTATCGGAATAACTAATACTAAACACCAATAAAATACAGAAAAATCTACGCCGAAATCTAACATAAAGTTGTTTTCAACAGTTACAAGATTGCTGGCTTAAATGGTGTTAGGAAAACGCTGATTATTGCTGCGCTTTAATCAGCGTATTCCTAAGGAAACGCTGAATAAATAGCCCTTAAAATGCGACAAACCCTGTCAGGCAATCAAATATTGACATTTTGCCCCAAAATCA
>JBJEQP010000059.1:0-14193 GCA_051881815.1 Oscillospiraceae bacterium | reverse complement strand
TCTTTGTTTTCCAGTTATGAGATTTCTCGGCTGAATTTTGGGGAAAGTTAAAATAATAAAAAATCTTGACAAATCAAAAAGCCGGTGGTATAATAAATTATGAATTAAATGCCTTGACGAAGAGAAGTAACAAGGGATATCGTTCAAAGTGAGTGCGGAGCAGTGAAAACCGTGCATCAGAGCCTTTGCGAATAACACTTCCGAGCAGTGAACTGAACAATGCTTTGCATATCAATGTATTTGCATCCGGTAGGGGAGACGTCAGCCGTGCGTTAAACGGAGAAGCTTGTTATGAGCGTTGAGTGACCGTCGGATACGGCGGTAAATTAGGTGGTACCACGGGTAAAGTTTTCAAACTCCCGTCCTATGTTAAATATAGGACAGGAGTTTTTTTGTTTCTGACCAAAAAACGAAAGGAAGAAATTTAAATGAAACACATCGACATCAAAGACATTTATACGAACGCAGATTATGTCGGACAGAGCGTTACTGTCTGCGGCTGGGTAAGAACAACGAGAAATTCCAAGAATGTTGCATTTATCGAGCTTAATGACGGAACAGCTCTCAAGCATCTTCAGATCGTTGTTGACAAGGAGTCGGGCATTGATTATGAGCCTGCTCTCCGCCTTGGCACTTCTCTCAAAGTAACGGGAAAGGTCGTTGCCGCACTTCAGGGAACAGGCGTTGAGATCAACGCAGAGAGCATAGAAGTTCTCGGAACCTGTCCTCTCGATTATCCTCTTCAGAAGAAGCGCCACACGCTTGAATTCCTTCGTACAATGCCGCACCTCAGAGGAAGAACAAACACCTTCAATGCAGTTCTTCGTGTTCGTTCTGTAATGGCTGCATCGCTTCACGAATATTTCCAGAGCAGAAATTATGTATATGTAAACACTCCGCTTATCACAGGCAGCGACTGTGAGGGCGCGGGCGAAATGTTCCAGGTAACAACGATCGGTTATTCAAAGGAATATGAAAATGAAGAAGATTACTACAGCAACGACTTCTTCGGCAGACGTGCAGGTTTGAGCGTTTCCGGTCAGCTGGAGGGTGAGGTTGCCGCTATGGCAATGGGTAAGATATACACCTTCGGACCGAGCTTCCGTGCCGAAAACAGCAATACTCCGAAGCATCTTGCCGAATTCTGGCATATCGAGCCGGAGATCGCTTTTGCAGAGCTTCCCGATGTTATTGAAGAAGCTGAAAGCATGATAAAATATGTTATCCGCAATGTACTTGACAAATGTCCGAATGAAATGGCATTCTTTGACGCTCATTTTGAAAAGGGTATCATTGAAAGGCTTGAAGAGCTTATCTCCCACGATTTCGGCGTTTGCGATTATACGGAAGCTATCAGACTGCTCAAAGAGTCGGGCGAAGATTTCCAGTATCCCGTTGAGTGGGGCTGCGATCTCCAGACGGAACACGAGAGATATATCGCAGAAAAGGTATTCAAAAAGGCTGTTTTCGTAACAAACTATCCGAAGGAGATAAAGTCTTTCTATATGAAGCAGAATCCCGACGGAAAGACCGTTGCGGCTGTTGACCTTCTTGTTCCGGGCGTCGGCGAGATAATCGGCGGCTCCGAGCGTGAGGCTGACTACGACAAGCTTGTTGCTGCAATGAAGGAACGCAATATGAACCTTGACCTTTACTCCGATTATCTTGATCTGAGAAAGTTCGGTTCTGTTCCCCACGGCGGCTTCGGACTTGGCTTTGAGCGTCTTATAATGTATGTAACGGGCGTTCAGAATATCCGTGACGTTATCCTTTACCCGAGAACAGTCGGAAGCATCAGATAAAATTTTATGCGAATTTTAACCGGGCTTTTTATGAAAAATATTTCGGAACAAAGCTCGGTGTAAACGCTATTATGAAAGGAATTGCTGCTATGTCAAAAGGTTTGTATCTTCCCGAGGGCTATAAGTCCTCACTGACGCTGAGAGAAACACAGCACGCGATCAAATATATCAAGGATGTGTTTCAGCAGGCACTTTCGTTTGCTCTGACACTTGACAGAGTTTCCGCTCCGCTTATCGTAAGAAAGGGCAGCGGTATAAACGACGACCTTAACGGCGTTGAACGCAAGGTCGATTTCGATATAAAGGAAATAGACGCAGAGGGCGAGGTAGTACAATCTCTTGCAAAATGGAAGAGAATGGCTCTCTATCGCTACGGATATAAAGCAGGCGAAGGCATTTATACCGATATGAATGCTATCCGCAGAGATGACGATACCGATAATACCCACTCCATTTTTGTAGATCAGTGGGATTGGGAAAAGGTGATCACAAAAGAGCAGAGAAATACCGAATTTCTCAAAGACGCTGTAAGATCAATAGTAAAAGCTGTCGCATATACAAAGAGAAAGGTAGGCCTTCGTTATCCAAGCATCGCCGGAAATATATGTGAAGAGCCGTTCTTTATTACAACGCAGGAGCTCGAGGATATGTATCCCGATAAGACCCCGAAGGAGCGTGAGCGCCTTATCACAAAGGAACACGGCACCGTGTTTATGATGCAGATCGGCGGCAAGCTCAAGAGCGGCGAACGCCACGACGGAAGAGCTCCCGACTATGACGACTGGTCGCTTAACGGAGATCTGCTTCTCTGGAACGAGGTTCTCGATAATGCGCTGGAGATATCCTCTATGGGTATCCGTGTTGACGCCGATTCTCTTGACAGACAGCTCAAGGAAATGAATGCCGAGGACAGAAAGAAGTATGATTATCATAAAATGATCGCAGACGGCACTCTTCCGCTTACGATAGGCGGCGGCATAGGTCAGTCCAGACTTTGTATGTTCCTTCTCCAAAAGGCTCATATCGGCGAAGTACAGTCCTCGCTTTGGCCCGAGGAAATGTCTGCAAAATGTGAGGAAAACGGTATTGTACTGTTATAAGTTGAAAAATAAGATGTTAAAAAGCGAAGCCAATAAAAAATTCGTCCACCCTTGAAAGATGGACGAATTTTTTGTTTTTATACTAATCCCCGATTTATCGGGGATTAGTATTATGTATAGCTGTTACTTTTCGTTATACACCGCTCTGACCGTAGTTTGAAAGAACTCTTGCAGATGGGTCGTTAACGTTGCAGCCTTCCCATTCCTTGTTAGGCATCCAGAAGTCAACTACCATCTCGCTGTTACCGGGATAGTATTTCTCAAATATCTCACGATACAAAAGCGATTCCTTTGTGAAGGGCTTTGCGTGGGTATATTTTGCCGATCTTTCTTCAAATTCCTTGTCGGTGTACTGCTCTGCGGCATATTCCTTGAGGTAATCCACCATTGAATGTCCGACTGCATCGGAGAATGCAGCCTTCTCACGGTAGAGGATATCGTGCGGAAGATAATCGCCCTCGAATGCGTGACGGAGGAGATACTTGCCCTTGTTGTACTTGTTGAGCTTCTTTTCGGGATCGATCGCCATAACATACTTTACAAAATCAAGATCGCCGAAAGGAACTCTTGCTTCAAGAGAGTTTACGGAAATGCAGCGGTCTGCACGGAGAACATCGTACATATGAAGCTCATGCACTCTCTTTACGGATTCCTGCTGGAAAGCTTCCGCAGACGGTGCAAAGTCGGTGTATTTGTATCCGAAAAGCTCATCGGAGATCTCGCCTGTAAGCAGAACTCTTATATCGGTCTGCTCGTGGATAGCCTTGCAGAGGAGATACATTCCCATGCTTGCACGGATAGTTGTGATATCATAAGTGCCGAGAAGCTTGATAACGCTTTCAAGTGCGCCGAGAACATCATCCTTGGTAATGATGACCTCTGTATGATCGCTTCCGATGAAGTCAGCGACCTGCTTTGCATATTTAAGGTCGATAGCGTCCGTATTCATACCGATAGCAAATGTTTTGATAGGCTTGTCGCTGATCTTCTGCGCAATAGAGCAGACGAGAGATGAATCAAGTCCGCCCGAAAGCAGATATCCCACCTTTGCGTCGGCGTCAAGTCTTTTTTCAACGCCCTTTACAAGCTTGTCGTGAATGTTCTTGCATACGGTGTCAATGTCGTCATAAATGACCTTATCCACAGCGGTAATATCGCAGTAGCATACAAACTCACCGTTTTTATAGTAATGTCCCGGAGGGAACGGCATGATCTTTTTGCATATTGATGTAAGGTTTTTCGCTTCGCTCGCAAACACGATAACACCGTCATCGGTATATCCGTAATAAAGCGGACGGATGCCGATAGGATCTCTTGCGGCGATGAATTCATTCTTTTCGCCGTCAAAGATTATGCAGGCATACTCTGCGTCGAGCATTGCGAACATATCCGTGCCGTATTCTTTATACAGCGGAAGAAGTATCTCACAATCGCTTCCGCTTTTGAAGGTGTAGCCCTTTGCTATCAGCTCGTCACGGATCTTTCTGAAGCCGTATATCTCGCCGTTGCAGACAGCGTAGCTGCCGTTCAGCTCAAAAGGCTGCATTCCCTCGGGAGTAAGTCCCATGATCGAAAGGCGCTGAAAACCGAGAACGCCGTGCTTAAGATCCATTATACGGCAGTCGTCCGGTCCTCTTGAAACAGTCGCTTCAAGTCCTTTAGTAACGCTTTCCATTCCGCTGCCTTCGCCGCAGAAGCCCATTATAGTACACATGTATAACCATTCCTTTCGCATTGTTCCGACAGTCTTTCATCGGAACACACGGATCTGCCGACAGCAAATTCCCTGAAAGTCATCCGCCGACATTGCCCATATTCTTATGTTCTGGAATACATTTTATCACTATTTTGCAAGATTGTCAATAGCAAATTGCATATTTGTCAAAATACACTAAAACGCATATTATGCTCACGCAGAAAATATTTAAAACATAAAATCACGCTGATATAAGGATTTGCCGCCTTTTGAAGCGCAGCGGAGAGTTGTTTCGGCTGCAAGAGTGTTGAATATTTCTTGCATTTAAATGAACAAGAAATTCACAAATTATTGATTTGCTTATAAGATTTTTGAAAAAAATCAGCCGAGGGAGTATTTGTCCCTCAGCTGTGATTGTTATAGATCAATTGTGACTTTCTGAGCAAAGCTCGACGGCTTTTTCGTATTCGAGCGGTTTGCCCCAAACATAGCCCTGGATGAAGTCGCAGTTCTGACCGCCCAGTATGCCTAACTGTGTTTCGCTTTCAACGCCCTCGGAAATAACGTCGCAGTTCATAAGGTGTCCGAGCGAGATAACGGCATTTGCAAATTCACGGCTCTTTTCATCCGTTTCGATATTGTCGATAAGGCTCTTGTCGATCTTGAGAAGATTGATCGGAAGCTTGGCAAGATAGGAAAGCGACGTATAGCCTGTCCCGAAGTCATCAAGGGCAACGTGGACTCCCATGCTGCGGAGCTTTTCTATATTGTCTATCGTGATCTCGACCGATGCTGCAAGACAATATTCCGTTATTTCCACCTCAAAGCATTCGGCAGGAAAATCTGCTTCATCGAGCATTTCTTTCAGCCTTTCGGCAAATCCCGGGAATGCGATGTTCTTGGCGGAGATATTTACGGAAACGATAAAAGAACGCCCTGATTTTTCGACAGGCTCTTTGAACTCACGGATCGCTCTGCGGATAACGTAATCATCAATTTCAAGGATAAGATCGGTGCGCTCGGCTACGGGGATGAACTCGCCGGGGCTGATGAATTCCCCTGCGGCTGTTTTAAGACGGATTAGCGACTCAAAGCCTCGGAGCTTTTTCACGTCAAGTCTGTACTGCGGCTGATAGACAAGGTAGAAGTTGTCCTCTTTAAGTCCCTCTTTTATGATCCTTTCAAGCGTCATCTGGCGGTGAAGTCCCTTTTCCATTTCCTTGTCGAAAAAGTTTATTCTGTCCTGCTTGTTTTTGCCCAAATGATTCATTGCGATATCCGCATATTTTATGAGCAGCTCGGGGTCGGCGGCGTCATCGGGGTATCGGGAGATTCCTACGAAGGCCGACATATAGAAATCAACGATCTTATCGCCTGTCGGGATCTCGATCTTTTCATTTATTGAAGACAAAACAGTGTTTGACATTTCGACAGCATCATATTTATCGGAGAAAATGAAGATGAACTCATCTCCGCCGATCCTTCCGAGGATGCCTTTGTCACCGACAGCTGTCTGTATCCTTTCGGCTATCTTTTTTAAGACAAAATCACCGCAGCGGTGTCCAAGGCTGTCGTTGACGAGCTTGAAATTCTCAAAGTCGATATACATAACGCAGAAGGGTTCTTTTTTGGAGATCTTCTGGGTGAGCGTGCGGACAAGACCGTGTCTGTTGATGAGATTGGTTAGATAATCGGTTACGATGCTCTTTTCGCGTATCTCGAGCTGGTTACACAGCAGATAGATGCTGATAAGAGAAACTATAAGGTTGATGATGCCGGGGAGAGAAGTCAAGATATGCGATCTTAATATCTCGGTTATATTGCCGATGATAGACATAGCTATAAGAACGGTTGAAACGATGCGTCCTTTTTTATACTCCACGCTTACCATACAGATGCACATAAAGAACTGCAGACCCGAAATGATCCCGTTTACACTGTATGTAGGGATGGTGTTGCGGCCGAGTGTTAAGATCTTATTGCCGCTTTTGGAAACGGCGACAGTAAGCAGGTTAAGCAGAAGATATATCAGTGTGAACAGGATCAGAAGTACTGTTTGCTTTTTTGACCCCGATTTTTTTCTATCCATTCATTATCACCTTTCGGGCAGATCGCTTTTTATAGAATTATTAACCGTAAACGTTTACTATATGGTAAACAATAATCATAATATTGTAATTTTATTGTAACATAAATTACTGCTTGTGTCAACTTAAAAAATAGTTTTATGGAAAAATCAAGCATTATACGTTTTTAGGGTTTGATACAGTGCGGTGAAGACGTTATACTTATCTATAGTTTTATAGTATAATACTAATATCAAATCAACCTATAGACAAATCCTCGGATATAATAATCCAATTCTGCGTCAAGCTCCCTTGACAGGCGGCAGCCTGCCTGCGGTCGCTTTCCTTGACTTGGATTATTCTATCTGTCGGCTTTGTCTATAGAACGATTTGATATTAGTATAAAGCGAATTATACATATTTTATCCCGGGGAATTGTTATATTGCGGAAAAGAAAAAATAACCGAAAATCCTTGATTTATATGTCGGATTATGATATAATATAGATAAATATTCGTAGGAGAAGAACTCTCCAAATTTTTCGGAGGCGGATTTTATGAAAAAAAGAAAGGCGGTTGCAGTCTGCGTTACCAGCTATAACTGGGAGTATGAATCCAGAATTATTGAAGGCATCCGCGAGAAGTGTGCCGCCGATGATATAGACCTGCTTATTTTTTCGAACCTTATGACAAAAGTCGAGCTGGGCTCGGACAGAGTTATCCCCGAGAATGTCCTCCGCGGAGAGCTGGAGATATACAATATTATAAACTATGATATTCTTGACGGCATCATAGTTTTCGGCGATAATATACTAAAGACCGATGTGCTTTTTGATATTGCGAAAAAAGCGGCGGAGCACAATGTCCCGATCGTCAATGTGAGTGATCCTTTGAATGAGCTTGAATATAACGTTCGGATGAGCGATAAAAAGGCTATGGGGCTTGTTGTGGATCATCTTATCGAGAAGCACGGGCTTAAAAAGATAAACTTTATCGGCGGCTTCCCCGGGAATATCCAGACCGAGGAACGCCTTGAGGCTTATAAAAAATCTCTCGAAAAGCACGGCATCCCGTTTGACGAGAAAAGAGTCGCATACGGAAGGTTCTGGAAGTGGGCGCAGGATTGTACAAGGGAATTCCTTGATTCGGGCGACATCCCCGAGGCTATCGTCTGCGCAAGCGACACAATGTCTTTCTTCTGTATGGACGAAATAAAGTCAAGAGGACTGAAAATACCCGATGATATCGTTGTGACGGGCTTTGACGGCATTGCCGACTGCGAAAGATACAAGCCGACCATAACAACGGTCCGACACGCATACATAAAAGCAGGAAAGAAAGCTGTTTCCGTGCTTGAAAGTATATGGAGCGGCAAAAAAACTCCGAAGATATCAAAGGTGGAAGCGGAGCTTATTATAAACGAATCCTGCGGCTGCGAAGTCGAAAAAAAGGAGTGGGATTCCTTTTACGATCGGTTCTATAACGAGCGAGATCACAGCCATGAATTTGATTTCCGTGTTATTGATATGAATACGAAGATCTCCGCAGCGGAAACATCGGAGCAGCTTTTCGGCAGTGCTAAAAAGCTTGCGGAATTTTTTGAGTTGAACGAGCTTTATATCTGCGTCAGCGATGATGTAGAAAAGGGCAGAGTCAAGTTCCAGAACAAAACAGGCTATTTCGGAGTAGGCGATAGAATGGTTTCCATGCTGCCGTTCGGACATGATGTGCCTGCAGGAACGGTCTTCCCGACAAAAGAGCTTATACCGAATCAGCTTCTCGGCAGGGATAAGCCGATATTGATGAGCTTTGTTCCGATCTATTTCCGCAATTGTTTTCTTGGATATTTCGCATTTTGTCCGCGAAAGCTTGAAGGCAACGGCGAGCTTTTCCTTACCTGGACAATGAACCTTTCCAACAATGCCGGAACGTTCTACCTTAACAAGGAGCTTCAGGATGTTGCCGATGAGCTTCGGAATATAAATATGACCGATCCGCTGACGGGTATATGCAACCGCAGAGGACTCCAGACCTTCGCTCCGAAGATCATGCAGAACAAGAGCGGATATATAAACATTGTCTGTGCCGATGTTGACGGCTTGAAACCGATAAACGATACCTACGGCCATGAGGGCGGCGATAATGCTATCGTAGTGACCGCAAGCGCAATAAAGAACTCCATGCCGAAGGACGCAGTGTGCGCTCGTACGGGCGGAGATGAATTCTGCGTTGTTTTCCACAGCGAGACCGAGGAGGAAGCAGCACAGTGTGTTGCTGCTGTTGAGGATTATCTCGTTAAGTACAACGAGATGTCGGGACTCCCGTATAAGGTCGGCTGCAGCTGCGGCTTTGCGACGGTTCCTTTCGGAAAAGTCATCACCATGGAGGATATGATAAAAACTGCGGACAAAAATATGTATAATGTCAAGCTGAAAAGGAAAACTGTCAGAAGATAGTGCTTTTTGCCTTTAAGATCACCTGTTTTGGCGGATATTAACATTTATATCAGCAGAACCGACTAAATTTCTGTAATAAAAAATATGAAAAAAGCCTTTTATTTTTCTTCCGTTTGTGTTATAATAAATATTGGCGTGCAGTCGCTTGATGACTGTGACGTACATATTTATATAATGATTCGTCGGACATATCGTCCGGTTTATATATTCGTTTTTTATGGGAGAGAAAAAACTTGGAGAAGTTTGTTATAAAGGGCGGCAGGATCCTTAACGGTGAGGTCGAGATAAGCGGCGCGAAAAATGCAGCCGTTGCGATCATACCTGCTGTTATCCTTTCGGACGAGGCTTGCATACTGGAAAACGTTCCGCAGATAAGCGACGTTTCTATCAGTCTGCGCATACTTATCGAAATGGGCGCAGACGTTAAGTTCCTTGATAAAAATACTGTAAGGATCGACGCAACGGGCATTAACGAGCCCATCGTTCCTTATGAAATGGCAAAGCACATGAGAGCGTCCTACTATTTCCTCGGAACGCTTCTGGGAAAATTCAGACGTGCAAGAGTTGCAATGCCCGGAGGCTGCTACCTCGGCGACCGTCCGATAGACCAGCATCTCAAAGCGTTTTCCGCACTCGGAGCACAGTGCGCTCTTGACCATGGCATGATTGATATCCGTGCAGACAGCCTTATCGGTTCGCAGATATATTTCGATATGGTAACTGTCGGAGCTACTATAAACACAATGCTTGCCGCTGTAAAAGCGACAGGTATGACTATAATCGAGAATGCGGCAAAGGAACCGCATATCGTTGACCTTGCAAACTTCCTCAACTCAATGGGCGCAGATATCATGGGCGCAGGCACCGATGTTATCAAGATCCGAGGTGTGAAGAAGCTCAAAGGCGCAACATACGCAATTATTCCCGACCAGATCGAGGCAGGAACCTTTATGATCGCCGCTGCCGCTACAAGGGGCAACGTGCTTGTAAAGAATGTTATCCCGAAGCACCTTGAAAGCATAACCGCAAAGCTTGAAAAGATCGGCGTTACCGTTGAGGAATTTGACGATGCGGTAAGGATCTCGGTGGACGGTCCGCTCGTTAAAACGAGCATAAAGACTATGCCGCACCCGGGTTTCCCGACCGATATGCAGCCGCAGATCTCAACCCTCCTCTGCCTTGCGGAAGGAACGAGCATCGTAACCGAGGGCATTTTCGACAACCGCTTCCGCTATGTTGACGAGCTTCGCCGAATGGGCGCAAATATCTCCGTTGACGGAAAGGTCGCAGTTATCGAGGGCGTCGGTTCGCTCATGGGCGCACCCGTCACTGCTCCCGATCTGAGAGCAGGCGCAGCTCTTGTTATTGCAGGACTTGCCGCAAAGGGCGTTACCGAGATAGAAGATATCTACCATATAGAGCGTGGATACGAATGCTTTGAAGAAAAGCTCCGCAAGCTCGGCGCAGATATCGAGAAGAAGTCCTTCCCCGGAACCTCGGTGAGAAAGGTCGCACTATAACTATAATTATAAAAGCTGAAAGCAGAATTTTCGGTCAACTCCGTCATTCTGCTTTTTTGATAAAGGAATATAAGAAAAAATGATTTGGAGGATAACGATATGCTTACAGATATCGAAATCGCACAGCAGGCAAAAATGCTCAAAATTTCCGAAGTTGCAGCAAAGCTCGGCATAACAGAGGACGAGATCGAACCCTACGGTCACTATAAGGCAAAGCTTTCCGAGGAACTCTTTGAAAAGACAAAGAACGACCCCGACGGCAAGCTTATCCTTGTTACGGCTATTAACCCGACACCTGCAGGCGAGGGAAAAACTACAATTTCCGTCGGACTCACCGAGGCTATGGCAAAGATCGGCAAGAAGGCTGTCCTTGCGCTTCGTGAACCTTCGCTCGGTCCCGTTTTCGGTATCAAGGGCGGCGCTGCAGGCGGCGGATATGCGCAGGTCGTTCCTATGGAGGATATCAACCTCCACTTCACAGGCGATATGCACGCTATCACAGCTGCAAACAACCTCCTTTGCGCACTTCTCGATAACCACATGCAGCAGGGCAACGTTCTCGGCATCGACCAGAGAAGGATCATGATCGACCGCTGCCTTGATATGAACGACAGAGCGCTCCGAAACGTTGTTATCGGTATGGGCGGCAAGGTAAACGGCATCCCCCGTCAGGACGGTTTCAGAATTACCGTTGCTTCCGAAGTTATGGCTATTCTCTGCCTTGCTTCCGACCTTGCCGACCTCAAAAAGCGCCTTTCAAAGATACTCGTTGCTTATACTTATGACGGCAAGCCCGTTTACGCTCACGACCTCGGCGCAGAGGGCGCTATGACCGCTCTCCTTAAGGACGCTGTTAAGCCTAACCTTGTTCAGACGCTTGAAAACAATCCTGCTATCATGCACGGCGGTCCATTCGCAAATATCGCTCATGGCTGCAACTCTCTCCGTGCAACAAAGCTTGCTCTTAAACTCGGCGATTACGCTATCACAGAAGCAGGCTTCGGCTCCGACCTCGGCGCAGAAAAGTTTTTCGATATCAAGTGCAGATTCGGCGGTTTAAAGCCTTCCTGCGTAGTTCTCGTTGCAACTATCAGAGCGCTAAAGTATAACGGCGGAGTTCCGAAGACAGAGCTTACCGCAGAGAATGTTCCTGCTCTTGAAAAGGGCGTTGTGAACCTTAAAACACATATTGAAAATATGCACAAGTTCGGTCTTCCCGTTGTTGTTGCGATCAACCGATTCCATACGGATACGGACGCAGAGATAGAAGTTATCAAGAAGGTCTGCGAAGAGCTCAATACTCCCGTTTCTCTCGCAGAGATATTCGCAAAGGGCGGCGAAGGCGGCACAGACCTTGCACAGAAGGTCTGCGATACTATCGAAACAGCAGAGAACAGCTTCCGGTACCTCTACGATGAAAAGCTTTCTATCAAGGAAAAGCTTGATATCATCGCAAAGGAGATCTACCGTGCCGACGGAGTTCAGTTCACATCACAGGCAGAAAAGGCTCTCAAAGAGATCGAAGCACTTGGCTTCGGCGATACACCCGTATGCGTTGCAAAGACGCAGTATTCACTCTCCGATGACCCGACAAAGCTCGGCAAACCGGAAAACTTCACTATCACAGTAAGAGATATCAAGCTTTCCGCAGGCGCAGGTTTCGTAGTTGCGCTCACAGGTGATATCATGATAATGCCGGGACTTCCCAAAGCACCTGCGGCACTCAAGATCGACTGCGACAATAACGGAAATATCTCGGGGCTTTTCTAATGCGTAATGCGTAATTCATAATGCGTAATTATTAGGATTTCATAAAAATGTAGGGGCGGATTCTATATCCGCCCACGTTTTATATTATTGTAATACTAATATCAAATCAACCGTAAGACTAATACTAATAACCATTTAACCTATGGATAAAATACGGCAGCTATAATACGCCCACTCTGCGTCAAACTCCTTTGACAGGCGGCAGCCTGCCTGCAGTCGTTTTCCTTGATTGGACGTATTCTATCCGCCGCCTTTATCCATAGAACAAATGGTTATTAGTATGAAAGTCGGATTGTAAAAAATCAATTTTGTTTAAAACAATAACGAGAAAGGATGAATCCCATGAAAAAATGGTATGCCGAAGAATATGAATTCGAAGTCGAAGTAACGGGATTTTTGCGCGGCGATAAAACGGAAAATTACTGCCGCAACGGTGAGGAGATAGGCGACAAGTACCGCTGTACATACGGCTGTCCCGTGAATGAGGACGGCTATGGTATTTGCAGCAAAACTATGATGATGCTCTATCCGCTTATGGAAGCGGTAAGAAGCGGCGGAGATCTTACCAGCCTCGGCGGCGAAAGCAAGTACAGCAAAACTATCGTCTGTCCCGACGGCTGCGTCATCTTTAAGTTAACGGCAACGCCCCTCGGAAATGAGAATTTCCATAAAGGCGGCTTCTGGAAAGAGCCTTAAATCAATGCGTAATGCGTAATGCACTGCGAAACTGTGCATCGTAATTGCGTAATTATTATGATATCATAAAATGTAGGGGTGGATTCTATATCCGCCCGAGTTTTTATCTATTAATACCTTTATGCGGTGCTGCCGAATAAAATTACGCATTAGGAAAAGCATAATGCACAATTTAATGCTGCAAATATTAGCCTTTATAGCCTTGACAATATTTTCTTTAGGGTTTATAATGTATATGTATATTTTCTTTTATTAGGAAAAAGCCGATATATGGACCGGCGGTTCCTTAATACTGTAATACTATTATTGGAGGCTTTTAATATGTCCAGAGTTTATAACTTCAGTGCAGGTCCTGCTGTACTTCCCGAGGAAGTTCTTAAAGAAGCAGCTGCAGAAATGCTTGATTACAACGGCACAGGAATGTCCGTTATGGAAATGTCACACCGTTCAAAGGCTTTTGAAGAGATCATCAAGACCGCTGAACAGGATCTTCGCGACCTTATGAATATCCCCGATAACTACAAGGTGCTCTTCCTTCAGGGCGGCGCTTCGCAGCAGTTCGCTATGATCCCTATGAACTTTATGAAGAACGGCGTTGCCGATTACATAATTACGGGTCAGTGGGCAAAGAAGGCTTGGCAGGAAGCACAGAAGTACGGCAAGGCTAACGCTGTAGCTTCTTCCGCTGATAAGACCTTCTCCTATATCCCCGACTGCTCCGATCTTCCTATCGACGATGATGCAGACTATGTTTATATCTGCGAAAACAACACTATCTACGGCACAAAGTTCCACGAGCTCCCCAACACAAAGGGCAAGACTCTTATCGCCGATGTTTCTTCCTGCTTCCTCTCCGAACCTGTTGACGTTACAAAGTACGGCGTTATCTACGGCGGCGTTCAGAAGAACGTAGGTCCTGCAGGCGTTGTTATCGCTATCATCCGTGAAGACCTTATCCCCGAAAAGCCTTATGTTGAAAATACACCGACAATGCTCCAGTATAAGACACAGGCTGACAACGACTCTCTCTACAACACACCTCCTTGCTACGGCATCTACATCTGCGGCAAGGTATTCAAGTGGATCAA
>JBJEQP010000058.1:0-2650 GCA_051881815.1 Oscillospiraceae bacterium | reverse complement strand
ATCGAAATGGGACTTTGCTATGAACATTATGCAGGAGAGAAATTCCACCGAACAGTCAAACCCGTTGGGAAAGAGCATATCAAAATGCACCATTATGTCATTTCATTCGAGGGAGATGAAGTCACTCCGCAGGAAGCTCACAGAATTGCAGAGCAGTGGGCAAAAGAGATTTTCGGAGATAATCATCAGGTGTTGATAGCGACCCATACAGACACAAAGAACATTCACGTTCATTTAGCTGCAAATGCTTTCAATATGAACGGGAAACGGTGGCTTGATAACAAAAAGACCTTGAATCTCTGCAAGGAAAAAATCAACAAGCTTTGCAGGCTCAAAAATCTCAGCGTTATTGCAAATCCCAAATGGAACGCAAATCAGAATTATGCCGAGTGGCTTGCCCGTAAGAACGGCACATCGTGGAAGCAGAAGCTTTGCGATGATATTGACAGAATCGTGCTTATGGAGAATGTTCGCAGTATTGACGATTTGGTGGTGCAGCTTTGTGATTGCGGATACCTTGTTCGTAAGGGCAAGTATTTATGCGTAAAGCCTGAAAATTTCGGTAAACGTCAAGGTGTCAGAACGTTAAAGTTAGGGGACGGGTACGGTCTGGAGGAATTGAAGTATCGCATTGAGAATAAGGATAAAGAAATGTTGCTTGACAAGGTTTTGTCCTATACGGGAGTACAGAGGGAATATGCCATTTGCTTACGGCAGATACAGATAGGCTTTTACAGAAAGGACGATTTGTTCGTCAACGTTACATACAACGAGCTTCGCAGGAGTGCGGAACTGCTCTGCTACATTCACGAGCATAATATCCATTCCAAAGAGGACTTTGAAAAGCACGTCAACATCATAGCAAAGAAAAGTGATGAACTTGTCGAACGTCGCAGGGCGATAGAAGCTAAGATAAAGGAACTGGAGTATATCGTCGAAAACGGCGATAAATACATTGAAATGACAGGCTTGTATCATAAAACGGGTATTGCAAAGTATTATGACGAATACAAAAATATGAAGCCCTGCATTGAAAGTCAAATTTCGATGAGAGAAGATATTGACAATGCTGCCTCAGAGCTTGAAAAATTCCGATTAGAGCTTGCGGATATGCAGGGTGAATATGAAAGTGCGATATCCGAAAAGAAAGCCGTAACAGCTCATTACACCACATTTATCCGTCAGACAGAAACCGATTATGAACGCTGCTTACGTTCCGGAAAGAAAGAGCTTGAGGAATATGAAGCAAATCTGTCCAAACCGCCTAAGAAACAGTTTAGGGAGGTTGTTGAGCATATGGTTGACTGGGCAGATAAGGCTCTTGAAAAAGTGGCAGAAAAGGAACGAGCCGAAGAACGGCAGAGAGCCGAAACGAGAAAAAAGCGGAGTGGTTACAGCCGCTGAGCTTTGCAAATATAAATGAACAAAAGAAATCACAAAAAGAGAGGAGCATTTTAGCTTATGAAAGAAAGAATAATCGAGCGTACCGTTAATGGTATTAAGGTAACATCTCACATTCCCGAAGATGTGAGCGAGAGCTTCAAGAGGAACAGGATCAACCAGATCTATGACATTCTTGTGGCTGCCGATAAGAGAACCGAGAAATCGGACACAGACACAGACAAGTCCGAGCCTGGGAAATCAGCGTAAATAATTTTGAAAATATCGCTTTAAAGTGTTGAAATTCAGGGGCGAATATGTTATAATGATTATAACGTAAAATCGCCTCTGAAAATTTATAAACTATTTCGGAGGTAATTTATTATGAATAAGTATATAGCGATCTATGTTCGCCGTTCCGTCAGCGACAAGGAAAAGGGCAATAATTCTCTTTCCATTCCTGCTCAGATAGCGGACTGTATCAAATTTGTAGGGGAGGATGCTTTTTACAAGGTTTACGAGGAAGATGGAAAGTCGGGCAAGGACATAAAGCACAGACCTGCATTCAGGCAGATGTTCGAGGACTGTCGAGAGGGACTTGTTTCCAAGATAGTTGTTAAGAAGTACGACCGTTTCAGCCGTAATATGCGTGAATATCTGAACATCACCGATGAGCTTGACAAGCTGGGAGTAAGCGTTGTTTCCCTTTGCGAGCCGTTCAATACGGATACCAAAGAGGGCAGAATGATGCGTAACAATCTTCTGAACTTTGCCGAATTTGAGCGTGAAGCGATTGCGGCGAGAGTAAAGGATTCCTATGATACCAAAGCACAGGAAACAGGCTTTTATCAAGGTGGAGTTGTGTATTTCGGCTATCAGAGTTCAAGACAGACCATAAACGGAAAGACAGGCTCCGTACTTGTTCCTTACGATTCCGCTGTTACCGTCAGAGCAATGTATGATGTTTACGCAAATCCCGAAGCATCGCTCCGAGATGTTATTATGTATATAAATGATAACAATCTCCCGATGGACGCTCCGAAAGGGGACGGCACAGTTACAAGGGGATTTGATGCACCGAATATCGCTGCCGTACTGAAAAATCCACTTTACGTCAGGGCAGACAAGAACGTATATGAATATCTGCTGAAAAACAATTACCGCATTATTGATGATGTGGATGCATTTGACGGAAAGCACGGACTTTTCTGGCATAATTACAGGAGCAAGACCGACAGATATGTCAAGGTCGGCTATCACGAGGGACTTG
>JBJEQP010000057.1:0-136500 GCA_051881815.1 Oscillospiraceae bacterium | reverse complement strand
ATTTATATCATATTCTGCTGTATTTGTCAACCTTTTAAACGAGGATTAGTATTAAACTTTCCTTGAAGCGTAAATTCACGAACGCAGTGAGTGGATTTACGCTTCAACTCAATATGAACAGCTATTCAATATGAACGTGAAAACAACGAGCGAAGCGAGTGTGTTTTCACACAACGGAACATGTTATAGTTTACGAACGGTAATGCTGTATCTATGTTCTCCTAAAAAAAATGACAACCGCCTTGTTTCGTGGAATTTTGTACAAAGACGTAACCGCTGCGGGATGGGAAACCCATCCCCTACAAGGTTTTTGGTTAAATCGACATTATTTGTGGGCGGATATGGAATCCACCTCAACGTTTTTTCTGATACTTTTTGCACAGATGCTCAAACGGTGTCGGCTTAAAATGCTTATCGCTTCGCTCAAAGCATTTTACACCGAGGAAGGTTTGCTTTAGGAAAATAGAATAAGCGCAATTCACGAATTTATTGTTTCCGAAAATGATTTCTCACGTTCGGATTTAACCTTTTGTTCGTGAATTGCGCTTTATATTTGATAAAATTTCGCTTTTGCAGAAAATTATGTGCCATAGTTTAAGGAGTTTCGCTCTCCGAGGAGAGCGACCAAGTGGCTTTGCCCCTTGGAACCCCACCACCCTTTAAAAAGCGTGGACGTAAACTTTAGTCGCTTCGCGGATTGTTTCCCATAATTATGAAATTATAAAATATTTACAACATCTACGACCTTTCCGTTCTTCATATAAACTCTCGGCACTCTCGAAGATACGGCGCATATAATCTCATATCCGATGCTGCCGCACAATGCTGCGATGTCATCTGCGGTGATCTCGCCTTTTCCGAAAATTGTCACTTCCGTTCCGACCTTTGCTTCGGGGATATCCGTTATATCGACTATGGTCTGATCCATACAAACTCTGCCGAGTATCTTCGCTCTTTTTCCGCATATAATAACCTCGCCCTTATTTGAAAGCAGCCGAGGATATCCGTCTGCATAGCCGATCGGGAGCGTTGCTGCGATCATTTCACGGTCGGCGGTGAACGTTCTGCCGTAGCTCACGCAGTCGCCCTTATGCAGCTTTTTTATGTATCCGATAACCGACTTGACCTCCATTACAGGCTCGATGCCTTCGGGCATTTTTAGCAGCGGATCGGGGTCAAGACCGTAAAGAAGGATTCCGAACCTTGCGAGCGTGCTTCTGCTGTCGTAGTGGAGCTCTGCGCCGGCGCTGTTAAGGCAATGCACTTCCTTAAAGCCGCCTGCTTCTTCTGCGATAGAAAAAAACAGCTCCTTCTGCATATCAGTATAGTCGCAGTTTTCCTTTTCAAAGCTGTCTGCGGCTGCAAAATGCGTAAAGATGCCCTCACAGACGAGGTTTTTAAGCGAGCGTATCTCTGCGATCTCTTCAAGGCATTTTTCTCTGTTCTTTGCGATAAGACCTATTCTTCCCATTCCCGTATCAAGCTTTATATGAACACGGACGGGACTTTTTGCGGCTTCGGAAAGCTCTTTTGCGTACTCTGCCGAAACTGCCGTCTGAATTATATCGAAGCGTGAAAGCTCTGCGGCATACTGCGGCGCTGTATAACCGAGGATAAGTATATCTCCTGCACAGCCGTGCCTGCGCAGACCAATTGCTTCATCAATATTTGAAACGGCAAAAAAATCAACGCCAAGCGACTGGTAAAGCTTCATAAGGTTTACATCGCCGTGACCGTAGCCGAATGCTTTAAGCACGCAGCAGGGGCGTGTTTTTGTTCCGTCTATAGATCCTTTAAGGACAGCAAGGTTCTTTTCGGCGGCGTCGAGGTCTATTTCCGCCCATGTCCTTTTATGAAAAAATTCCATTCAAAAGCTCCTTTTTTGTATAAATCGGTTGCAAAAACCGAATGTATGTGTTAAAATTATTATATAACGCTATTTGATAAATGATATGGAGAAAACAATGTCCGAATTCATTATACCAAAAGAAAAAACCGTCTGTTTTTCAGGGCATCGTCCCGAAAAGCTGCCCGACGGCGGTGATATTTCCTCCCCCGTTATGGGAGTGATAAGGTCGCTGCTGCATCAGGAGATAGAGTCCGCAATAGATGACGGCTACACCTGCTTTATCACGGGTCTTGCACGGGGCATCGACCTTATCGCAGGCGAGCTTGTGCTTGATTTCAAGCGAAAGGATCCTCGCATCGAGCTTGTTGCAGCCTCACCGTACAGGGCACAGCCGAAAAATCTGCGCAGCTTTGAAAAATTCATCTATGGCTGTATTTTAAACGAAGCCGCCGAAATCATCTATGTGAGTGAAGAATACAGCAAGGACTGTATGCAGATGCGGAACCGTTTTATGATAGACAACTCGTCAAGGCTCATCGCAGCTGTAAGCAGCTACAAGAGCGGCACGGGGCAGACTATCCGCCTTGCCGAGAAAGCAGGCATCGAGATCCGTGTGATAAACATTTCAGCGATAACCTCTGTCGCAAACGAAGCAAAGGCTTCTCCCGTCAAGCTGACTTTTTGATGCTTTGCGGCACATATTGTTATTATACCACCATAAAATGAATTTGGCAATACGGATAAAGGAGTTTTTTATGGCAAAAAAATCATCGAAGGTAATTCTTACATATATAATAACGATCGTTCTGACGCTTGTAATAACAGGCGGAATATGCTATTTTGCTTTTTCGAGCATACTCTCGGGCGATGATAAAAACACTTCCGACACTCCCTTGAACGGAGTTGAGCTTCAGCCTATGACCGTTCTCGGAGATTATACTCCGTCAGCCGAGGATGCACGGACTGCTCTGCTCATCCTTGACGCTGAAAAAAGAGAGAGCGGAAGCTGCTTTCTTATCGCAAGATTTGTCCCGACTGAAGAGCAGTTCGTTTTCCTGCCGATACCGAGCAACACGAGCGTTTATTCGGGTGAGGACGAGGACACGATATATAACATCTACCGCAACGGCGGCACAAAAAAGGCCGTTGAAGCAGCTGAAAGCTGTTTGGGTATAAAGATCGACAAATACATAAAGTTCAACCGTTCGAGCTTTTCCGTTATTGCAGATATATTCGGAAGCATTGATTATGATATCCCGTACAATCTTGTTTATGACAATCCCGACACGGGCGAAACCACAGTTTTCAAATCGGGCAAGCAGCTTCTCGACTCGACTGCGCTGCGCAAAATTCTCACCTATCCGAACTACACGCAGGGCGAAGAATATCGTTCAAAATGTCTTGGAGTTGTGGTGAACGACCTTGTAACAAGAGGAACTTCCAACCAGTCCGGCTTTGCAAACAATCTTGACGATTATTTTGTTGCCGTAATAAACGCCGATATTGACACGGACATAACGTCTTACGATTATGACGAAGTAAAAAAAGCGATCAAATACGTTATCAGAGATTCAAGCAGGATCTCGTCGCTTGTCCTTTCAAGCGGAACGCAGAACGAAGACGGACATTATGTTATTGACGAGAAATTCCTTGCAACTCTGCCCGAACTTCTTTTTCTTGAAGATGAAAATGCTGAATAAAAGCAATTTTTCTGCATAAGCTATTCACGGGGTTTGATAAACATTTGAAAGGAACAGCATTATGTGGGATAAAATCGCTCTGACGCTGCTTATTATCGGCGGTCTGAACTGGGGACTTGTCGGTATCTTCCGCTTTGACCTTATTGCATGGCTCTTCGGCGGAACAGGCGCAATAATAAGCCGCGTACTTTATATTCTTGTCGCACTTGCGGCAGTATGGTGCATATCGCTTCTTTTCAGAGAAGACAGTGTTGTAAACAATCACAGCTGACAAAAACCTATCAAAAAAGCCTGACTCCGTTTGGGGTCAGGCTTTTTCTGTCCGTAAAAACTGCACAAAGTGTTATACTAATCCCCGATTATAAAGTGTACAAAAAATCAAGCAAAATCTCGCATATATGGATTTTGCGCAGATTTTTTGTCTACACTTTAATGAGGGATTAGTATTAATACTAATCCTCGATTAAATAGTAGACAAAATCCACTCTCTAGCAGTAATACTCTTAACAGTATCATTACTCAAATTGGATATAGTTTTACACAGTCTTTCAACAACAAGCGCATCAAGCTTAAGCTTGATGGTCTATCTCCTGTTGAATACAGATGTAAAGTCGCATAACAAAAGCGACCAAAATCGCTTCTGGTCGCTTTGTATAATTTTTCTTTTGAAATTTTGTCTAACTTTTTGGGGTCGGTTCATTTTGTGTGATAGGAATTCGGGGAATTTTTATTTTTAATCAAGACTCTTCATCGTCGGGAAAAGCAAAACATCGCGAATAGCAGGAGAATTTGTCAGCAGCATAACAAGTCTGTCGATGCCGTAGCCGATACCGCCCGTCGGAGGCATACCGATCTCGAGCGCACGGAGGAAGTCCTCGTCGATGCGGTTTGCTTCGTCGTCGCCCTTTTTGAGCAGCTCTTCCTGTGCGATGAAACGCTCACGCTGGTCGACAGGATCGTTAAGCTCGGAGTATGCGTTGCACATTTCCCAGCCGTTGATGAAAAGCTCAAAACGTTCAACATAGTCCGGCTTATCGGGCTTTCTCTTTGTGAGCGGAGATATCTCAACGGGATGATCCATAATGAATGTAGGCTGAATGAGGTGTTCTTCAACATATTCCTCAAAGAAGAGGTTGAGGATATCGCCCTTTGCGTGGCGTTCTTCAAACTGAACGTGCTTTTCCTTTGCAATAGCACGGGCTTCTTCAAGTGTTGCGATCCGATCGAAGTCAACGCCTGCATACTTCTTTACGGCTTCGGTCATTGTAAGGCGCTCAAATGGCTTGCCGAGGTCGAGCTGATGTTCGCCATAAGGGATAGTTGTTGTGCCGCACACTTCATTTGCAAGATAGCGGAACATATTCTCGGTGAGGTCCATCATGCCGTGGTAGTCGGTATAAGCCTGATAGAGCTCCATAAGTGTGAATTCGGGGTTATGACGAGCGTCAACGCCTTCGTTGCGGAAAACTCTGCCGATCTCGTAGACTCTTTCAAGTCCGCCTACGATAAGACGCTTTAAGTAGAGCTCGAGAGAGATTCGAAGCTTTACATCTTCATCGAGAGCATTATAATGTGTGTCGAAAGGACGAGCAGCTGCGCCGCCTGCATTTGCGACGAGCATAGGAGTTTCGACCTCCATAAAGCCCTGTGCGTCAAGGAAACGGCGGATCGAAGCGATGATCTTTGAGCGCTTCTTAAATGTATCGGCAACATCGGGATTTACGATAAGGTCAACGTAACGCTGACGGTATCTTGTGTCCTGATCCTTTAAGCCGTGCCACTTTTCGGGGAGCGGAAGGAGCGACTTTGTGAGGAGGGTGATCTTTTCGCAGTGAACGGATATCTCGCCCTTCTTTGTGCGGAAGACGAAGCCTTCAACGCCGACAATATCGCCGATATCCCACTTTTTGAAGTCGGCGAACTCGTCTGCGCCGATCTCGTTCATACGGACATAGACCTGTATTCTGTCGGAGGAATCACGGACATCAATAAAGTTAGCCTTACCCATATCTCGGCGGCTCATAAGCCTTCCTGCGATGCTTACATACTGACGGTTTTCATCGAGAGCGGCTTTGAGAGCCTCGGGGTCTTCCTCCCCTACCTTTGCCTTTAACTCGGCTTCAAGCTTTTCATAAGCAGCCTTTGCTTCTCCGCAGTGAGCGGTAACGTTGAACTTTGTTATTTCAAACGGATTCTTGCCCGAAGCCTTTAGCTCTTCAAGCTTGTCCATACGAATTCTCTTATACTCGTTTACGTCCTGCACTTCTTCCTCTTCGGCAGCAGGATTGGTGTTCAGATTTTCTTCTGCCATTTTCTTTTTTCCTTTCAATATCAAGATAGAAATACCGCTGACCGACTTTCAATCAGCGGCAAAAATTTCAAGGGGTTACTTTGAGATGCTGAGGATCTTCATTCTGATGATGCCGACAGGAGCGTCGACCTCTATCTCATCGCCTGCTTTTTTCTTTAAAACAGCGATACCGATAGGCGAATCCTCGGATATCTTGTTGTTTTCGGGGTCAGCTTCCGTAGAACCAACGATCTGGAGGTTCATTTTTTCGTCAAGCTCAAGATCGAGAAGCTCAATATAAGAACCAACGCCGACTTCATCGCTGGAGATATCTTCATCGCTTACAACGACAGCGTTTGCGATGGTCATTTCGAGTTCCTGGATACGAGCTTCAACGATACCCTGCTCGTTCTTTGCTTCATCATATTCAGCGTTCTCGGAAAGGTCTCCGAAGCCGCGGGCTTCCTTTAACTTCTGTGCTACCTCTGCTCTTTTAACGGTAATGAGATATTCTTTTTCTTTTTCAAGATTAGCAAGTCCTTCAGCGGACATTCTGATTTTTTTAACTGCCATTATGGTCTGCTCCTTTCAGAAATAGGACGGCAGACAGCCGCCTAAAGCATATATACATTTATTATATCGTATTTATATCGGTTTGTCAACAATTTTTCTTACGGAAAATCCCCCTTTGGAGGCTTTATTCGCTTCCAAAGGGGGATAAAATGTTGTGATGTGTCGGATATGATGCTTTTATGCGGCGTAATCTGCTGCAAGTACGAGTTCGATAGCTTTCAGCTGTGCTGCTGTAAGCTCGAAGTTGCCGCTGTTAAGCGCCGTGAAGTAGTTTACATAATTAACAAGATTTTCGCTGCTCAAAGCGGTGACCATGCTTACCGTTACATTTGATTCGTCATAGAAAGAAAGTGCAGCGGCATTTGATACGGCGGAATTACCGTCATTGTCCATAACAAGACATCTGAATTTGCAGTCTTTATATCCGGCTGTGTTCTTTATCGAAACAACCGAGGTTGTTGTACTGCTTATAATAGAAACATTGCTGTCCGTTTCCAGCGTTTTCCAACCGTTGCCGTTGTTGTACTGCCACAAAAAGCTGAGATCTGTGCCTGTTGCCTGAACGCTCATTGTGAACTTTGTTCCGCCCACAATAGTCATGGATGTCGGCTGAGAGGTAATGGTAACGCCCGAAGTTGAAGCAGCTGCAGGTGTGACCGAAACGATATCGGAGAAATTCGATTCCATACTGCTATTTACGGCTGTGACTACATAATAATACGTCGTTCCGTTAGTAAGATTTGTTATATCTACGGAATTGTATGCAGTCGATCCTAAAAGGGTATAAATAACACTGTCCTCTGTGGTCGCATACACGTTGTATTTTACCGCATCGGAAACGCTGTTCCAGGAAAGTGTTGCATATCCGTCATTTGCGACAGCAGTAAGATTGGAGGGAGCTTCGGGAAGAACGAATTCCAGCTTTTCGGAAAGAGGAGATTCAACGCCGTTTACAACAGCCGATACATAAATATAGTATGTCGAATTTACTGTAAAGCCCTTGTAGTACGCACTGGTTTCTGTTTGCTCACCCAGTTCAAAAGGACCTCCCGAAGAATTCGGGTAATCGTAGTAGAATTTATAGGACGAAGCATTTGCAACGGCATTCCAAGTGAATTCAATTGTTCCGTCCGTATGCAGATTCACTGCCTTGAGCCCTGTCGGTGCGTCGGGCTGCGCCACAGTTCCGGGAACAGCACTGCATACATCGGAATAATCTGCATATCCTGCTTTGACCCAGAAATAATATCTTGTGCCGTTTGTAAGACCCGTTATTGTTATAGATTGCGCACGGGTGATTTTATATCCACTTGCAGCAGATACATCGTTTTTAGTGCCGTAATATACAACGCTTGTGGTATTGCTTTGGCAGCTCCAGGAAAGTGTTACCTGTCCATTGCCCGGAACGGCTTTAAGGTTAGTTGCCTTCGGTCCGGTCGATGATACGGGAGTTGCGGAAATGGAGCTGCATTTTAGCGATTCTCCGCCGTTGATATATTTTGCCGAAACCCAGAAATAATATTTGGTATCATTGGTGAGTCCCGTTACCTTGCAGGAATTTGTTGTAACGGTAGTGTAGAGAGTGGCTGAATCTGCGCTGTCCGAGGTGTAGTAATAAACCTTATAGGATGTTGCACCCGTCATAGCGTTCCAGGTAAGGGAAACCGTTTCATCGCTTGCCGTTCCGGAAAGACCTGTCGGAGCTTTGTATAATACTTCACCTGCTTTTGCCGTTACGGTAACGGATTCGGACGGATCGGATTCCAGGCTGCCTTTGACGGCTGTTACCGCAAATTGATAAGCGGTTCCGTTCGTAAGTCCGGTTATCGTTGCGTAATTGTCTGAAACGCTTCCTAAATACGAATAGCTTCCGTTTGATAAGAGATAAACGTTATAGCTGTCTGCGCTTGCCGCAGGAGTCCAGTACATAAGTGCCTCTGTGTCGCCGGGCAAGGCAACAAGATCTGTGGGAGCACTCGGCTTTTTGTTATTTGATGTAAGTGCTTTTAAGCCAACATTAAATCCGCCGCTGTATGTATCTACAAAACTTGAGGATGATGCAGGAGTCTGTGTAGTCGAAAGGAAGGAGTTACCCGAGCCATTACTGTATGTATCTACCAGATATACTGTATCGCTTGTATTAAGAACTATCGAAAATCTTTCGCCTTTGGAAACCGAAACGGAATTCGGCAGATCAATTGTATGATATCCGCTGTGTTCTATTGTTTGGGATTTGATGGTAGCAGCAAGAGTTCCGCTCATCGGTGCGCTTGCAGACACCCCCGTATAAACGCTTATGGAATAAGTGATGTTAAAGTCATAGTTGAAGAAGGAAACGGCAGAAATCTCTTCATCAGCTTCCGCTGTAAAAATATTCGCAATGGAATAACCGTTGGGGTATATATATCCCCTGCCGTTTGCTACGCCGAAATTCTGATATATCTTATCCCCGTAGGTATCCTTTGAAACTAATTCATGGGTATAGAACTCTTCTAATTCGGGTTCCTCATAGGACATATAGAAATATCCGCCGTCGCCCCAATTTTCGCCCCAGCTGTTTCGGCAGAGCCAAGCACCGTCCTTTTGCGGACGAAGATCTGCGGCTGCAAAGGTCGTTGTTGTTACACTGTTGTCTGAATTAATTTTTGAAAACTGGTAGGAAGTATTATCGCAGTAGAAGTTATTTTTTGAATAAGAATCGTCCCAGCCGATAACGGTTATTGCATGATTTCCCGGAAGGGTTCCGTCCGAAGTCACTAAACCGCTGGCAACAAATGCTTCCTCCGGTAAATAGTAGCCGTATTTGGAGCTGACCATACCCTGTCTTGTGTCGGCATAATAACCAAGTGTAAGAGCACCGTGTTCCATAATAGCTGCTTTTATATTATCAACGGAGCTTGAATCGGAAACGTTGTAATTATAAGCGTAGTCATCGGAGTTTAACAATGTGTATTCACTTTGATAACGATACTGCTCATCAATAGGAGTGAAGAAAAGATCGTTTTTGATATTATTTGTAATGTCGTATGGATCACCATCCAAAACGATCTCTGTTCCGTCCTTTTTATAGCACAAATAACCGCTGCTATTCTGATATAATACGCTGCTTGTGATCTTATCAAAAATTACGGGATAGCTTCCGCTCTTATCAATAATTACCAAAGAATTATCCTCGGCATAGTCTATATCCCATTCGGGAAGCTCATAAACAGGACCGGTACCTCTTGAAAGTACCGAAGCGGCTACAAACTGGTTTGCACCTTTATAAACGTTATAATAATCATTATAGACGGCAGGCTCGGTAAAACCGTAATAGGTATCGCGGTAAAGATCGCTGCTGCTGTTCTTATCGCTGACTCTTGCGAAATAAGCAAGATGCGCTTCGGAGAAATTGCAGTTTGAAGGAGATACAACGCCCTCTAAAATGCCGCGGATCTCAGAAACAGCCAAAGCCGCATGAGCCCAGCAGGTTCCTGTCGAAGCCTGATCCCTTATGTCCGGGAAAGCGTAGCCTTTTTCTGAAAATACGGTTCTTGTATCGTATTGGCTCGGGATAGTCACACCTACCAAAGCATCATCCGTAGCAAAAGGACGCTGATCCCGCGGCGAATAAACATTTCCGTTCTGATCTCGATACCCCATGATATCGGGATCATAAAAGATCATACCGTCACTTTCGATATTACCTTCGCCTGCAACGGTGTCATCGCCCGTATTTTCGGGTTCTTCCGATTTTTCGGTTTCTTCGGTTTTTATGCTTTCTACAATTGTAATGTTTTCTTCCGCTTCTGCGACTTCTTCTGCGCTTATCGGAACGGAAACATTCAGCGCCGCTGTTGACAACGCCAGCAGTCCGGCAAGAAATTTTTTAAATTTCATGTAAACATCTCCTTTTTTGATTTTATTTTAAGTTATAAATTCCCTATTTTATTACATTATATACCCATTGCAACACCTTGTCAATATATGACTTTAAAAAACACGAAAAACACAAAAAAATCCCCCTTTGAAAGCTTTATCGCTTCCGGAAGGGGGAATAAATGTTATAATATATCGGTTTTATGCGGCATAATCGGCTGCAAGCACAAGCTCTATAGCTTTCAGCTGTGCCGCTGTAAGCTCAAAGTTGCCGCTGTTAAGCGTTGTAAAGTAATTTACATAATTAACAAGATCGGCACTGTCGAGAGCTGTGACCATACTTACCGTTACGCTCGATTCGCTGTAGAAATTGAGCTTTACCGTATTTGAGGCGAGGCTGTTTCCGCTCGAATCGGAAGCTACGCATCGGAACGTGCAGTCTTTATATGCAAGCGAGCTTGAAACCTTTGCTGTATAGCTCATGATCCCATCGGAATAATGGATACTGCACGACGAAGGAAGCGTCTGCCAGCCTGTGCCGTCGTTATACTGCCATTCCATGGAGCTTGCCTTGGCGGAAGCTGTCAGCTCAAACTTTGTTCCGCCTATAACGGTCACATCTGTTGGCTGCTCTGTGAAGGAAAGCGAAGTGGCTGCCGTGGGGGTAGCTGCGACATAACTGCTCCTTGCAGAGGTTTCGTCGGTCACATAGTGAGCGGATATCCAGAAATAATATTTCTTGTCGTTTGTCAGACCGCTTACTTTTAAGGAGTTTGTTTCGGTAGTGCCGGCAAGCGAAGACATTGTTTCTAAGCTTGAGGTACCGTAATAAACGTTGTAATAATCAACGCCCTTCATATTTTCCCATGAGAGCTTTACATAACCGTTTCCGGGAACAGTCTTGATATTTGAAGGCGGCAGGACAAAGTCCTTATCGGCAGATGCTGTTATATACTCCGGCTCGGAATGATCCGATTCAATTTCGTTCGCAACTGCAGTTACGACCAATTTGTACTCATAATCATTTGACATTTGTATCAGTATCATATAAGTATCCGTGGTATTGTCTACAAGATAATAACTATCACTTGATTCGTCATAACAATATACATTGTAGCTTTCTGCATTTTCCACAGGATCCCAGAACAGAATGGCTCTTGTATCACCTGCCAGTGACGAGAGATTCTGCGGTGCATCGGGCTTTACACAAGGCGTTGCCGAAACCCAGTCGGACATAGGAGATTCTTCAAAGCTGTTGTTCATAGCTGTGACACGGAAGTAATAGGTAGTATTATTATCCAAGAAACTAAATGTGTGGGTAGTATCAAACGTGATATCAGAGGAATCCGCTTGGGTCGCTGTTTTTGAAGTATAACAATATACAGTATAATACATTGCATCTTTAACAGCATCCCATGAAAGTGTTACTTCACCATCTCCGGCTTCAGCCTTAACATTTTTCGGAGCATCAAAGGATGATGAAGAGCTTGCCGTATGTGCTTTTAAGCAAACATTAAAGCCGTAGCTGTATGTATCATAGAAGTATGAGGAGGATGAGGGCGATTTTGTTCCCGAACGGAAAGAGATACCCGAACCCTTATTATAGGTATCTGTTAATAACTTTGTATCACTCGTGTTAAGTACGACAGAGAACTTTTCACCATTTCCGACCGAAACGGAGGACGGCAGATCAATTGTATGATATCCGCCGTGTTCAATTGTGCCTGATATCGTAGCGGCGAGAGTTCCGCTCATTGGTGCGCTTGCAGACACACCCGTATAAACGCTTACGGTATAATCAACGTTATTGTCATAGGAGAAGAAGGAAACGGCAGGGATCTCTTCATCTGCTTCCGCTGTAAAGATATTCGCAATGGAATAGCCATTGTTATATGTATATCCCAGATTGCTGTATACGCCGAAGTTTTGATAGATCTTATCTCCGTAGGTATCTGCGGAAGTCAATTCGTAGGAATAGATACCTCTTAACTCGGGTTCCTCATAGGACATATAGAAATATCCGCCGTCGCCAAAGTTTTCGCCCCAGCTGTTTCTGCAGAGCCATGCGCCGTCATTCTTCGGACGGAGATCTGCGGCATTAAAGGTCGTATTAACTATTTTATAAGTAGAGCTATCGCAGTAGAAATTGTCTTTTGAATAGGAATCGTCCCAGCCGATAACAGTCACTGCATGGTTTGTAGGAAGACTTGATTTTGACGTTGATGAGGTGATACCGGAATATGTAGCTATAAATGCTTCCATAGGATAATAATATCCATCTTCGGAGCTGATATCACCATTAGCATTATAGCTGATCGTCAGACCGCCGTTTTCCATTATTGCTTCTTTGACGTTATTAACAGTGCTTAAATCGGAGGAATCATAATCATAGGCATAATTCTCGGTATTCAGCAGGGTAAAATCATTCTGATAACGATACTGCTCCTCGATCGGAGTGAAATAAAGATCGTTTTTAGTGTTCCTTGCGCGTCTGTATGGATTGCCGTTTAAAACGATCACCGTTCCGTCCTTTTCATAACAATAGTATCCCGTTGAATGTATGTAGAACTCAGAGCTTTGCACAGTATCATAAATAACGGGATAATCACCGCTGGTGTCAAGAATTACATAAGAACTATCTTCGGCGTAGCCTATATCCCATTCGGAAAGCTCAAAAGCAGGACCGGTGCCTCTTGAAAGCACCGTAGCGGCCATGATCTGATTTCCGCCGTTATTGTAGATCTGATAATAATCGCTGTAGGTGGAAGGTTCATTAAAATCATAAAGGGTATCGCCGTAAAGGTCGCTGTTTGGATCCTTATCGCTGACTATTGAGAAATAATTAAGATGCGCTTCGGAAAAATTGCAGTTTGACGGTGAAACAACGCCCTTTAAAATACCGTTTATCTCGGAAGCGGCAAGGGCGGCATGAGCCCAGCAGCTTCCGGTCGGATTCTGATTCTTTATTTCGGGGAAAGCGTAGCCTTTATCTGCAAATACCGTTCTTGAATCATATTGACTCGGGATACTTACACCGGCATAATCCTTCATCATCGGGTGATGATCTATAGGTTCAACAACATTTCCGTTCAGGTCACGGAAAAGCTCATATTCGGGATCGTAAAAGAACATTCCGTCCGAACCGGGATCACCGTCACGGGCAACTTCAACCTCTTCTTCGGCATTTTCGGACTCTTCCTTGTTTTCCGATCCTTCCGTATTTGAGTTTTCTGTGATCACCGCCTGCGGCTTTGTGGGAATAACTGATTTTTCGGCTTCTTCCGCAGTTATGGGAACAGAAGTATTCAGCGTCGCTGTCGCCAGAGCGAGCAATCCGGCAAGAAATTTTTTGAATTTCATTTGGACAACTCCTTTTTTGATATTAGTATTAGTGGTTATTGATTAAAGTTATAATTTTCCTATTTTATTACATTATATACCTGTTGCAACATATTGTCAATATACGGTTTTACTAAATTAAAAGAGTAAATTTCATCAAGCAATATGCAGCAGTCCTTTTACAAAATATGAATGTCTTTTCGCATCAAATCTTTAAGGATCCGGGCTTGTATTTTATGTCTTTTTACAAAATCACGGCATATTCTTTCACTGTATGACAGAACTGGGATTTTCTGCATATTATAGAATGTAACTTTATCAGATATGAAAGCCATTTTGCTTGCATAATATGATCGTCCACGATCAACAAAACTTTATACGGACAGACTTTTCTTCCGCAGAATGGAGATAATGATGAACTATATCCTTGAATTTTTTGAGAATTTTGATATGCCTGCCGCTGCTGCCGAGCTTTCAAGCGGAAAGGTCGTTTATATGAATAAAAAAGCACACAAAGATATGAAGGGCGAGTACAATATCAGCCTTACCGAGGGTGAAAAAGCGCTGCTTCGGCACGGCGAATTCATGCGCAGGACGGTGAACGGGAACCTGCCCGATACTGCCGCCGAGGTTCAGACAACGCTTATAGAATCGGACGGGAAAACGCTCGTTTTTGAGATAATGACGGCACTCATACAGCACTCCGATGCTGCGGACGCCAAGCTTTGTCAAAACTGGGCGAGCTGTGCTTTCTGCTGTGCGATGCAGGCGGAAAATCCGAATGATCCGCCAATAATAATGCTTGAGAAAGCCTGCGTTTCGCTCAATGCAAAAAGAGCCTTTATTTATGAAAAAGACTCCGAAAACGATTATCGTCTTTCCCACAGATACGCTTCCGAGGGTGCAGCTTACGGATGCGAAATGACGAGTGAACGCTGCGAACAGATATACGATATCCTTTCTAAAGAAAAGCGTCTTGTTATCACAAGCGATGATTTCGGAGAACCGCTTTCCGAAATCCTGACGGAACGTGACATTCAGTCCTTTGCAGCTGTTCCGATATATGACGGCGGAGAGATGATCGGCTTCTGCTGTGCGGAGAACTTTCCCGTATGCAAACAAAAAAAGGGATCCGAAGCGCTTGAAGTTTTTTTCGGCTCGGGTATCTTCATCGGTTCGTGCTTAAAGTGGGGAAGGCTTTTTGAAAAGCTGAAAAAAATGGGACTTACCGATGATCTGACGGGCATCGGCAACCGACACGCTATGAACCTGCTCTGCGCAAGGCTTAAAGAGCCTGTCCCCCTCGGACTTATCTTCTGTGACATCTCGGGACTCAAACACATCAACGACACCTTCGGGCACTGTGCAGGCGATGAATACATACAGAACGCCTGTGCAGTATTAAAGAAGCTTTTTCCGATAGAAACGCTGTTCCGCATCGGCGGTGACGAGCTTCTTGCCATACTGACCGACACGAGCCAAGCGGCTGTGGATGAGAAAACAGCTCTGCTCAAATCGGAGCTTGAAAATTCGTCTATCGCAATGGCGGTCGGTTCAGCGTTCGGGATATCCGACGGAAACGGCATGAGCAAGCTTTTGTTTGAAGCAGAAACAAAGATGTACAAGGATAAAACGGATTACTACCGAAGAAGCGGACGGGAGAGGAGAAGGTGCTAATACTAATCCCTCATTAAAGTGTACAAAAAATGGTGCGATCTCCGATCATCTGTTTTCGATGTATTGATTTATCCAATGAAATAATGTATAATATAGGAAATATCTGCTTTTGAAAGGGGAATTTTATGAGCCGAAAGATCTTGATAATCGAGGACGATAAAAATATCAATGATATGATCTCCTCTTTTCTGCGGCAGAACGGTTTTGAAACGATCTCGGCACTTAACGGGATCACAGCTTCAGCCCTTATGAAAAAGCAGGATTATTCCCTTGTGCTGACCGACTTAATGCTTCCCGACAAAAGCGGCGAACGGCTTATTTCGGAGCTTCGCTCATATTCGGATATTCCCGTAATTGTGCTTTCTGCAAAGTCAATGCTTGAAACACGTCTGGAGGTTCTCCGACTGGGGGCTGACGATTACATACTCAAACCCTTCGACTTGAACGAGGTGCTTGTTCGCATACAGGTAGTCCTTCGCAGAAGCACTGCAGGACAAGCCAAAGATGCACTGGTATGCGGTGAGCTCCGGCTTTCCCCCTCCGAGCATACCGTCACTTACTGCGGCGAGAATATACCGCTTACAGCAAAGGAGCTTATGCTTCTGCAGCTGCTTATGGAATACCCCTCAAAGGTTTTTTCAAAAGCAAATCTTTACGAATCCGTCTGGAACGATGAGTATTTTATCGAGGACAACACGATAAACGTTCACGTCAGCAATCTTCGTTCAAAGCTGAAAAAAGCTACTGGCTTTGATTATATCGAAACCGTCTGGGGAATAGGATACAGGTTTAAGGAGAATTGATGGGAACTCTTATTATAGTATCGGGCGTACTTGCAGTACTTCTTTTGATCACCGCTTTAAAGCTTTTTACGATAAAACGTGAAATGCGACGGATAAAGCACGAGCTGAAGGCGACCCGTGATAGATCATACAACCGCCAGCTTACGGTTTCACTGGTTGACCGGGATCTGACGGATATGGCTGCGGAAATGAACCGCAATCTCGCTTATCAGAAGCAGCTGAAGCTGCAAACCGAGCAAGCCGAGCGAACTTTAAAGCAGTCCGTATCGGACATTGCGCATGATATGCGCACACCCCTTACCATTATAAAAGGAAATCTTCAGCTTCTTGAAGCAGAGGAAAAGCTGTCACAGCACGGCTCGGAGCAGCTTTGCCTGTGTATAAAGAAATCCGATGAAATGAAGCAGATGGCGGACGATTTTTTTGAGCTTTCGGTGCTTGAAAGTGACAGCTCCCCCGTAAATCTGCAAACCGTAAATATAACAAATGAGCTGGTACAGCTTCTTGTGGATAACGAAACGGTTATCCGTCTGAAAGGCTTATCGCCGAATGTAATCCTGCCGGAGCACACAATTCTTGCAAAAGCCGATAAACAGCTTTTGCAGCGAATGCTTGAAAATCTCCTTAACAACATACTGAAATACGCCCGTGACAGCTTTGCCGCCCGGGTAAAGGAAATTCCCGACGGGCGCTGCCGTATCTGCTTTTCAAATGAGATAAACGGCTCCGTTCCCGACGCAGAACGGATCTTTGACAGAGCATACTGTGCCGGCAAGGCTAAAAACGGAAGCGCCGGACTTGGCTTATATATCGTAAAGCTTCTCGCGCAGAAGCAGAATATGTCTGTGGGCGCAAAAACAGACGGCAATGTTCTGACATTATGGATAGAATTTGATGCGGAAATAAAAAAGCTGTGATCTGCGGACTGTTCCGCAGATTTTTTTTGAAAAATTTTTATTTCTTAAGAAATTCTTTATAATTGTACTTTACAATAAAGCTATAAACCACAAGGAGGCAGCTATGTCGGATATTTTGATTGATGTACAAAACCTTGGTAAGCAATATATGAAGAAAAAAGCTGTATCAAACGCTTCTTTTCAGATAAGGGAAGGTATGATATGCGGTCTTATAGGCCCCAATGGTGCAGGAAAGACGACCATTATGAAAATGCTGGGCGGACTTGTTCTGCCCACAGAGGGAAAAATCACACTGTTCGGCGGAACGACCGAGCAGGAGCTTGCCAAAGCGCGCAGCCGTATGTGCTTTATGATCGAAACACCCTACGCAAAGGAAAATCTTAACGCCCGGGAAAATCTCGAAAAGCAGCGTATTCAGCGAGGTATCCCCGACAAGAAGCGCATTGACGAGGTGCTTGAGATCGTCGGACTTGCCAATGTGGGAAAAAAGCAGGTCAAGCATTATTCCCTGGGTATGCGTCAGCGCCTCGGAATTGCAACAGCACTGCTGTCAAGCCCCGAAATTATGATACTTGATGAGCCGATAAACGGACTCGACCCGGAGGGTATCGTTGAGATACGCGAGCTGCTGCAAAAGCTGAACAGAGAGCAGAACATCACCATTGTGATCTCCTCCCATATATTGAGCGAGCTTTCCTTGCTCTGTACTGACTATATCTTTATCAACGAGGGTAAAATCCTGCAGACGGTTTCCGCATCTGAACTGAAGCACATCTGCCGCGAATACTACCACATCGGTACAGACAACAATTCCCTTGCAGCGGCAGTGCTGGGAGAAAAGCTTGGATTGACGCAGCTTGATATTGAGCGCGACGGAAGCATTCGCCTGTACGAAGGCTTTGACGATATGGTAAAGATATCGAAAACGCTGTACGAAAACGGGGTCATTCCTACGACCCTTTGTATGAACGAAGCAAACCTTGAACACTATTACATGAATATGGTAGGTGACGCAAATGCGGAACATAATAAGAGCGCTGAACTATCAGACGAGGAATGATCTTGTTGTAATCATATCGCTTTTGTTTTTTGGTATATTTTCTGTAATTTCTCCGCTTATTAATTACTCCGGCCTTGCGTTTTCCGAGATGACCGGAAGTATGTATGCCGTAAGTTCGGACAAAAGCCTGATAATATTTCTGATACTGATAATCACTACACGGATATGCGGCTGGGATCAGTCTGACAAGACCATAAACTATGAAATTTTCGCCGGACACAACAGAATGGCAGTTTATTTCGGAAGAATCACAGCAAGCTTTATATGGGTGGTTCCTGTATGTGCCGTTCTTATGTTTGTGCCCATGGGCGTATGTACTGCAATAAACGGCTGGGGTTATTCCGCTGATTTTTCGGGAATAATGCTGCATTATCTGCTTGTGTTCCTGCCGATTTTCCGGTTAGTATGTGAATTTGCCCTGCTTTCATTTCTGCTGAAAAACGGCGGAGCAAGCACTATTCTCGGATTTATACTTGTTGATGCTGCTGCGATCGCAGATTCCATTTTAAGCTCCATGGGGAGCATTTCGCTGAAGTGGCAGTTAGGAACACTGAACTTTATGTGCCTTTCCGGTTTTCTTGATTACAGCTACGGTTATGCGGACGGCGAGGATGTTATGGTTTTCGATACGTCGATCGAGTCGTCGTTCATTATCGGAACTGTTGCAGCGTCCTTGCTGGTGGGGGCAGCTTGTCTTGTTATAGGAAGCATATTTTTCAAAAAAACCGATATGAAATAAGGAGCATATATGAAAAGTATTTTAAAGGGGCAGCTGTATATGCTGCCGAGATATGTGATGTCACATCTTGTTTTTATAGCATTGGCTTTTCTTCAAGCTTTGTTGGCGGTTTTCACCATTTCGGACACTCCCGAATTGATAACCAACGCAGGTATTTTTGCTTCTGTTTTCGGTAATACATACCCTCTGACAGCGGTTCTGTATATCTTCATACTGACCGCCCAGGTCTGCCTTTACGATTTCTCCGATAAAACATTTTACTATGAAATTATGGGCGGACACACCCGTTCTGAGGTATATTTCGGCAGAGTGATACCCTGCCTTGTTTTAGGGACGTTAGGTAGCTTTGTGTTGATGATAATACCCGATATTACAGCCACCGTTATGCTTGGCTGGGGCAGCGATATTCCTATGAGTGAAATTGTGATACGCAGGCTGCTGCTTATTTTTCCGCTTCTGCGGCTTGGCTGTGAATTTGTATTTATTTCATTCCTTGCGAAGAATATGGTCGGAGCTGTTATCATTGGCTTTGGCATATTTTTAGGCGGATCGAATTTGGCGATGATAAAAAGCACTCCCTGGCTTGGTATGACATCTATTTCCATGCTCTACGAAACCGATATATGGACTACCTATGGACTGGATTCTGCCATTAATTACTCATTTGAGGCATCTATTCAAGCAGACACTGTTATTTCCGTAGTGGTCTGTTCTGTGGCGGCTGCTGTTATAAGTCTTGTAATGGGTTATCGGTTTTTTAAATCAGACGATATGAATTAAGGAGGACAATGATGATCAGAAACGATATTATTCTCCTTTCGGGTATGCTTGTGCTGGCGATCGGTCTTTTTGTGCTGGCAGGCATCGCCGTGAAATATATTTCAACGAAATGGCGGATATTCTATGCAGTTCCCACATTTTTCTGCCTTATAATGCTTACATTTGACGGATTTGAAAAATACCTGCTGGGCGTGTATATCGGTGCGCTGCTTATGCTTGCAGGCTTTATCTTTGATAAGGCGAAGATCCGAAAGATCACGAGCGTGACAGCTGCTTTGGGAGTAGTCATTTCACTGCCTATGTGCATTCTTGCAAAGGACTATCGTGCAGCTGATTATGTAAAGGATTTTGAAAAAGGCTTCCGCATAATGAAGGAGCATTATATCCTTGCCGAACATAAGGGCATCGACTGGGATTCGCTTTATGACGAGTATCTTCCGAGATTCAAGGAGGCTTACGCAGAAAATGACGCCTTGCAGAATCAGATAGCCTGGATGGAGTTCTGCTCGGAATTCGGGGACGGGCACGTTGGATACAACAACAGCGATGAAAGCCTGCTTGATAAGGCAAAAACTGCTCTCAGCGGAAATGACTACGGTCTTTCTATGATGACGCTCTCCGATGGCAGGACGGCAGCCGTAAATGTTGACGAAGCTCTTTCTGACCTCGGAATACACAACGGCACGATAATTTTGTCCTGGGACGGCGAAAAGCCGGAAAGCCTTGCAGAACAGTCACGGTATTTCAATGCCTCAAATTTTGCGGATATCGAAAACCGTGATTTCTACCGTGCTGTCTGTGCTGCAGGAGTCGGTGATGACAGCGTTACTGTGTGCTATATTGATGATAACGGAGCCGAGCAGACCGCCGAGCTTCCGAAGCTGGGAGAATACAGCGACAGACTGAGTGCCACATTAGAAACTGTGAACCGAGGTCTTGATGCAGGACATATGACCTGGACCGAGCTTACCGAAAATACCGTTTGTCTGCGCATTAAAATGATGGCTTATGACAGCCGTTCATCACAAAAAGAGGACTATTCCTATATGAAGAAAGCCATTGAGGAACAGCTCAATGAGTATAACGAACGCGGCTTTGAAAATCTGGTCATAGACCTTCGTGAAAACGGCGGCGGCTCGGGAATTATGGTGAGGACCCTTGCGGAGATCTTTTCGCCCGAGGGTGAGCATTACTACTGCACCGACGGAAAATGGGACGAAGATAAGCGCTGCTACGCCGTTGATGAAAACGGAAATTTTATCCCTGATATTGACAATATGTATACCGGCGAAAACAAGTGGTCGGGAAAACCGATAATTATTCTTGTAAATTCCAACAGCGTAAGCGCAGCGGATCATTTCGTAAAGGTAATGCGCGGATTTGAAAATGTAACGGTAATGGGTTTTACCAAATCAAACGGAAGCGCCCAGGGCGTCGGCTCGGTCTTTCTGGATAATGGTATGCTCTGCTTTTCATCCTCGCTTATTCTGGACAAAGACGGCAGCGTTTTCATAGATGCCGGCACTGACGGAATATGCGGAAATGATGTAGACGTAAAGATCCCCTTTGACCCGGATGCAGTAAGGGTGATGTTCGACGAGGACGGCGATTATGTTATGCAGAAGGCGCTGGAGTATTTTGAATGACATTTTCCGAAAATATGCACTGCTTCGGCGGTGCATATTTTTTCTATATTTTATACTAATCCCAAACCAACCTATAGACAAATACTCGGATATAATAATCCAATTCTGCGTCAGACTCCCTTGACAGGCGACAGCCTGCCTGCGGTCGTCTTCCTTGATTGGCGCAATTCTATCTGCCAACTTTATCTACCGAACAAATGAGGATTAGTATAAAAACACAAAAAAATCGAACACCCTTGATGAGTGTTCGACTTCGTTTAGTATTGGTGACCCGTACGAGAATTGAACTCATGATTACGCCGTGAAAGGGCGTCGTCTTAACCTCTTGACCAACGGGCCTTATATGGTGGCGGCAGTAAGACTTGAACTTACGACCTACCGGGTATGAACCGGTTGCTCTAGCCAACTGAGCCATGCCGCCATTCGCCGCAAAGCTTCATCAGCTTTTCTTTATTCTCTCCGTGCGACTTAATCATTATATCACTAAAGACGTCAAGTGTCAATACTTTTTATAAATTTTTTTGAAGGAAAATATGTTTTTGTTGTTTTTCACAACGCAAAATGTCACTTGAACGCCTTTATGATCTATTATGCACATATTCTCGGCTTTTATTTACCGATCAATCCGTTTAAAACGATCACCGATGTCGGATGATCCGCTGCTCGGAAGGATACAAGCGAGAATTTATCTCCCCGTGCAAACATTTTTTCAGCGTCATCAACATGAAAACCAAGCCTTACAAAAAACGAACCGCCTGCAGGTGCCGCTGCCGTTCTCCACTCTTCCGAGAGGTCATAATAGTATTCTCTCGGTTTCGGGTCACTCATACACTGGACAAGAACAGTAAACGTACTTCCGTCTGCGCACCAGTCTTTATCTGTCAAGTTTTGTCCCGAAATGCTGATGTAGAGCATATTCTCTTCGCTCACGATGGTGCATTCCTCAACCGTAATGCTTATTCCGCCCGTTTCCGCCGTAAAAGTATCGGACGATATGACAGGCATTGTTTCCGATCTTTCAAAAAGATGCAGATCCATCTGACATATACCGTTCTTTTCATTCACCAAAAAACACATAACCGCAAAAAAGGCAAGCACCGCAAGGATGCAGGCTGCGGCGTTATATATAACCTTTCCGAAAGTGCTTTTTTCCATTGCCGAGGCGTCTATTTCTTTGTTTTTTCTCATTTTTTCTCTCCTTTTATGCTGCACTGTACCCGAGAATTTCCGCCGCCTTTTCCGCATCGCAAAGCTGCATTCCCCTTACACGGTGCCTTTGCGCCCGTTCTCCCCGTGTGTACAAAATGAAGTTACACGAACCGTTGAATTTCTGAAACCAATTCTGACTTATCCTTATTTCCGAGATCTTGTCAATCGGAGCAATAACATTATGGAAGCCGAAAACCTTGCAGTAGCGAACCACGATATTCTTTTCGCACACCTCAACGCTGTTTGAAAGGAACGCCGCAAGATTCACCATAAGCAGATGCAGAGCCTCTATCTCGCCCATTACCGCAGCGAAAAGTATTACGCTGTACCACTCGGGGAAGATCATAACTGCACCGACAAATACTATTATTATAGAAAATATCAGCACTGTCGGCGGTCCGAGAAATTTCATAACATATCCGATCCTTACATCAAACCTCTCCCCATCATCGGAGGAGAATTCGGGAAGAAAATCCCCTATGACCTTTGCGACGCTCTTCTTCCCTGTTACGGGCACGAATACGGGTATCTCATTTTTTGCTTTTCCATAACCCGAGCAGCATATATTTACCGACATAACATTGAAAGCTTTCATCATCAGATTCTGCCGCAGGTCGGCATAATTTATCCTGTCTGATTTTATATAATACCTCCAGCGGGAGAAAAATCCGCTTTTGATCCTTATGCCGTTTTTGCCTTTTGCTATCTCAAAATTGACATGACGAAGGTAGTTTGAAATAAAGGAATACAGCCATCCCATGCCAAAGACAATAATGATCGCCACCGTTACGGGAGTAATGCCATAGATGACTTTTTCTGCAATCCTTGTAACATTGCTGACCGCTCCGAGAAATCTCTCCTCAAGCTCATCTCCGACGAGTCTTCCTCCCTGAATAAGAAATGTTCCGAAATAAATCAATCCTGAAAGCGCCGAGGAAAATGCCAGCGAAAAAAACAGCATTCTCCTTTTATTCGGTTTATACCGAAGTCGGGATTCTTCATCAGACCCATTTTCTAAATCGACAAATTTTAATAAACATTGAACATCTTTTTCTTTCAGTACCAGCTTCAGATCGGGATCTTCACGCTTGTTCACGGTAGAACTGCTGTCGGTATCTATCAGCAAAGTGACCGCCTTCAACGGACGCATTGCAAACGTTTTTTTCATTGTTACTGCAGTCATGGATGAAAACGGTATATCCATTGCTTCACGGATAAACAGACCCGTGCTGACATCTATACCGCTTTCCGTTATCACAAAGCAGATATTCCACCAACGAAAAAAAGCTGCCCCGAATATTGCAAGCACTACCAGAATATCAAGATACGCTCCCGACAGCCAGTTATAAAAATCGAATTTCAGTGCAAGCAGACCTCTTACCAACGGTATAAGAAGCAGCCAGAAATTTTTTGAAACGTATCTCAAAACAGCTATCGGATGCTGTCTGCTCATTTTTCTTCTTCCTTTCTGTCCGCTTCTGCTGCCCTGCTGTTCTCTCTTTTTTCGATGCTCTGACGAACGTACTTCATGATCTCATCCGAATCAGTTTGTGACAAAAATGTGAATATCATCCGTCCGCCGTAGCCATTGAAAACTATAAAATTAAAACCTGAATGTTTTGCAAACGGAGCAGATATCTTCGTCGTGTACTGCACAGCGGAAAGCTTCATATACTGTACGTTCTTGATAAAGACTCCTGTTCTGGCGATCACATCTTTGTCTGTTACATAATACCGTGCGTTGTTATACCATAAGGGCAATATTATCAAAATATACAAAATGTATATTGCTGTAACCAGTGCCATAAGCGACCATACGATTATCTCTACCGCTGTGTTCTTTTCAATCGCAAAATACTCGGGATATCTTTTTTCAAGAATATACAAAACGTATTTTAGTATTATTCCTACTATAATCAGTAATATCAATGATATCACTCGAAGTATATTTAAACTATTTCTATCCGCATAGTATTTTTTCATTATGTCTTTCCCTTACTATAATCTGTGATTCTTGATCTTTTTACAACTCATAAGTTGATCGAATTATTCATACTATTATTATACCATGTTTCGAACGATTTGAAAACCACTTTCGTATTTTTGTAATAAATTTATTTTCCATAAAGGAGACGATCAGCAGTTGACTTCTACAATTTGTAATTTACTTAATAATATCAACTCTTTGTTGTGGGGAGATCACACCTTGATCCTCGTATTCATTGCAGCGATTTTTCTTACCGTTCGCTGCAAGGCTGTCTATATCCTGCACCCTTTCAAGGTCTTAAAAAATACACTTTTTTCCAATAATGTAGACAATTCTACTTCCCGAACAATGACAAATTTTCAAACTCTGACAACCTCGCTTGCCGCATCAATGGGAACGGGAAATATAATTGGAGTCGCCGCCGCAATCTCTGTCGGCGGTCGCGGCGCTGTATTCTGGATGATCGTATCGGCGTTTTTTGTAATGTCATTTGCCTTTACAGAAAATGTTATTGCTGTCATTTACAAGAACCGTTCCCATTCCTCCGAAGCGTCCGGTCCACTTCTCTATCTTCGTTCAGTTTTTGGTTCCGAGAAGATCTCCGTTATTTTTTCGATTGTTTGTATGTGTGCTTCATTTGTTATCGGCAATCTCACACAGGTCAGCTCCGCTTCCGATTCTCTCGACAATTTCCATATTCCCGGATTTTTGTGCGGCATTGTTTTCGCTGCGCTTACAGCCTGTGTTGTCTTCCATAGACGGACAAACATTGCTTTAGTTACAGAAAAGCTTGTCCCCTTTGCTGCCCTGTTTTACATAGCAGGCTCTGCCCTTGTTATACTAATATATGGGAATAATGTTGACAATGTCATAAGTGATATAATCTCATCAGCATTTGGCTTAAAACAAATATCGGGAGGAATTTTCGGTGCTTCATTGGCAAAAACTATCTCGGTCGGAGTTCGCCGAGGACTGTTTTCCAATGAAGCAGGGATGGGTACATCTGCCTTTGCTCATACCTCATCCGATTGTAAGGAACCTGTCATTATGGGATTCTGGGCAGCACTCGAGGTTTTTATTGATACTGTACTTTTGTGCACGCTCACGGCACTTGTTATTCTTTGCACAGATGCAGATAAAATGGGACTTTCGGCAGCCGATACCGTTGTTTCTGCCTTTACATCAGGCTTTGACAAAGCAGCGTCAATATTGAAATTTCCACTTGCTTATCACAACATTTTTCCTTTTTTCGGCGGTTCATTTCTTGCAATTTCAAACTCTGTTTTTGCATTTGCAAGTGTTATCGGCTGGTATTTTTACGGTGAAAAATGCTGTATTTTTCTTGAGGATCGCTTCAAAATGAAGCTGATTTTTGCTTACAAAATCGTTTATATATCAGCTGTTTTTTTCGGCGCAGTTATTAATTCTGATATCATCTGGGAGCTTGCCGATTTTTTTACGTTCCTTATGCTTGCCCCAAACCTTTCTGCAATTCTCATTTTATCAAATCAAATCAAGCCCTATCTGTCATCTAAATAACATTTATTCACGTTTATGTGTAAAGTTATTTTACTTTACATTTATAAAAATGAAGAGTTCAAGAACCTAAAGATCTTGAACTCTCTTTTATACTAATAACCATTTGTTCTATGGATAAAGACGGTGGATAGAATACGACCAATCAGGTAAACTTGTTTACCTTGAAGACGACCGCAGGCAGACTGACCTGCCGTCATTGCAATTGCATTGCAAAGGAGTTTGATGCAGAGTGGGCGTATTATAGCCGCCGTATTTTATCCATAGGTTAAATGGTTATTAGTATTATTATTCTTCTACAATTGAAGTCAGTTTTTCTGCTATTGCAGATAAATCATCCATTCCAATATAGTCAATTGTGATCTTTCCGCTGCTGCCATCACCTATTGGAGATATCTTTACCTTTCTTCCAAGCTTTTCCCTGAGTGCGATCTCCATTTCGGTGCAGTAGTTTCTTGTCTTTTTTGTATCTTCATCAATAATTTCAGCTTTTTTCTCCATATTTTCTTCTGCAAGCTTTGCAATGAGTTTTTCTATACCTCTTACGGTTAATTTTCCGTCCGATGCCTGACGAGCGATCTGTTCCATTGTTTCTGCGTCCTTTGCTGCTGCGATTGCTTTTGCCTGACCGATATTAAGCTTTCCATTTATAAGATAATCCTGTATCAATTCAGGCATTTCGAGCATTCTTACAGAGTTTGCAATGCTTGAACGAGATTTGCCAACAACCTTTGAGAGCTGCTCCTGCGTCATGCTGTATTTCTCCATAAGATCCTTGTATGCAGCAGCTTCTTCGATCGGGTTGAGATCTTCACGCTGGATATTCTCGATAAGAGCCGCCTTAGCAACCTGTTCATCATCAAATTCTTTTACAACAGCGGTTATTTCGTTCAAACCGAGCATCCTGCAGGCTCTCCATCTGCGTTCACCTGCGATTATCTGATATCCCATTGCTGTTTTTCTTACAACGATCGGCTGAATAAGTCCGTTTTCACGAATACTCTCCGCTAAATTTGCAATTGATTCTTCATCAAATGTTTGTCTTGGCTGATTTTTATTTGGTTCTACCTCTGATATTCTTAAAGTAAGAACACCACCGCTGCTTTCGCTGTTGTTATCCTCAAATAATGCGTCCAAACCTTTTCCAAGTCCTGACTTTTTCGGCATTTATTTTACCTCCTTCTGTGCTTTCTTTGCTTTGTCCTCTGCTTTATGACGGGAAAGCATTTCTGACGCCAACAGTTCGTAAGCTTCCGCTCCCCTTGAAGAGCTGTCAAAGTATATCACAGGCTTTCCAAAGCTTGGTGCTTCCGATATTCTGACATTTCGAGGGATAACCGTATTGAACACCTTGTCAGCAAAATGTTTTTTTACTTCACGAACTACCTGCTGCGTAAGGTTCAATCTTCCGTCAAACATTGTAAAGAGTATTCCCTCAATGTCTATATTAGGATTGTAGCGTTTTTTAACAAGTCTTATTGATTCGACAAGCTGTGAAAGTCCTTCAAGAGAATAGAATTCACACTGCAGCGGAACAAGAACCGTATCACACGCACACAGAGCATTAACTGTCAGCAATGAAAGTGACGGAGGACAGTCAATAAAAATATAATCATACTCACTTTTTATCGTCAAAAGCTGCATTTTCAGTCTGTTTGAACGGTTTTCAAGATCAACAAGCTCTATATCCGCACCTGCAAGCTGTGATGTAGAGGAAACCACCGAAACATTTTTAAACTCTGTTTTGATTATTGCCTCACCTATTCTTCTCTGTCCAAGAAGAACATCATACACTGTTATTTCAGCTGTGCGCTTGTTAATTCCAAATCCGCTTGTGGTGTTTCCCTGTGCATCTATATCAACACATAGCACTTTTTTTCCTTTTTTGCCAAGGCAAGCAGCCAGATTAACAACTGTAGTTGATTTACCGACTCCGCCCTTCTGATTTGCAACCGCAATTATTCGCGACATTATGTATTATCTCCTTTTTAGTTCTGTTTTCCGTTCAAAACGGATATCTTTATTAAAATTATAGCACATTTATCACAATATATCAAGTGTTTATGCTTCATTTGCTGATTTTCTTATATTTTTATATATTGTAATGTTCCACATGGAACAATTTTATGTAAATTACCTTTTCACTATTGTTCCATGTGGAACAAAATTGACCCGTAAATGTTACTTTACGGGTCAGATATCAATTATTTTCAGTTGGAATTCGGACAATATATTCTATGTATCCGTTCTCTTTGATCTTTTGCGAGTCTGCATTAATTCCTGCCGCTTTCATCATTTCAACGGCTTTATTGATAGTATTAACGAACAGACGAATGTCTTTAAATGCTCCTCTTCTTCGACGAATACTCTCCCTTTCGGATTCGCGGTCAAGTATTGAAGTAATGAGTCTTTCCGATTGTTCAACATTTAATCTCTTTGAATAGATCGTTTCAACTGCTTCAAGCTGTAATTCTTCTGTTTGAAGACGTAAAAGAGCTCTTGCGTGACGTTCTGTTAAGCCGTATGTTCGTATCTTGGAACGAAGTTCTTCTGATAATTTCAGCAGACGAAGCTTATTTGCGATCGTTGACTGATTCTTCCCAAGTCTTATTGCAGCGTCTTCCTGTGTCATTCCATAAAAATCAAGCAGTTTTGCAATTGCTTCCGCTTCATCAAAGAATTGTAGATCCTTGCGCTGAATGTTCTCAACCAAAGCAAGCACGGCCGAATTTCTGTCAGAAACATCCAAAATAATACAAGGTGCGCTCAAATATCCAAGCGATCTCATTGCTCTCAAACGGCGCTCACCTGTTATTAAAACATAGTGATCATCTTCTGCTTTAACTGTCAATGGCTGAATCAAGCCATTGGCCTTGATACTCTCGGCTAACTCGCTAATATCATCGCCAAAAACAGTTCTCGGCTGATATGGGTTTTCTTTGATCTTGTCAATATCTATTTCGATAACCTTGTTGAGAACCTTTACCTTTGTAAGCAACGGAAAATTCATCATACATCCTCCTATTTTTACTTCAAGCGTATTGTTTTCTTTGATTATAACACAATATATTAACATTTTATGTCGAAAAGGATATATTTTTATAATTATTCAAAAAAAATTTGCCGACAACTATATTTCTATCGGCAAATCTACTTTATAAAGGCTTCTTACTGATTTGTGAAGGATTCCTTGGATATTTCTTTGGTGTTTCTTTGATCTTAAGATAAACAATGATCTGTCTTTTGTCACCGCAAGGAAGCTGATATTCGATCACATTTTCTACTTCTGCTCCAAGTGTACGATATGCTGTATAGGAGTCCTTCACATCTTCGTTAGGTCCCTTCAAAGCAATAAATTTTCCACCAACCTTTACATACGGCAGGCAATATTCACATAAAATGGGAAGTGATGCAACCGCTCTTGCAGTTGCAATATTAAACTGTTCACGAAGTTCGGACTTCTTTGCACCGTCTTCCGCTCTGGAATGAATGCAAGCTGCTCCGAGAGAAAGAGTATCGGATACTTCGGAAAGAAAGCCTACTCTCTTATTTAAACTATCCAAAAGGGTCAGTTTCAGATCATCACGATATATTTTCATTGGAATTCCGGGAAATCCTGCTCCGGTACCAACATCTATCACGCTCGAATTTTGCGGAATAATGTCATATTTAAATACTGCTGTACTGTCGAGAAAATGTTTTTCGGTTATTCCCTGCGCATCTGTTATTGCAGTAAGATTAATTTTCTCATTCCAGCTTACCAAAAGACTCGAATATTCATCAAATTTTCGATATATATCATCGTTTAATGCAAGTCCGAAGCTTTCAAACATGGCTTTTGCTTCATTATATGGCAAGATCATATTCTGACCTCCTTAAAATGTTCCACATGGAACAATTACTATACTTTACGCTGACCCGAAAGCCATATTATAAGAACACTCACATCGGCAGGAGAAACACCTGAAATTCGGCTTGCCTGTCCGATATTAGCAGGCTGTATCCTGTTAAGCTTTTCGGTAGCTTCAAGACTTAAACCCGTGATGGTTTTATAATCAAAATCTGTCGGTAAAAGCTTACTTTCAAGCTTCTGTATGTGTTCAACATCCATGAGCTGACGAGCAATATATCCCTCATATTCGATCTTTAATCCAACCTGTTCTCTGACTTCATACGGAAGCTCGGGACGATTTTCATCGAAAGGGGCAAGATCATCATACGAGATCTGCGGACGCTTAATGAGGTCGGATAGACGAATACCTGTTGAAACTGTTGCAGTACCACGCTCTACAAGAAGCTTATTGAGCTCTTTCGTAGGTGGAATCGATGTTCTCTTAACACGGTGAATTTCGTGATTGATCTGCTCCTGCTTTTCAAGAAACTTCGCATATCTCTCATCGGATATAAGACCTATCTCATGGCCGAGTGGAGTTAAACGTTCATCTGCATTATCCTGACGAAGAAGAAGTCTGTATTCGCTTCTTGAAGTCATCATTCGGTATGGATCGGAGCAGCCTTTTATGACAAGATCATCAATTAACGTTCCAATATAAGATGATGAACGTGAAAGTTCAATAGCAGGAAGCCCCTTTATGGCTCTCGCAGCATTTATACCTGCTACAAGTCCCTGTGCGGCGGCTTCCTCATAACCCGATGTGCCGTTGAACTGACCTGCACCGTAAAGTCCGCCTATCTTCTTGAATTCAAGACTGTGTTTAAGGTCAAGCGGATTGCAGCAGTCATACTCGATAGCATAAGCGTTTCGCATGATCTCAACGTTTTCAAGTCCCTTAATTGTACGCAGAAACTTTATCTGAACGTCCTCGGGGAGTGAAGACGACATACCCTGGAGATAATATTCGTCTGTATCAAGTCCCATCGGTTCAATAAAAAGCTGATGACGGGGTTTATCGGAAAAACGCATTATCTTATCCTCAATTGAAGGACAGTAACGAGGACCGATCGCATGAATTCTGCCCGAATAGATCGGCGAACGATCAATGTTATCACGAATGACATTGTGTGTATCTTCATTTGTATAAGCGATATAGCAGGAAACGATGTTCTCCAAGCCTTCACGGTTCGTTTCAAAGGAAAAAGGCTGGATATCCTCATCGCCGTCCTGACGTTCAAGCTCATCAAAATTGATCGAACGCTTGTGAACACGGGAAGGCGTACCCGTCTTGAAACGCCGAATTTCTATGCCAAGCTTACGCAGACTATCCGTAAGAAACTTTGCAGGGAGAGTTGCATCCGGTCCGCTCTCGTAGGAAACCTCACCAACGTGAATTACTCCTCCGAGGTATGTACCCGTTGCAATGATAGCCGCCTTGACCGAGTATTCTGCACCAAGACGTGTGCGAACGCCCGTAACATGGCCGTTCTCCGCAAGTATTTCCGAAACCTCCGCCTGTTTTACATCAAGATTTTCCTGTGCTTCAAGGATTCTTTTCATACGGTTGTGATATTTAACCCTGTCCGCCTGAACTCGCAGACTGTGAACAGCCGGACCCTTTCCTCGGTTGAGCATACGGCTTTGTATAAAACATTCGTCAGCCGCCTTACCCATTTCTCCGCCGAGAGCGTCGATCTCACGCACAAGATGTCCTTTCGCCGTTCCTCCGATAGAGGGATTGCACGGCATATTCGCAATGCTGTCGAGCGATATGGTGAAAAGCACCGTTTTCACTCCAAGACGAGCCGATGCAAGCGCAGCTTCCACACCTGCGTGTCCTGCGCCGATCACGGCTACATCATATTCATCTAAATAATAATTTTCCATTTTCAATATTCCTATCTTAAAACGGTGGAAAAATTACACCGTTGTTATTTCAAAGAACAATTTCCTTTATTTTCCAACACAGAAATGAGAAAAAACCTCATTTACAACTGCTTCACTGGCACGTTCTCCCGTCAATTCAAGCAGATAATTCTCACTTTCATCAATTAGTATTGTAACAGCGTCAAGCGTAGAACCGAATTTTATCGCCCCTATACTCTCATCAAGACTGTTCAAAGCATTTCTCACGCAGTCACGCTGACGTTCATTTGCAATTACACCTGAATCATAGTTTATACTGTTTGTTTTAAACATATCTGTAAGTACAGATTGTAATTTGTCAAGTCCTTCAGCCGACTTTGCAGATATCTCAATAACAGAAGCAAATCTTGAACGGATAAAATCGGTATCAATAACTGTTCCGAGGTCAGTCTTGTTAATAACAGCAACCGCATTTTTTCCGCTGCATTTGTCGCAGATCTCAATATCCTCGGGCGAAAGCTCCTGCGAGTTATCAAAAACCGCAAGTACAAGGTCGGCAGAATCTATCTTTTCCTCTGCCTTTTTTACGCCGAAGCCCTCGACGATATCCTCCGTTTCACGGATACCTGCCGTGTCGGAAAGCCTTAAAACGATATCTCCGAGCCGAACAGATTCCTCAACGATATCACGGGTAGTTCCTGCAATATCTGTCACAATGCTCCTCTCGCATCCGCTCAAAAGATTCATAAGAGTGCTTTTTCCGACATTTGGCTTGCCGATAATAGCAGTGTCAATGCCGCTGCGTAATATCCTGCCGTAGTCGTATGTCGAAAGTATCTCTTCAAGTAAAGCTTTTGCACTTGTCAGCGTCCCGAGCATTGTTTCTTCATCGACCGCGGGGATGTCCTCCTCGGGATAATCATTCCAGGCAGCAAGCTCACCGAGCAGATGCAAAAGCGACTTTGATACCTCATTTATCCTGCCGAAAAGCGCACCCTTTTTGAGCGCAGCAGCCGAACGAAGACTTGCGCTTCCCTCCGCCGAAATTATATCCATAACCGATTCGGCTTCGATAAGATTCATCTTTCCATTGAGAAAAGCTCTCTTTGTGAACTCGCCCGGTTCAGCGGGCCTTGCACCGAGAGAGTAAACAAGCTTTAAGATGTTTTCCGTAACAAAAATACCGCCGTGACAGGATATCTCCGCAACGTTTTCCCCCGTGTACGACCTCGGATCGTGGAAAACTGTCAGCACACATTCGTCGAAAAATTCTCCGTCATATTCTATCCTTCCGAACGCACAGGTGTAGCCGTCCATCTCGGACGGTTTTTTGCGGCTTGATATAGGCGTGAATATCTTATCGCATACAGAAAAAGCATCATCGCCGCTTATTCTTATAACAGCTATTCCGCCTGCACCTCTCGGCGTGGAAACGGCAGCAATTGTATTTGATCTTGCCATAAATTCCTCCGAATATTATACTAATCCCCATTTAACCTGTAGATAAATTAGGCAGCTATAATTACACCACTCGTCGTCAAGCTCCCTTGCCGTGCGTGATCTCCCCCTGTGAGGGGAGGTGTCACGAAGTGACAGAGGGGCTGACCGACAGACCAGAACGCCTGCGGTCGCTCTCCAAGGTAAACAAGTTAACCTAATTGGTGCAATTCTATCTGCCGACTTTATCTACAGAACAAATGGGGATTAGTATTAGAATACCGCACAAAGTAAATTGTGCGGTAAAACTATGGGAAATCTTATATTTCCTCAGATGTCGATCTTGCCGTAAAGATCACCCGAAATAAGATCGTCTTCAGGCTTCGGCTTCTTGTATTCTTTTTCAAAGGATGTCTTCATCATATCGAGCGAACGAGGTGTGATCTCACCGTTTCTCTTTCCGCCGCGCTTGTAGCCGGTCTTTCCATCCCTTCTCGGACGGGGATTTGTTGAAGAAATAGAAACCTTTCTGTAAGGCTCTTCGCCGATGCTCTTGGAGGTAACGCCCTCAATGTTTGCTACAGCGGAGTGAATGATGCGTCTTTCATAAGGATTCATCGGTTCAAGAGTTGTTGTTCTGCCCGTTCTGATAACGGTCTTGGATATCTTGACTGCAAGGTCTTCAAGGATAGCCTTTCTCTTTTCACGATAGCCGCAGGAGTCAACATTGATGCGGTAGTATTCCTTATCACCCTTGTTTGCAGTCATCGAAGCAAGATACTGGATAGCGTCAAGAGTTTCGCCTCTTCTGCCGATGATGGCACCGCTTGTATCGCCGAGTATCTCAATAACTGCGCCGTCCTCTGTTTCTGTAACGTTGAGTGAGGAATCAATGTCCATATTTTCAAGGATCCCCTTTATATAGTCAGCTGCGACCTGTGCCTTTGAAGGCTCATATTCAGCCTCTACCTTTGCTTCTCCCTTTACGATACCGAAAAGACCTTTTTTCGGTTCCTCAAGAACTACGAACTTGATCTTGCTTTCTTCAGCGCCGAATGCTGCTGCTGCCATAGCCTTTGCTTCATCTATGGACTTGGCTGTAAAAACCTGTTTCATGAAAATGCTCCTCTCTAAAAAATATTATTCATCGGCAAAAAAGCCGAAATTGACTATTTTAGTCGTTGTCGTCATCCTCGTAGTATTCATCGCCGTACTTTTCAGCCTGTCTTCTTCTTGCTTCGTTGATAAGTCTGCGCTCGTATTCCCTCTGCTGTGACTTGGAGAGCTTTACTTCACCATCATCATCATCGTCGGAAACCCTTGATACGGCTGTTTTTCCGCCGTTCTGCGCAGCCATCTGTTCCTGCATAAGCTGCTGATAACGCTCCATCATTCCCTTTTTCTTCTGGTTCTTCTTTTTGAGCTTATCCTTTTCAACAAGCTTCTGAACATATTCGGGCGTGTATATCTTATTAATGATTATCATTGAGATAAAGGAGAAAAATGCGGATGCTGCCCAGTAGAAACCGATAGCGGCAGGATACTTGTATGCGATCCATACAGCGAAAATAGGCATACCAAAGGTAAGAAGCAGCATTGAGCCTGCCTGCGGTCCCTGCATAGCGGAAGGGTTCATCTTCTTCTGACGGATCTGGCTGTAAATGGAGGAAGCCATCTGGAATACACCGGACATAATAGGAATAAGCAGAAGAATTATCGCTGCGCTGTTCCATACTTCGGGGTGGAAGGTAGGAGTAAGGTCAAGGTCTACCCCGAAAAGAGTATTGTTGAAATCGAGTACCTTTGCTTTAAGCTCGTCGAACTTCGGGTCGGAGAAAAGTCCGACATATTCGGGATTTTTGATAGCTTGTGTGATGTAAATTTCGGGACGTACAGAAAAATAACTGTTGCCCTCTGCAATAGGAGTATTTGCGAGTATCTCCTTTGCAGCCTCGATAATATCCGACTTTATCCTTAAAATATGAGTAATAGGACGGTAAACTACATCGAATATACCGTAAAGTATAGGGAACTGGATAAGCATCGGCAGACATGAACCCATAGGGTTGCAGTCCTCCTCCGCATAAAGCTTCATGACCTCTTCGTTGTACTTTTCCTGATTCTTTCCGTACTGCTTCTTGAGCTTTTCAAGCTTCGGCTGGAGCGACTGCATTACGACTGTGGATTTCTGCGTCTTGATCTGCGTAGGGATCATTATAAGCTTTGTCACGATCGTGAAAAGAACGATCGCAAGCGCATAATTGTTACAGAGATGATAGAACAGCCACATTACCCAGCCAAGCGGATAACCGATAATTCTGCTGATTATGCCCATTTTGACCTCCAAAATTCTGATTTTCTATATAATAAAATACATAAAGTAATTATTTTCTAAATATATACATTTAGTTTATATAATATTTTCTCTTTCTTCCCGTTTTTTTCGGCTTTTGAGAGTATAAAGGAAGAATTTATCCGGAACCTTGTCAACACCGCCGTTGCTGTAAGGATTGCACCTTAACAGCCTCCATACGGCAAGAACAGACCCCTTTGCCGCACCGTGCTTGCGAAGCGCCTCAAGCGCATACGCCGAACAGGTCGGGTAATATTTGCAGCAGGGTGGTTTTAGCGGCGAAATTATCTTTCTATAAAATTTTACCAGCAGTGATAAAATATACTTCATATAACAGATAGTAATATACAAACAGTAATAAATTATTTATTATTTTCCGATTGTTTAGATTTTTTAACGTTTTTGCTGCGCTTTTTCGGATTTGGGTCATTCATTGCAGGAATAAGCTTTGTCCTTATGAATTTGCTGATATCGGTAGATTTGCAGTCACCGCAGCCCTCTCGCGAAACGACAACTATATTAAATCCCCTCGGGATAAGCTGCTCATTCTCACGGTAAGCCTGACGGATTATCCTGCGGCAGCGGCTTCGTACTACAGCGTTTCCCGTTTTCTTTCCCGTCGAGATGCCGAGCTTGTTCATTGAAGTACCGTTCCTGCGGAAATAAACAACGCAGGCTCTTCCGCAGACATAGTATCCCTTCTTGAAAAGACCGAGGAACTCCTTATTCTCTTTCATTTTAATAGTATAGATCATAAAAAACCGCCGTATTTCTTTTTAAAAGAAAAAAGACCACAAAAGGGGGCAAACCCGATTGCGGTCCGTTTAAAAGCTCAGACTCATACAAAAGGGCAGAAAGAATCCTTTTGCCCCCTTTATATCTGTTAATTAGGAAAAAGCTGATTAAAGCGAATCGTTCGTTTCGCCGTTTTGAAAAACGGCTGAAACGTATTAATCAGTGTTCCTTAGTAAGAGAGTCTTTTTCTGCCCTTAGCACGTCTTCTAGCCAAAACCTTACGACCGTTTCTTGTTGCCATTCTCTTCATGAAGCCGTGTTCTTTTTTTCTGTGAAGCTTCTTAGGCTGGTATGTTCTTTTCATTTTATTACTCCTCCTTTTATTTCAAATATAAGCATTGCCCTTGTCCGACGCAGACAAAGCGCCGAAGCAGCCCTGCCGAAAGGACATATTATCATTAGGGTAAAATACACCCTATCAATTTATTATTATATTTCATTTTGCACTGCTCTGTCAAGTGTTTTTTTCAATTTTTTTCAGATTTTTAATTTTCTGCTTATTGTCATAAAAAAATCGACAAAACCTTTTTAAATTTAGAGTTTTTAACGAAAATCATGCTCTCCGTGAAGAATTCTTTCGTAATGATCGCAGAGTTCAGCCGCCGATTCCATTGCCGTGCTCTCCGCATGGAGCATTATTCCCTTTCCCGAACGTATCGGAGTAACGGAAATTTTCCCTAAAGCGTCATTTATCGTCACTCCTCCACTGAAATCTTTATCCAAAATGTAGTTTTTACCATTTTTATACTCATTGCAAAGTGTTTTTATTTTTTCTGTGGAGCTTTCCTTTTCAATAGGAATGTAACGGTCAAGCTCCGCATATTTCGGCAGGTCTTCGCATAGCTTATAAAGTTTTTGTCCTGTTTTCTGTATAATTCTTATTATTTCTATAATTAGTAAAATTTTATCGTAGTAAAAGTCAAGTTCAGCCTCCTGCGAGCGTTCAAGCTTCACACCATATTCAGCCGCTATCTTCTCCGCCGCACCCGAGATATCCTTCGGGATCTTAAAGACATTACCCTTGTAATCCTTGATATGATATTTCAAAGCAAGCATCATAAGCTTTCCGCATTGAATGTACCCGGTTGACTCTGTAAAGGCTGTGCATTTTACACCATCTTCGCTGATATGGAATGCAAGAACTTCTTTTCCTTCAACCTTCGGCAAAACCTCGGAAAAAAGCAGCCTTATCCTTTCCGACGGACTGTTCACAACGACTGAATAAGGGAAGCTTTCATATTTCTCCGAATCCACCCCGAGCAGCTTTTTCAGATGTGAAACATAGATAACTCTGAATGAAGATATGTCCGATATCTTTCCGATTTCAAAGCTTTCCGTTTTCATATTATCACTTTCAAAAAGCATTTCTTCCATATCCCGTGAAAGCTCTCCTCCCCCTCTGCGGAAAAAACGGAACGAGGGATAAAAAACCGAGCTGATATAAACGGCAATGCTTTCCTCATCCGTCTTATTTGAAATATAGAAAAGCTCGGGCAGCGATACATTCCCCGCAAAAAGAATATCCGCACCGCATTCAAGCGCCGCCGCAGAAAATGCCAGCGCAAGCGCTTCCGATGTTGGAGAAGCCTTTACCCCAACTACAATGCTGCGTGAGAGCCGTGAAGCTCCCCTTCCTATCAAAGCCGCTTCATCTGCTGTGATCCTTTTTCCCGATGATAAAATACCCTCATCCGAAAAATAAAGCCTGTTCTTTCTGTCCATAATTTTCCGCCTTTCAAAAAAATTGTATTTCTTTAAGCTTTGACGGGAAAATGGAAAATATTCAACATATTATAGACCGTTTTCTTTCCTATAAAATTAATTTATACTAATCTTTAATCGTTCTATAGACAAAGCCGACAGATAGAATAATTCCAATTAGGTAAACTTGTTTACCTTGGAGAGCGACCGCAGCAAGGCTTGATGCCTTGCAAGGGAGTTTGACGCAGAGTGGAATTATTATAGCCGAGGATTTGTCTATAGGTTGATTGAAGATTAGTATTATCTATTGTATTTTGTCTTATGAAAAACTTTTATTATATACTATTATATATGTCATTTTATTTTGTGAAAAACCCTTGCAATTAACTTAAAAATATGCTATAATTATTTAGATTTATCTTATTATTATTTTATCGCAAGGAGTAGGTTTATCATGAATTCCTTTGTCGAAGTTTTTGACAAGGTTCTCGACTATTTTCAAACGAAAGTCAATAACAGAGAATTGACGGACGTTGCATTCAATCTCTGGATAAAGACTCTTAAACCCGTCGATCTCAATGAAAATGTCGCTTATTTTAATGTTCAGTCCGAGTTTCAGAAAGGTATAATCCTAAAGAATTACAGCACTATGCTCTCCGATGCCTTTATAAATGTTCTCGGCTTTCCTGTAGAAATCGAAATAATTCCGCTTGGAGATACAGCCGTGCAGGATGACGAAGAGGAAGAATCCCCTATTGAGAAGCGCCGCGAGCTTGAACAGTCATTCTCCAATGCCGAGTATGACTATACCTTTGATACATTTATCGTCGGTCATTCCAACGAGTTTGCCTACGCTGCAAGCACTACCGTTGCAAAGAATCCCGGCAGCGCATACAATCCCCTTTTTATCCACGGTCCCTCCGGTCTTGGAAAAACTCACCTTATGACTGCCATAAGCAATGAGATAAAAAAGAACAATCCCGATATCAATATCATCTATGTAACGGGCGAAACCTTTGCCAATGAGCTTATCAATGCTATCCAGCAGAAGAAGGATACTTCGCAATTTCATCAGAAATACAGAAGTGCAGACGTTCTTCTCGTCGATGATGTTCAGTTCATCGCCGGAAAGGAATCAACGCAGGAAGAATTTTTCCATACCTTCAATGAGCTTCATAAGATCGGCAAGCAGATCGTTCTTACCTCCGACCGTCCTCCGAAGGATATCAAAACCCTCGAAGACCGTATCCGTACCCGTTTTGAATGGGGACTTATTGCAGATATCTCCGCCCCCGACTTTGAAACAAGAGTTGCTATCGTAAGAAGAAAAGCAGAGCTTCTTAATCTCAATCTCTCGGACGATGTTGCAAACTACATTGCGGACAAGCTCAAATCCAATATCAGACAGCTTGAAGGCTGCGTGAAGAAAATGAAAGCTTCAATGCACCTTGTCGGAACTCCTCCGACGATCGCACAGGCACAGAGCACAGTCAGAGAGATACTTTCGGACGATACGCCTTCTCCCATAACAATAGACAGAGTCCTATCTCACGTTGCCGAAGTGTATGGAGTAACCTCCGAAGACATCCTCTCAAACAAGCGTACATCGAAAATATCCCTCGCCCGAAAGGTCAGCGCCTATATAATAAAGGAAACGACCCCCTTGAGCTTTAAATCCATCGGTCTTGATATCGGCGGAAGAGATCACTCCACTATTATGTATTATTGTGAAGAGATCACAAAATCAATGAATAAGGATCCCCACCTTAAAGAAACTATCGAGGATATCATAAACAATCTCAAGAACTGATTGCCTATTATTTCCTATTTACAGACTGTTTAATCGATGAGTTTTCAACATAGTGTGGAAAACAAGGTGGAAAACTTTTTATAATGGTTTTATAAGCATTTGGAGTGCATTACAAATCGTATAAAATGAGTTTTTAACATAGGATTTACAGTAAAAAAAATAATTTAACCTCATTTTTCACTTTTTTTCCTCTTTCCACTAACATTTTTCCCCACAAAAAAGATCATGTTTTTCTTTCCACAAAAAGACAAAATGATCAACATATACATCGTTGAAAATTTTTCCTTGTAAAATCAAGGTCACAGACCCTTTTCAATATTTTCCACTCCCCCTACTGCTATTACTGTTTAATATTTATATATATTATATTATTTTATAAAAATAAAACCTTATTTTTTCCTGCTCACGCAGAGTTTTTCCCCACTCCGGTTTATTCGAAAAAATTCTCTTAAAATAATGAAAGGAGAAGTATAACTTTAGACAGTTATATAAAAGCCTATGAAATTTACCTGCAATCAAAGCGAGCTTAACGAAGCTTTAAATAATGTAGTCCGTGCAGTTCCTCAGAAATCTACAATAACCGCTCTTACGGGCATAAAGGTATCCGTAAACAGAAATGTCCTTGAGCTTACGGGCTACGACCTTGAAATGGGCATACAGACAAAGATCGGTATCATTTCCGACGATATGGGAGAATATGTATTTGACGCAAGACTTCTCTGTGAGATCGTCAGAAAGATGCCTTTGGGAGAGATTTACTTTGAGATAAACGACAATCTTTCCTCCATTATAAAAGGCGAAAATGCCGAGTATAAGATCCTTGCAATGTCGGCTGACGAATATCCTACTCTTCCCTCTTATGATACGGGCGATGATTTTACCCTTTCGCAGCCTCTGCTCAAAAATATGATAAACCAGACAATATTTGCCGTTGCTGTTAACGACAACAAGCCTATTCTCACGGGTGAGCTTTTCGATATTTCCGATCATAATTTCAATCTTGCAGCAATTGATGGTTTCCGTCTTGCCGTAAGAACGGAAAAAATCGAAACAGATAATCATTATCACTTTGTTGTAAAAGCACGTTCCCTCTCGGAGGTTTCAAAGCTTCTGAAGGATGATGAAGAAGAAAGTGTTATTCTTCACGTTTCAAGAAAACATATCATCTTTGAGATAAACGGATATATGGTAATATCCCGTCTGCTTGAAGGTGAGTTTCATAACTATAAGGCATCAATTCCTCAATCACATTCAACGGAAATAATCATCAATACAAAGGATCTTATCCAGAGCCTTGAAAGATGCCTGCTTCTTATTAATGATAAGAATAAGGCACCTGTAAGATGTATTTTTAATGACGGAATGGTCAAAATTACCTGTAGTACGGGAATGGGCAAGTTCAACGATGAATTTCCGATAGATCTTGTAGGTTCAATGGTTGAGATAGGATTCAACTGCCGCTATCTCCTTGATGCACTTAAAGCAACGGAATCCGATAAGATAAGAATGCAGCTTTCGGGAGGAATTTCCCCGATGAAGATACTTCCTATGGAAGGCGATGCTTTCACATTCCTTGTTCTTCCGCAGAGATTGAGGACTGAATCATAAAAGGAGATCTATCAATGGATAAAGATGTAAATATCACTACCGAATATATAAAGCTTGATCAGCTTCTAAAATTTGCCGGAGCTGTGTCTATCGGTTCGGAAGCTAAAAAGCTCATACTTGACGGCAAGGTATCGCTTAATGGACAGCCCTGTCTTGTAAGAGGAAAAAAGATCTATCCGGGAGATGTTGTTACTGTTAACGGAGTAGAGATAACTATTCACTGACTTATGGGAACCTCTGAAAACCTCCCTCTTTAAGAAAGGAGTTCATTCTCGAAGCACGAGAATGTCTGTATTTGTTTTGATTATAGACCAGATATGCGCAGACGGATATAAAAATCTGTCCGAAGTGAATATTTTACCCGATAAGAGAATGAACATCTTCTGCGGAGATAATGCGCAGGGAAAAACAAATCTTATAGAAGCCGTATGGCTCTGCTCGGGCTGCCGTTCGTTCCGCGGTTCAAGGGAAAAGGAATTCATCGGCTTTGATAAGGATTATGCCGATGTAAGACTTACCTTTACCGATGAGGTGAGAAAACAGGAGATACGTTTCGCCGCAAAAAAAGGTGAGCTTAAAGAAAAGCTTGTAACTCTGAACGGAGTTAAGCTGCCGCTGATGTCAAAGCTTTTCGGAAGCTTTCAGTGTGTGGTTTTTACTCCCGACGACCTTAACCTTGCAAAAGGAGCTCCCGAAAACAGAAGAAGCTTTATCGACCTTTCCATATCGCAGATAAAAGGCTCATACGTCAGCGCACTGAATACCTATAATAATGTGCTGATGCAGAGAAACGCACTTCTTAAAAGCTTTTCAAAAAGCGGAACTGATATAGATTCAATAAGCGTCTGGGATGAACAGCTCGCAAAGGCAGGAGCTTATATATCCGTTGTAAGAAATACTTATTGTAATATGTTTAATATTTATACAAGTAGTTTATATAATAAGCTTTCATCGGGCAAAGAAAACCTCAATTTGTTCTATCAGTCAACAATATATCCCGACCTTAAAGGAAAAACGGAGTATGAGGGTGAGCTGACAGAATTTTATATGGATAAATTAAAAAAGAATGTAAACGAAGATATCCGTGCAGGCTTTACAACAATAGGCGTTCACCGTGATGATATAATAACCCTCATTGACGGACAGCCTGCAAGATATCTCGGTTCACAGGGACAGTCAAGGTCGATCGCTATCGTCTTCAAGCTCGCCCAGGCGGAGATACTTAAATCGGAAAAGGGAGAATATCCCGTTATGCTTCTCGATGATGTAATGTCCGAGCTCGACGGAGGAAGACAGCGGTTCATACTTAACTCGATAGAAAATATGCAGGTGCTCGTTACCTGCTGCGATGACCGTTTTCTCTCCGATATGACGGGAGGAAAGGTCTTCCGCGTGAATAAGGGAAAAATTTGTTAGGAAAAAGCTTTTGCAGCTGTTTTCTAAAGTGGGAGAGGATATATGTATTTGCATCTTGGTGAAGATACGGTCGTATGCGATAAGGATATAATCGGCATCTTCGATATTGAAAATACTTCCGTCAGCAAGCATACAAAGGAGTTTCTCAATGCGGCGGGAAAGGGAAGAAAAACCTTCAACGTTTCCTACGAAATGCCGAAATCCTTTGTGATATGCTGCGATAAAACGGGAAAAGAAACAGTTTATATATCACAGATATCCGCTTCAACTTTGAGAAAGAGGTCGGAAAGCGACTATAATTCCAATCTTTAAAAAGAATAGTTTAATACTTGAGATAAGAATAAAGCCGCAAATGAAAGGTGGTCAAAAAATGGCTGAAAATGAGAAAGCCGCAGTTAGCAATGAATATGATGAAAACCAAATTCAGGTACTTGAAGGACTTGAAGCGGTAAGAGTTAGACCGGGTATGTACATCGGTTCGACCGGTCCTAAGGGTCTTCATCATCTTGTATATGAAATAGTAGATAACGCTATCGACGAAGCACTTGCAGGCTATTGCTCCGAGATAAATGTAAAGATACTTCCCGGCGATGTTATCGAGGTTGCCGATAACGGACGAGGAATCCCGACAGGTATCCATCCGAAAGAGGGAATCTCCGCAGCAACGGTAGTTTATACTATCCTCCACGCAGGCGGTAAGTTCGGCGGCGGCGGATATAAGGTCGCAGGCGGTCTTCACGGCGTTGGTGCTTCGGTCGTAAACGCTCTTTCCGAATGGCTCGAGCTGACCGTAAAGGACGGCAAGAACATCCACTTCCAGAGATTTGAACGAGGAAAGTATGATGAAGAGCTTAAAGTCATCGGTGAAACTACCGAAACGGGTACAACGGTAAAGTTCAAGGCTGACGCGCTTATCTTTGAAGAAACGACCGTATATGACTATGAGATACTTCTGAAAAGACTTCGTGAGCAGGCATTCCTCAATGCAGGCGTAAGGATAGTTTTCTCCGATCTTCGTGATGAAAGCGAACCGAAGACCGAAGTCCTCCATTATGAGGGCGGTATCAGAGAATTCGTTGAGCATATCCATAAAACAAGAGGACTTGAACCGCTTACGCAGAAGGTCATCTATGTCAGCGGTATGCAGGGTGACTCCTCCGCAGAGGTCGCAATGCAGTACAACGATTCCTATAATGAAGTTATACTTTCATTTGCAAATAATATCCATACTATCGACGGCGGTTCTCACGAAACAGGCTTCAAGAATGCTCTTACAAAAGTACTCAACGACTACGGCAAGAAGTTTAATCTCCTCAAGGACGGAGAAAAGCTCATCGGTGAGGACGTTCGTGAGGGACTTACGGCTATCGTTTCGGTAAAGCTTACGAACTGTGAGTTTGAAGGACAGACAAAGGGAAGACTCGGAAACCCCGAGGTTCGCCCGTTCGTAGAAAATCTTGTATATGAAAAGCTTATGTGCTACCTTGAAGAAAATCCTGCCGAAGCAAGGGATATCTTCGATAAATCAATGGCAGCACAGAGAGCAAGAGAAGCCGCAAAGAAAGCAAGAGAAACAGCAAGAAGAAAATCCGCAATGAATTCGGCTTCTCTCCCCGGCAAGCTTGCCGACTGCTCCGAAAAGGACGTTGAATTTACCGAGATATATATCGTCGAGGGAGATTCTGCGGGCGGTTCGGCAAAGCAGGGACGTGACAGACGCTATCAGGCGATCCTTCCTCTCTGGGGAAAGATGCTCAACGTTGAAAAGGCTCGTATCGACAAGGTTTACGGCAATGAAAAGCTTATGCCTGTCGTAACGGCACTCGGAACCTCCATTGGCGAGGATTTTGATATCACAAAGCTTCGTTACGGAAAGATAATCATTATGGCGGATGCCGATGTCGACGGTTCACATATCAGAACACTGCTCCTGACATTCTTCTTCCGCTTTATGCGCCAGCTTATCTCAAACGGCAACGTTTATATCGCACAGCCTCCTCTTTTCAAGGTATGGAGAGGCAAGCAGGTAAGATATGCTTTCTCCGACGAGGAAAGAGATATGTATATCAAGGAGCTTGCAGGCGAAAACAACGCAAAGGTCGATGTTCAGCGTTACAAAGGTCTTGGTGAAATGGATCCCGATCAGCTCTGGGAAACAACAATGGACCCCGAACGCAGAACCATTATCAAGGTCGAAATGGAAGACGCTGTAAAGGCTGATGAGATATTCACTATCCTTATGGGAGATAAAGTCGCTCCCCGTAAGGAATTTATCGAGAAGAATGCAAAGTTCGTAGAAAATCTCGATATCTAAAATAGCTGTCTGGAGAAAAAACAAATGGGAATGTTAAAAGAAATGTTCGGCGAGGAACAGGACGGTAATTTTCAGAAAAGAGAACCCGTTCTCCTTGCAAAAGCAAAATATAAAAACAGTGCGGAAATGATAATTTCGGGCTATAAGACCTTTCAGAAAAAATATGTCTATAAAAACGTATTTCTGAAAATGCTTCTTGTTGCGATAGCAATAGCTTCCTCGGTGTTGATGCTGCTTTCGGCAGAAAAAGGAGATATAAAACCGATAATGATGATAGCAGTATGCGTTGTTATCGGAGTGTATTTCATTTCGCAGCCGATAAAAAACAGGAAAGAAGTTAAAAAATCGGCTGAACAGCTTGACGGCTCCGAATATGATATCGAAATAACGGATCAGACTATCAAAATAATAATGGCTGATTCTGAAAATGCAGCTGTTTATGATGAAGACGGAGAAAGAGCCGAGCTTTCCGACGCTGCGGAAGAAGCTTCACCTTCCGATGAAGAAAACGATGAAGAAAACAAAGACAGTGAAGAAGATAACGAAACCCCTGCAACAATAATTCATCTGAACGGTGCAGTTGATATCATCGACCGTGATGATATGTTCGTAATAATTGTCGGAAAAAAGTATGTTTTCATCGTTCCGCAGGATGTTTTCTCAAAGGAAGAGCTTGAAAAAACAAGACATAAGCTTGCGGCAGTAATGGGAATACGATATAAAATAGTTGATTGAATTGATCCAAAAATTGATCTTGACTATCCCTAAAGAACAGGAGATGTTTTAATTTGTATAATGACGAGAACGCAAAGGTCATTCATAGAGATATTGAAGCGGAAATGAAAAAATCCTTCCTTGAATACTCTATGTCTGTTATCGTTGCAAGAGCGCTCCCCGATGTCCGTGACGGACTTAAACCCGTCCACAGACGTATTATCTACACAATGAACGATGCGGGAAATACTTCCGATAAGCCTTACCGTAAGTGCGCATATACCGTCGGTGAAGTTCTCGGTAAGTATCACCCTCACGGTGACGCATCTGTTTATGACGCACTCGTAAGACTTGCGCAGGATTTTTCTCTCCGCTACCCTCTCGTTGACGGTCACGGAAACTTCGGTTCGATCGACGGTGACCCCCCTGCCGCTTACCGTTATACCGAAGCAAGAATGGCAAAGATCGCAGGCGAAATGCTTGCCGATATAAATAAGAACACTATCCCCTATACCTCAAACTATGACGATACCCTCAAAGAACCCGAAGTCCTTCCGTCAAGATATCCGAATATCCTTGTAAACGGCTCAACGGGTATCGCTGTTGGTATGGCTACAAATATCCCTCCGCATAACCTTACCGAAACGATAAACGCTATTCAGTACCTTGTCAAGAATCCCGACGCAGAGCTTGACGATCTTATGGAATATATCAAAGGACCCGACTTCCCGACAGGCGGCATAATAATGGGTAGAGCAGGCATCCGTGCAGCTTATGCAACAGGACGGGGAAAGATAATCCTCCGCTCCGTTACAAATATCGAGGAGATCAAAGGAAGAAACTGCATCATCGTTACAGAACTCCCCTATATGGTCAATAAAGCAAGACTTATCGAAAATATCGCAAATCTTGCAAAGGATAAGCGTATCGAAGGCATCCATAATATCCGCGATGAATCGGATAAGGATCACGCAGTAAGAATAGTTATCGAGCTTAACAAGGACGCTATTCCGCAGCTTGTCCTCAATAAGCTTTTCGCAAATACACAGCTCCAGGATACAGTCGGAATCATCATGCTTGCACTTGTAAGAGGCGAGCCGAAGATCCTTACACTTAAACAGATACTTACCGAGTATATCGACTTCCAGGTCGATGTTATCAGAAGAAGAACGGAATTCGACCTTAAAAAAGCCGAGGAAAGAGCACACATTTTAGAGGGCTTGGTAATCGCTTCCGATAATATTGACGAGGTTGTAAATATCTGCCGCACATCGAAGGATCCGAACGAAGCAAAGTCAAGACTTATGGAACGCTTCGGCATCTCCGAGGTACAGGCGAACGCTATCGCACAGATGAGAATTATCCAGCTCACAGGTCTTGAAAGACAGAAGATCGAAGATGAACTTTCAGAGCTTGAAGCAAAGATCACAGAATATAAAGAAATACTTTCCAGCCATGAAAAAGTGCTTGAAATAATGTCCGAAGAGCTTGAAACAGTCAAGAACAAGTACGGCGACGACAGAAGAACTTCTATCGAAAGCATCACGGGCGAGGTCGATATCGAAGACCTTATCCCCGTTGAGGAATGTGTCGTAACATATACAAATATCGGCTATATCAAGCGCCAGCCCGTAAGCGACTATAAGGCGCAAAGACGAGGCGGCAAGGGCGTAACGGGAATGAAGCAACGTGAAGAGGATTTTGTTGAGGAAATGTTTATCTCGTCTTCGCACGATAATGTCCTCTTTATCTCGAATAAGGGCATAATGTATAAGCTCAAATGCTTCGAGATCCCCGAAGGCTCAAAGCAGTCAAGAGGAACAAACGCCGTAAATCTTCTCCCACTTTCCGAGGGCGAGAAGATCGCAGCAATGATAAAAACCACCGACTTCGACAGCGGCAAGAATATCATTATGGTTACAAAGAACGGCAAGATAAAGCGTACTCCGCTCGATGCGTATAAGAACGTAAGAAAGAACGGACTTATCGCGATCGGACTTGACGAGGGTGACGAGATCGCAGGCGTGAGAATGACAGACGGAAACGCACAGGTAATGGTCGCAACAAAGAACGGCTATGCTATCCGTATCGATGAAAATTGTATCCGTAAAATGTCACGTTCCGCACACGGTGTAAAGGCAATAAAGCTCCGTGAAGGCGATGAAGTCGTTTCAATGGCAAGAGTCCGTGAAGGCGCAACAGTCCTCACCGTTACCGATAAGGGCAACGGCAGAAGATGTACCCTCGATTCGTACAGAATACAGAACCGAGGCGGCTACGGTATGCTCAATTATAAGGTTTCCGATGAAAAGGGATATGTCTGCGGAATCAAGGTAGTAGACGATACGGACGATATCATCATGATCTCGGACGACGGCGTAATTATCCGTATTCGTGCAAACGATATAAGAGTAATGGGAAGATACGCAACGGGCGTCAGACTTATGAGAGTATCGGACGGAGTTAAGGTCGTATCGTTCACCAGAGCAGAGCATGACGACAGCGCAGAAACCGCAAAGGTAGAAGAACCGAGCGAAGCAGAGCTTGAAGCCGAAATGAAAGCAGCCGAAGCGGAAGAAAACAGCGAAGTTATCGTAGAGGAAGAAATTCCCGACGACGAAAACGAAGCTGAAGAAACCGAAGAATAAGAAAAAGTAACAAAACTGCGAAGCCAAGCAAAAGTTTCGTCCACCTTTTCAAAGGTGGTGGGGTTCCAAGGGGCAAAGCCACTTGGTCGCTCTCCGCAGAGAGCGAAACACCCTAAACTTTAGCGAAAAGCTTTTAGCAATAGCGTAATCACTAACAAATCAAAAAGCGCAATTCACGAAAATAAAGGAAAAAAAGAACGTGAGAAATCGTTCTGAAAACCAAAATATCGTGAATTGCGCTTATTCTTTATATGCGGAACAACTATCCTCTGAAAGCAAATATGCGAACGCAGTGAGTATATTTGCTTTCAGACGAAGTATGAATAGCTATTCAATATGAACGTGAAAACAATGAGCGAAAGCGAATGTGTTTTCACACCAATGGGACAAGCCGTAGATTACAAAAGATAAACAGAACGAGCAGAGAAAAAGAGGATATCGTAGGGGCGGATTCCATATCCGCCCGTTAATAATGCCCATTAATAATGCCGTTTTACCCGAAAAACTGTATGATACTAAATACCAATAAAATACAGGAAAAAATCTGCGCCGAAATCCTGTATATTCGAGATTGTCGGCTTAATTTTTTCCAAATTTTTAATGGTGTTTAGTATGAAACAGTTTTTCCTTTGCAGAAGCTCCACGAAACAAGGCGGTTGTTTTTTAATGAGAATATAGATACTGTGTTACCGTTATGACCGAAAGCTGTTCCGTTGTGTGAAAACACACTCGCTTCGCTCGTTATTTTCACGTTCATTTCCCATAGCTGTTCATACAGCGTTGAAACGTAAATACACTCACTGCGTTCGTGTATTAACAATTCAAGGATAGTTTGTTTCAGAAAAATAGAATAAGCGCAATTCACGAATTTTTGGTTTACAAAACGATTTCTCACGTTCTGTTTTAACCTTTTTATCGTGAATTGCGCTTTTTGATTTGATAGATATTTTGCTTTTGATGCAAATTATGTGCCATAGTTTAGAGTGTTTCGCTTCTGCGGAAGCGACCAAAGGGCTTCCGCCCTCTGGACACCTGACGAGCTGTGCCCAGCTCGACCGGCTGCTTGGCTTCGCAATTTAATGACAAGATTTAGCTATACAAAAATTACGCATTACGCATTAAATATTCAATTGCCGAGTTGATATCCGAATACCCATACCCAAGCCGTGCAAGTGAATTCTTTACTTTCCTAACTCCGTCTTCGTCCGTCAGCTTTTTCTTATACTTCTTTTCTATAAGCTCGATCAGTCTGTTCTTCACCGCTTCGTCATCTTCACAGTATTCGTCAATGACTTCGTTGATTATATCCTTCGGTATGCCCTTTTGTGTGAGCTTATATCGTACAGCAACGGCACTCTCTTTCCTTATCTCGAAAAGCTGCTTGCCAAGACGGAACGCATACTTTCTGTCGTCGACAAGTCCTTTTTCTGCCATAAGCTTACAAGTCCGCAGGCACATATCCTTCGGATAGGTCTTTTCAAGCTTATGAAAAAGCTCGACAAAGCCGTAGTCACGACCCGAAAGCAAATACATTGCCCTTTCCCTTGATTTGCGTTCAAGGTCTTCCTCACGGATGCTGTCAACGGCAGATTCGGGCAGCTCCATTCCCTTTTTAAGGTTGAATTTTTCGACAGTTTTCTGTCCTATGAAAATTTTTCCGCCGCTTTCGGTCGTTATCTGCCATGTTGTTCCCTTGTAGGGTGATATTTCTGTTATTTTCATCAGTTTACAGGTGTAAATTCGTCAAAATTATCGTCGTCGGTGGAAATATCGGCGGCAGGGTCGGTTTTCTTCTTTGAGGCAGCTTCTTTGCTGATTTTTTCTGCTTCCGCCATAACGTCGATCTCCTCTGCGGCAGGCTTTTCTTCGGTCTTCGGCTGTTCTTCCTCTTTCTTGTTCCTGCTTTCAAGCTCTGCCTTGATCTTGTCTTCGATCTCCTTCATAACGGCAGGATTTCCGAGAAGATATTCCTTCGCATTATCTCTGCCCTGACCGATTTTTCCGTCGCCGTAAGCGAACCATGCGCCGCTCTTTTTGATTATGTCAAGCTCAACCGCAAGATCGACGATCTCACCGACACGGGAAATGCCCTTGCCGAACATAAGGTCAAATTCGCAGTCCTTGAACGGAGGTGCGACCTTGTTCTTTACGACCTTGCACTTTGTTCTTGCGCCGATCACTTCACCGTTTGACTTAATTGCTTCGCCCTTGCGCACTTCAATACGGACAGAGCTGTAGAACTTGAGCGCACGACCGCCTGTAGTAACTTCGGGATTGCCGTAGACAACGCCGATCTTTTCACGAACCTGATTGATAAAGATAGCAACGCAGTTTGTCTTTGAAATTACAGCTGTAAGCTTTCTCATCGCCTGCGACATAAGACGGGCAAGCAGACCAACGTGATTGTCGCCCATATCGCCGTCAATTTCAGCCTTTGTGACCATAGCCGCTACCGAGTCGATAACGATACAGTCGATAGCTCCCGAACGGACAAGAGCCTCGGCAATTTCAAGAGCCTGTTCACCGCTGTCCGGCTGCGAAACGAGCATTTCGTCAATGTTTACACCGAGAGCCTTTGCATAAACAGGGTCAAGTGCGTGTTCAACGTCAATGAACGCAGCCGTTCCGCCCTGCTTCTGCGACTCCGCAACGATCTGGAGAGCAACGGTAGTTTTACCCGAGCTTTCCGGTCCGTATATCTCAACAATTCTTCCCTTCGGAACGCCGCCGATGCCGAGTGCAAGGTCAAGCGTGAGCGAACCTGTCGGAATAGAGTCAACTTCAAACTGAGGCGACTGTCCGAGGCGCATTACAGCACCTGCGCCGTACTGTTTTTCAAGATGAGAGATAGCGGCTTCGAGAGCCTTCTTTTTTTCTTCTGCGTTTTTAGGTTTATTTATCGAGTCCTTGCCCGAGGTATCAGCTTTTTTCTTTTCTGCCATTGGAAAAAACCGCCTTTCAAATTCAAAATCGAACATCTGTGCTATAATTATAGCATCAAAATCAGTCTTTGTCAATATTATAGCATAACAAAACTAAAAAAGCAATTGAAATGGCGCAATAAAAAACGGATGTGTTCAAGGAAAGGGACAACAAAACTTTTTGTTGACTTTTATGTGCAAAATATGATAAAATATATATACAGAAAATTTTTCGGGAGGTAAAAGATCATGAACACAAAATCGGTATATAAAATTTCCTACGGACTTTACGTCCTCACAGCTTCACAGGGCGACAAGGACAACGGCTGTATAATCAACACTCTTGCACAGCAGACAAGCAGCCCCATGCAGATATCCGTCACCGTCAACAAAGCAAACTTCACCCACGATATGATAAAAGCAACGGGAAAATTCAACGTTTCCGTTATTGACACCTCGGCTGATTTTTCGCTTTTCAAGCATTTCGGCTTCCAGAGCGGAAGAGATTCGCAGAAGTTCGGTACTTCAGATTCCTATAAATTCACACCTTGTTATGCGGATAACGGAGTTCTCTATATTAAGAGCGGCACGAACGCTTTCATGTCGGGCAAGGTGGTAAACGAGATTGACCTCGGAACTCATACAATGTTCATCGCAGAGATGACCGACGGAGAAGTTCTCTCGGATAAGCCGTCCATGACCTACGAGTATTATCAGCAGAATGTCAAGCCGAAGCCTGCCGCAAAAGCCGAGAAGAAAACAGGCTGGGTCTGCAAGGTCTGCGGATATATCTACGAGGGCGAAGAACTGCCCGAGGATTTCGTATGTCCGATCTGCAAGCACGGAGCAAGCGATTTTGAAAAATTGAGCTGATGATTCGGTAAAAAGCTTGACAACCCCAAAAATCAATGCTATAATAACAACAGTTTAAAAAATAAAAAATTGAATATCGGGGAGCGTAAGACCGTGAAAATGCGGCTGCTGAGAGGAGGTTCGACCTCGACCCGTGAACCTGATTCGGATAATGCCGACGTAGGAATTTTATGTTTAGTCTATAATTGCGCCGTTTTGCGTATCAAGGTTCTTTCAGTATATGGAAGAACCTTTTTTATGACTTAAACTATATTTACAGAATAGCTGCGTCCGAATCGATTTTCCGAATTTCGGACGTTTTTTATTTTTTAAAAAAATCAAAAACGGAAAGGAAAAAGAAAAAATGGAAATCAAAAAAACACAGAAGCTTGCCGAATGTGCGGTAATGCTCGCACTCGCAACAGCACTGTCCTATGTGACAGTACTCAAACTCCCCATGGGCGGCTCAATAACAGCTTTCAGCCAGGTACCTATCGTTATAATCGGCTACCGTCACGGCTATAAATGGGGTCTTGGAACAGGCTTCGTTTACGGACTTCTCCAGATGCTTCTCCAGGGTCTCGGAAACTTTGCCTATGTAAGCGGAATCGTGGCTTACCTTATCCTTATGCTTATGGATTATTTCCTTGCATTCACAGCACTCGGCCTTGGCGGTGCAATTTTCTCAAGCTCAAAGCTCAAAGCACCGATCGCTATCGGACTCGGCGCAGCAGTCGGTTCTGCAATACGCTTTGCCTGCCACTTTATCTCGGGCGTTACGATCTGGGGCGACTATGCAGGCGGCTGGCAGAATGTCTGGGTATATTCGCTTACATATAACGGTTCATATATGCTTGCGGAATGCATCGTCACCGTCATCGGAACAGCAGCTCTTGCAGCGATACTTGACTTTAAGTCGCCTAACCTCAAACGCAGAAAAATTAGTGCGTAATTATTGCATATAAAAGAATAAAAGAGTGCAGTCACGAAACTATGATCTTTTCGTGACTGCACTTTTTTGCATAAATTTATATAAGTCCGAAATATCCCATCAAAGCCAGAATAATAACTCCCGGGATGCCGAGGATAAGCGACAAAACCGCCGTGAAGAAATTCAGCGGCACCGAAAAGCCGACATATTCGCCGAAAAAATGCAGCAGAGTAAGGAATAACGCTCCCGAACCCATTCCGAAGAATGCCGTTTTCGCAGGTTTTCCGCTTTTGAGATAGTGTACGATCATCACTATTGCGGATACAGCGACCGCTATGTAAAAAATGATCTCCCCTGCTTCCGAAGTATTCATTTCAGCACCGTCCTTTTTTGAATTTACTGTCTGCGGTGATCTTCCGTCTGCGCCCTTGCCTGCTTCACAAGATACGCATACCGTGAGCGCAGAGAAAGCTCCTCATATATTGCAGCGTCGATAAGATCGCTGTCGGTGACAAGCTCAAACCTGCGCCTGCAGTGCGAAAGCTCGCTGATAACATTATCAATGTCGTTTTTAAGCTCTTCGGTTTCATCCGGTTCGGGCTGCCTGCCCGTGAGAATATTGGAAAGCTTGCTGAAAAGATCTTTGAATTTTGACATTATATCACGTTCCTTACATCATTATATAAAGCAGAGCAAGTATCAGCTTTATGTCGGCATTTTCCTTTATAAGCAGCGCCGCAAGTGCAGCAATGAGCATCGTATCCGAGCTGAACGGCATCGGCAGGAGCTCATTCGGCGGCTGCGGCTTGGGAGGTTCCTGCTTCGGCGGCTCGGGTCTTGGCGGAGGTGAAAACTGCTGCGGCTTTCTCTGACGGCTGTTCTCTACCGTTTCAAATCGGGGCTTCTGCGCACCGTTCTGCATATTTCGAGAAGGCATATTCTGCTGCTGCATATTGGGATTCATATTCTGTCGGGGCGAAGACTGAAACTGCGTATTCTGTGAAGCAGATCGTTCCTGCCCGTTCTGCATATTTGCTCTCTGCTGAATGTAGCGGTTGCTTTGTTCAAGAAGTCCCTGCGTCAACTTGTTCATCTCCCCGACTCGTTTTTCTGCCATTGTGATGCTTTTATTGATGATCTCCATAGAATTTATGCTCCGTTTTAAAATATACTGCCGAGCGCACCGCTCTCTTTCAGCTCGGAATAAATGTTAAGAAGCCGAAGCAGCTTGACAGCCTTATCAACTCTCGGCTGTTTGTCCTTTGAAAGCAGCGGCTTCAGCGCAATGAGCAGATCGCAGTTTTTATCGTTTTTGGAAAGTCCCGACATAAGGCTCATCAATGCCGCAGGGTTTATGGGAAGCTCCCCGTCGTTCTTCGGCTGACTTTCGGCCTGCGGGGACGGATCGGAGTTTCCGCCGAACATCGCCGCAAGCTCACGGATCTGCTGCATACTCTCCTCATCGGAGAGTAAAGACTGTATCTTTTCGGCCATATCGTCCAACGCAAGCACCTCCTGTCTGCCGGTACCGATCTCCTTTTATTTTCCGTTCGTAAGCTTGTTGTAAAGTGCCTTTGCCTGCGGAGTGCTCATGAATTTTTCAAGTGCGGCAGGATCGCTTACAATGCGGTTGAACATAGCTTCATCGGCAGGCTTCATTTTTTTCATTGCAGAATCGAATTTTCCCGATTCAAGCTCGTTTTTCAGCTGATCCTTCGGAACGCCAAGCTTTTTGCTCACAATATCAAGAAGCTCGTTCATATTTTTCATGTTAAATTCGTTCATAAAAATTTCCCCCCGAAAAAATGAATAGAATAAATTTACGGATTGCTCTTTATTTTCTTTATATTTTATGTTATAATCTATTCTTATAGAATAGTTACCGAACTTCGGCAGCCGAATCTCGGCATTAGAACTTCGGCTTTATTATATATGTTATGCAAAGGAGAGAAAATTGTGAGGATAGTTGTAATGTCCGATTCACATGGGAAATCGGGCGCAGTAAGCGATATCGTCGACAATAATCTCGGAAGATCGCAGATGTTCATCCATCTCGGCGACGGTGAAAAAGAAACCGACCTTATAATGGCGGAATATCCGCATCTCGACCTCAGGAGAGTTTCGGGAAACTGCGACTATTGCAGCAGACTTCCGCTCTCTATGGTAATAGACACGGACGGCGCAAGGATATTTGCTGCGCACGGTCATTCCTACGGCGTAAAAGGCAGCCTTGAACATATAACCGCAGCCGCAAAAAAGAACAACTGCAATATAGTCCTCTTCGGACATACGCATGAACGCTTTCTGCATTATGAAAACGGCATATATTATATGAACCCCGGAAGCTGCGCAATGCCCCGTGACGGAAAGAATCCTTCCTACGGCTTTATCGACATTACGGAAAGCGGTATCTTTACTGCGATCGCCGACCTGAAATATTCTTGGGAGAAATGACCATGAAAAAACTTAAATTAACAAGCTTTTTAGCCGCTTCGGCACTCTGCATCTCACTGTTTTCGGGCTGTGCAGACAGTACAGCAGCCGCAGATGATACGGAAAAGGTCAGCGAAACAACAGCGGCTGTTACATTGTCCTATCCTGCGATAAAGGAAGATGCAAGCCTTTCCGAAACGGAAAAAAGAATGCTCGAAACCTCGCTTGTTTCGGTCGGAAATACAAGCAGACTAAACGAAAAGCTTCAAACTCTCGAAAACGGCGGAGAGATCACGCTCGGCTTTATCGGCGGCTCGATAACCTACGGTTATACCGTTCAGCCGAATGAATGCTTCGCAAGCAAGCTGACCGAACTGCTTAAAGAAAGATATCCGAACGGAACTGTCAATTATGTAAACAAGGGCATAAGCGGAACGCCGTCTATCCTCGGCAATCTGCGCCTTAAAAGGGATATCCTCGACAATAATGCCGATATAATCTTTGTCGAATATGCCGTTAATGACGGAATGGAGAGCGACTATAAGGAAAGCTACGATTCCCTTGTCAGAACTGCGCTCGAACAGGAGAACGAACCTGCCGTTGTGCTTATCCTCAACCGCACAAAAGAGGGTCACTCCGCACAGGAGTATATGAAAAGCATAGGCAATTTCTATTCTCTCCCGATGATAAGCACGGCTGACGCTCTCACCGAAGCTCTCGACAGCGGCACGATAAACTGGGAGGATCTCTACAACGATTCCTCTCACCCGAACCCGAACGGACACGAGCTTTTCTGCAAGCTTATTGCAAATGCTCTTGACGAGTCGCTGAAAACGCAGTCGGAGGAATATGTCCTTCCTTCGGAAAGTATATTCGGCGCACCGTATGAAAATGCCGTTATCATAGAAGCTGATTACGACGGCTCGGACAGCCGATTTACAATGGATTCTCTCGGCAGCTTCACAAGCTCATCCTCGGCGGACGGCTTTACAAAGGGCTGGGCTTTTGATAAGGAAACGAATGAACCGATGAAATTCACTGTTGACGCTAACGGACTATTCATTATATGCAGGCGCAACAACAATGATTCAATGGGCAAGTTTGAAGTCTACATCAACGGTGAAAGAGCAAAGACCGTTGACACAAATCAGAAGGACGGCTGGGGCGACCCTTACGCATTCAAGATAATAAAATGGCAGGAAACAAAAAATATGGAGATCGAGATACGCCCTGCCGAGGATTCGCTTCAGAAGAATATCGAAATTCTCGGAATAGGCTTCAGCTCGAAATAAGAATAATGAAGGTAACTGTTTTAATTGAAAATACAACAGAAAGCGAGCTTGACACAGCTTCTTCGATGAAAAAACAGAGTGGTCACTGTACAGGCTCGGCAGGATCGGAAGAGATACGCAAAAGGCTTGGCGCTTACAACAGATCCGGAATTTGAGGTATAAAACTATGAAAAAGATCAGAACAACTATTATTGCGGTGATAATGTCGCTTGCTTTGTGCAGCTGCACGGCTACTATATCAAAGCCGGGTACGGAAACCGCCGCAGATACGACAATTTCAAAAACGCAGGAAAGCAGTGCTTCTCCCGAAGAAAACATCCCCTCCGAAGCTCCTTCGGATAATAGTGCCGACAGCAGCTCCGAGGATAAAACCGATGCCGAACAGACTCCGAACGAGGGACTTGATTTTTCATCCGCCGAAGCTCTGCTTGCTTCAATGACGGACGAGCAGAAGGTCGGTCAGATCATTCTCGGAAGATTCCCGTCCGAGGGCGCAGCAAAAACAATGAGCACATACCACCTCGGCGGCTTTACGCTCTATGCAAGCGATTTTCAGAATGAATTTCCCGATACAATGGCGGAAAAAACGGCGAAGATACAGGCTGCCGCAGACATACCGGCTTTCCTTGCAACCGATGAAGAGGGCGGAACTGTCGTGCGTGTATCAAAGTTTCCGCAGTATCGTTTAAGTCCGTTCACATCGCAGATAGTTCTCGCCCGTGACGGTGAAGACGCTGTCCGTGATGAGAACATCGAAAAAGCGGAGCTTCTGCTTTCGCTCGGCATAAATTTCAACCTTGCGCCCGTTGCGGATATTACCGAGAACCACGATGACTATATCTACGACAGGACCTTCGGAGAAAGCACCGAAAACACAAGCAAGTATGTTGCTGCCGCAGTTGAGGGCATGAGCGAGGGAAATATTATGAGCTGCTTAAAGCATTTCCCCGGATACGGTCCTAACGTTGACACTCACACGGGCAGCGCAGCCGATGACCGTTCACGCCGGAGCTTTGAGAACACGGATTTTCTTCCCTTCCAATCGGGAATTGACGCAGGCGTACCTGCCGTAATGGTAAATCACAATGTTGTTTCGGCTTTTGACAGCGAAAGTCCTGCTTCGCTCTCGGCGGAAGTACATTCCGTGCTCCGTGACGAGCTTGGCTTCGGCGGCATCATTCTCACGGACGACCTCGGAATGGACGCAATAACCCTTTTTGCGGAAGAAGCGGAGGAAAGTCCCTACGTTCTCGCCGTTAACGCAGGAAACGATATGCTCTGCACATCCGACATAGAAGCCGCATACAACGACATCCTTGCGGCGCTTTCCGACGGCCGCATCGACTCCGAAAAGCTTGATGAAAGCGTATTGAGGATACTCGAAGCAAAAGGAAGATTCGGGATAATTGAATTTGAATAATGAATAGTATGTAATCCTAATAACCATTTAACCTATGGATAAAATACGGCGGCTATAATACGCCCACTCTGCGTCAAACTCCTTTGACAGGCGGCAGCCTGCCTGCAGTCGTTTTCCTTGATTGGACGTATTCTATCCGCCGTCTTTATCCATAGAACAAATGGTTATTAGTATAAACGGGCGGATATGGAATCCGCTCCTACCATAATTCGTGTTTTCACGTTTATATTGAATAGCTGTTCATATTGAGTTGAAGTGTAAATTCACTCACTGCGTTCGTGTATTTACACTTCAAGGAAAGTTTGATTTAGGAAAAAGAATTAGCGCAATTCACAATTTGAGGTTTACAAAACGATTTCTCATGTTCTGTTTTACCTTTTTTATTGTGAATTGCGCTTTTTATTTAATAGTAATTACGTTATTGCAGCAAATGTTTAGCTAAAGTTTAGGGTGTTTCGCTTCTGCGGAAGCGACCAAGGGCTTTGCCCTCTGGACACCCACCACCTTTGAAAAGGTGGACGAAACTTTTGCTTGGCTTCGCAATTATTACGCATTATTTACTCTTTTTCTATTGAATTTTGACAGCTTGTGTGATATAATTTATAATTAAGTGTAAATATGCAATACCGCAAAGGAGCTATATTCGGATGGCAGAAAATTTTATCCGTTTTGCAGTGAGAGGCAGCAACGATCTTTTTAAACTGGAGCTTTGCAAGACCCTGCTGCATTTTACCGAATTCGATTTTACTTATTTCTGGGAAAGATGTATGGACGCAGGCAGAGCAGCCAAAAAGTCGGGGCATCTCCCGTCAAGCACGGTCGCAAACGCAAAGACCGTTATTTCTGCTGCCCATCCGTATATCGAAGCTATGATCGGCGGCGATTATTCCGAGATCGTTACCGACTGCATTATTGAATATATCTGCCATTCCGAACGCATAAGCCTTGACGAGCTTTGGGTGCGCTGCATTTCTCCCAAGTCGAAATACGAAGAAGCTATCTTCAACCGCATCTCGATGTTCAAGTCGGGCAAGGCTTCAAACGGTTGGACAAACATTGTCCGCCTGCAGGAATATGCGCAGAACAAGCTCGCTTTTATTTATGACACAAACGAGGACAGGACGCCCGACTCGCCGCAGACCTTGAAGGTGCGAAAGGAATATTTTGATGTTTCTTACTCGGTCGCTGCGAATGAGCTTGGAATGGTCGGAAAGAATCTTCCGTCCGTTGCGGTCTGCAACCCGGGACTTACTCCGACAGCCGCGTTTATGAATGCAAAGGTCGCAAAGGCAGTTTACCGCCGCTTCTCAGAGGCATTCAAGCTTGGCGGAGATATGTCCGTTCCCGAGGGAAAAAACTGTGAGTACCTCAAGGACAAGCTTGCAATGGACGCTTATGATTTTGTCCGAGGAATGAAGCGCCCCGGTGAGATAGATATGAAATTTGCGCTCGAAGCTATGGCGGATAACCCCGATGAGGTGTATCTCCCCGACAGCTTCAAGGCGATAATTGATCTTGAATTTGATCTTATAATGAAAAATGGTCTTGTTTTCCGAAGATGCGAGGAATGTGGAAAATTCTTCGCCGCCGATGATGACAGCTTCCTCTGCAACAGGATAAACAGCTCGGGAATGACCTGCCGACAGCAGGCAGACGCTTTGTTAAAGGCAATTGCCGAAGCTTCGGAAACTCTCAAAGCCTCCGAAAAGGCGGAAGAAACCGTTGAAACCGTTCCCGAAGAGCCTAAAAAGCCCGAACAGATACCTCCCGAGCTTGAAAAGAGAGGTCAGAAGATATACAATGCGCTTTATAAGCGTGTCGGAAAGGCTATGGACGAAAAGGAGTTCCACGAATGGAGCAGATACCTTTCCGACATGAAGAAAAACATCAAGGCTGGTGAAGCTACTTCGGAACAGCTATGCGAATTCCTTGATTACTCCGACAAGCTCTGCGCCGAGGTGAAAAAGGGCAGGATGACCGCCCAGACGCAGTTCCGCTATCCCGAGGATGTGACCGCTTCGGAAAAGGTATCGCCGCAGGAAAATACCCCGAAAGCCGAAGAATCCGCAAAATCCGAATCAAATAAGCCCGAACCTCTAACCGAGGTAATAAAGGCTGACGCAGGCTCTGTCCGAATAATAAAGCCGTTCAAGCCCGAAACCTTCGACAGCCTTGCCGATGCATTCATGGCAGGACGGTTCGGTGATGACGGTGAGGAAGAAACGGCTCCGAAACCCGAACCCGAGGTAAAGGAATACACCTGGACGAGGATGACCCGTGAAGAGGCTTACGGTTTAAAGGATCCCAAAAAGGACGGTGAGAGCGAATGAATTTCATCAACGAGAACGCAGCTATAAACGGACTTGCCGACTATATCGTAAAAAGCGGCGTCTGCCTTTATAACTCCGTGAAATATATCTATTCGCTTGCCGAAAACGATTTTTACAATGTCGATATAAGAGATGTACTGAAAATAATTATCAACAACTTCCCCGAAACGGACGGACTTCGTTCGCTCGGACTTCGCATTGACGATTACACCTGCCGCCAGATGCAGAGCGAGGAATATAATAAGGTCCTTCCGCTTATGGTTTTCAGCCTTGCAGTGAGGATACCCGTGCTGAAAAATGTCAAAAACGGCGATGACGTTATGACGGACGATCAGCTTTACAGGCTTTACAACGCCGTGCTTGACAAGGGAGCGGAAAATTACCGTGAGATAATAACGGAATCCTTCCTTGAAACGAAATACCTCGTGCGGAAAGGAAAGAAGCTTCCTCCGTTCACTGCGGACTGGTTCAAATCGTATATTTTGAGCAGTGTTCCTTCGCTGTCGGTGATAACAAACAAGAATATGTTCCTGCTCGGATTTTGTGATACGCTCTTTGCGGTGTTCTATACCTGCATGGAGGACGGCTTGTCCGAAAAGCTGCTCGAATATGCTGATGAAACGCAGACGGCAGACGAGGAATAATTATGGGAGAAAAGACTTATGAATAATAATAAGAAGAATACTGTTTTCCTCTGCGGCTTTATGGGCTGCGGAAAATCGACCGTAGGAAAGCTGCTTGCGAAAAAGCTCGGCTGCGGCTTTGTCGATATGGATGAATATATAGTTGAAAAACAGGGAATGTCCATCCCGCAGATGTTCGCAGAAAAGGGCGAGGATTATTTCCGCAATGCCGAAACCGAAGCCGTAAAGGAGCTTTCGGAAAAGTCGGGAGTCATCGCCTGCGGAGGCGGAGCAATGCTGCGTAAGATCAACGCCGATATCGCCAATTCGGCAGGAACGGTCGTTTTTATTGATGTTCCGTTTGAACGCTGCTATGCAAGGATCTCGGGCGATAAAAACCGTCCGATCGTTGCGAACAATACAAAGGAAGAACTGGGGCTCATCTTTGAAGGCAGAGCCCCCGTATATAAGGAAAATTCCGCTCTCACGGCGGACGGAAGCGGTTCTCCCGAAGAGATCGCCGAAAGAATAATCAATGCTTTGAAAATATAAAATTTGATCCGAGAGGAAATGAATAAATGAACAAAGTCTATGCACTCGGAGTCGATGTCGGCTCAACTACCGTTAAAACCGTTATCCTTGACGAAAACAAGAAGATGATCTACTCAAAATACGAAAGACATTTTTCAAAGGTCAAGGAAACCGTAAAATCACAGCTTGAAATTATCGCAAAGAACTATCCCGACGCAAGATTCAAGCTTTCGATAACAGGCTCCGCAGGTCTTGGGCTTGCGAACGCCTCCGAGCTTCCGTTCGTTCAGGAGGTTTTCGGTGCATTCATCGCAGTAAAGGAAAGCTACCCCGACGCCGATGTCGTTATCGAGCTCGGCGGTGAGGACGCAAAGATAATCTTCCTTACGGGCGGAGTTGAGCAGCGAATGAACGGCTCCTGCGCAGGCGGTACGGGCGCTTTCATCGACCAGATGGCAACGCTCCTCGGCATTACTACCGATGAGATGGATAAGCTTGCGCTAAATGCGGAAAAGGTCTACCCTATCGCTTCACGCTGCGGAGTTTTTGCAAAATCCGATATACAGCCGCTTCTCAATCAGGGCGCTCGCCGTGAGGACGTTGCAGCTTCGATCTTCCAGGCTGTCGTTGACCAGACTGTTTCGGGTCTTGCGCAGGGCAGACAGATAAAGGGAAAGATACTTTTCCTCGGCGGCCCTCTTTCGTTCCAGAAGGGACTTCGCAAGGCTTTCGTTGATACTCTCAAGCTCTCCGATGAAAACGCAATATTCCCCGAAAATGCACCCTGCTTTATGGCTTACGGCTGCGCACTTCACGCTAACGAGGTTTCGGACGAATATTCTCTTGATGATGTTATCGAGCGCATCGATAACGCAAAGATGACCGACGATATCATCACAAGCGATCCCCTCTTTGCTTCAAAGGAAGAGTACAACGAGTTTATCGAACGCCACAAGAAATGCGACCTCGAATATGAGGATATCAATACATATAAGGGCGGCGCTTACCTCGGCATCGACGCAGGCTCGACAACAACAAAGCTTGTGCTTATCACTCCCGAGGGAAAGCTGCTTTATCAGCACTACACCTCCAATAAGGGCAGACCGCTCGATGTTATCACCGATAAGCTGAAAGAAATGTATAAGCTTATGGGCGACAGAATAACGATCCTTTCCTCCGCAGTAACAGGCTACGGCGAAGACCTCATCAGAGCGGGCGTCGGCGTTGATTTCGGTATCGTTGAGACCGTTGCGCACTATAAAGCAGCTTCATTCTTCAAACCCGATGTTGACTTTATCATAGACATCGGCGGTCAGGATATCAAGTGCTTCAAGATAAAAAATCACGCTATCGACAGCATCATGCTCAACGAGGCTTGTTCGTCGGGCTGCGGCTCGTTCATCCAGACGTTCGCTCTTGCGCTCGGCTATGATATCGCAGACTTTGCGCAGCTCGGACTTTTCGCCAAGAACCCCGTTGACCTCGGCTCACGCTGTACGGTATTTATGAACAGCTCCGTAAAGCAGGCGCAGAAGGACGGTGCTTCGGTAGAGGATATCTCCGCAGGTCTTTCTTCTTCGATAATCAAGAACGCTATCTATAAGGTTATCCGTGCAAGATCTGCCGACGAGCTTGGCGAAAATGTTGTCGTTCAGGGCGGTACGTTCCTTAACGACGCAGTTCTCCGCGCGTTTGAAAAGGAGCTCGGAAAGAATGTTGTCCGCCCTGCGATCGCAGGTCTTATGGGCGCATTCGGCGCAGCTCTCTATGCAAAGGAAAAGGCTCACGAAGCTTCAACTATCATCTCCGCAAAGGCTCTCGAAAACTTCACATACCAATCAAAGCAGCTCAACTGCGGCGGCTGCGGCTCTCACTGCAGCCTTACAATGATAACCTTCAATGACGGAAGAAAGCTTATAAGCGGAAACCGCTGCGAAAAGGGCGCAGGTATCAAGCGCACCACCGAACCGCTCGACCTCTTTGAATATAAGTATAAGCTTTTGCTCTCAAAGGCAGACGAAAAGCCGGCTGCCGCACCGAAAGCAAAGGTCGGAATACCTCTCGCACTCGGACTTTATGAGCAGCTCCCGTTCTGGTCAAAGCTTTTCACCGAGCTTGGCTTTGAAGTCGTTATCTCCGAGGAAAGCACACGAAAGACCTATTATAAGGGACAGAACACTATCCCGTCCGATACCGTCTGCTACCCTGCAAAGCTTGCGCACGGACATATAATAAGCCTACTCGAAAAGGGCGCAGACTTCATCTTCTACCCCTGCGAAAGCTATAATATCGACGACGGCGAAAGTGATAACCACTATAACTGCCCCGTTGTCGCATATTACCCCGAGCTCCTCCGTGCAAATATCCCCGAGCTTAACGATAAGAACTTTATCTCGCCCTATATCGACATAAACCTCCCGAAGCATTCGGCGGAAGTCCTCTCCGAAGCGCTTTCGGACTACGGCATCACAAAGAAACAGGCAGCCGCAGCCTATGTGAAGGCTATGGACGCCCTCAAACAGTATATGTCCGAGCTTGAAACAGAGGGCGACCGCATCATATCGGAAGCAAGAAAGCAGAATATGCCGATAATCGTCATCGCAGGCAGACCCTACCACCTCGACCCCGAGATCAACCACGGTATACATAAGCTTATCTCCTCGCTTGACCTTGCAGTTATCACCGAGGACAGTATCTTCAAGAAGGGACATACCCCGAAGCTTGACGTCCTCAACCAGTGGACATATCATTCAAGACTTTACCGTTCCGCACAGTATGTCACAACGCAGAAGGATATGCAGCTTGTCCAGCTTGTATCATTCGGCTGCGGAATTGATGCGATCACAACGGACGAAGTAAGAGGAATACTTGAAAGCGGCGGAAAGCTCTATACACAGCTCAAGATCGACGAGATAAACAACCTCGGCGCAGCAAAGATACGACTTCGCAGCCTTGTTGCGGCAATGGAAGAGAACAATAAGGATTAATGCGAAAAAAAGTAAGAGAACACACCGCGAAGCGCCAAGCTGGTCGAGCTGAGCACAGCTCGTCAGGTGTCCGGAGGGCGGAAGCCCTTTGGTCGCTCTCCGCAGAGAGCGAAATTCCCTAAACTATGGCATATAATTTGCATCAAAAGCAAAATCACTGACAAATCAAAAAGCGCAATTCACGAACAAAAGGTTAAATCAGAACGTGAGAAATCGTTTTGAAAACCCAAAATTCGTGAATTGCGCTTATTCTTTATTAACGGAACAACTATCCTCTGACAGAAAATATACAAACGAAGTGAGTATATTTTCTGTCAGACGAAATATGAACAGCTATTCAATATGAGCGTGAAAACGTATTTTGTGGTATGGGCGGATTCCATATCCGCCCGTTTTCACACCAACGGAACATATTATACTAATACTAAAAACCATTTAAACTGTAGACAAAAAATCATCGCATAATCCATATACGCAAGATTATGCTCGATTTTTTGTACAGTTTTTAAATGGTTATTAGTATAAAATACTGGAAAAAATCTGCGCCGAAATCCAATATATTCGAAATTGTCGGCTTGATTTTTTTCAAATTTTAAATGGTGTTTAGTATAAGAAAGCGCTGATTAAAGCAAAGCGTTCGTTTCGCCGTTTTGAGAAATGTACGAGTTTTCGCATTTGAGGACATTTTGAAAAACGGCAGAAACGTATTAATCAGCGTTTCCTTAGTATAAATCAATAATCAAATGCTGTAATCTCCGCCGCTGACGGTGTTCTTGTCGATAATGTCCTGGAGCGTGATACCGCCCAAGTATTCGTTTATGACCTTGTATAAGCCCGTCCAGATATCAATGGTAGTGCATTCCGAATAACGCTCGCAGGTCGTGGGGTCGCCGTCAAGGCAGGCAACGGGCGCAAGATTTCCCTCCGTCACACGGAGTATCTCCGCTACGGTGTAATCCTTCGGCTTTCTTGCAAGCTTATATCCGCCCTGATAGCCTCTGTTGGTGGAGAGCATTCCTGCGCCGTTGAGAAGCGGCACTATCTGTTCAAGATACTTTTTTGATATGCCCTGCCGCTCGGCGATATCCTTTAGCGCAACATATTCGTCTGCGCTGTGCATACCGAGGTCTATCATCATTCTTAAAGCGTAACGTCCTTTTGTAGAAATTTTCATATATATTACTCCTTGTATATTAAACGGTTAAGAATACTATGATAATCTCATTATAACATATAATACATATAATTTCAATAGGCTTTCAGGAAAAATATTTCACAATTAAATGTTGACAAATTGGGGAGTTTGCTGTATAATAGTCCTGTTCTTTGATAAAGAATACATTTATTAACTGATAGGGGGCGAACATCAAATGAGAAATTTTGCAGAATTCGGAAAAATTTTTGAGAAGGTTCGTCTGTCAGCAGAAAAATAACTGCGTTTTCGTATATAGCGCCGAACCTCCTTTTGGGAGGATATTTTTTTGCCGAAAAGACGAAAATCATTCAACCTAAAGTATATTTCTTTGTGAATATACAGAAAGGAGCAGCTATGGAACTTACAGAATATATTGAAAAGAAGCCGAGAGCTGTGCTTGTCAGCGCCGACACGGGCGAATTTGACGCCGAGCTTTCGATGAAGGAGCTTGAAGAGCTGTCCGAAACTGCAGGAGTTGAGGTCGCTGCGACCGTTACGCAGAAGCGCCCGAGCTATGATTCTTCGACCTGCATCGGTTCGGGAAGACTTGAAGAGCTTGCCGAAGAGATCAAGAGCCTTGATATCGACATTGTTATTTTTGACCACGAGCTTACCGCAAATCAGACGAAAAGCATCGAAAAGATACTTGATATAAGAGTGATCGACCGAACAACGCTTATCCTTGATATTTTTGCGCAGAGAGCGCTCACCGCAGAGGGCAGAATACAGGTCGAGCTTGCGCAGCAGAAATACCGACTTGCGCACCTTGCAGGAAAGGGTATCGAGATGTCAAGGCTCGGCGGCGGCATCGGCACAAGAGGTCCGGGTGAATCGAAGCTTGAAACCGACAAACGTCACATCCGCCGCAGGATAGAGCTGCTTTCGGCGGAACTTAAAGAGCTTGAACGCCGACGTGAGCAGCACCGTGCCCGCAGAAAAAAAGACAATGTTCTTGTCGGTGCGATAGTCGGCTACACGAATGTCGGAAAATCGACCCTTATGAATGCGCTGACGAAAGCAGGCGTTTTAGCCGAGGACAAGCTGTTCGCAACTCTTGACATTACCTCCCGTGCGCTTGAGCTTCCCGATGGAAGAACGCTGATGCTCGTTGACACGGTCGGACTTGTCCGCAGACTTCCGCACAACCTTGTCGAAGCGTTCAAAAGCACGCTTGAAGAGGCTGCAAACGCCGATATCATAATCAATCTCATCGACATAAGCGCAAGCGACGGCTACGAACAGTCGGAGGTAACATCAAAGCTGCTTTCGGAGCTTGGATGCGACGGTATCCCCCGTGTGAATGTCCTCAACAAGGCGGACAAGCTGCCCGACAGCTCAAACATCGCCTGTGATGACAGCACCGTGCTTATCTCGGCAAAACTCGGCAGGGGCTTGGATGCGCTGCTTGAATGTATTGCAAGAAATCTCCCCGAAACTGCGGTAAGAGGAAATTTTGTGATACCTTACGACAAGGCTTCTCTGCTCAACACGATACGCATCGAGGGAAAGATTTTTTCGGAGGAATACACCGCCGAGGGAACGCTTATTGACGCGCTCGTTGACAAAAAGGTGTACTATCTTGCGGAACCCTTCAGGATCAATGCGTAATGCGTAATTCGTAATTGTTTGCTGCGCTGTTCATTTACGATAAACATTGCAAGATAAACAAAGGTGCTATCACGGTTTTGGATTTCGTGATAGCACCTTTTGTATTATTATTTCAATGCGTTTTGCCGCATCAATATTCAGCGTATTCCTAACAGATATGCGAAGCTAATTACGCAATTACGATGCCCAGCTTCGCAGTGCATTACGAATTACGCATTGATTTAAAGCATCCAAAGCTCCTCTGCGTACTGTGTAACAGTTCTGTCGGAGGAGAACTTGCCGCTGTTTGCAATGTTCATCCAGCACTTCTTTGCAAATACTTCTCTGTTCTTGTAGTCATACAATGCACGGAGCTTTGTATCTACATAGCCTTCAAGGTCCGTGAGGAGGAAGTAGTTATCCGGCTTGTGCCAGCTTGTGCCGTTGATAAGAGCATTGTAAAGCTCGCCGAACATTCCTGTATCGCCGTCATTGAATGTTCCGTCGACAAGTGTGTTGATAACTCTCTTGACTCTCTCGTTCTTGTAGTAGATCTTTTCCTTCGGTCTGTATGTAGGCTTGATCTTTTCGATCTCTTCAACACGAGCGCCGAAGATATACTCGTTCTCCCAGCCCGCTTCTTCGACGATCTCAACGTTTGCGCCGTCGTATGTGCCGAGGGTAACTGCGCCGTTGAGCATGAACTTCATATTGCCTGTGCCCGACGCTTCAAGACCTGCTGTGGAGATCTGCTCGGAGATATCTGCTGCAGGGATAAGCTTTTCTGCGTAGGAAACATTGTAGTTCTGAACGAAGATGACCTTGAGCTTATCTCTTGTATCGGGGTCGTTGTTTACAAGGTTTGCGACCTCGTTGATATACTTGATGATACCCTTTGCTCTGCGGTAAGCAGGAGCAGCCTTTGCGCCGAAGATGAATGCTGTCGGCTGGAGGTCGGGGAGCTTATTCTCCTTGATCTGGAAGTAGAGATCCATGATAGAGAACGCATTAAGGAGCTGACGCTTATATTCGTGCAGACGCTTTACCTGGATATCGAACACGAAGTCGGGGCTTAAAAGAACGCCCTCGTGCTTTGCAATATAGTCGCAAAGCTGCTGCTTCTTTGTGCGCTTGATCTCCATGAAGCGGTTTATAGTATCTCTGTCATCGACAAATTTTTCAAGCTTTTTAAGCTCGGAGAGGTCTGTTATCCAGCCGTCGCCGATCTTTTCGGTGATAAGGGAAGAAAGCTCCTCGTTGCAAAGTCCGAGCCATCTTCTCGGCGTGATGCCGTTTGTCTTGTTCTGGAATCTTTCGGGGAAGATATCGTACCAGTCCTTGAGAACGTCATTTTTAAGGATATCGGTGTGAAGCTGTGCAACGCCGTTCGTATGTGAAGAAGCGAAGATAGCCATTCTTGCCATGTGGATGCGTTCGCCGTCATAGATGACCTTTTGGTTGATCTGGTTTTCGGTCTGACCGATCGAAGCAAGGTACTTTTTAAGATGCTCGTTGATTAGCAGAACGATCTCGTAAACGGTGGGAAGAACGCTCTTGAAGAGGTCGGCGTTCCATTTCTCGAGAGCTTCTGCCATAACGGTGTGGTTGGTGTAGTTGCAGGTCTTCTGTGCGATGTCGAAAGCTTCGTTGAAGCTCATGCCCTCTTTGAACATGAAAATTCTGATAAGCTCGGGGATAGCTACTGTCGGGTGAGTATCGTTGAGCTGGAGAGCAAAGCACTTTGCAAACTCGGAGAAGTCGCTGCCGTGTGTTTTCTTGTACTTTCCGATAACGTCCTGAATCGAAGCGGAAACGAAGAAATACTGCTGCTTCAGACGCAGGCGCAGACCCTTTTCGTAGTTGTCGTTCGGATAAAGAACGTTCGAGATAGCTTCCGCAAGAACGGTGCTTTCGGATGCCTTTTCGTAGTCCTGTCTGTCGAATGCGCCGAAGTCGAAGCCCTTGACGGGTTCAGCCTGCCAGAGTCGGAGTGTGTTTACAGCCTTTCTGCCGTAGCCGATGATCGGAACATCGTAAGGAACAGCCATTACCGACTGATCGCCGAAGTCAACTCTTACAGCGTCAGCTTCGCAGCGAACGCTCCATGCGTCACCGTAAGCGAGCCAGTCATCTGCGGTTTCCTGCTGGAAGCCGTTTCCGATGCCCTGCTTGAAAAGACCGTAGCGGTAGCGGATGCCGTAGCCGTTTAGCGGAATATCGCAGGCTGCAGCGGAATCAAGGAAGCAGGCAGCAAGTCTGCCAAGACCGCCGTTGCCGAGAGCTGCGTCCTCAACCTCTTCAAGGCAGCTGAAATCAACGCCGTTTTCAGCGAAGATCTCCTTTGCTTCATTGAGAAGTCCTGCGCAGTAAAGGTTGTTGTAAACCGCACGTCCCATAAGGAATTCGGCGGAGAGATAGTATGCTCTTCTGCCGCTTGCGTGACGGTTTTCGGTTTCGTTCCAGAGCGGAATGATATCGCTCATAACAGCTCTTGAAACAGCGTTGTGAAGCTGCTTGACGGAAGCATTCTTAATGTCGGTTCTGCCGTCCGTCATAAGATTTTCATTGATCTTTGAAAGGAATTGTGCCTTATCCATTATACAAATAACCTCATTTCAGTTTGATTTATACTTGATTTATTTTGAAAATGGGAAATGTCCCACAAAATTACACTTTATTTTACCATAATGCTTTAAAAAAGTCAATGTCGAAAGCCCATTTTTGTGCATCACAACAAATTCAAGGGCAATATGTTGTTAAGAGTAATATTTTTGTAAAGAAAAAGTCATTTCTTTCGTATATTTTTTACCGTAAGAACAGCTTTATCAACCGAGAAATCAACATCGAAGCCGCCGTAAGCCATCGAATATATCCTTTCGGGGTCATCCTGATACTGCGGACGGGGGTCCTGCGCAAGTATCTCGGTCAGTTCACGGGATGTTTCACTTCCTGCAAGCTTTTTAAGCTCATCGGGAAAAACCACCGACAGAACAGGTTCATTCGTGTCAAGAGCGAAGCCGTTGAGAGCATCGGGGTGACTGTCGGTATAGGAAAGATACGGCTTAACGTCAATTATCGGCGTTTTGTCCATAAGATCGGCGCCCCGAACGTATAACACGGGCGAATCCTTTTCGTCAAAGCTTATCCTTTCAAATTCCACCGAGGAAAGACCGATCGAATTGGGCCGGAACGGAGAGCGGGTCGCAAAAACTCCCATTCGCTTATTGCCGCCAAGCCTCGGCGGACGAACGGTCGGGGAAAAGCCCGAATTATTCGGCTTTGCTTCGGAGAACAGCCATAAAAGCCATAGATGCGAATAGCCTTCAATTCCGCGGAAAGCGTCGGGATAACGGTACTCGGGTTCAAAGACGATCCTTGAAACGGTATCGGCAAGACCGCTCTGACGGGGAACACCGAATTTTTCCGAAAAGCTGTTTTCGATATGTGCGATTATTTTAAGCTCATTCATTTTCATGCGTCCTTTTTATTTTATAACGTTATTTTAGCAGATAACGAAAACAAAAGCAACAGTTTTGTAAGAAATATGTGAAACATGAATCTATCAAAGCTGCGAAGCCAAGCAGCCGGTCCAGCTGGGCACAGCTGGCGAGGGGGTTCGGGGGCGAGGAGCCACCGAATCGCAGGTCAATTTGACCTTTAGCAGTAGAGCGAAACACTCTAAGCTATGGCATATAATCTGTATCAAAAGCAAAATATCTATCAAATCAAAAAGCGCAATTCACGAAAAGAAAGGAAAACAGAACGTGAGAAATCACTCTGTAAATCTCAAATCGTGAATTGCGCTAATTCTATTTTCCTAAATCAAACTTTCCTCGGTATAAAATGCTTTGAGCGAAGCGATAAGCATTTTAAGCCGACAGGATATGAGCAGCTGTGCGGAATCTAACAGAAAAGCAAATAACCGTAGGAGCAGATTCCATATCCGCCGATTGGCAATGCAGTTTTAACCGAAAAATATATGGAACAGACTTCCCTTTGCAGAGAACCCCACAAAACAAGACGGCTGCTGTTTTGAGTGGAGAGTATAATACTGCATTACTGTTCGTAACCTATAATATGTTCCGTTGGTGTGAAAACGGGCGGATATGGAATCCGCCCCTACCACAATTCGTGTTTTCACGGTCATATTGAATAGCTGTTCATATTGAGTTGAAACGTAAAATTACTCACTCCGTTCGTAATTTTACGCTTCAAGGATAGTTTGTTTTAGGAAAAAAGAATTAGCGCAATTCACGAATTTTTAGGTTTTCAAAGTGATTTCTCACGTTCTGATTTAACATTTTTATCGTGAATTGCGCTTTTTGATTTGATAGTGATTTCGCTATTGCGGCTGATTTTGTGCCATAGTTTTGGGTATTTCGCTCTCTGCGGAGAGCGACCAAAGGGCTTCCGCCCTCCGGACACCTGACGAGCTGTGCCCAGCTCGACCGGCTGCTTGGCTTCGCATCTTCGAAAGATTCATGTTTCACCTAAAAACTCTTGACAAATACCCCATAGGGGTATATAATTGAATAAAACAGGATAACACGGAGATGATAGTTTTATGTCTTACAAAAATGAAAAATGCTGCAATTGCTCGGAAAGCGGCAAAGTCAAGGAACGTTCTCCCGAAGAATACAAAAAGCTCATGAACCGTCTTAACCGCATAGAGGGACAGGTCAAGGGCATCAAAAAAATGCTTGCGGAAAACGCTTACTGCACGGACATACTCACGCAGTCGGCGGCAGTCGGTGCGGCGGTCGATGCTTTCAACCGAGAGCTGCTTGAATCCCACATAAGCAGCTGTTTTGTGAACGGTATCCGTGAAGGCAATGATGAGGTTGTCGGCGAGCTTATCTCAATAATAAAAAGGTTGATGTGATACTAATTCCAAATCAACCTATTGACAAATCCTCGGATATAATAATCCAATTCTGCGTCAGGCTCCCTTGAAAGGCATACAGCCTTACTGCGGTCGCCATCCTTGACTTGGATTATTCTATCTGTCGGTTTTGTCTATAGAACGATTTGAAATTAGTATAAAAGGAATGAGAAAATGGAACAGTACAACATTACGGGAATGACCTGCGCCGCCTGCAGTGCGAGGGTCGAAAAGGCTGTCCGCTCTGTCAGCGGAGTATCGTCCGTATCGGTGAATCTGCTGACGAACTCGATGGCTGTTGAGGGGACTGCTTCGCAGACGGATATCTTCGCTGCTGTTGAAAATGCAGGCTACGGTATTTCCGTCAAAGGCGGAAATGCACAGAAGACAAAAGCGCCGTCCGACAGCGGAGAAAAAACGCTTATCGCAAGGCTTATTTCATCGCTTATACTGCTTGCGATGCTGATGTATTTTTCGATGGGTGCGATGATGTGGGGATGGAAAATTCCGTCTGCGCTTGAACACAATCATTTCGCGCTCGGGCTTATCCAGCTCCTTCTTACAACGGCTGTCATGGTAATAAATCAGCGTTTCTTCATAAGCGGCTTCAAGGCTCTGTGGAAAAGGTCGCCGAACATGGACAGTCTTGTTGCGCTCGGCTCGTCTGCGGCATATATTTACAGCGTTTATGCGCTTTTTGCGATGACATTTTCGGACGAGCCGATGAAATACATGCACGAATTCTACTTTGAATCGGCGGCGATGATACTTGCATTGATAACGGTCGGAAAGATGCTTGAAGCACGCTCAAAGGGTAAAACCACCGATGCGCTCAAAGGACTTATGGCGCTTGCTCCGAAAACTGCTGTTGTGCTTCGTGACGGCAAGGAGGTAACGATCCCTGCCGAGGAGGTCATGAAGGGTGATATTTTCATTGTCAAGCCGGGAGAAAGTATCCCTGCCGACGGAATTGTCACCGAGGGAGAAAGTGCTGTGAACGAATCCGCACTCACGGGGGAGAGCATTCCTGCCGACAAAAAGGTTGGCGACAAGGTTTCGGCGGCGACAATAAATCAATCGGGATTTTTGAAGTGCGAAGCGGTAAATGTCGGAGAGGAAACCGCTCTTTCAAAGATCATACAGATGGTGAGCGATGCGGCGGCAACAAAAGCACCCATTGCAAAGATCGCAGACAAGGTTTCGGGCGTATTTGTTCCTGCAGTAATTGGAATTGCGCTTGTCACGTTCGCTGTATGGCTTCTGCTTGGGCAGACTGCAGGCTATGCGCTTGCAAGAGGGATAACCGTGCTTGTGATAAGCTGTCCTTGTGCGCTCGGACTTGCAACGCCTGTTGCTATCATGGTCGGAAGCGGAGTCGGTGCGAAAAACGGCATACTTTTCAAGACCGCCGCTTCGCTTGAAGAAACGGGAAAGATACAGAACATCGCTCTTGACAAAACGGGAACTATCACCAAGGGCGAGCCCGAAATAACCGACATTATACCGCTTAACGGAGCTTCGGAAAAAGAGCTTCTTCGTATAGCCTGTTCGCTTGAAAAGAAGAGCGAGCATCCGCTTGCAAAGGCTGTTGTAAGGCTTGGCGAGGAGAGAGCTTCGGAATTTGCCGAAACGTCGGATTTTCATATTCTTTCGGGAAGCGGACTTGAAGCGGTGCTTGACGGAAAGAAAGCGGTCGGAGGAAAAGCGGAGTTTATTATAACGCAGTTCGGCAAGCCTGACGACGAAACGACCGCAAGCTATGAAGCTCTTGCAGAAGAGGGAAAAACGCCGATACTTTTTGCTTATGACGGAAAGCTCATCGGCATACTTGCTGCGGCTGACACAATAAAAGAGGACAGCAGAAAGGCAGTTGCGGAGCTTAAAGCTATGGGACTGAACGTTGTGATGCTGACGGGCGACAACGAAAAGACCGCCCGTGCGATAGCTGCGCAGGTCGGCATTGACAATGTTATCGCAGGGGTTCTTCCCGACCGTAAAGAAGCAGCAGTTCGCAGGCTTTGCGAAAGCGGAAGGACAGCAATGGTCGGTGACGGGATAAACGACGCTCCTGCGCTCACAAGGGCGGATTCGGGCATTGCGATAGGCGCAGGAACGGACATTGCGATAGACGCTGCGGATGTTGTTCTTATGAAAAGCAGACTTGAAGACGTTCCTGCAGCAATTCGCCTGAGCCGAAGAACGCTGACAAACATTAAGGAGAATCTTTTCTGGGCGTTCATTTATAACGGCATAGGCATACCCGTAGCCGCAGGTGTGTTTGTTCCGTTCGGTCTGACGTTGACCCCGATGTTTGCAGCGGCAGCGATGAGCCTTTCAAGCTTCTGCGTTGTAACGAACGCACTTCGGCTTAACCTTACAAAAATATATGACCCGAAGCATGATAATAAACGCCGTAATAAAGGTGTTATAAATAATATAAAAAATCAGGAGGAAAAAACAATGACAAAGACTGTTAAAATCGAAGGAATGATGTGCTCGCACTGTGAAGCCGCAGTAAAAAAGGCTCTCGAAGCAATTGACGGGGTAGCGTCCGCAGAAGCTTCGCACGAGAATAAGACAGCGGTCGTTACTCTTTCAAAGGACGTGCCCGACGATGTACTCAAAAAGGCTGTTGAGGACAAGGACTACACGGTTTTGGGGATAGAGTAAAGTCCGTGAGGCTGCAAAGCATGATTTTTTAACAAAAAGCGCAATTCACAAAAGTAAAATCGTGAATTGCGCTTATTCTTTATCAAACCGACATTATCCCGTCAATGATCCCCTTTATATGATTTATAAGACCATATCGGTAGGTTTCCTTTATATATTTGCCGTTATAACACTCGTATTCATTTATAAATTTTCCATCGGCGCGTATCAGCATTACGCATTTTGTGTATTCATTGCCGTTATCCTCTCGGTCAACCGATATAAACAGTCTTTCCTTATACAACACGCCCTCGTCTTCAAACTGTATCGACGCAGAAAGCGGAAGGATCCCATACATCTCGCAAAATGCCCTTACCGTGTAATTTTCGTCCTCACGGGGAGTATAACGTGGTAAGCCGTCCTCGTCTGCCGTCAGAACAAGCGAATTATGTCCATCGGAATTTTCAAGCTGTGCTATTCGTTCATCCTCGATCAGTCTGTCAAGGAATTCACGGTCATAATCGCTCACTATAACCTCGGGACACTCCTTCGCCGCCATTTCTTCCGAAATTATCTCGGAAGAATAGTCAAAAATACAGATCATTTTCGGAATATATGCAAAAAACAGGATATAAACATCTATTCCAATCAAAGCAGTAATAAATACCGCAATTTTTACACGATCATTCAGCCGCTTCTTCTTGCTCATCTTCCTCGTTCTCCGTCTGTTCAGGCTCGTCAAGTGCTTTTATCGCCTTATTCACAAAATCCGCTGCTTTATACACCTCCGAGGTCGGGCGTTCAAGAAGCTGTTCGGTATCTTTATCAAGTCGGATGACCTTATTGTTTTTTACCGCCGAAAGCTCCTCGGGAAGTCTTGATATTTTCAATCCCGACGGGATTATCACATACTCGGGATCAAGCTCGATCAGGCGTTCCTTTGTCACGGAGATGCCCTCTTCGTTCGCCGCTGCGTTTTTTCCGAAATGCGAGAAGAAGTCGCCGCAGTAGCTCTCGTCCGATGCGAATGCAAGCTTTGACGACATTATATAGACGTAGCTTCCAAGCATACCGTCATAAATTTCAAACGAATTCTGCAGCTTTTCAAAGCAAGCCGAAACCGCCTGTTCTTCGTTTTCGTCACTTCCGCTAAAAACACGGTAGATATCGTGATAAAGGTTATTTAGTTCTTCGACCGATGTCGGCGCAGGGATTATAAGCACTCTTGTTCCTGCGCTTTCGATTGCGGTTATATCTTTTTTTGCGATAGGACTGTGCGAGATAAGCAGCTCGGGCGCGGCTTTTATTATTGCTTGTGCGTCGGGATTTGCCGAAGAGCCGAGGTCTGCGAGGTCTGTCGGCATACCCTCAAAGCTGCAATAGCTGCTCACGCCGACAAGCTTGTCCGAAAAGCCAAGCTCCGATATCATATCCGTTATCGCAGGCGAAAGCGAACCGACCGTTTCGGGTGCTGCGTTGAAGACAAGCGAGCCTATTGTGACGGGATAAGGGAGCACCTCTTCTTCGGTCACCTGTGTGACTTCGGGGGCGTCCTCCTCGACCTGCGTACATCCCGAGAAGGCTGTCAATATCAGCGCCGCCGAAAGTGCCGCCGCAATAATTTTAATTTTCAAGGTTTTCCTCCGTTCCGTCCGAAGCTGTGCTTTCCGTTTCCTTTTGTTTGATAAAATCAGCGATGATATCCGCTGTTTTCTTTGTCTGGTCGGCTGCGCTTATTGTTGCTTTTCCGTCGCCCTTCTGCTCTCCGTAAAATGCAAAGCCGGAATGATTGCCGCCCTCGATGACCTGCTCGGTAAAGTCGGACGGAAGCTTCAATTTTGATCTTTCGTATGCTTTTCTGTTAAGTATGCCATCCTCCGAGCCGTACACCGACAGAACACGCATATCCGTTTTGCTCAGGTTCTTTGACGTATATGCCGCAAGCAGGACAACACCCTCATATTCTCCGCTTTTCAAAGCATAATCAGCCGCCATTGCTCCGCCGAGAGAATGTCCGCCTATGTACCAATGCTCGACCTCGGGATAGATCATATTCAATCCCAAGGCGGCATTCTTTTCAAATATTGCAAGATTGAACGGCATCTTTACAAGCAGGCAGAGCACGCCTTTATTCGCAAGCCACTCCAGAAGCGGTTCATAAGCAGTGTATTCGATCTTTGCGCCGGGATAAAAGATCAGACCGTATTCCGCTTGACCGTCCGGTTCAAAAGCGATCAGATCCTCGCCGAACTGGATGATGTTGCAGTACGAGGGGCTTGCATCCATTGCAGCGTCGACGTCGGCAGGGTAATAATCAAGGAGATAAACAGTCACTCCCGCTGCGATCGCAATGACCGCAGCAATGACTGCACTTATGATGATTATTTTTTTCTGTTTAGTATTCATTTTGAGTACACCTTCAAGATCTCACCGAAATACTGACGGTGAACGGGGTCCTTGGAATACCATTTTTCTCTTTCCTCCGCAGGAAGCTTTTCAAGGTCAAAATCTGCCGAATAAAGCTTTTTGCAAACGAAAACAAGCTCTGCTTCCTCAAAGGCTGTCGTCTTGTCGAGGAACACGGGTGTAAGGTTTGCTTCCTTTGCCTTATCGCAGTCACGGCCCGAATTTGCGCCGCAGAATTTAAGCGCGTCCTTGCGCTCGGCAGGAAGAAAGCTCACCGTGAAAAGGTCGTTTTTCTCCAGAAAGCCGAAGGTATGGCGGTTGTGACGGACAACTGCTTCAATGATGTTCTTTCCCCACATTTCGCCCATAAATCCCCAGCTTGCAGTCATTGTATTAAAGCCGCTCTCATCGCCGCTCGTGATAAGGAACCAATCCTTTGATATCCTTTCCCACGGGTTGAATTTAAGCTCGGAAATGCTTACCTCTTTGAGTTCGGACATAGTATTACCTCCAAATATTTTTATTATATATTTTATGTTGACAATACAATAATGTTATATGATCTTTCCTCCGCCGACAACGCTGTCGCCGTCATAAATAACGAGCGCCTGTCCCTTTGCCGCCGCTCTTACGGGCGAGTCGAATTTCACACGGAGCCTGCTGTCGCCCGACATAGTGAGAACTCCGCTGACAGCCTGCATATTATAGCGTATCTTTGCGGTAACTCTCATCTCCCCTTTTATATCGGGAACGGAAATGAGGTTGATATCCTCCGCTTCAACGATATCGCTCATAAGCTCGTCGCTGCTGCCGAGCGTTACGGTGTTGAGAACGTGGTCCTTTCCGCAGACAAATACAGGCTTTCCGAAAGCGGCGCCAAGACCCTTGCGCTGACCTATCGTATAGTGTATATAACCCGAATGAGTTCCCATTTTCACGCCGTCCGTGCCGATAAAGTCGCCCTGCGGAAAGGTTCTTCCCGTATGCTGCTCGATGAACGAAGCATAATCTCCGTCGGGGACGAAGCATATATCCTGACTGTCGGGCTTTCGGGCATTGACAAGTCCGTTTTCCTCGGCAAGCGCTCTGATCTCGGGCTTATCCATATTCCAGAGTGGAAACAGCGTTCTTGCAAGCTGCTCCTGCGTCATATTGTAGAGGACGTAGGTTTGATCCTTACGCTCGTCGGCGGCTTTTTTGAGGAGATATCTTCCGCTTGCTTCGTCATAGACCGAACGGGCATAATGTCCCGTTGCGATGCCGTCATAGCCAAGCTCCATTGCCCTTGCGAGCATTTTGTCAAATTTTATATAGCGGTTGCAGTTGATGCAGGGGTTCGGAGTTTCGCCGTTAATATAGCTTTGCGCAAAAGCGTCCATTACCTTTTCACGGAAAAGCTCCTTGAAATTGAAAACATAATGCTCGATGCCAAGTTTTCGGCAGACGCTCTTTGCGTCCATAACATCGGTCACGGAACAGCAGGTGCGCACATCGGGAGCTTCTTCTGTTTCTCCATCAAAAAGCTTGAGTGTGCAGCCGTCTACCTGATAGCCGCTCTGTTTAAGTATCAGCGCAGCAGCCGAGCTGTCAACGCCGCCGCTCATTCCGACAAGTATTTTTTTTAGTTCCATTTATAATAATTCCTTAAAGCTTTTTATTGTGATATCCGCTTCCTTTTTCAGCTCGTCAAATTCATCGGGGAAGCATTTTTCGTAAATTCCGATCGTTCGAAAACCGCCGAGCTTCGCCGAATGAAGAGCATGGGACGAATCCTCAAAAACGACCGTTTTGGAAATATCCGAGCTGAGCCTTTCTGCGGCTTCGAGGAATATTTTCGGGGTTTCTTTTCCCTCTCCGACATCCTGCGAAGTAATGACAAACTGCATTTTGTCAAGTATTCCGACATTTTTCAGCGCACCCTCGGCAAGGCTCTTTTCGTTCGAGGTCGCAACGCACATTTTCACGCCGCTTTCGGCAAGCCTTTCAATAAATTCCGCTGCGCCTTCTTTAAGCTGCGCTTCATGAAGATAACCGTTTTCGACAAGCTGCATTATCCGCTCGCCGATCGCTTCGCTTGACATTGAAAGGGAATAATGCTCCTTCAAAAAGTCACACGCCGAATGGAAGTGAAGCTTTTTCAGCTCCGCAGAAACGCCGCTGTCGTATTCATATCCTTGCTCGGTAATGAATTGGATATCCGACTTGACCCATATTTCAAGGCTGTCGAGCAGGGTTCCGTCCATGTCGAAGATAACGGCTTCTGTATCGCCGAGTCCTTTTATTTTCATATCGTTTATCCTTTGTATATTTCGTTTATTACTCTTGCAGCGTAAACGCCCGAAGCCGAAGCCTGCGAAAGCGAATGAGTCACGCCCGAACCGTCACCGAGGACATACATTCCCTTTGACTCTGTTTCAAGGTTATCGTCAACGGAAACGACAGAGTTATAAAACTTGACTTCAACACCGTAAAGAAGAGTATCATCGTTAGCCGTGCCGGGAGCGATCTTGTCAAGTGTATAGATCATTTCAATGATATCGTCAAGCTGACGCTTCGGGATAACAAGGCTCAGATCGCCGGGAGTTGCTTTTAATGTCGGATTGAAGAACATCTGACTGAAACGATGCTCGTTGGTTCGTCTTCCTGCGATAAGGTCGCCGAAACGCTGAACAAGGATGCCTCCGCCGAGCATATTGGAAAGCCTTGCAATGGATTCGCCGTAAGCGTTGCTGTCCTTGAACGGCTCGGAGAAGTTGTTCGATACGAGCAGCGCAAAGTTTGTGTTTTCGGTGTGAAGCTCGGGATTTGAGTAGCTGTGACCGTTTACGGTGACGATGCCGTTAGTATTCTCGGCAACGACCTCGCCGTAAGGGTTCATGCAGAAGGTTCTCACAAGATCGCCGTATTTTTTGGTGCGGTAAACGATCTTGCTCTCATATACCTGCTTTGTGATATGCTCGAAAACAGCTGCCGGAAGCTCAACTCTTACACCGATGTCAACACGGTTGCTGCGCGTCTTGATGCCGAATTTGCCGCATACGTCCGATATCCACTTTGAACCCGAACGGCCTGCGGCAATTACGACCTGTTTGCAGTAAAGCTCATCATCCTTTGTGCGGACAATGTAGCCGCCGACGTCCTTATCGACAGTTTCCGCAACCGTTTCAAACATTATATCAATATCATTGCGTATAAAATCATAGATGTTCTGAAGAATGTCACGGTTCCTGTCCGTGCCGAGGTGACGTACCTTTGCGTCAAGGAGATGAAGGTCATATTTCAGCGCTTCCGACTTTACATCGGAGGAAACCGTCGAATAAAGCTTTGCGTCACCGCCGCCCATGCGAAGGTTAACGCTGTCGACATATTCCATCAGCTCAATAGCTTCCTTTGCGCCAACGTGCTGAAAAAGATCGCCGCCGAAGCTGTTCGTGATGTTGTACTTTCCGTCCGAAAGTCCGCCTGCTCCGCCGAAGCCGTGCATTATCGAGCAGGGCTTGCAGCCGACGCAGCTTTTTATCTTCTTTCCGTCAATAGGGCATATCCTCTTTGCAATAGGCTTGCCCGAATCTATCATACATATTTTTGCATTTGTTTTAAGCTTGACGAATTCATAAGCCATAAAAACGCCCGCCGCGCCTGCGCCTATGATAACGACATCGTATTCCTTTTTCATATAATATCCTTTCGGGGTGATTTCAAATATCGTAGAAAATCTGTTACATTATAATTTTAACGTCTGACAGCCCTTTTGTCAAGGAAAAAGCCAAGAAAAAGAAAGCGCCCTCGTCAGGGGTAGGGACGAGGGCAAAGATTATGATATAGGATTATTGGGGGATCTTCGGAATATCGGGGTAAGAATATTCCGAAGTATGCTTTTATCTGCGGCAAACGGGCCGCTGCCAAAGGCCACAGGGGTAAATGACCAAAGGCTTTTAATAAAAGCTATGAAAGGAAGCAGCCGGTCGGTGTGTGCGCCCTCCCGACTACGGTTATAATAATAACCTATGTTTGTGTTGCTTTTGTGAAAATAAGACGAAATAAAACTGAAAACACTTTTTTTAATGCGTAATCTGTAATGCGTAATTATTTGCTACACTGTTCATTTACGACAAGTATTGCAAGATAAACAAAGGTGCTATCACGATTTTGATTTTCGTGACAGCACCTTTTTGTTTTATTGTTTCAACGAACTTTTCGACAGTAACATTATGTGTATTCCTAACAGATATGCGAAGCTAATTACGCATTACGCATTACGCATTAAATTCAGGCTTGTTCATCAAGAGTCCTGTCATAGCTCGGGAGGAAATTTTTTATAAAGTAGTCGGCTTCGGGCATATCCATTTCCTCTATCGAGCGGAGAGTTGCCTTTTCTGCGCTTACGAAGTCGGAATTTCCCATTGAGCGTTCCTCTATACATTTTATGAGCGCAGATATCTTGTCGGCTGCCTTTACAAGCCGCCAAAGAACACGTTCTTCGTCCGAGGTATTCTCATCGGGTGACAGAAGCGGCGAGATCTCTCCCTTCATCTCCTCGGGGAGCATCGAAACAAGACGATTCTTAGCGTTGTCCTCCACCTGCCTGTATGCGGAGCGTATCTCGGGGCTGCCGTACTTTACGGGAGTGGGCAGATCGCCCGTTATTATCTCTGTGACATCGTGAAAAACTCCGAGCAGAGCGCATCTTTCGGCGTTGTAATGCTTGTCAAAGTAGGTATTTCCGATAACTGCAAGGCTGTGTGCGATCATGGCGGTTTCAAGGCTGTGTTCGGAGATGTTCTCGTTCCTTGTGTTGCGCATAAGTCCCCAGCGGTTGATTAGCTTCATTCGTGAAAGCATCGAGTAAAACTGATTTTCCATTCTCATCTCTCCTTTGTGTTTATTCTATCACAAATACGGTTTTATTTCAAGCTTTTGCTGTCCGATACGGTGTACAGCTGTGCAAAACCGCCGAAATTCAATAATAAATTTATGCAAAACAAGAAAATATTATTGTTTTTCGATAAAAAAGTATTGACAAATGATATTTGGTGTGTTATTATACGGTCAAAGGGGAAAAAATCCCAGAATACAGAAAGGAACGGTCATAATTATGAAAAATCAGAACAACAAAAAATGGACGGATACAATGTCGCTCACTCTTTCAAGGGTCATCGTGTGGGTGCTGGCGGTCATATTCTCAGCAGCCGTAATTTATGCCACGGTTTCGCTCATCTCATCATCCTGGGGGCCGCTCGCTATGGTATGGGAGCTCGGACTTGACCCGACAGGCTTCTACATCGTTTTCTACACCTGTGCAGTTCTCGCTTTCACGGCGCTTTTCTTCCTCAACAATCTTCTTTCCAACATAAGCGCAGAGAAAGTTTTCATTGACGAAAATGTAAGGTTCATCAGACTGCTTTCCTGGTGCTGCTACCTTGTCGGCATTGTTCTTGCGGTCTACAGCTTCTGGGCATATCCCTTTGTTGTCATCGCAGCTGCGGCGGCTTTCTTCGGACTTATAATGCGTGTGCTGAAAAATGTCTTTGCAAAGGCTGTCGAAATTCGTGAAGAAAACGACGGCACTATATGAACGAGCAGAAAGAAAGGTGGATCAAATGGCAATAATAGTTAATCTTGATGTTATGATGGCAAAGCGCAAGATCTCCTCGGGGGAGCTTGCCGAAAAGCTTGATATTACTCCTGCGAATCTCTCTATCCTCAAAACGGGCAAGGCGAAAGCTATACGCTTTTCCACCCTCGACAAGCTTTGTGAGATACTCGACTGCAAGCCGGGTGACATACTCGATTTTGAAAGGAGCGATGAAGAATGAGCACAGGCGAGCTTTCCGCAAATTTACCCGAAAATGCCGAACAGACCGATAACACGACCTCTCCAATAAAAGAGGAAAAGCCGCCGTTCTGTTCGCTGACCGAAAGTGTTTTCTCGGTGATATTCTTATTCACGGGATATCTTTTTATAAAGCTTTTCGTTCTTCACAGCTGCGGTATAATGGCTGCGTTTTTCCTGCTTGCAACGCTTTTTGCATCGGCTGTTCTTGCAAAGCTGCGAAAGGCTGACGGGAGCAGATATTCAAAGCTTTACTTTGTTCTTGCGGCTGTGTTTTCTGTCGGAACGGGTTTGAGCGCAAACGGAACGATACGTTTTATGTCGTTCTGCTTTGCCGCCGTTTACTATGCGATGTGGGCGTACGCTCTGAACAATCCCGAATGGAAAGGCTTCGGCAAAAGCGCTTTCTGCGGGATTTCCGAAGCTGCCGTAAATGTTCCGAAGCAGAACTTCACCGCCTGTCCTAAAGCAGTATTCGGACTTTTCCGCCGAAAAAACGGAGCGAAAAATGTCGGTTATGTCGTTCTCGGACTTGCGCTTTCCGTACCGCTGACGATAATAGTCTGTCTGCTGCTCATGAGTGCCGACAACGGATTTGAGAATATGATACGGGGTATTTTTGACGGCATACGTTTAGAGGGCTTCTGGAACTTTGCATTCGGTCTGCCGATATCGTTCCTGCTGTTCGGCGTGATCTTCGGCGCAGTTTCCTCAAAGGAAAAGCTTCGCACGGATGCAGCCTTGTATGAAGCAAAAGCGGAGAAAAGGCACGTTGCTCCGTCTGCGCTTGTATGTGCTTTTATTGCGCCGCTCTGCATCATTTATATTCTGTTCTTCTTCTCGCAGCTCGGCTATTTTATCTCCGCATTCGGCGGAATCCTCCCCGAAGAATTCAGCGCAGCGGAATATGCACGGAAGGGATTTTTTGAGCTTTGCGCTGTTGCGGTGATAAATCTTGCGGTCATTGCAGGGGTCAACGCATTCTGCCGCAGGGACGGAAAGGGAACTGTGCTGAAGCTCGTCACGGTCGTTCTCTCGGTCTTCACGCTTATCCTTATTGCGACTGCCCAAAGCAAGATGTTCCTTTATATCGACCGATTCGGACTTACCTCAAAGCGTGTTTATACCTCATGGTTCATGTTTATACTTGCGGCGGTTTTTGTGCTTATTATAATCTCGCGGTTCAAGGAATTCCGTGCGGCAAGCATCGGTGCGGCGATCATAACGGCGGCATCGCTTCTTCTCGGATTCTGCGGCGCAGACGGACTTATCGCACGATATGACGCAAAGCTTATCGAAAGCGGTATAATGTCGGAATTTCCCGAAGATCTTTCGGCGGACGCTTTGTCTGTTGTTTCGCAATGTTTAAAAAGTGAAAACGAAGCTCTTGCAAGGGCTGCAAGGAAATGTCATATTGAGCTTATTGAGGACGCTAACGAAAAAGATTGGTTTGAAAAGACTGTAAGCGAGATAGTTTCAACGCACAATTTATAAAGCGAAATGTAAGTGAAAACGCAAACACTGCAGGAAGTACGAGGAATCCGTCCCTACAAGGTTTTGGTTAAAACGAAATAATAACGGGCGGATATGGAATCCTCCACTACCGCAAAATATGTTTTCACGTTCATATTGAGTTGAAGCGTAAATTCACTCACTGCGTTCGTGTATTTACGCTTCAAGGATAGTTTGTTTGAAGAAAAAAGAATTAGCGCAATTCACGATTTGATGTTTACAAAACGATTTCTCATGTTCTGATTTATCTTTTTATCGTGAATTGCGCTTTTGATTTGTTAGATATTTCGCTTTTGCGGAAGTCTATACGCCATAGTTTAGGGTTTTTCGCTTCTGCGGAAGCGACAAGGTGGCGCTGCCCCCTTGACCCCTGCAAGCCTTTGAAAAGGCTTGACCTAAACTTTTGCTCGCTTCGCAGTATTTTACTGTTCGATTTTCGCTTCGAGCTTTTTCATATCCGAAAACTCATTTACTGCCATTATTACCGAAACGATGCCCGAGAGCAGGTCTGCACACGGTCCCGAATATACGATCCCGTCTATTCCGAATTTCATCGGGAGTATTATCAGGAACGGGATAAAAAACAAAAACTGTCTTGTGAGTGAAAGAAATGCTCCCTTGATCGGTTTTCCGATAGATGTGAAAAATGTTGTCGATATCGGCTGCAGGCAATTGAGCCAGGTGAAAAACAGGAATATTCTGAACATCTTTTCGCCGAATTCAAAATACTCCTCCGAGCCTTCGCCGAACATTCCCATTATCTCCCTTGGGAATATCTGGAACATTGCAAAGCAGCACAGCGAGAACACGGCTGCGACCGACAATGCGAGGGTAAATGCATTTTTTACACGTTTATACTGCTTTGCGCCGTAGTTGAAGCTTTCTATCGGCTGTGTGCCCTGTGCAAGTCCGATCACCACCGAGAACATTATCTGATTGACCTTCATTGCGATCCCTGCGCAGGCGATCGGTATCGATGCGCCGTATATTGAAGCTTCGCCGTAAGCTTTGAGCGAATTGTTGAGGACGATCTGGACTGCCATTATCGCAAGCTGGTTTATGAACGAAGCCATTCCTATCGAAGCGATCCTTGTAATATAGGTCAAGCTCGGTTTAAAATGCTCCTTTTTAAGCGGAACTGTTTTGAAGTGGAAAAGGTAGACAACGGCGATCACGGCAGAAATCACCTGACCGATGACTGTGGCAAGCGCTGCTCCCGTCATTCCCATATCAAGCACAAGCACAAATATCGCATCAAGTATCGTATTAAGCACTGCACCGATAAGGTTGCAAGCCATTGAGATATTCGGGCTGCCGTCCGCACGGATAAGGTGGCTGCCGCCCGTTGTAAGTACAAGGAACGGGAAGCCTATCGCAACTATTCTTACATACTCGACGGCGTAGGGAAGGACATCGGCAGGCGAGCCGAAGAGCTTCAGCAGCGGTTCAAGAAAAAGCTCCGCCGCAAGCATTATCACAGCTCCGCACAAGGTCAGCATAACGAGTGCGTTTCCTACAAAGAACGGTGCTTTGTCCCGTTCGCCCCTGCCCATTGAAAGGTTAAAGCAGGATGCGCCGCCGATGCCGAACAGCAGCGCAACAGCAATGCAGGAGGTAGAAAAGGGGAAGGCGATATTCGTTGCCGCATTTCCGAGCTGTCCGACCGCGTTGCCGATAAAAAGCTGGTCAACTATATTATAGAGTGCGCCGACAAGCATTGCGACTATGCTCGGTATCGAGAATTTTATCATCAGTTTTTTTACGGGTTCACATCCCAGAGGGTTGTTTTTTACTTTTTCATCCATTTTTTGTTCTCCTTTTTTCCAAACATCTTATTTTAACTCTTTTTTTGTAATAAATCAAGACATTATGTATTAAAAAGGTCTGTTCGGATTTTTAGAAGCAAGAAATGGCTGAAATTATATAAAAACATACAGAAATACTGGGTTTTTATTGTTAAAACTTACAAATTATATAAAACCTATTGACAGGATAGTAATTATGTGGTATTATACAGTTACAGACAAAACCTATATAACACATAGGTTAATAGAAAAGGAGAACGAAACGATGTTTGCTTCCAACCATAACACAAAACCTGTATTCCGAATGTGCCGCTGTTGATTTTTCCGATGTTCACAAACTGCATACGTCTAAAGCCCAATCAAAAACATTACTATTTGATATATTTAAAGGAGAAATTACAATGAGTACATTAAAAGAAAGAAATTTAAAGTTTGAAACCCTTCAGCTCCACGTTGGACAGGAAGAAGCAGACCCGGCAACCGATGCAAGAGCAGTTCCCATTTACGCAACATCCTCTTACGTTTTCCACAACTCACAGCACGCTGCCGACAGATTCGGTCTTCGTGACGCAGGAAACATCTACGGCAGACTTACAAACCCCACACAGGATATCTTCGAGCAGAGGATCGCAGCTCTTGAAGGCGGCGTTGCAGCTCTCGCGGTTTCTTCGGGCGCAGCAGCCGTTACATATACGATACAGAACCTTGCACAGGCAGGCGACCACATCGTTGCGGCAAACACTATCTACGGCGGAACCTACAATCTGCTTGCGCACACTCTCCCCGAATACGGCATTTCAACGACCTTCGTTGACCCCGAGGATGAGGCTAACTTTGAAAATGCGATAAAGGACAACACAAAGGCGCTTTACATTGAAACGCTCGGCAACCCGAACTCAAACATCATCGACATTGAAAAGATCGCCGAGATCGCTCACAAGCACAAGATCCCGCTTGTCGTTGACAGCACATTTGCAACGCCCTATCTTGTAAGACCTTTCGACTACGGCGCAGACATCGTTGTTCACTCCGCAACAAAGTTCATCGGCGGACACGGTACGGTTATCGGCGGCGTTATCGTTGACAGCGGCAAGTTTGACTGGGAAGCAAGCGGAAAGTTCCCATCCCTTACAGAACCGAACCCAAGCTACCACGGCATCAGCTTCACAAAGGCAGTCGGCGCAGCAGCTTTCGTAACAAAGATAAGAGCTATCCTTCTCCGTGATACGGGCGCAACGATCTCTCCGTTCCACGCCTTCCTTTTCCTGCAGGGACTTGAAACTCTTTCTCTCCGAGTTGAGCGTCATGTTGAAAACGCACTCAAGGTAGTAAAGTTCCTCAATGAACATCCGCAGGTAGAAAAGGTAAACCACCCCTCACTTGCAACGGGCAAGCAGAAGGAGCTTTATAACAAATACTTCCCGAACGGCGGCGGTTCTATCTTCACCTTTGAGATCAAGGGTACGGAGGACGACGCAAAGAAGTTCATTGACAATCTCAAGGTATTCTCACTCCTTGCAAACGTAGCAGATGTAAAGAGCCTTGCGATCCATCCTGCATCTACAACACACTCACAGCTCAATGAAGAAGAGCTTGCAGAGCAGGGCATCAAGAAGAATACTATCAGACTTTCTATCGGCACAGAGCATATTGACGATATCATCTATGACCTTGAAGAAGCATTTAAGGCAATAAAGTAAAATATGAAATAGCAGTTTAACCGCAAAACCAAGCAGCCTGTCGAGCTGGGCACAGATCGACAGGCTGCTTGGTTTCGCTTTTTAACAACAAAAATATTCTTTTTGCTATTGAAAAATGCTATTGTGTTGTGATATAATTATATTAATTGCATTAAATCGAAAGGCGGAAACGGTTTTGGAGAATTTGTACACTCTGCGCTCGCTGATAACGAGTATTTTGCCGATAACATTCTGGGATATACTTGATATTGCTATGCTTGCCGTTATTCTTTATAAGGGAATAAGCATCGTTAAGGAGACCCGTGCAGGCGGTTTGCTCAAGGGTATCGCTGTGCTTGTTGTTGCGTATCTTTTAATGGAGCTTTTCCAGATGAAAGCAATGGCATATATTTTAAAGAGCGTTTTCAACATCGGTCTGCTTGCGCTGATAATTCTTTTCCAGCCCGAGCTTCGCCGTGCGATAGAAAAAATGGGACGTTCAAAGCTCACAAAGATGCCGTTCATTTCTTCGATCGGCGCCGAGAACACCGACACCGCCGCTTCAAAGTGGAACGATGCCATTGAAGCTATATGCGATGCCTGCGAGGATCTCTCCGCAACAACGACAGGTGCGCTCATTGTTATCGAGCGTGAATCGAAGCTCGGAGAACAGATCGACACGGGTACTATTCTCAATGCGAAGCCGTCAAAGGAGCTTTTCGGAAACATCTTCTGGAAAAACACTCCTCTTCATGACGGTGCAGTCATAATGCGTGACGGTTACATCCTTGCTGCTGCCTGCTTCCTTCCGAAGCCGCAGAAGGAAGAGATCATAAACAAGGCGCTCGGCTCCCGACATCGTGCCGCTATCGGCATGAGTGAGAACTCGGACGCTCTCGTTATTGCTGTTTCGGAGGAAACGGGCGTTATTTCCATTGCCGAGAACGGCAGTCTTGAACGTGGTTTCTCGCGTGACAGTCTTAAAAAGTATCTGCGTGAAAAGCTCATCCCCGAAAAGCCGCCGAGATCGGCAAGGACGCTTCCGCCTGCGGAAAAGAAACGTTCTATTTTCAGTGCAAAGAAAACAAAAGACAACGCAGAGGAGGTAAGCTCCAATGAAAAAAATAATTGACGCCATTTCGGACTTCTTCCGAAGGATATTTGAAAAGGATCTTTCGATCAAGGTGTTCTCCATTCTTTGCGCAGTTGTGATATGGTTTGCCGTTTCGATAAGCGTTTATCCTACGATAGATCAGGTCGTTTACAATGTCCCTGTCACGATCGAGCTGCAGGGAACCTATGCCGAAGCGCATAACTACAAGGTCATCGAACAGAGCGTTCAGACCGTTGATGTTTATCTTCGCGGCGACCGTTCGCAGATAGGCAGCGTCAAAGCCGATGATATCAAGGTCACGGCTTCGGCTGAAAATGTTATAAGCGCAAGGGAATACAGTCTTCCCCTTGATGTCAGTTCAAGCAGCGGCAAGACCTTCACCGTTACGAAGATCACTCCCTCGGACGATGCACGTTCCCCGATCGAATATATCTATGCTGCTTTTGACGAAGTCGTTACAAAGGAAATAACGCTTCTTCCCCTTCTTGACCGAATCCACGTTGCGAGCGGCTATATCGTTGATGACGACGATGTTGCGGTCGCTCCGAACACTATTGAGATAACAGGTCCGAAGGACGATGTTGAAAAGATCGAAAACGCATATTTCCATGTCGATACGGCAAGGGAGCTTTCGTCAAGCTATGAATACACCGCCGAAAACCCGACAATATACAGCAGTGACGGAGTTGTTTTGAGCGGAAACGACAGCATCACCTTCAGCAGAACAAGCTTCAGCGTAAGCATCCCCGTTTACAAAAAGCAGGTCGTTCCGCTCGAAGTGGCTATTACAAATGCACCTGCAAGCTTTGATGTTGATGCGTTCCGTGAAAAGCTGCAGCTGTCCGTTACCGAGCTTGAGGTTGCCGCTCCTGCGGAGGAAATTACGGAGGTTTCGGCGATAACGATAGGTACTATTGATATGCGTGAGGTCGATATCGGTTCGGTATTTACCTTCAAGGCTTCCGACTTCCTTGGGGAAAACTATCAGAATTTGAGCGGAATTGACACTATTTCGGTAGTATGTCCGAGCGAGGGACTTTATAAGATCGCAATGACGATACGAGGAAGCGCTGTCCAGATCATAAACGCACCCCCACAGTTCGATTATAATATCATAACCTCGGGCTTTACGCTGTTCTTTATCGGCTCGGAGGAAAGCATCAATCAGATATCGTATATTGATGTCGTTTCGCAGATCGACCTGCTCAATTATGAGCTTGAAGCGAGGGATTACAAGCTCCCCGTAACGTTCTCGACTCCTGCTTATGACGACGTATGGTGCATAAGCTCGGACGGACTTCTCTCACCAAAAGCAATAGTGACATTTACATTAAGATCATAATCGTTTCAAAGCCGCATATTTTATCAGTGCGGCTTTGATTATATAAAGGGAAAGAATATGGCAATAATTGTATCACAGATAAAAACCTCGGTAAATGCAGGTGAGGGCGAGATCACCGCAGCGGCAATAAAAAAGCTCCGGCTCAATAAAAGCATCGTCAAAGCCTGTCATCTGCACAAGACGTCGCTCGACGCAAGAAACAACAACGATATAAAGCTCGTTTCGTCCGTGTGGATAGAGCTTGAAAGCGAAAAAGACGAAAAAGCGCTTTGCGAGCGTGATAAAAGCTGCTCCTATGTCGATCGGAGCATTGAGATAATGCCGCCGAAAACGAATTTGAAGAAAAAGAGGGTCGTCATTGCAGGCTTTGGCCCTGCAGGAATGTTCTGCGCACTCACTCTTGCAGAATACGGCTTTGAACCGATAGTTCTTGAACGAGGTTCGGCTGTTGATGAGCGTGTAAAAGCTGTTGAAGGCTTCTGGAGCGGCGGAGAATTCTCCGAAAGGACAAATGTCCAGTTCGGCGAGGGCGGCGCAGGGACATTCTCGGACGGAAAGCTCACAACACGCATAAAAGACCCCATGTGCAGACGTATTTTGCAGCGGCTTGTCGAATTCGGCGCTCCCCGTGAGATACTGACGAAGGCAAAACCTCATATCGGCACGGACAAGCTGCGCAGCATAGTAAAAACGCTCCGCTGCCGTGTTGTCGAGCTTGGCGGAGAAGTGCGCTTCGATACAAAGCTTGACGATGTTATCATAAAAAACGGCACCGTCTGCGCAGCTGTCGCAAACGGCCGTGAGATACCCTGCGATGCGGTCGTTCTTGCACTCGGCCACAGCGCAAGAGATACCTTTGAAATGCTTCTTAACAAGGGCGTTTTCATCGAGCCGAAGCCGTTTTCGGTCGGTGTTCGCATCGAGCACAAGCAGGTCGATGTTGACCGCTCTCTTTACGGAAAAGCCGCAGGAACGCCAAGCCTTCCGAAGGGCGAATATCAGCTTTCCCACCGCAGGAACGGCAGAGGCGTTTATACCTTTTGTATGTGCCCCGGCGGAATGGTCGTTCCGTCCCAGAGCGAGGAAAACACCGTTGTTACAAACGGCATGAGCGAGTTTGCCCGTGACGGTGAAAACGCAAATGCAGCCGTTGCTGTCGGAGTTTCTCCCGATGATTTCGGGAATTCTCCGCTTGACGGAGTGAGCTTTGCCCGAAGCCTTGAACAGAAAGCGTTTGAGCTTTCGGGGAAAAACTATAAAGCTCCTGCGTCTACGGTCGGGAAGCTCCTCACGGGAAAGGGTTCGCTTGCCGAAAGCAGTATCATACCCACCTACGCAAGAGGACTTGCGGAATGTGACCTTTCAGAGCTTTTCCCCGAATTTATTACGGAGATGCTGAAAGAGGGACTTGCCGACTTTTCGCATAAAATGAGATGCTTCGGGGATATGAACGCCGTGCTTACAGCTCCCGAAACAAGAACCTCTTCGCCTGTCAGAATAACAAGAGGAGAAGACCTCTGCTCGATCAATGTAAAAGGCTTGTACCCCTGCGGCGAGGGAGCAGGCTACGCAGGCGGCATAATGTCCGCCGCCGCTGACGGAATGAACGTTGCGGTAAAGATCATTACCTCGGATTAAGGTCAGCTATGTCAGATTTTATATTTTCCGATACAAATAAACATTATCATACGCAAAGCTATTATCTCAAACAGCGCTTCGGCAGAAAGACCGTCAAGGTGTCGCTGAACGGAAGCTTCACCTGCCCGAACCGTGACGGCTCAAAGGGCGTTGGCGGCTGCACGTTCTGTTCTGCGTCGGGCAGCGGTGATTTCGGCGGCGACCCGAGCGTTCCGATAGAAGCACAGTTTGAGCAGGTTCGATCAAAGCTTGTGAAAAAGTGGGGCGAGCCGCTCTATATCCCCTATTTTCAAGCGAACACCAACACCTACGGCAGCATCGAAAAGCTCCGCTATCTGTTTGAAAAAGCGCTCACGCTCCCGAATGCTGTCGGACTTGCCGTTTCAACACGCCCCGACTGCATTTCCGAAGCCGCTGCGGATTATCTTGAAGAGCTTTCAAAGCGCACATATCTTACCGTTGAGCTTGGATTGCAGACTATACACGATAAAACAGCCGAGCGTCTGAACCGCTGCCACAGCTATGACGATTTTCTCCGAGGATATAAAACGCTTTCCGAAAGAGGGATAAACGTCTGCATCCATATTATCGACGGTCTGCCCGATGAAAGCCGTGAAATGATGCTTGAAACCGCAAAAGCTGCGGCTTCGCTCCGTCCTCATGCATTGAAGATACACATGCTCCACATAATAAAAGGGACGAAGCTTGCCGAAGAATATGAGCGCTCGCCTTTTCCGCTGCTTTCCGCCGAGGAATACGCTTTGCTCGTCTGCGACCAGATAGAGCTTATGCCGCCCGAAACGATCATCGAGCGAATAACGGGCGACGGTTCAAGAGCCGAGATTGTCGCTCCGAGGTGGACACTTGACAAAAAGCGTGTTATGAACAGCATCGACCTTGAATTTGCCCGAAGAGGGACGTTTCAGGGTGATAAATTTATAACGTAAGGCTATGTCACCTTTATTGTCTGCTATTTGTTAAAGTTTTGCCGATTATACCGATATACCTAACCGACCTGCTACACAATATTTTTTGATGTTTTACTTAAATATAGCGTGGTTAAGATGTATAATACGCCGAAATTATAGTTGATATGAAAAAATTTGGTACATCAGATTGTTTTACATACAGAAATCACAAAAAGAATATTTTACAATATGGAGGAATTTATATGCGTTATAAAAAAATACTTGTGATCTTAGCGCTTATTACTTGTTTTACAGCTTGTGAAAAAAGCTCTACCTCAAATGATATGGACGGAGCAAATTATTGGGACGCTGACGGAAATCCAATAACATTTAGCGGAACTATTGGAAAAGGATATGAAACAACATTAGCAGAGGTCAGCGAAACAGATATAGCCGATAATACTGATAATGACGATACAATGGTATCTGAAGGTTTCTTTTTACCTTGCACCAACGGAAGTTATTTGATGATTGTTGATAATCAAGGACCAACAGAAATGTACCCCGAAAATGGTGATAACAGCATATATGATGATTTATCTGCCGGAGATACTATAATGGTAACACACGGCGGAATTCAGGAGACATATCCGGGATTGACTGCTGTATACAGCATTGAAAAACTTTCAGACGGTGATTTATCGGATATTCCTGCCGATACACTTGCCAATCTTGAAGAATTGGGTTGGATAGCAATTTCAAATACTTCCGAAACAATACAGCCTACTCAAAATAATGATGATATGACTCCCACTGTTCTTGATAGGGAAACTGACAGGCGTATTCGCTCGGATTACGCTGCCTATGTATCGGCAAGGGATAACAGAGAGATTACTGCCGATTGTGTCACAGGTCAGTTTTACTACGGAAATGATAACGGCTATATGCTGCTGGTGATGTGTCCTTCTAATGGCTATACGGAAGATATAAGAGAATATCAGTTGCAAATAATGGATATCCCAGATGATGACTGCGATTGTTACCCTTATGATCATGTTGAGTTGCCAAGCGGTATGTTTGAAATGCTTGCATATAAAGACGGCACCTTTACCGACATAGAAACAGCTATAAGCGAAAAGCTAATAAGCTATGATGCAGTTTCAAGCATAGTTTCCTATATGGACTTGTACTACACGGAGGGAAATCAAATGTGTGTATATAAGACTAATTATATAGATGATTAACAGATTTTTGGGCAGGTCAAAATATTGGTCTGTTCTATTTTTGGGATATATCAACAGACATTAAAGGTGGCATAGCCTAACAAAAGAACTTGACGCAAAAGCCTCTTTGCAGCAGCCGAAAATGCACAACAGCTTGCACAAAAAGTTCCGTCAGTCACGGACAAAATTCTACATCTGTTTTAACAAAAAAATACTTGACCTTGCGCAAATAAAGTAGTAAACTATATAAAATATAATTTTAAAGCGAATGTTTGAAGAAAAAGGAGGAACTTATCATGCTTGAAACCGATATGTCCAAAAAGTTCGTCAAAGAAGGACTGACCTTTGACGATGTACTTCTTATCCCTGCAGAATCCGACTGCACGCCTAACATGGTCAGCCTTAAATCCCGTCTTGCAGGCGACATCTATCTCAACACTCCGATCATTACCTCCGCTATGGATACCGTTACCGAAGCGAATATGGCTATCGCAATTGCCCGTGAAGGCGGCATTGGCGTTATCCACAAGAATATGTCCATCGAAAAACAGGCTGATGAGGTCGATAAGGTAAAGCGCTCCGAAAACGGCGTTATCGTTAATCCTTTCTCTCTCACTGCCGACAAGCTCGTTTCCGAAGCTGATGAGCTTATGGGCAAGTACAGAATTTCCGGTGTTCCTATCGTTGATGAAAAGGGCAAGCTCGTCGGAATTCTCACAAACAGAGATCTCCGTTTCCTTTCCGACTATGCAACACCTATCAGCAAGGTCATGACAAAGGAAAACCTCGTTACCGCTCCCGTAGGAACAGACCTGAAGGGCGCACAGAAGATCCTTATGCAGCATAAGATCGAAAAGCTCCCTATCGTTGATGAAAACGGCATCTTAAAGGGACTTATCACTATAAAGGATATCGAAAAGGCTGTCCAGTACCCGAACTCCGCAAGAGATAAGGCAGGCAGACTCCTTTGCGGCGCTGCTATCGGCGTTGCTTCAAACATGATGGAAAGAGCAGAGGCTCTTATTGAGGCACAGGTCGACGTGCTTGTTCTCGACTCCGCTCACGGTCATAATATCAATATCGTTAATGCTGTCCGTGAGGTCAAGAAAGCATTCCCGAACACTCCCGTTATCGCAGGAAATATCGCAACAGCCGCAGCAGCGGAAGCTCTCATCGACGCAGGCGCTGACTGCGTAAAGGTCGGCATCGGCCCCGGCTCTATCTGTACAACAAGAGTCGTTGCAGGTATCGGCGTTCCGCAGATCACAGCAATTTATGACGCAGCCTGCGCAGCAGCAAAGCATAACATCCCCGTTATCGCAGACGGCGGCATCAAGTATTCCGGCGATATCGTAAAGGCTCTCGCAGCAGGTGCGAATGTCGTAATGCTCGGTTCTCTCCTTGCAGGCTGTGAGGAATCTCCGGGAGAAACAGAAATTTATCAGGGCAGACAGTTCAAGGTTTACCGCGGAATGGGTTCACTCGGCGCAATGGCTTGCGGTTCAAAGGACAGATACTTCCAGGAGAATGCAAGAAAGCTCGTTCCCGAGGGCGTTGAAGGTCGTGTACCTTATAAGGGACCTGTTTCCGATACTATCTTCCAGCTTATCGGCGGTATCCGCTCCGGTATGGGCTATACAGGCTGCGATACGATCGAAAAGCTCCACGAAAAGGCACAGTTCGTTAAGATCACAGGCGCAGGCCTTCGTGAATCGCATCCTCACGATATTTATATTACAAAGGAAGCACCGAACTACTCCGCACAGATATAAATTTGAATAAATACCGTGAAGCGGCTAAAAGTTTCCACCACCTTTGAAAATGTGGACGAAACTTTTAGTCGCTTCGCATATTTTATTGATTCTTTTCAGGTTTTTCCCCGTTATACCCTCTATAACTAATTTAAATATCGCAATATTAATAAATTAATAAAATATCGGTTGACTTTAAACGGAAATAACAGTATAATAATATGTATATTTATTATGTTTGGAGTGATTAGGATGACTGAAAAGATCAAAGCCGCCGAAGCCATGGTCAAGTGCCTGGAGCAAGAAGGTGTCAAAGTCGTCTTCGGTTATCCCGGAGCTGCTATCTGCCCTTTCTATGACGAGCTTTACAAAAGTGATATCCACCATGTCCTCGTAAGACATGAAGCAAACGCAGGTCATGCTGCCAACGGATATGCACGTATTACAAACAAGCCTGCTGTCTGCATTGCTACGTCGGGACCGGGCGCAACAAATCTCATTACCGCTATAGCTACCGCTTATGCCGACAGTATCCCGATAATCTGTATCACAGGTCAGGTTTCCACCGATCAGATCGGCTGCGACGTTTTCCAGGAGGCTGATATCACAGGCTCCGCAATGCCGTTCGTGAAGCACAGCTATCTTGTCAAGAATGCAAACGACCTCCCGAGGATATTTAAGGAGGCCTTCCATATCGCAGGAACAGGCAGAAAAGGTCCTGTTCTCATAGACGTTCCGATCGATGTTCAGCAGGCACTTATAAAGTTTGAACCCGTTGAAGACGTTTCGATGCGCACCTATAAGCCCACCTTCAAGGGCAATACAATGCAGGTCAAGAAGATCGCAAAGGCTCTTGAAGCTGCAAAAAGGCCTCTTATCTGCGCAGGCGGCGGCGTTTTCGCTTCCAACGCTGCGGACGAGCTTATCGCCTTTGCCGAAAAGTCGGGCATCCCTGCCGTTTCTACAATGATGGGAATAAGCCTTTTCCCGACCGATCATCCGCTTTATATGGGTATGCTCGGAATGCACGGAGTAAAAACAGCTAACCACGCTGTCAGCGAGTGCGACACGCTCATTCTTATCGGCGCAAGAGTCGGTGACAGAGCTGTCACTTCCCCGAGCTTCCTTGCCGAAAGCACTAAGATCATACATATTGACATTGACCCTGCCGAGATCGGCAAAAATATCGAAACGGATATCCCCCTTGTCGGCGACTGCAAGGCTATCCTTACCGAGCTTACAGAATATATCGAAAATAAAGACCGCCCCGAATGGCTTGCCGAGCTTACAAAGGTAAAGAACTCCGTTCCAACCGAGAATGAAACGGAAGGCTATGTCAATCCGAAAATGTTTATCCGCAAGCTTTCAAACGCTCTCCCCGACAGTTCGGTTTGCGTTGCCGATGTCGGTCAGAACCAGATCTGGGCTTGCAATAACTTCAATATCAAAAAGGGCGGCAGATTCCTCACAAGCGGCGGCATGGGAACAATGGGCTACTCCGTTCCTGCAGCTGTCGGCGCAAAGATGGCGGATCCTTCGAAGGAAGTTGTTGTTATCTGCGGCGACGGTTCGTTCCAGATGCAGATGATGGAGCTTGCAACGATCGTTCAGGAGAATATCCCCGTAAAGATAATCATTATGCGAAACAACCGCCTCGGAATGGTTCGCGAGCTTCAGACAAAGGCTTATAAGGATCAGCAGATCGCTGTCCGCCTTACAGACGGAAACCCCGATTTTGCAATGCTTGCAAAGGCTTACGGCATTGATTCGATGTCCGTTACAAATATGTCGGAAGCAGAGGAAGCGATCGGAAAGCTCGTTGCATCCGATAAACCGTTCCTGCTCGAAGTCAATGTATTCAAAAACGAAAGCACTTTATAATAGGGAGATAGAGAAATATGAAACATACCATTTCAGTTCTTGTTGAAAACCACGCAGGCGTTCTTTCAAGAGTTTCGGGACTTTTTTCAAGAAGAGGCTTCAATATCGACAGCCTTGCAGTAGGCGTTACAGACGACCCCGAGATCTCCAGAATAACCATCGTTGCAGACGGTGACGAACATACCGCACAGCAGCTTGAAAAACAGCTCAACAAGCTTATTGATACCCTCAAGGTCAAGAACCTGAGCGAGGGAGATTTCATTTCAAGAGAGCTTCAGATGATAAAGATAAACGCCAACGCTTCACAGAGAAGCGAGATACTCACTATCTGCGAGATCATGGGCGCAAAGGTCGTTGACCTTACCTCAAATACAGTTACGGTCGAGATCTGCGACACAACAGCTACCTTAAAGCGCTTTGCAGAGCTTGTACGTCCCTACGGCATCAAGGAGCTCGTTAGAACAGGCGTTATCGCCATCGAAAAGGGTTCGGAGAGCCTTAAAACAAAGTAAACCGCGTTTCTGATTCTGCGTCAGATTTTTCTGCACAGTTCAAAATATAAAATTATATATATGGAGGAAACTAAAATGAATAAGATCTTTTATCAGCAGGACTGCGATCTCGGCAGACTTGACGGCAAGACAGTTGCTATCATCGGTTACGGCTCACAGGGTCACGCACACGCACTTAACCTCAAGGACAGCGGAGTAAACGTTGTTGTTGGTCTTTACGAAGGCTCCAAGAGCGCAGCAAAGGCAGAGGCACAGGGTCTTAAGGTAATGTCCGTTGCAGAAGCTACAAAGGCTGCAGACGTTATCATGATCCTTATCCCCGATGAAAAGCAGGCTGAAACATACGAGAAGGATATCGCTCCCAACCTCACAGCAGGCAAGACACTTGCTTTTGCACACGGCTTCAATATCCACTTCGGCTGCATCGTTCCGCCAAAGGATGTTAACGTAATTATGATCGCTCCGAAGGGTCCCGGACATACAGTAAGAAGCGAATATCAGGCAGGTAAGGGCGTTCCTTGCCTTATCGCAGTTGAGCAGGATGCAACAGGCGATGCACAGGATATCGGTCTTGCTTACGCTCTCGGTATCGGCGGCGCAAGAGCAGGCGTTCTCGAAACAACATTCAGAACAGAAACAGAAACAGACCTCTTCGGTGAGCAGGCAGTTCTCTGCGGCGGCGTTTGCGCTCTTATGCAGGCAGGCTTTGAAACACTCTGCGAAGCAGGCTATGACCCAAGAAATGCTTACTTTGAGTGCATCCACGAGATGAAGCTCATTGTTGACCTTATCTACCAGTCCGGCTTTGCAGGAATGAGATATTCCATCTCCAATACAGCAGAATACGGCGACTATGTAACAGGTCCGAAGATCGTAACAGAAGAAACAAAGAAGGCAATGAAGAAGGTTCTCGCAGACATCCAGGACGGCTCCTTTGCAAAGGAATTCCTCCTCGATATGTCCCCTGCAGGTAAGCAGGTACACTTCAAGGCAATGAGAAAGCTCCACGCTGAACATCCTTCCGAGAAGGTCGGCGAAGAGATCAGAAAGCTCTATAGCTGGAACGGCGAAGATAAGCTCATCAATAACTAATTATTGCGAAGCAAGCAGCCGGTCGAGCTGGGCACAGCTCGTCAGGTGTCCAGAGGGCAGAGCCCTCGTCGCTTCCGCAGAAGCGAAACACCCTAAACTATGGCACATAATCAGCTGCAAAAGCGTAATCTCTAACAAATCAAAAGCGCAATTCACGAAAATAAGGTGAAACAGAACGTGAGAAATTGTTTTGTAAACCAAAAAATCGTGAATTGCGCTTATTCTTTCTTATCGGAACAACTATCCTCTGACAGCAAATATACGAACGCAGTGAGTATATTTGCTGTCAGACGAAATATGAACAGCTGTGGGAAATGACCGTGAAAACATATTTTATGGTAGGGGCGGATTCCATATCCGCCCGTTTTCACACAACGGAACAACTTTCAGCCATAACGGTAACGCAGTAGCTATATTCCCCCAAAGAAACATCAACCGCCTTGTTTCGTGGAACACTCTGCAAAGGGAGAATCAATAATATAAAAAAGCCATAGTTCACCCAAAAATGAACTATGGCTTTTGTGCTTGAAAGAAATTACGCATTAAAGTTATCTTTTTTCACAGATAAGCTTTATAGCTGTGCGTTCTTCGCCCTCGATCTCAACACTCGCAAATGCAGGAACACAAACAAGGTCGATACCTATCGGCGCAAGATATCCTCTTGCAACGGCAATGGATTTGATCGCCTGATTGGCTGCGCCTGCTCCGACAGCCTGAACTTCAACTTCTCCCGAATCACGGATAACGCTTGCAATAGCACCTGCAACTGAATTCGGTGCGGATCTTGATGAAACCTTCAATACTTCCATGTTATGTCCCCCAGATATTATTGAGCCTTCGCAGCTCTTTTTTAGGTCGTGCGCCGGTATTTGCAATCTGTTACTTTTATTATTATACAACATTTGGAGTGTACTTTCAATACCTAAAGGGTATATTTGGAGAATTATCTAATAATTAAACGTTTTATGCTGTGTGCTTTGCCGAATTTTTCATCAAATGAAACTACAGCGCCGTTGATGAACGGCTTTTCGTCCGATTCTTCAAATTTTACAGGCGCATGGAAACGCTGCTTTTTAATAGCGATCTCGCTCTTTACGCCGAGAACCGAAAGCTCCGCACCGCACATTCCTGCGTCGGTGATATATGCCGTGCCGTGCGGAAGAATGATCTCATCGGCAGTCTGAACGTGAGTGTGAGTGCCGAAAACCGCTGTCACCCTGCCGTCAAGATATTGTCCGAGAGCCTTTTTCTCCGCCGTTGCTTCTGCGTGAAAATCTATAAAAATATTCGGCGTTTTAATGTCCTTTAAAAGCTCGTCAACAACGGTGAAAGGATTGTCGAGCGCTTCAAGATACATTGTTCCCATAAGATTTATCACCGCAACCTCCACCCTGCCGAGATCGAGAACGCATACGCCCTTTCCCACATTTCCCTCGGGGAAGTTCGCAGGACGAAGCAGATTGTCCTTTTCGTCATATAAGGACATAACCTCTTTTCGGCGGAAGCAGTGGTTTCCCGTCGTGATAACATCTGCGCCGAGCGAGAAAAGCTGCTTTGCGGAGTAAGGCGTGATGCCGTTCCCCGTTGCGCTGTTCTCGCCGTTTATAACAACAATGTCAATGTTGTTTTCCTTTTTGATGCCGCTTATCCTGCTGCGAACAAAGTCACAGCCGCCTTCACCGACAACATCACCAAGAAATAGTAAATTTAACATATAAAAACCCCACTTTTTAATGCGTAATGCGTAATTATTGCATTACGAACCAATGATTGGGCGGATATGAAATTCGCCCTACGATGTGATGATTATATAGGATGAAATAGGGAACGGGGAATTCGTTCCCTTTCTTTTGTATGCAATGAACAGCGCATAATAATTACGCATTACGAATTATAAAGCGCTCGCCGCTCCCGATGAGAACATCTTGTCAATGTCCGATTTAAGCTCGGGAAAGGCGCTCAGATCCGAACTCTGTTCAAGAATGTCCTTCGCTGCGTTCTGCGCCGTGCCGATGAGCTGCCTGTCCATTGACGGATCCGCAAGCCGCATCTCGGGCAGACCGTGCTGACGTTCGCCGAAGAAATCGCCTGCACCGCGCATCTTGAGATCATACTCCGAAATTTTAAAGCCGTCCGAGGTTTCCGTCATTATCTTCAAACGCTCCCTCGTTTCGGGCGAAACGTTTCCTGCAATTAGTATGCAGTAGCTTTGGTGCGAACCTCTGCCGACTCGTCCTCGAAGCTGATGAAGCTGGGAAAGTCCGAACCGCTCCGCATTTTCTATCATTATTATGGTCGCATTCGGAACGTCAACACCGACTTCAACAACAGTCGTTGCAACGAGCAGCTGTGTTTCTCCGCTCTTGAAGCGTTCCATTGCTTCGTTTTTCTCCTGCGGAGACATTTTACCGTGCAGAATACCGATCGTATAGTCCTTGAACTCCTTTTCAGCCGCCCTTTCAGCATAGCTTTTTGCCGAAGCAAGACCGTTGTCGTCCTCCTCGATCATCGGGCAGACAATGTAAGCCTGCCGCCCCTCGTCAAGCTGCTTTCGTACAAATCCGCAGGCACGTTCACGAAGCTTGTCGGTAACGGCAAACGTTTCGATCTTCTGTCTTCCCTTCGGAAGCTCGTCAAGTACCGAAATGTCAAGATCGCCGTAAATTATCATCGCAAGCGTCCTCGGTATCGGCGTTGCAGACATTACAAGCCGATGCGGATTTGTACCCTTTTGCGCAAGCTTTGCACGCTGATTAACGCCGAAACGGTGCTGTTCGTCCATAATGACAAGTCCGAGCCGCCTGAATTCGGTCGTGTCGGAGATCAGAGCGTGAGTTCCCGTTACAACGTGGAATTCGCCGTTTTTTATCTTCTCATCAATTATAATGCGCTCTTTTTTCGGAATAGAACCTGTAAGGCAGCAAACCTTTACACCAAAGGGAACAAGAAGCTCCGAAAGCGTCCGAAAATGCTGCTGCGCAAGAATTTCCGTCGGCGCCATGAGCGCAGTCTGGCAGCCGTTTTTGAAGCAGAACAGAGCCGCCGCAGCCGCTACCGCAGTTTTGCCCGAACCGACATCACCCTGAACAAGTCGGTTCATCGGGTATTCACGGCACATATCCTCGGTTATCTCTTCGATTGCCCTGACCTGCGCACCCGTAAGCTCGAACGGCAGCCGCTTGCGGAATTCTCCGAGCGAATCGGCAAGCTTGTTCATCCGGATCCCTGCAAGCTCACGGCTTCGGCTTTTCATCATGCTCATTCCAAGCTGGAGCTTTAGCATCTCGTCAAAGGCAAGCCGCTTTTTGGCAGTTTCCGCAATGTGTGAGTCGGACGGAAAGTGTATATTCCTCAACGAATATTCGAGCGAAGCAAGATGATATTTCTGTCGGATAAAGTTTGGGATATGGTCGGTGTAACCCTCGTCGCCGATGCAGTCAAGCGCCTGTGCAATGTTGGAGCTTATAACGTTCGAGGTTATACCCTCGGTAAGCCTGTAAACGGGCTTTAAAAGGTTTTTCGTGTCGGCACGGACAAAAAGCGGCGTGTTCATCTCACGGCGCACGAGATTCCCGTTGATTTTTCCCGAAAAAAGATATTCTTCCTCGGGTTCAAGTGCTTCGTAGGCGAAACGGTTGTTGTAGAATGTGATCGTGATGTTGTCGCTGTCGTCCGCTGCAATGACCTTGTAAAGCACAAGTCCGCTGCGTATCCTTGCCGCAGGCATTTTTTTGACAACTCTTGCTTTTATGACGCAGTGTTCGGAAAGAACCGTGTTTGCGATCTCGGTCGGACAGGAGTAGTCGATGTAGCTTCGGGGATAATGGCAGATAAGGTCGCCGACCGTAAAAATTCCAAGCTTCGCATACAATTCGGCACGCTTTTTTCCAACTCCGTGCAGCTCCTCGATCGGTGAGTTTTTGTCCATATCATTCCCCTCTTTTCGCAGTGTTTATTCTCATTCAACGGTAAAATCCGTCCAGTTTATTCTGTTCAATACCATAACATCATTGGCTTTTCCCATGCCTATCTTTTCATAAAAAGGTATGGCGTTTTCATTTACGCAGGTGTATAGAATAATGTTTTCTTCTCCGCCTGCAAGCTCATGCAGCTTTTTCACAAGCGACTTTCCGATGCCCTTTCCCGTGTGCTCACGGACAATGCCGAGGTCGGTCATAAACAGCCAGTATGCAAAATCGGTTATCCCAAGACATACCCCGATAAGCTTCTTGTTTTCGTCCCTTGCGGCAAGGCTTATTGAAGCCTTTTCAAGCAAGGTCTTTATACGTTCGCTGAAATTCTCTTTCGGATACTGTGAGCCTAAATCGGTGTGCTTTAAAAAGTCGATGTATTCTTCGGGAGAGATTCTTTCTTCACTTATCGTATAATTCATATTATATTCTCCCTTCTGTAAAAACAAACCGCACATATAAGTGCGGTTTGAATTGTTTGGTCGTTATTCCTTGTTTTCGTCAGAATCTGTCGGTTTTTCTTCCACAGAATCAGTTTCCTCGGTCTTTTCTTCGGAAGCTTCATCGGGAGCATCCGAATTTTCGGGATTTTCCTCGGAGATCTCAGCCTTATCTTCGGGAGTGATAACGGACTTCATGTAGTCCTCATAATCCTTTTCAATGGATTCGGCTGTGATCTCGCCCGTCATAAGTCTTTCAAAGTCTGCACCGTCGATCTTTTCGTGTGCGATAAGATACTTTGCAACAAGGTGGAGCTGGTCGATATGCTCTTTGAGCATCGCAACGCAGGCTTCATAGTTCTCGGTAACGATACGATGAATTTCATCGTCGATCTCTGCCTGAACACGTTCGGAGATACCGTTTGAACGTCCGTAGCCCATTCCAACGAAGGGTTCATCGTTCTGGTCGGCATAAACCACAAGTCCGAGCCTTGAAAGACCGTACTTTGTGACCATGTCCTTTGCGATCTTGGTCGAACGCTGGAGGTCGCTTACTGCACCTGCGGAACCCTTGCCGATGATAAGCTCCTCGGCAACACGTCCGCCCATGCAGACCTTGATCTCGTCCTCTATCTTTTCAGCGTTAACGTCAATGAGTGACGGTTCCTTTGACGGAAGGTGGATAGTCATACCGCCTGCGCCGCCGTGAGGGATGATAGTTACCTGGTGGACCTTATCCTGTGACTCGAGATAGTATGTTACGACAGCGTGACCTGCTTCATGATAAGCAACGGTGCGGCGCTCTTCCTGCGTAACGACACGGCTCTTCTTTTCGGGGCCTGCGATAACTTTTATAACGGCTTCTTCGATATCAGCCTTTGTGATAGCCTTCTTTTCCTTACGGGCAGCAATAAGCGCAGCCTCGTTTGTAAGGTTTTCAAGGTCGGCACCCGTAAAGCCTGCAGTTGATTTTGCGATAGTTGCAAGGCTTACATCGGGAGCGAGCGGCTTTTTCTTTGTGTGGACCTTGAGAATTTCCTCTCTGCCCTTGATGTCGGGGTAGCTAACCGTGATCTGACGGTCGAATCTGCCCGGACGGAGAAGCGCAGGGTCAAGTATGTCACGGCGGTTTGTAGCGGCGATAACGATAACGCCCTCGTTGCCCTCAAAGCCGTCCATTTCAACAAGCAGCTGGTTAAGAGTCTGCTCACGTTCATCATGTCCGCCGCCAAGACCTGCACCTCTGTGACGGCCTACTGCGTCGATCTCGTCGATGAAGACGATAGCAGGAGCATTTTTCTTTGCTGTTTCAAAAAGATCTCTTACTCTCGAAGCACCAACGCCGACATAAAGCTCAACGAAGTCAGAACCAGAGATCGAGAAGAACGGAACGCCTGCTTCACCTGCAACAGCCTTTGCAAGGAGAGTTTTACCTGTACCCGGAGGTCCCATAAGGAGAACGCCTTTAGGTATTCTTGCGCCCATTTCGCTGTATTTCTTCGGATTTTTGAGGAAGTCAACGATCTCCGCAAGCTCTTCCTTTTCCTCGTCTGCGCCCGCAACATCGTTGAAGGTGTGCTTGGTGTTCGAGGTCGTCTTGACGTTTGCCTTGCTGAAGCTGTTGATCTTTCCGCCGCCGCCTGCCTGCCGCATCATGAACAGGAACAGCGCAACCATAAGGATTATTATGATCACTGACGGCAGGAGGTTGTAAAGCCACGAGTTATCCTGTATCTTGTAATACTCCATTTTAAGCGGAGCGTCGGGATGCGCAGCGTTATATTCCTTGCGGTAGTTTTCCGAACCTGTCTGTATCTCGTTGAGGAAAACCGAAACGTTCGGAACGACATAATTTACGAGCTTTTCCGTTCCGTCGTCGAGTGTGACGGTCATATTCAGCTCGCCTGTGCCGAGGTCAAAGTTGTATTCGCTTACCTGATAGTTGTCGAAGAAGCTCATTATATCGGAATAGCTGTATTCCGAAACGGTTTTCGTAGCCTGCTTCATAAGCGCAACGATAAGTATCATTGCCGCAAGAAGCACCCCGACATAGATAAGCAGCCCCCTGTTTGAGGATTTTTTTGGTGCCATTGGTCATTCATTCCTTTCCGAGCCTTGTGATGCTCATTACCTTAATTCGCAGAAATGCCCGACAGACATTTCTTTTATGTCAAAACTTATGTCAAAAAGATCAATTGGGATCGTATTCTGCAATGTAGGGAAGATTGCGGTAGTATTCCGCACAGTCAAGTCCGTAGCCTACTGCAAAAAAATCGGGTATTGTAAAAAGCGTGTAGTCGGGTTTGAAGTCCACCGCTCTGCGCTCGGGCTTGTCGAGAAGAGTTAGCACCTTTATGGAAAGCGGATTTCTCTCCTTTAGAATATCAACTATCTTTGAAAGCGTTCTTCCCGAGTCGATGATATCTTCAACGATAACGACATGATATTCGGATATATCCTGTTTAAGGTCAAGAGTGATCTTTACATCTCCCGAAGAGGAAAGACCTGCGCCGTAGCTTTCCGCTGCCATGAAGCCTATCTCGCAGGGAATGGATATCGCCCTTGAAAGATCGGCAAGGAAGACGTAAGCGCCCTTTAAAATGCTTACGAGAAGAAGCGGCTTGCCCTCGTATTCACGGTCAATGAGCTTTCCTGCTTCGGCTGTCTTTGCGGCGATCTCTTCCGCAGAAATTACTACTCTTTTTATTCTGTCGAGTTTTTCGCATTTAAGTCCGACGGCATTCATTTTTATTTTTCCTTTACATTTATTTTCATATATCTTTTTGTAAAAGCATCGGGCTTTACTCTTTCGGCAATGCCGAAGCCTTCGACCCAGATGATACCTTTTTCATCGGCAAGTACAGCGATCTTATCCCTCTCGCCGACAGGAATGCTTTCATTCATAAGCTTTTTAAGGCTGCTTGTGAAGCTGCGGCCTGCCCGGATAAAGCTGTCACCGTCACGACGATTGCGTAAAATAAGTTCACCTTGTATTTTATCACAATCCAGCACACATTTTGTTAATAAATCATTAACAAAGGCGGTGTCTGCGCTTTTTTCCCCGTTGTTTACGCTAATTATCACCGTTTTATCACATAAAAACGGATTTTCGCCGATAATAACGCTTTTTTCGGGAAAAATCATGCGCTCACGGGGAATGATCTCGGTCCTTATCCTGCCGTTTTTCGCAACAGCATAAAGCTCGCCCGAAAGGACGGTCTTTCCGTTCCCTTTCAGAGCGCAGTCTTCGACCGAAAGTATCTTTTCACCCGAAGGTTCGATACCATTCTCACGAAGCTTCTGCTTTATCACTCTGCGCCGAACCGAAGCGTCAACGCTGCGAAGGTCATCGTCATAATGCTCCTTTGCAAGCTCGGAAAGAAAGCGTTCGTCCTCGGAAAGACTTTCCGTCAGCCTTTTTACGCTCTCAAAAAATCCGCTGTTAAGCTCTTCGAGCACGGGGATAACATTGTGCCTTATCTTATTTCTCGAATAATCATCGGAAAGGTTCGTGCTGTCGGTAACAAACTCCTGCCCCTTTTCCGAAAGGAACGATAATATTTCCTCACGCTTACAGTATATAAGAGGACGTATCATATTATCACGAACGGGAGGGATTCCGCAAAGTCCTTTCAGTCCCGTTCCTCTGCAAAGGTTGAAGATAACGGTTTCTGCGCTGTCCGAAAGCGTGTGAGCGGTCGCGATCCTGGTTTTATCTTTGCAGACTTCATCGAAGAAGCCATAGCGAAGCTTTCGTGCGCCCGATTCGAGCGACATTTTCTGTTCCTTTGCAAAGGCTGCCGCATCCGCACGGAAAACCGTCAGCGGAATAGCTTCTTTTTCGCAAAGCTCACGGCAGAACTGCTCGTCACGGTCGCTTTCCGCACCTCTTAAAAGGTGGTTGACATGGACAGCTTTCAGCTTGAAGCCGTATTCGGACGAAAGCTCTTTCAGCGCAAGCGTAAGGCAAACGCTGTCGGCTCCGCCCGATAAAGCGGAAACTATTGTATCTGTGCCGCCGAACATATCAAAGCGCTCTGCGGCAAGCCTTATATTTTCAATAACAATATGAGAACAACTCATTTCTGATCTCCGGCAGGAACTCTGTCATCCGTGAGGAACAGCGTGAACTGTCCGTTCCAGCGCAGAGGGACCGTGCCCGTTTCACCGTGACGGTTTTTCGCAACGATACATTCCGCAAGCGTCGGGTCGGGGCATTTCTCCTTGTTATAGTAATAGTCACGGTAAAGGAACATTACTATGTCGGCGTCCTGCTCGATAGAACCCGATTCACGAAGGTCGGAAAGCACGGGGCGTTTGTCCGTTCTCGATTCGACCGAACGGGAAAGCTGTGAAAGAACGATAACGGGAACGTTGAGCTCCTTTGCCATAAGCTTTAGCTGACGGGTTATCTCGGAGATCTCCGTTACACGGTTGTCGATGCGCCTGCCCGAGCTCATGAGCTGGAGGTAGTCGATTATGACAAGTCCGAGGTTCTTCATTCGGCGCAGCTTTGCTTTCATCTGCGTAACGGTTATGCCTGCTGTGTCGTCAAGGTAGATCTGCATCCGTGAAAGCCGCTCCGCACCGTCGGCAAGCTTTGTCCAGTCGTCGTCCTGAATCGTACCCTTGAGAAGCTTTTCGCTCTCAACAAGGCTCTCGGAGGAAAGCATACGGGTAACGAGCTGCTCGTTCGACATTTCGAGCGAGAAAATGACGACCTCCTTGTCGTTCCTGTGACGGCAGACATTTGCCGCTATGTTAAGTACGAACGAGGTCTTTCCCATAGCCGGACGGGCAGCGACGATGAGCAGGTCGGATTTGTTAAGACCCGTTATAACGCCGTCAAGCTTTGAAAAGCCCGAGCCCATTCCGAGATATTTTTCTCTGTCCTCGCCCGATTTGTTTGAGATATTGTCATAGGCTTCGACAACAACGTCTTCGATCCTGCGAAGGCCGTCTGCGTCCTTGCCCTGTCTTATGTCAAATATCTTCTGCTCGGCGAAATCAAGCATCATTTCAGCGTTTTCCTCACCGCTCCTGCACATCTCCATTATCTCTTTTGAAGCGGTGATGAGCGAACGGAGATAGTATTTCTCCGCAACGATCTTGCAGTAGCTTTCAACGTTTTTTGTCGAAGGCACATCGTTGCTTATCGCAAAAAGATATTCCTTTCCTGCGGCGGAGGTCTCAAAAACGCCTTCCTTTACGGCGGTGTCGAGAACGGTGATAACGTCCGATCTTACGCCCATTGCGAAATTGCGTGTTATGATGCTGTAAAGATCGCGGTGCATCGAAACGTAAAAGCTCTCCGGCTTTAAGTAGTTCATTGCGGTCGAGAGTGCGTCTGCGTCTATGATGATAGCACCGATAACGCTCTGCTCCGCTTCAAGGCTGTACGGCAGCTCGCCCGATGAGAATTCGCTGAGATCTATCTTGTCAGCCATTATTCTTCAACTACCTCAACTGTGATCTTTTCGGAGATGCCTGCGTGGAATTTAAGCTCGGCTGTGTATGTTCCGAATGCCTTGATCTCCGTCGAGAGGGAAACCTTCTTCTTGTCGATAGCAATTCCGAGCTGTTCCTTTACAGCGTCGGCAGCATTGCCTGCGGTCACAGAGCCGAAGAGCTTTCCGCCCTGACCTGCCTTGCACTTGATAACGACCTTCTTGCCCTTTACTTTAGCTGCGCTGTCAAGAGCCTCCTGCTTTGCAACGTCAGCCTTGTGCTGCTCGGAGGATCTTTTGCCTTCAAGGAGATTCATATTCTTTGCGTTTGCTTCAACAGCAAGACCCTTTCCGAGGAGGAAGTTGCGGGCGTAGCCGTCCGAAACCTCTTTTACCTCGCCTTTTTTTGCTGTTCCCTTAACGTCCTGTAAGAAAATTACCTTCATTTTTATTACATCCTTTCTACTGATTGTATAATATAGTCGAAAAATTACGAAATGTTCTGGATATATTCGTCTATAGCACTTATAAGCTCTGCCTTTGCCTCGGTCACTCTGATATTGTCGATCTGTGCCGCAGCCATTGTCTGATGTCCGCCGCCGCCGAGCTTTTCCATAATGATCTGAACGTTCATTGCGCCGAGCGAACGAGCGGAAATGTTTACGCCTGTCGGTGTGCGGAAGATGACAAAGCTTGCGTCAACGCCGACTATTTCAAGCATCTGATCTGCAGCCTGTGCGGAAGCCACACGGATGAATTCGTCAGCCGTATCGTCAACGGCGATCGCACATCGGCTGTAGATCTCCGCGTCGGTGATAAGCTTTGAACGCTTCTGGATGCACGCCATAGAGTTGGCGAAAAGGTTCTTTACAGCGACCATATCCGCACCGAGCTTTCGCAGGAAAGCCGCAGCCTCGAAGGTTCTTACACCCGTGCGCATTACAAAATCCTTTGTGTCGAGCATGATCCCTGCGAGCATAACGTCCGCATAGTAGCTCTGGAGCTTGTCGATTCCGGGGAAATACTGTATGAGCTCTGCCGTCATTTCGCTTGCGGACGAAGCGTACGGCTCGTGGTGGAAGATAACGGCATTGTCAATGTAATTAACGACCTGCCTGTGGTGGTCGATGACAACGACCTGCTTTGCAGCGGCATAGACCTCGGGGCTGTCGAGCAGATCCTTGTTGTTCGTGTCAACGATTATGAGAAGGCTGTTCTGATCTATCTTTTCGACCGCATCCTCGGGTGAAATGAAAACGGGTTCTTCATCTCGGAGATTATCGTCAAGTCTGCCGATAACAGGCTTTGCAAGGTTGCGTTCGATGTTTACGACCATGTTTACGGGAATATCGGGGCGAAGTATCCTGATCGCACCGCAAAGACCTGCTCCCGAACCGACGCTGTCCATATCGCCGTTCCTGTGTCCCATGATGAAAACGGAGGATGCCGATTCGATGATGTCCATAAGTGCAGCCGCAACGATACGGGTCTTGACCTTTGTATGCTTTTCGATGCCCTTTGAAACTCCGCCGAAGAATTCATAGCCTTCTTCACGCTTAACAGCAGCCTGATCGCCGCCTCTGCCCTGCGCCATTTCAAGCGCCTGACGGGCAAACTGTTCGCTTTGTTCAAGGTCGATCATACCGATGCCGACGCCTATCGAAAGGGTTATCGGGGTCTTGCCCGTGATAGGTATCGCCCTGACTTCTTCAAGGATCTTGAACTTGTCGGCGATCATCGCATTGATATATCTGTCCTCCGCAACGGCGAAAAAGCGGTCGGGAGCAAGCTTACGGAGAATACCGTGCTTTTCTTCAAGGTAGGTTTCGAGCAGCTTTTCGATCTGGATAAGGATATGCGACTTTTCCGACTCCTTTTCGTCCGAAAGAAGCTCTTCAAAATTGTCGATTGAGATCACCATAACGGACGGACGGAGATTGTTCATCTCTGTCTGCAGGTTTATAAGGTCGCTTATGTCCTCAAAGTAGAGAAGCGTGAGCGATGAGATGAGATTCGATTCGATATCGGTCTTTTCGGTCGTTATCGCAGAGATGCGGAAGTGAGAAGCCTCAAAATCGACCGTAGTTTCCTTGTTCGCCATTACCTTTTCAAGGTCAACGTCAATTATCGAGCGGATATCAACGCCGAAAGCGTCCGAGCTGTAAACATTCTCGCTGAATGAGATGTTGTACCATACGATAATGCCGTCGCTGTCGATGATGACCGCAGGCGCAGGGAATTTGTAGAGTGAATCACGCTCGGTAACGTTGAGCTGCGACTCCATTTCCGTCACGAAATGGTGAAGATTCTTCTGCGCAGCCGAAAACAGCGCAAGGAATGCGATAGCCGTCAAAGCAGTGATGCAGAGCATCAGCCAGAACATCGAAGGCTGCGTTTCCGAAAGCGCAAACGCCGACGCCATTGATACAACAACGAGCAGTATTGATACAAGCTTAAATGCAAGCCATTGTTTTCCAGTCAAATATACCCACCTCCAAATGGGTGAAAATCAAAACATTCTGTAGGGGACGGGTTTCCCGTTCAATGAATAGAACATATTATGTTCGTGAACGTTCCGGGAACCCCCGAACCTACAAGTTATTTATATTTCCATTATAATAGGAAGTATCATCGGTTTTCTCTTGGTCTTCTGGAAGATGAATTCGCCGAGATCGTCCTTCATACGGGTCTTTATGGCGTTCCATTCCCTCGTTCCCGAGTCAAGACAGTCTGTGAGCGTGTTCGTGAGTATCTCCTTCGCTGCGACCATAAGCTCCTCCGATTCACGGACATATACAAAGCCTCTCGATACGACATCGGGGCCTGCAAGGATAGTTCCGCTCTCCAGCTCGATAGTCGCAACTGCAATTATAAGTCCGTCCTCGGCAAGGTGCTTTCTGTCACGGATAACGATAGAGCCGACATCGCCGACGCCGAGTCCGTCAACGAATACTCTTCCTGCCTGGACCTGACCCGTGATCTTCATATCAACGCCGTCCGACTCGATAACATTGCCGATGCTTGCGATGATAACGTTGTTCGGATCCATTCCGAGATCAATGGCAAGTCCCGCCTGCTTTTTAAGATGCTTGTATTCGCCGTGTACGGGAATATAATACTTCGGCTTTGTCAGCGATAGCATAAGCTTCAATTCTTCCTGACAAGCGTGTCCCGAAACGTGGACATCGTACATTGATTCGTATATGACCTCCGCACCTGCACGAAGCAGCTCGTTCACGACCTTTGTGACAAGCTTTTCGTTGCCGGGGATAGGATTTGCGCTTATAATAATGAAATCGTTCGGGGTGATCGTAACATGGCGATGCTCGTTCATAGCCATTCGGGAGAGCGCCGACATAGGCTCGCCCTGACTTCCCGTTGTGATAAGAACGATCTTTTCAGCCGGGAAACGGTTCATAGCGTCAATGTCGATGATAAGCCCGTCGGGAACCTTCAGATAGCCAAGCTCGATAGCTGTCGTAATAACGTTGAGCATACTTCTTCCGAAAACAGCGATCTTTCGGTCGTTTGCAACGGCGCAGTTGACGATCTGCTGTACACGGTGGATGTTAGAAGAGAATGTCGCAATGATGATGCGCTTTCCTTCGGCACGGTCGAAAAGCTTTACAAAGGAGTTTCCGACAGTCCGCTCCGAAGCCGTATGACCGGGACGTTCCGCATTCGTGGAATCAGCCATGAGCGCAAGAACTCCCCTGCTGCCAAGCTCGCCGAAGCGTGCAAGGTCGATTATTCCGCCCTCAATGGGGGTAAAGTCTACCTTGAAGTCGCCCGTGTGGACAATAACGCCTGCAGGAGTGTGTATAGCAAGACCCACAGCGTCGGGGATAGAGTGATTTACTCGTATCAGCTCGACCGCCATGCAGCCCATTTTAACGGTCTGACGGGGCTTTACAACGTTCAGCTTTGCACTTTCAAGAAGTCCGTGCTCTTTGAGCTTTCCTTCGATAAGTCCGATCGTGAGCCTTGTTCCGTAAACGGGGATGTTCACCTTTTTGAGCAGGTAAGCAAGTGCGCCGATATGGTCTTCGTGTCCGTGAGTGATGACAACGCCCCTTATCTTGTCGGCGTTCTGCTCGATATATGTGAAATCGGGGATAACAAGATCAACGCCGGGCATATCGCTGTCGGGGAACGCAAGTCCGCAGTCAACGATGAAAGCGTCGTTCGCACATTCAAAAACGGTCATGTTCTTGCCGATCTCGTTAAGACCGCCGAGAGGGATTATCCTGACGGGTGTGCGCTTCACGCTGCGGTGATTTGTACGGAAAACGCCCGGTGCCTCGGCTGACTGAACCGATTCGCCGATATCCGAAGGCTTGCTGTTCTGATCGTAACGGTTCTTGAAGTTGTCCCTCTGTCTGTTCTGCGGTCTGCCGGTCCTCTCCGAATAGCTGCTCGGACGTACAACGGGAGCAGCAGGGGGCGTTGGTATCGAAGCAGCCGCAGGAATGAGCGGAGCAGTTTCGGGGGTCACGGAAAGGGATGTCTGACGCTGGTTCTGCCTGTTGTCACGCTGTCTGTATCCGCCGTATGATTTTTTTCCGTTTCTGTAATAATTTTTCTTCTGATAGCCGTTATAGCCGTTAGGGCGGCTGTATCGTGAAGTGTTGGTCTGCACCGCCTGTTCGGGTGCCTGTTTTTTTGGAGTGATCCTTTCGCCGTACATATTGACGGTGATGGTCTCGATCTCGTTTTCTTTATTAGCCAATTTTTCAACCTCGCTTTTCCGGTCTTTTCGTTGTAAAAACCTTTAATAATAGTGTGAAATGATTTCCGAGCAAAAAAATTTCAAAATATATTGCATCAAGGAAATATGTAACCCGAAACGCTTGCAAAGACGTGGTGTTATGAGCGTTTTCGATCTGATAAAAAACATTCAAGAGATATATGGCTTGGAAAGAAAAGAGCGTTTTGCTCCCATTGGAAAGACTGCCGATATCCTGTTCCGAACATAATTAATCAGATTAATTATATACCAAACCCATTCTTATGTCAAGAAAAATTTGTCATATCAAACGGATATGCTGAAATATTGACAGCCTGTGGTTTATACTATATAATAATGAATGAAAAAGGATCACGAAAGGAAAAAGGAAGAATGAACGCAGACGGTATCATTTTTGATGTTGACGGAACGCTCTGGGACAGCTCAAAGGGAGTTGCCGCAGCCTGGAACGAAGCACTTGAACGTGCAGATATAGACGTAAGGCTCACGCAGTCGGATATAAAAGGAATTATGGGCCTTACTATGGATGTTATCGCCGACAAATTTTTCGGGAGCTTTCCTAAGGAACGCCGGATGGAGATAATGGAAATGTGCGCTTCGCACGAAAACGGCTATCTTGCAGAGCACGGCGGAGAGATATACGATAAAGCCGAAGAGACCTTCGCATATCTGAAGGAACGCTGTCCGCTTTTTATCGTCAGCAATTGCCAGACGGGATATATCGAGTGTTTCCTAAAGCATTATCACCTTGAAAAATATTTCACCGATCATTTATGCTGGGGAGATAACCTTTTGAAAAAAGGAGATAACATCAAGCTTATTATTGAACACAACGGCATAAAAAATGCAGTCTATGTCGGAGATACGCAGGGAGATTGTGACAGCGCTTATTATGCAGGCGCAAAATTTATCCATGCAGCCTATGGTTTCGGCACGGCTGACCGATTTGACGCAAGCATAGAAAGCCTTTCGGAAATCGTGAAACTATTTTAAAACGTCTTATTTATGTGATAATTTGTTAAAATTTTCAGCTTCGCCCTTGACTTGAACGGACAAATGCCGTACAATTTTGATATAATACTTTATTAACAGATTTAACAGGAGAAAATTATGTCAGAAGATCAGAACAATGAAGTAAAAAACGAGGACGGCGAAAAGACCGAAGTCAGCGGCAAGGTCTCCGTTATTGAGAATATGCGCCGTATCAACGAAAAGCAGCGCCGTGAGGAGCTTGAAGCGGAAGCGGAGCGTGAAAAAGAGCGCGCCGAACAGGAACGCCGCGAGCGTGAACGCTATGAAAAAAAGCTCGAACGTGAACGCATTGAGCTGATAAAGCTAAAGCAGGGCGTTATTTCCGAGGAGGATATCCCTCACGAAAAAGAGCCTGTAAGGGAATATACCGTTTGGGAAAAGATAGGGAACTTCTTTTATCACAATAAAATGCCGCTCTTTGTCGGAGCGATCATCGTTTTGCTTGTGGTTTTCCTTGTAAGGGATATCGTTACCAACAAAAAGCCCGATGTCGCAGTGATGATAATGGCTAACGACCGTGAATTTGACTTGCGCACGGGGGATATTGAAAAGCTTTTTGAACCCTACTGCGAGGACTTCAACGGCGACGGCGAGGTCTATGTCCGTGTAAGCTATCTGCCTGCGATATACGATGACAACAGCACAGACGTTTACTTCAATCAGTCTTATCAGACAAAGCTTATGGCGGAATTCCAGGGCGGCGATTCTATTGTTGTTATCGCCGATGCGGAGGTTTGCAAAACGGTCGGCATCGACACCGTGAGCGAGAACGGAAATCCCGTTGAACCGATACTTGCGGATATGCGCACGATATATCCCGACGACGAGAACAGCATGCAGCTCGGATATATGCTTTCGGGAACAAGCTTTGCCGAGGATATAAAATATACGGAAATGTCCGACGGCCTTTTTATCGGCTTCAGAGTTCCCCGTGAGGCGCTCGGCGTCAATATGGAGAAATTCACCGCCAACTACAACAATGCTTTGAAGCTCTGGGACAACTACCTTAATAAGACCGAAGCCGTTCACGATGAAAATGTTAAATTCCACAGCGAACAGAATTGACATGGATTACTTATTGTATATTTATCAATATATTATACATATTGTGTGTTGAAATACACAGATATAATAGTACAAATGGATTAAATATATAAAAATATACTCTTTGTAAATATTATCCCGAAAGAAAAGAGGGGCATACATAATGGCAGGCTTTAAGAAAAAAATCAATCTCGATCCGACAATGGTCGGAGGAATGGATCTTGACCAGAAGCGTGAGTGCGTGTCCGAGATCGAGCGCAGAAGAACGCTGGCTTGGAAATACTCCTGCTTTTTTTCGATCGCAGTAATGGTATATATTTTTGTCTACGACCTGCTGTCGGTTCTGTATTCGCTCAAAACCTTTCATCAGGTGCCGCAGATAAGCGGATTTATGTATCTTATACCGATAATAATAATGACACCTGCGTTCTTTGCCCATTCGATGAACGGGAAATGGGTGCTTGTTTCGATGCTCGCCTACATGCTTTCCGCTTTCGTCGTGATAGTGACCTCATCGTGGCTGAATGCTGTCGCAGCGCCTTTTCTCATTGCAGGAACAGTCATTCAGTTCCGTGTTTCAAGCTGCTGTGAGATGTACGAGGTGCTTTCAAAGCAGGAGGGCTTCCCCGAGTTTTACAGCTTTGAACAGGGTGCGGCTATGGCGAAAGAGATAATCGAACGCAATGCCAAGCCGCGGGAAAGCGAGCTGTCGCCGCTTACAAAGTTAGCTATTCAAGCGAACGAGATAAAACAAGCAAGCGAATCCAAAGCAGCCGAAGCGCAAAAAAATATCCCCGAGGGTGAAAACACCGACGGGGAATAGAATATTCATTATTTAACTTACGCAACAACATTCACAATGCTGCCAACGGGATCCTTTTCAAGGTCAAGATCGCCGACGGTGTATTTTGCGCTGTTGTCAGCCTTTGTGACCGTGTGGGTAACGCCGCCCGAAACATAGCTCCTGCCGCATTCGGGGCAGATCGCACGATGGATCGTGACGGTCTGATAGGCTATCTTCTGACCGTGCTGTTCGGCCTGCGTTTTGTTCCTTGCAACGTGTTCATTTTCGTGCGCACGAACTGCGGAGTAAGCCGCTGACGGGTCAATGTGAGAAGCAGTCCGGAACGAAACGCCCGGATCATCCGATTGGTCTTGATAACGCCTGTTCTTGCAGGTCTGACATTCGAATGAATCAAAGCGGCGCTTTATGTCGGCTGCCTTTTCTTCGTTTTCCTTCTCGTCCGAGGCTTTTTCAAGCTTGGAAAGCTCGCTTTTGTACTTGGAAAGCTCAATGGTAAGCTTCGATTTTTCGGCGGTCTGTTTGGCGTCAAGCTTTTTAAGCTCCTGTTCGTCGCTGCTTATCTTGCTTGCAAGAGCCTTTTTGCGGATGCTTGAATTCAATCCGCCGTCGGTTTTAAAAGCGTTATTTTGGGTCGTATTGACAGTAATTGACGGGATAGACGGCATAACTCACACCTCCTTCGGGAAAACACACTTATTTTATATATTATATCACTTTTGCTGCGCTGTTTCAATTAGCATTTTTACTATTTTTATTTAGTATTTTAAGGTATAATATATTAATGGCGTTTTAAATCGTTGAAATATCATTGTATTTAAGGAGAACAATAACTGATTATGGGAAGAAAAATTCTTGCACCCGGAACGCTGATCTCGCCGCTGCCTGCGGTAATGGTCAGCTGCGGAGATATCCATAAAGCGAACGTCCTCACCTGCGCATGGACAGGCGTTATAAACACAAAGCCTCCGATAGTATATATATCGGTGCGCCCTTCAAGACATTCCTATTCCATTATAAAAGAAACGGGCGAATTTGTCATAAACCTTACTACCTCGAAGCTTGTGCGCGAAACGGATTTTGTCGGAGTGCGCAGCGGAAAGGATATGGATAAGATAAAGCACTGCGGTCTTACGCTTGAAGAAGCCTCCAATGTAAAAGCGCCCGTTATCGCAGAAAGTCCGCTTTCGCTCGAATGTAAGGTCAGAGAGGTCAAAAGCTACGGCACCCACGATATGTTCATTGCGGACGTTGTTGCGATCTCCGCCGATGAACGCTATATCGACAGCAAGGGAAAGATAAATCTTCAGCAGGCAGGTCTTCTTGCCTATTCTCACGGCGAATACTTCTCAATAGGTAGAAAGCTCGGCGAATTCGGCTTTTCCGTTGCAAAAAAGTCGAAAAACAAGTCCTATAACCGAAACATCAGAAAGGACGGCGGAAAATAATGGGCGTTCCGAAGAAGGATATCCAGCGTCTTGATAAATTTCTCTCAACGCAGCTCGGCATAACACGCTCCGAAGCAAAGGAGCTTATAAAGCGAAGGGTCGTAACGGTCGGCGGTGCGGTCGCAAAGCTTTTCGATATGAAGATAGACCCCGAAAAGGACATTGTCTGCTCCGAGGGAAAAGAGATCACCTACCGCAAGCACATATATATAATGATGAACAAGCCGCAGGGCGTTGTGTGCTCGACAAAGGACGGCGAGTCGAAGACCGTGCTGGAGCTTCTCCCCGACAGCATACGCAGAGATGGACTTTTCCCTGCCGGCAGACTGGACAAGGACACGGAGGGCTTCGTGTTCATCACCGATGACGGCGTTCTTGCGCACAATATCCTTTCCCCGAAGCATCACGTTGACAAGACCTATTTTGCACGGCTCGAAGATCCTGCGAACGAGGATGATATAAAAGCCTTTGAAGACGGACTTGCAATAGACGGCGGCGATGTCTGCCTGCCCGCAAAGCTGGAGATACTCGATGATCCGCATGAAGTCCTTATAACCATCCGCGAGGGTATGTACCACCAGATAAAGCGTATGGCGCAGGCGAGAAACAACAAGGTATTGTATCTCAAACGGATTTCCATCGGAGGAGTGAAGCTTGACGAAAACCTTGCTCTCGGCGAATGGAGAGAAATGTTGCACAAAGAAGCCGAAAAAATTTAGACATTATTTTATCTCAAATTTTCCAGTAATTGTCAAATTTTTGCTTTTTCGTCAAACTAAATAAATAAGTTTTTATAAGTTTAGTTAATAAGTGACTTGAAATTTGCTGCCCACATTTGGTATTATATTAATAGAGCCGAGTATGCTCGGCAGACAATTATAATTAGGAGGTCCTATAAACATGGCAAGTTTGTCACTTCGTTCAATTTATAAGAAATACCCCGGCGGTGTTGTTGCCGTTTCAGATGTTAACCTCGAGATCAAGGATAAGGAATTCATCATCCTCGTTGGTCCTTCCGGCTGCGGTAAGTCCACTACTCTCCGTATGATCGCAGGACTTGAAGAAATTTCCGAAGGTGAGCTTTATATCGGAGATCGTCTTGTAAACGACGTTGCTCCTAAGGACAGAGATATTGCGATGGTTTTCCAGAACTACGCTCTTTATCCTCACATGACTGTATTTGAGAATATGGCATTCGGTCTTAAGCTCCGTAAGGTTCCTAAGGACGAGATCAGCCGTAAGGTTGAAGAAGCTGCTCGCAGCCTCGATATCTCCCACCTCCTCGACAGAAAGCCGAAGGCTCTCTCCGGCGGTCAGAGACAGCGTGTTGCGCTCGGCCGTGCTATCGTTCGTGAGCCTCAGGTATTCCTCCTCGACGAGCCTCTTTCCAACCTCGACGCAAAGCTCCGTGCACAGATGAGAACTGAGATCTCCAAGCTCCACCAGAAGCTCGGTACAACATTTATCTATGTAACTCATGACCAGACAGAAGCTATGACAATGGGCGACCGTATCGTAGTTATGAAGGATGGTTTCATTCAGCAGGTTGACTCTCCGCAGAACCTCTACTCCAACCCTGTTAACCTCTTCGTTGCAGGATTCATGGGTTCACCTCAGATGAACTTCATCGACGCTGTTCTCAGAAAGATCGAAGGCAAGTACACAATTGAATTCGGTTCCGAGGACACCAAGACATCCAGAGGCGTTAAGTACTATGTTGAGCTTCCCGAATCCAAGGTTGATGAGAATGTTCTCTCCAACTATGTTGATAAGGAGATCATCATGGGTATCCGTCCAGAGAATATCCACGATGAAGAAATGTTCATCTCTTCCGCAAAGACAGGTATCATTGATGCTGATGTTGAAATCACAGAAATGATGGGCGCAGAAGTTTACCTCTACCTCAACTGCCAGGGTATCTCCCTCACAGCAAGAGTTGATCCGAGATCTACTGCTCGTCCGCAGGATACTATCAAGGTTGCTCTCGATCCTAACAAGGTTCACATCTTTGATAAGGAAACTGAAAAGACAATTGTTAACTGATTGCTTTTTAAGTAAACATAATAGCTGCCATGCTTTTGTATGGCAGCTTTTTTGTATATATGAGGAAAAATATACAGAATTTTGGGGAAATTATTTGATACCGATTGATTTTTTGGAAATATTGTGATATACTGATATTAAGTATTATTTTGCTGATTTTGCCGATCGTTTTCGGCACAGAAGATAATTCAAACAATGTTTTGAAATTTCTACATATAAAGGAAGTATCTGTTATGTCAAAGAATTATGACGTTATAATCGCAGGAACAGGTGCAGGCGGTCTGTATTCGGCTCTTAATCTCCCGAAGGAGCTTAAGATCCTTCTCATCACAAAAAGAGAGATGATACTCTGTAACTCTGCACTTGCGCAGGGTGGTATCGCAGCTGTCTATAAGCCCGTTGATGACAATATCCAGCTCCATACAAAGGATACGCTTATCGCAGGCGGCTATAAGAATAACCCCGATTCGCTCAAAATACTCGTTACCGAAGCTGCGCACGAGATCGAGGAGATCATCGGCTACGGTGTTGAATTCGACAAGGACGAGAACGGCAACTACCATAAGACCCTCGAGGGCGGTCACTCCCGTCACAGGATCTTCCACCACCATGATGCTACCGGCTATGAGATCACATCGAAGCTCCAGGAAGCTGTTAAAAAAGCGCCCAATATCGACATTATCGAAAACGCTCTTCTCTGCGGATTGAAGAAAACGGGAACGGGATTTTCCGCCGATATCTGCATTGATGACGAGCACAGTATATATAACTCACGCTTTGTTATCCTTGCAACGGGCGGCATCGGAAGAATTTACGAATATACCACGAACTCCGCTATCGCAACGGGCGACGGCATCACCGCCGCTTACGAAATGGGCGCAAATATCAAGAACCTTTCGCTCATCCAGTTCCACCCGACTGCCTTCAATAACAAGCATACAAGAGAATGCTTCCTCATCTCCGAAGCGGTCAGAGGCGAGGGTGCTTACCTTCTCAACTGCGACGGCGAACGCTTTATGCAGAATTATGACGAGCGTCTGGAGCTTGCTCCCCGTGATGTCGTTTCGCACTCGATAATCAGCGAGGCTAACAGGACCGGTTCGGATAATTTTTATCTTGATATCTCTTATAAGGATCCCGAATTTATTAAGGCTCGTTTCCCGATGATATATCAATATCTGCTTGAACAGGGCATTGATATGACCACCGACAGGATCCCGATCTATCCCTGCCAGCATTATCTCATGGGCGGTATAAACGTAAATACACACTCACAGACTACGGTTGAAGGTCTTTATGCCGTCGGCGAATGCTCGCATACGGGCGTTCACGGAAACAACCGCCTTGCTTCAAACTCTCTTCTTGAAGCGCTCGTTTTCGGCAGACAGGCTGCATTGTCCATTGCGGAGAAAATGCAGGGCGCAGAGAATATCTCGCTTGACGAGCTCGAATCCGCCGAGTTCAACATTGACCCGAATGCTCCCGAGATACCTTCGGGCATCCGCACCGAGATAAGACACATCATGCAGAAGTCGTATTTCGTTATCCCGAATATGCAGGAGGCTCTCAAAGGCTTTGAACGTGTTTCCGAGCTTAAAAATATGCTCTCCGAGGGCAATTACAAGGTCGACAGGAACTATGTTGAAGCGAAGTCCATCGCAACAATGGCTTATCTTATTCTTAAAGAGGTCATCTGACGAAAAAACTCGCTTTTTAGAGGTCAAAATTCCCAAAAATGAACGCAATTTTATATTTTTTACAAAATTTAGTTATGCTTTTGTGAAATTTACAATTAAGAAATAATTTATTCATATAAATTCATATATTACATCTCGATATTTGCTATAATAAATTATAAGTGGTATTATTTTCAAAAATAAACATTAATATATGTTTTTTCAGAATAGATAAAAATGATAGGAGGAAAATATTATGTCACTCGGAAAGGTTCTTGTTGTTGACGACGATAATAATATCTGTGAGCTTCTTAAGCTCTATCTCGAAAAGGAAGGTTACGGCGTTATCGTTGCTCATGACGGCGATGAAGCCCTCATCAAGTTCAACGCACTAAAACCCGATGTAATTCTTCTTGATATCATGCTTCCTGAGCTTGACGGCTGGCAGGTATGCCGTGAGATCCGCAAAAAATCCAACGTTCCGATCATTATGATAACTGCCAAGAGCGAGACCTTCGATAAGGTGCTCGGACTTGAGCTTGGTGCTGATGACTATATCGTTAAGCCGTTCGATACAAAGGAAGTTATCGCAAGGATCAAGGCTATTTCAAGACGTATCGGTCAGAGCAGCACCGAAACAGAGGTCAAGGAAGTTCGCTATGACAAGCTTATCGTTAATATGACAAGATATGAGCTCCGTGTTGACGGCAAGGTAATGGATACTCCTCCGAAGGAGCTTGAGCTTCTCTTCTACCTCGCTTCCAACCCGAACCGTGTTTATACAAGAGATCAGCTTCTTGACGAGGTATGGGGCTTTGAGTATTACGGCGATTCCCGTACTATCGACGTTCATATCAAGCGTCTTCGTGAAAAGCTTGAAAATGTTTCGGACAAGTGGGCGCTCAAGACTGTCTGGGGCGTAGGCTACAAGTTCGAAGCAGAGGAAGAAAATGCGTAAAAGCGTATTCTCCGAGTTTTTTACCCTGTGCGCAGCAATAATTTCCGCTGCTATCGTCTGCGTTGCCGCTGTTCTTATAGTGATCTCATCCGAATTCTATAAAAACGACAAGAAGGAATTTATCATCACGAATGCCGAAACAGTATTGTCGGTAACAAAGCTTTCTATCGACTCGGCTGACGGCGTGGATGTCGATTATCTTAACAATATCTATCTGAACGTGACCGATACAACGGAGATAGTTTTCACATTAACAGATTCAAACGGCGTTGCTTTGGTTTGCTCCGAGGCACCGCCGTGTTCTCATACAGGGAGAAAAATCGGGGAGGATATACTGAACAGGGTCGGCGATGAAGGCTTTTTTGAGCTTTCAAGCCTTGGGCATTTTTACCCGAGCACCGTGTTCAACCTTGCATATAAATTTGACGGCGCAGGAAAAAAGTATTACCTGTTTGCAAAGCTTTCGGACACTCCGCTTCAGCAGTATCTTACAAAGCTTATAATCGCACTTGCTATCGCTTCGACCGCTATCCTTGTGCTCGTATTCATTGCGATCTATGCCGCTGTCAAGCACCTTATGACGCCGATAAAGGAAATGACCTTTGCGGCGAAGCGGTTCGGAAACGGTGACTTTTCCGATAAGCTCTATGTTCCCGAGGATAACGAGTTCGGCTTTCTCGCCAATTCGCTCAATGAAATGGCAAGCTCTCTCGAAGCGATCGAGGAAAACAGAAAAAGCTTTATCTCAAACGTTTCGCATGAGCTGCGTACACCGATGACCACCATCGGCGGTTTTATTAACGGTATCCTTGACGGAACTATACCAAAGGAAAAGCATAACTACTACCTTGAGATCGTTTCGGAAGAGGTAGACAGACTTGCAAGACTTGTTACGTCAATGCTCAACATCTCGAAGTATGAAGCAGGCGAGATGAAGATGACGAAGAAGGAATTCAACCTTATGCCGCTTGTCGTTAATGTGCTGCTTATGTTTGAACAGCGTATTGACGCAAAGCACGTTGATATACGAGGCATCGACCAGAGCAAGTTCATCGTGAACGCCGACAGCGACCTTATGCAGCAGGTTCTCTATAACCTTGTTGAAAACGCTGTAAAATTCGTAGATGAGGGCGGTTATATCGAGTTTTCCTTTGAGGAAAAAGAAGGATCGAGCGTTATCCGTATCCGAAACAGCGGCGACGGACTTAAAGCAAATGAGATATCAAAGGTGTTCGACCGTTTCTACAAGGCGGACGCTTCAAGAGGTATCGACAAAACGGGCGTTGGTCTCGGACTTTCTATCGTGCGCTCCATTATAAAGCTCCATGACGGAAAGATACTCGTCCGCAGCGAACCGAACAGCTTTGTTGAATTTGAAATAATGATCTGAATTTTGCCAAACCGCACAATTGCAGATAATTGTGCGGTTAATGTTTTATAGCTTTAATGCACGGTTCAAAAGGAGGTATATTTTGGATAATTTTGATGAATTTAATAATACTACGAATGAGGAGAATAGGGAAAGTCAGGCGCCTTCGCAGGAAACGCCGCCTGCTCCCGAACAGCTGCAGAATACGGAACAGAATTACCGTCAGGCTCCGCCGCCGTATCCCTACGGTGTATATCCGCCGCCGAACGGATATCCGTATCCCCCGATGCAGCCGCAGTATCCGCAGCAGGACCGGCAGAATAAGAAAAAGCGCCTGAATGCGGTCTGGACAGCAGTCATTATTGCGATCATTGCAGTAATGTTCGTGATAATAGTTATCTTGTCGGTAGTTGTTGCAAAAAGGGCGTCTGAACTGTTTGAGATGAAAAAAAGCGAAAGCTCGTTCAGCAGCCTTGAAACACAGACGGCAAGCGAAAAAAAGGATAAGGATGAAAAACGCGTTCAGATAACTCTCCCGACCTCTCCCCGTCCCGTTCTTGAAGCAAAATATTATGCCGATGAAGAAACAGGACTGCTAACAACGGAGGGCGTGGCGCAGAAGGTAATGCCCTCGCAGGTGCTCATCGGAGTTTACAGCGATACACCTTATAAAATGACTTCGCTCGGTTCGGGTATAATCATCTCGTCCGACGGCTATATCCTCACAAATGCGCACGTCGTTGACGAGGATGCGCAGTTCAAGGCGCAGCTCAACGACGGCAGACAGTTTGAAGCCAAGCTTGTCGGCATCGACCGAAAGCAGGACCTCGCAGTAGTAAAGATCGAAGCCAATGACCTTATCTCGGCTGAAATAGGAAATTCGGATAACGTTATCCTCGGCGAGCAGGTCGCAGTTATCGGCGCAGGCGGAAGCCTTGAAAATTCGATAACCTTCGGCTATGTAAGCGCCCTCGGAAGAGAGATCGAGACCGATTATTCATCAAGCGGAACGCTCCGCTGTATCCAGACAGACGCCGCATTGAACCCCGGAAATTCGGGCGGCGCACTTGTAAATATGTACGGTCAGGTGATAGGCATATCGGTCGGAGGACTCGACCACGTTGTATATGACGGCATAGGCTTTGCTATCGAGATAAATGACGCAGTTCCCGTTGCCGAAGCACTTATTGCAAACGGATATGTCCCCGGAAGAGCAAAGCTCGGCATAGTTTTCGTTTCAATGGACAGCGCAACAGCAGACAGCCTCGGCGTAGAATCGGGACTCTGCGTAATGAGCGTAGACCCGACCTGTGATATTGCGACAAAAGGACTTCAGCCGTATGATATCATCACAAAAATAGACGGTCATCCCGTTAAGGACCTTGCCTCGGTAATGGAAGTGCTTGACGAAAAGATCGCAGGAGAAGAAGTAACTCTTACAGTCTACCGCAAAACCGTCACGGAAGAAGTAACGACCTTTGAAGTAACGGCAAGACTGGAACAAAAGCTGGATTAAGCGAAGCCAAGCAGCCGGTCGAGCTGGGCACAGCTCGTCAGGTGTCCAGAGGGCGGAAGCCCTTTGGTCGCTTCCGCAGAAGCGAAATCCCCTAAATTTTAGCTAAACATTTGCTGCAATAGCGTAATTACTATTAAATCAAAAGCGCAATTCACAAAAAATAAGGTAAATCAGAACATGAGAAATCGTTTTGTAAAACTAAAATCGTGAATTGCGCTTATTCTTTATTAACGGAACAACTATCCTCTGAAAGCAAATATACGAACGAAGTGAGTATGTTTGCTTTCAGACGAAATATGAACAGCTGCAAGATTGTCGGCTTGAGTTGTTCCAAATTTTAAATGGTGTTTAGTATAATTTATTCCGATTACAAAATTTTTTATTTCCCCGTCAAATTACGCATTACGCATTACGAATTACGCATTAATAAATTGTCCTTTTGTGAAGTACAGTCGTATTTTACAAAAGGACATAATTTATTCTGTGATTTTTGTTTTATATATCAATTGAAAATTTGACTTTAATTAGGTATAATGGTAATGTTGCGTTGTATAACTAAAAACTATTTTATATATTAAGGAGATTTGCTGTTATGAATAACATCAAGGTCGTTAAGTTCGGCGGAAGCTCTCTTGCCGATTCCGCACAGTTCAAAAAGGTCGCTGCTATCATCAAGGGAGATGCAGACAGAAAGTTTGTTGTCGCTTCCGCTCCCGGAAAGCGCTTCAAGGAAGATATCAAGATCACCGATATGCTCTATGCTTGCTACGAAAAGGCTGCAAAGGGCGAAAAATTCGACAAGGAATTTGACGCTATCGAGCAGAGATACAATTCTATCATTAAGGAGCTCGGCGTTGACATTGATCTTTCCGACGAATACATCGAGATCAAGGACGCTTTCGCTCACAGAGCAGGCCGTGACTTTGCTGCAAGCCGCGGTGAATACCTCAACAGCAAGGTTCTTGCCGCTTACATCGGCTACAACTTCGTTGATCCTGCAGGCTATATCAAGTTCAGCGAGGACGGTGCTTTCGATCTTGACACCACGCAGGAGCTTCTCTCCGCAAAGCTTGCAGAGCTTGACAATGCTGTTGTTCCCGGCTTCTACGGTTCAATGCCCAACGATACTATCAAGACCTTCTCCAGAGGCGGCTCCGATATCACGGGTTCTATCGTTGCAAGAGCTGTAAACGCCGATCTTTATGAGAACTGGACCGATGTTTCGGGCTTCCTTATCTGCGATCCGAGGATCGTTGACGACCCCAAGACTATCACGACCATCACATACAAGGAGCTTCGTGAGCTTGCATACATGGGCGCTACCGTTCTTCACGAGGACGCTATCTTCCCTGTAAGAGCAGCAGGCATTCCTATCAATATTCGCAACACAAACGCTCCCGAGGACAGAGGAACAATGATCGTTTCCGAATCCGCCGAGATCAGCAAGTACGTTATCACGGGTATTGCAGGCAAGAAGGGCTTCTCCGCTATCAACATTGAAAAGGATATGATGAACAGCGAGATCGGCTTCGGCAGAAACGTTCTCCGTGCGCTTGAAAAGAACGGCATCAGCTTCGAGAACGTACCCTGCGGAATCGACACAATGTCCGTACTTGTCGGCACAGAAAGCCTCCTCGGTAAGGAAAAGAACATCATTGACGAGATCAACTACCGTGTTCATCCCGATATCATCGAGATCGAAAGCAACCTTGCTCTTATCGCTGTCGTAGGCAGAGGTATGAAGAAGGCAAGAGGTACCGCAGGCAAGATCTTCTCCGCACTTGCAGACGCAAGAATAAATGTTAAGATGATCGACCAGGGTTCATCCGAGCTCAACATCATTGTCGGCGTAAATGAAGAAGACTTTGAAGCAGCAGTAAAGGCTCTTTACTGTGCATTCGTTACAGAATAATAAAGATCAATGCGTAATTCGTAATGCGTAATTAGCTTCGCATAAACGATAGAATGAAATAAGGTGCAGTCACGAAAGAAATTTTTCGCGGCTGCACCTTTTGTTATAATAAATTGTAACCTATTCACTGCATTTTCAGTGTAAATGAACAGCGTAAAAATAATTACGCAATTACGATGCCCAGCTTCGCAGTGCATTACGAATTACGCATTATAAAATTCCCTTGATAAACGCCGTAAGCTCCTCTGCCATTTCGTTGTGCTCGGCAAGTCTTGGATGTCCGGGAGTTGCTGCACCGTTGCGCTTGAAAAGGTTGTGATAAGCCTTTATGCCCATACCATTAAGCTCGTCCTTGATCTCCTCGATAGCGTTATCCCAGTCCGCATCGTGCATAAGGATAGTTGTTGTCAGCACGAATTTAGGCGAGGAATACTTTTTGTCAAGCTCACGCACAAGTCTGATATATGCGGTCTTCCAGAGCTTTCTGTACTCGGGGTCGCTTATATTAAGATCGTCGGTTTCCGTTTTTCCGTTGTGCTTGTCGTTCTGGCCGACAGCGATAACAACGATATCGGGGGTATAGCGTGAAAAATCCCACTGCGAAATGCCGCCCTCGGGGAAGTAGCAAAGCTTGTCATAAACGCTTTCCAGTCCGATATAATCGGGGTAGTGGAAATATCCCGTTCCGTCAAAAAGAGCAATGCCGCCCTGACAGATATTATGAAGCTCTGCGCCGATATTGCGTGCAGTCTGCATAACAAAGCTGTTCCATACGTTATCATAGCGGCTGTTGTGATTCTCGGGGTCGCATTTTCCGACAAAGTCAGCAGCCTCGATGACCTCGCCTGCGCATACGCTGTCGCCGTAGACCTCCATTTTAAGCTTCGGCTTTTCGGGTGCGTCAAGCATTTCACCGTCTATCTCAAAGCCTTTGAGCGTAAGAAGCTGATTTGCGGCGTGCTGCTTGTAGATAACAACATCGTGAACAGCGTCTTCAAGGCCTTCCGCAACAGTAACATTGATGTCCTTTCCGTTGTTCTCGGCAGAAAGCTTAACGCTGCACTGCTTTTTGTCAATAACTGCACCGAGAGAAAGCTCTCCCCAGTAGATAACAGAGTTGAGCTTAACATTGAGCGCCGTTCCCTTGAAACGGAACGAAGCGCTTGAGCCTGCATAGTAAAGCACAGGTGCATTTACGTCGGAAAAGTCAATTCTTCCGCTGTATGATATCCTTTTATCAGACGGCATTACGTTATTCATTTTTTTATCCTCCCAAAAGAACAAATTCGGCTTCAAAAAAGATTATTCGAGCTGATTTTATATTATATTAACATATATTCTCGGTATGTTCAAGCAAATTTATATAATTTTTTCAAAAATATATGGGAAATCATAATTAAAACTATAGTATAATTATATTAGCAGGCAATATATTACTCGATAGGCGGTGAACGCAATAATGAAAGCTAAATTCTATATAAATCAGCTCGGATATGAGCTTTACGGTCCGAAAACAGCGATCGTAACAGGTCTTACACAGTCTGAATATTTCAGTGTCGTCGACAGCGGCACCGAAAAAACCATGCTCACAGGTCAGCTTTCAAAGCCTGTTTTTGATGAAGCTTCGGGAGAATACACTGCGACTGCGGATTTCTCCACCTTCAGACTCCCGGGAAGATATTACCTGAAGATAGGCAGAAAGCACTCCTATGAATTCGACGTTAAGGAGCGCCCTTACAGCAGCCTAAAATCAACACTGCTGCGAGGATTCTATTACAACCGCTGCGATGAAGTCAGCGAAAAAGGTTCTGACATTATCCCCGAATATGCTCACCCAAAATGCCATTGCGAACCTGCGGTGCTTATCGAAAACAGCGAAAAGACTATTGACGCATCGGGCGGCTGGCACGATTCGGGAAGCTATGTAAAGCCCGTGGCAAGCGCCTGCATCGCCCTTGCTCAGATGCTTTATGCCTATAAAATGTTCCCTGCGGAGTTTTGCAGCAGGGATAACATCCCCGATTCTCCAAAAGGTATGCCCGATATCCTCGCCGAGTGCCGAACAGAGCTTATATGGCTGCTGAAAATGCAGACGAGGAGCGGCGGAGTTTACCATAAGATATCTACCAAGAACGTCAGTGTCTATGCCCGTCCCGAAAACGACCACGAGATACAGTATGTTGCACCCGTATCGTTCCAGGCGACCGCCTGCTTTACGGCAGTTACAGCACTTGCAAGCGGAATATATGAAGAATTCGACAAGGATCTTGCCGATCTGCTCCAGTCTGCGGCTTTCAGCGGCTGGATATGGCTCTCCTCCTGCGAAGAGCCGCAGCAGTTCGAGAACCCTCCCGAATTCACACATTCATCAAGCGGCGATATAACCCCGAGAAGCCTTACCGATACGCTTTTTTGGACTGTCTGCGAGCTTTATTCCCTCACGGGCGAGGAATCCTTCCGCCACAGGATACATCAGCTTTATAAAAACGTCTGCGCAACGGAATTTACCTGCTTCGGCGTAGGCGGCTTCGGCGCTCTTGCATATATTACAACGAACAGGATAAAGGACCTTGAAGTCGACCGTCATATCAGACTCCAGTTCCGAATCGAAGCCGACAATATCATCGGGCTTTCCGAGAATAACGGCTTTGAAACAGCACAGTCGCCGACGGAGTATAACTTCTTTACCAATATAAATGTACTTAACCGTGCAATGGTGCTTATCGTTGCGAATATCTTCTTCCACAGCAGCGAATACGTCAACGCCGCAGCAAGCCAGTTCGACTATATCCTCGGAAAAAATCCGCTCGGACAGTGCTTTATCACAGGCGTAGGCATTAATCCCGTAAAAAATCCGCACCACCGACTTTCCGCATTTTCCGAAACGGACGATCCCGTCCCCGGACTGCTCGTCATCGGTGCGTGTGCAGATGACGAGGCGAAGGATCCGTTTGCAAAGTGGAATATCCCGAAAGGAACACCGAGAGCAAAGTGCTATTGCGACAATAAGGTGTGCTATTCGACAAATGAAACTATTCTTTTTGCAAATTCGGCAATGCTGTTCGTGACAGCGTTTTTCGACAGAATGTGATGAATGATCTTTATAACATAGCGAAGCCAAGCAGCTTGACCGACTGCTTGGCTTCGCATTTTAACAACAAATGTTATGACTTGATATTACTTTATTTTCGAGAACAGCTTCATCGTGTTTTCCATAGTCTTTTCCGCAACAAGCTCGGGGGAAACCTCTTTTATCTCCGCTATCTTTTCGATAACGTTCACGATCATTCCGCTGTCACAGCGTTTTCCCCTGTTCGGTTCGGGTGCCATATAGGGACAGTCCGTTTCAAGCATAAGTCTGTCAAGCGGTATGACCTTGAGCGCTTCAACTGCCTTCCGTGCATTTTTGAACGTCAGAACTCCCGTGAAGCTGATGTTCATTCCAAGCGCAAGCACCTGCTTGGCTGTTTCCGCCGAACCCGAAAAGCAGTGCATAACGCCGCTCACTTCTCCCCTTTTTTTGAGAATATTCATTGTGTCCTCCGCCGCATCTCGTGAATGGATGACAACGGGCAGCCCCATTTCCTTTGCAAGGTCAAGCTGCTCCTCAAAGAAGCGCAGCTGCATTTCCCTGTCGAAGCCTTCAAAGTGATAGTCAAGTCCTATCTCGCCGATAGCAACGACCTTTTCATACTCCGCCATTCTGCGGATAATGTCAAGATAGCCGCTCGGTGCGTCCGAAGCGTCCTCGGGATGAATGCCGACCGCTGCGTAAACGAACGGATATTTTTTTGCAAGTTCAACCGAAAACTGTGAGCGTTCAACAGTGCAGCCGATGTTGACGATGTTCCGAACGCCGCCTTTGTGCAGCCGCAGGAGCAGCTCTTCTCTGTCGAAGTCAAACTGTTCGTCATCGTAGTGTGCGTGTGAATCAATGTATGTCAGCATTTTGGTTCTCCTTTTTATTTACAGCCAGTCTTTTTCGTCAATTTCCTTTTTCAAGGCTTCAAAAAGCGGAATAAAGTCGGATTTTAGTTTGCGAATGACAGCTAAAGACTGTTCATCGCTGTAAGTATGTGCAAGAATATTCCTTGCTTCAAGCAGTTTAAGCCAGCCTTCGCAGTTTTCTATCATTCCGCATTGATAAGCAAGCTTTATGACAGCTCTCGGGGAGCCTACTCTTTCATCGGAACGTCCGTGATTATCGAGGATCTCTTTGATCAGTTTCCAAGACTGTTCAAAGCAAATTGTAAAAAGTCCTGCTATACCCACCTGTTCAACAACGGTATAAGGTTCTTTTGTTTCGGCACCCTCTTTAAGATTTGCGAGCGCACGACTAAAATTTTCATATTTTTTCATACAGCAAAACTCCTTCTCTGTCAATTTCGGCTTTTAACTCGTCCGATATTCCTTTATTAAGGTCAACAACGTCAAACATAAGAAGCGTCCACGCATTTTCTTCAAGGTCGTAGTAAAAGTCAATGGCATTGCCTCCGCTGACCGCAAGGTCAATGTCACTTCTTTTCGAGTTTTGACATCTTGCTCTTGAACCGAAAAGGATAACTTTTTTTATGCCGTTTTTTTGGGCGATATTGATAATATCCTCTTCGACCCTTTTATCAAGATCGTATCTCATAGCCGAACACCTCCGCAGATAGTTTTTGCAGTATATATTTTACCACCTTTGACCGAACCTGTCAACAACATAAAAACCGACCCACGATCTTCCGTGAGTCGGTTTTGTGATCAGTTGCTTGTTGAAGCTGCGACCGCTTTTGAAGAAGCCAAGACCTTATATTTATCTCCGTTCTTTTTAAGCGATTTAATGATAAACTTGTATCTGGTGCCCTTTTTAAGTCCCTTTACCTTGCATTGTGCAGCGGTCAAGGACTTGTATTTTTCATATTTCTTTGTTGAGTCGTTGTAGATGAAAACCGCATAAGCGTCTGCGCCTTCGGCTTCGTCCCATTTAAGTGTGATGGAATCGGCTGTTTTTGCGGCAACCTTGATGTTTCTCGGAGCGGAAGGATCGTTCGAGCATATATATGCGACATTGTTTTCTATTGCCCACTTTTCGGCAGGAGAGCCCTTTGTAACGTCAAGGGTGATCTTTTTCTGGGTGATCTTCTTGGGACCTCGAACAACTGACCCTGACACAAGGATATATATCGGTGTCTTGCCGTCTGCAAGGAAGTAACCATAGTCATCATTAAATTCATATTGATTTACTGCAAATACGGAAGCTACATAGTGATTATCATGACCGTTCATGTATCCGAATACGCCCTTGCCTTCAAGCTTTGTATCTGCAGGCACGGTTACAGAGGTAAGCACTTTGCAGTTTGAAAATGCACCTTCCTTAATACAAACCGTACCGGAAGGAAGATTGATCTTTTTCAAAGCAAAGCAGTTTTGGAAAGCTTTTTCACCGATGCAGTCAACAACAGCGTCGCTTTTCCTGAACCTTACTTCTTTAAGCTTTTTACATTCCGGGAACGCTTTTTCGTCAATGCCGCCCGAACCTTCGCCGTTTGTCACGCCGCCTTCAAAGATAACGGTTTCGAGTTCGGAGCAGTTGGCAAATGCCTTAAAATTGATGTAGGCTGTGCCGGAAGGAATGGTTATGCTTTCAAGAGATGAGCAAAGATCGAATGCGTATTTTCCGATCTGATCGACAACTGCGTCTTTATTTGTGAAATTTACTTCTTTAAGACCGCTGCAGAATTCAAAAGCAGATTTTTGGATACCGCCTTTGCCGTCGCCGCTTGTGATGTTACCCTTGAAGGTGACAGTTTCAAGGCTGTCGCAGTCATAAAAGGCATATTCGTTGATGCTCAAAATATCTCCCTCAAAGGTGACGGACTTAATGTTCTGATTCTTTTTGAAGGCTTCTTTTTCAATATACTTGACAGTGGAAGGGATAACAACATCGGTGCTTGTTCCCGTATAGCCGGTCACGCCGCCGTCATTGTTTATCTTTAAACCCTTTGTCCCTGCCGCAGAAGCGGTTATCGCAAGCCCATATCCGCTGTCCGATGCTGTCGGAACGAACGTAAAAGCACTTACGGCAAGAGCAGCCGCAAGCACCGAGCTGATGATCCTGTTTGATCTCATAATTTTCACCCCATAATATTTTTTGGCGGTTTAAGAAACGATAGCTTTGTATTGATCGTTTTCAAATCCAACATACAATATTATACATTTTTCCAAAATGATTGTCAATGTTTTCTTGTTCGGTTTTTGACAGACCGATCTTACGTTTCATGTCATTCTGCAAAAAAATTTGCTTGCTTAATCGTTTGAAATTATGAACTTTTTTATTACCCCCTTGAAATGTTTGTATGAAAATGCTACAATTGAAATTAATGGTGGAGAAACGTTTACAAAGAAAATTTTTCTTGAATGTTTCCCCGATTAAAATGTAAAAATCAAAGAATCAAAAAGGAGCGTGTTCCCATGAACTACGGACATTTTGACCTTGCGAATAAGGAATATGTCATCACTAACCCCGAAACTCCAATGCCTTGGGCGAACTATCTCGGTTCCCCCGAATACGGCGCTATCATCTCGAACAACGCAGGCGGCTACAGCTTTGTAAAGAGCGGTGCTAACGGTCGTGTTATCCGTTACCGTTTCAACTCCGTTGCTGTCGATCAGCCGGGTCGTTACGTTTATATCAAGGACGGCGAAACAGGCGAATACTGGTCTGCTTCCTGGGCGCCCGTATGCAAGGATCTTGCCGAATTCAAGAGCGAATGCCGTCACGGTACAGCTTACACCGTTATCACTTCCGAATACAAGGGCATCAAGTCCGAGGTCACATACTATGTTCCGAAGGACGCTACCTACGAGGTATGGGCTGCAAAGATCACAAACACCGACAGCAAGCCAAGAAAGCTTTCCGTTACCGGCTACTGCGAATTCGTAAACGACAACAACTACGAGCAGGATCAGGTAAACCTCCAGTACACACTCTTCATCACACGCACATACTTCAAGGATAACTTCATCCTCCAGAAGCAGAATGAAGTTTTCAAGAACCCCGATCTTGAGCGCTTCCTCGGCGTTGCAAAGGCAAAGGTTGACGCTTACTGCGGCGATCGCGACGCTTTCGTCGGCTCCTACAGAAGCTATGCTAATCCGAAGGGCATCGAAGAAGGCCTCAAGGGTCAGCTCAACTACAACACAAACTCCTGCGGCGCTCTCCAGAGCGATATCGTTCTCCAGCCGGGCGAAACAAAGGAACTCACCTATGTTCTCGGTCAGAAGCCCGAAGCTGTTGCAAAGGAGATCATTGCAAAGTATGAAAAGCCCGGCGTTGTTGAGGCTGAAGTTGAGGAGCTCAAGAACTACTGGCACGAAAAGCTCGGCAACTTCCAGGTAAATACTCCCGATGCCGACTTCAACAATATGGTAAACGTTTGGAACGCTTACAACTGCTTCATCACATTCATCTGGTCAAGAGCAGCTTCCTTCCAGTACTGCGGTTTAAGAAACGGCTTCGGCTACCGTGATACTGTACAGGATATCCAGGGTATCATCCACCTTGCTCCCGAAATGGCAAAGAAGCAGATCGAATTCATGCTTTCCGCACAGGTTACTAACGGCGCAGGTCTTCCGCTCGTTAAGTACACTCATAAAGCAGGTCAGGAAAACCACCCCGACGAGAACGACGAGAATACAGCATACGCAAAGGAAACAGGTCATCCTTCCTACCGTGCCGATGACGCTCTCTGGCTCTTCCCGACAATTTACAAGTACATCTCCGAAAGCGGCGATATCGCATTTCTCGATGAAGAGATCTTCTACGCTAACGACGGTGAAAAGGGCACAGTTTACGACCACCTCAAGAGAGCTATCATGTTCTCCATGAATCACCTCGGCAACCACGGTATGCCTGCAGGTCTTCACGCTGACTGGAACGACTGTCTGCGTCTTGGCAAGAAGGGCGAATCCACATTCGTTGCATTTCAGCTCGTATATGCTGTTAAGATCCTCCGTGAATATGCAGTTATCAAGAACGATGCAGAATATATCAAGTACCTCGATGACGTTAAGGCAAAGCTTGACGAGATCCTCGCAGCTTGCTGGAACGAAGACAGATGGATCAGAGGCTACAAGGAAGACGGCGCTGTTATCGGTCAGAGAACAGATCCCGAAGCAAATATGTGGCTCAATCCGCAGTCATGGTCTGTTATCTCCGGCTTTGCAAGCAAGGAGCAGGCTGAAAAGGCTATGGACAGCGT
>JBJEQP010000056.1:0-14755 GCA_051881815.1 Oscillospiraceae bacterium | reverse complement strand
TATTTATATCATATTCTGCTGTATTTGTCAACCTTTTAAACGAGGATTAGTATAACTGTTCACCCGATATAGCAATGGATATTGCCGAACGTCTGCGTGACACTATTGAAAATACTGTTCACAGAATTACAAACAATAATGAGCCAGTTGAAGTCAAGGTAACAGTATCAATGGGACTGCACAATATGCAGCCTGATATGGAAATGACACCCGAAAATGCAAGGGCAGTATTTGACAGTGAGTTCAAGAACGCCGATATTGCAGTTTACAAGGCGAAGGATACCGGCAGAAACAAAGTAGTGGCAGCCGATGAAAATGTATATCTGTCATATCTTGCACTCAAATCCGCAGAGCTTTTATGCAGCGAGGATCGCACCAATGTCGATGAGGTCAAGCGGCAGACTGTTGAAATGCTTGTTGATGATAAGGATTTTGAAACAGTCATTGAAGCATTGCAGGCACATTCGGAGGAATGCCCGGATTTATCAGAAGCGGTAGATAAATTGGTGGTTAAGCTGAATGAAGCATTAGAAAATGATACAGAAAAAACACAGGAAAAAGAAACGGAGGAAAACACGATGAATAATCAGGAGAATAAAGCACCCAAGTTCTATAACAAGGAATCGTTTAAGGCAATCCAGAATAAGGAGTACATCAATACCGATGCTGCCACAGCCTTTAAGATCGCACAGAAGGCAATGGCAGAGAATGTAGAGTTTTCTGCAAAATATGACGGTGCAAAGTCAGCCGTTACAGTTGATGGTGTTAAGGATAGAGCTTTCGTTGAAGCGGTAAGGGAAGAATTCAACATCTCCGAAAATCAGAAGGAGAAGTCGGTTCAGCATCATAAACGTGAATCAATTGCGCAGGAAAAGAAGCCGGCATATTTTGGACATAACGACTATCAGCAGGCAGTGCAGGAAAATGGTCCGAAATACTTTAATCGCGAAGGATTTAAAGAAATTCAGAACAAGGAATATATCCGCACAGATTCCAAGACGGCATACGAAATCTCCAAAGAAGCACAGAGGCACGGTATTGAACACTCTGTAAAGTATGATGGTGCAAAGTCTGCCGTTACAGTTGACGGAGTGAATAATAAGGAGTTTGTGGCAGCGGTTAGAAAAGAATTCAATATTCCTGCAAATAACCGTAACGAAAAGCAGACAGAAAAGCCTACATATTTTTCACGCAAGTCTGCTTCACAGGAAAAGACTTATACCGGCAGCAATGACAGACCGCAGAAAAAAGAAGCTTCATATTTCAATAAGGAAGGATTTAAGGATATTCGCAATAAGACGTATATCCAGACCGATTCCAAGACAGCATATTCCATTTCAAAGGAAGCTGCAAAGCAGGGAGTGGAGCATTCAGCAAAGTACGACGGCGCAAAGTCCGCCGTAACTGTTGACGGAGTTAAAGACAGGGACTTTATCGAAACGGTAAAGGGTATGGCAGATTGGGCAGAAAAGGTGCAGATAAAGGAAGCGCAGAATCAGAATAAATCAAGGAATACCGAGGCGAGATAGTATGTTTTATTCCGATGAACAGATAAGACGAGCAGAAGAACGTGGGATAACCGAGTATTTCCGCAGCAGAGGGTATTCTTGTGACCGTGAGGGCAAAGAGATACATATTCACGGTTTCGGAGGAATGAAGGTAAAGGAAGATACAAATGAATACTACATTCATTCCCGAAGTGCAGGAGGAGTAGGACTTGTAAACTGTCTTATGAAGGCTTTTGAAATGTCTTTCCCCGAAGCAGTCGGAGAAGCACTTGACGGCGAGATTCCAGGTTCAGAGTATATAGCAGAAAAGAGAACTGAAAATCTATCTGACAGAAAAACATCGGAAGAAACATCGAAGCCTGCTGTTATTCCCGAAGCGGCTGCGGATAACAAAAGAGTGTATGCGTATCTGTCAAAGGAACGCTGCATTTATTCCCAAATTATAAATGAGCTTATAAATTCGGGATTACTGTACCAGGACACCAAAGGCAATGCAGTATTTCTTCACCGCAGGGATAACATTCCCTGCGGTGCGGAGATACACGGCACGGGCAGAAAGAAATACACAATTGGAAATACAAGCTATACAGATATTTCGGATAAGCGTATCACTTCCATTGAGCCTTGTGAAGCAGAAATGCTTGGTCGTTTTCTTGAAAATACAGACATATCGTTTTCCGGTTATGTGTATTCCAATGAAGCAAACATCGTATCTGACAGCAAGAATCATCGAGTTGTAAATGATATGGCAGAGCTTATTTCTGGTATTGATAGTTCGGCGTTGAATAGTGATGTTCAGAAAAAGCTGAAATCATATAAGGGTGTGGCACCGGGGACAACCAATTCATTCTTTGAATATACAAAAGGCAAACCTCAAAAGGCATATGTTTTTGAAAGCACCATTGACCTTATGAGCTTTATGCAGCTGCATCCCGAAGTGAATGACTGCAGTTTTGTATCTATGGCAGGATTAAAAAAATCTGCGATTGAAGAATTGCTGTCACGGAATATGAAAGTAATTTTGTGTGTGGATAATGACCGTGCGGGTAAGGAATTTTGTGAACGTTTCAAAGGACGATGCTTTGTATTTACCGAGTGCAGGTTGTATGGAATTAAGGATTTTAATGAACTTCTGCAAAAACAATTCAGAAAAAGAGATTTCTTTTCTGCAGTTGATAAATTATCCGAATGGAGTGAAAAAGTCATAGCAAAGGAACAAACGAAGGAGGTTCGATATGGAACGCACGGAAATAGAACCATATAAGCGGAACATATCCGCTTCTGAAGAAATATGTGAGCTGGGAGAAAAAAAGGACAAGTATATTGAGCTGCGGCGGAAAAAAATGCTGGAGCTTGATGTAATTAATTCTGATATTTCTCTCATTGAAGCACAAATTGCCAACATTCTTATGACTAAAAGGAGGAAAGGTGTAAGATGAACACCGAGATTAAAAATAATGAACCCGAAAAGCAGACTGATGATAAAAAGACTGTAAATAAAAGCGAAAAAGTCACAGAAAAGTTGAAGGTTCTTCGTGAAAAGCTTGGCAAATCAGTTGAAGCACAGACTGTCGCAGAGAAGAAAACAAAGGATATACGAACGGAGATCGCCAAGTGTGAAAAGTTCCTTCACGATGAGGAAGTCCGTGCTTTAGATGCGGTATGTAATGAAAATCATATCACATTCGCAGAAGCAACAGAATTTATTAAAGAGGTTACAAGTATAATGCCGATTTCCGATGCAGCGGAAATATTGGGCATAAAGATGAGAAAGGCGGATAACAATGAGTGATACTAAAAGAATACATATTCAGGGCGAAATAGTAGAAACTCCTTCAACAGACAGCAAGGACAGCTATTCAAGATATGTATTTTCTGTCCATTCAAACGGTAAATGTCCCGTTAAGGTAGTTGCCTGGGGATATAAGGATTTTCCTGCACGTTACAGAATTGGAGATAAAGTTATCATTTCGGGCAGCAGGGTAACTATCAAGACGGAAGAGAACGGGAAGATGAGATGTTATCCTGTTGTACGTGCCGAAACCATAATTCTTGAGCATTGAAAGGAGTAGCTGCTATGACTGAATATATCAACAAGGAATTCTATAAGGAGATTCCTCCCCGGGAACGTTATTATATCAATCTCAATGCTAATTCCATCAATGCCGTAATGGACAGGCTTAACGCAGAGGGAATACTTTTTTCTGCTACTCTCAGCAACTACAAAAATGTTGTTACTGTGCATAAAGTAGACAGCGAAAGAGCTGCCGCTATTGTAAGCGAAGCTGCCCCCAGAAGAAACACTGATTCCCGTATTATCGGAAATACCGATTATCGCTCCATTTCGGATAAGCGTTATATAAAAATGGATACCGATACAGCATTAAAGGTTGCGGCTGTACTTTCCGGAGATAATAGCAGCCGTTTTTCGGGACGTATCATCGGTGATAATGCTACCATTACAGTAAGCGGCGACAAAAATGCTGCCAATGTCCGCAGAATGGCAGATAATATAAAGAACTCCGACCTTCTTACCATTCTTGATGAAGCAGGATTTGAACGTGTCAATCTTAATAATGGCTTTGTGAATTTCCGCAATTCGATTACCGGAGCTGTTGAAGGCTTTGACAATCTTGATATGGTTCGTGAAATGTTTGAGGATAAGGATAATGAATTTTTCCATCCGACAGCATATCGTATTGAGCTGACAACGGACGCATTTGAGGACGCCTACTATATTTCCTGCTACGACAATTCAACTGGCGAGGAAAAAACGCCATATTATGACAGTGACGGTATGCCCACATTTCATACTGTTGAAGAAGCAATCAGCTATGTTGAATCGAAAAATATCCCTATCACCAATTCCAACGATGAACTGAATGTTTGGGAAGCGGCGGAAGCTGACCTTGAAAGTGAGAAGATATCCGAAGAAAACAGAAGTCACATTGCAGATTTTCCTATGCAGAACGGTCTGTATCCCGACCATTTTCGTTTCAATGAAGCCGACAACAGTTTTGTATGGATATATTTTAATCCCGATGGTGATAACGGTAACGGCGAATTTGTTGAAAAGTATATATCCGAGCAGGATATATATGCTGCATATATGGCAAGAGCAAACGCAGAAAACGAAGCCGATGGACGCAATGCCTTTATAACCTGCATTTTGGAGAATTGCCGTGAAGCAGTGATTGATACATACAGCGGATATTTTCAGGGATATGCAGATGAATATATCAATAAACCCGATTCTGCTGCAGAGTATTACGGCATAGGTGAAAACAGCATCTATACCGAGGATATGACTGTCCTTATTACTCTTCTTGAAGAAAGCTGCCCTTCTGTATCTGCCGATAAGAATAAACAGGCTGAAAATGACATCAGACCTCTTGACCTGCACAGCGATGAAATTGAGATCGAGGGATATACAGGCACCTGGTATGTTATTGATGTTCAGAGAGTAAATGACAGAGATCTTTTCCTTTTGGAAAGCGAGATATACGGTGATGAAGCTGCCTGCCTTATCGTTGACGAAAACAGAAAAGTTGTTATGGATAACGTTCATAATGGCTTTGCAGAGTATCTTGAGGCTAACAATGTTCCCGAAGGTCAGATGACCATACCGGGAGAAGCTGCATCCGAGATGTGGTATTACGGCTTTGATGTTCATATTAACGGTGAAAAGCTGGCTCCTTTTGAGAGTGTATCGAATAAAAACAGAACCTTTGATGAAATTGAGGATAAGAATAATACTGTATCCGCACCCGTCAATGATGTTACTCTTTATCACACAGCCGATACTATTGCATCTGCGGTTTTCGATATATCCGAAAAGTATTTCAATGCAGAAAGAGCTGTCGGTGTGCCTTACTACCTTAATCTTGAAAGGTATCACGAAGATAATGAATGGGATAATTGGCGCAGCGATGAAAACGAATATGCAAATGCAATGTTTTCACTCTTGGAAAGAAACTATGCACCCGTTGAAAACTACCTTATCAGCGTTGTAAACGAAAGCAAGAACAAGGATGATATGGCAGAGGACAGAGAAAAGGCGTTAAAGGCTTTGCAAGCTGTTGATATTTTCAAGGCAGGAATGGAGGAATACCGTTCTATTCCAAAGGAGAGTGAACCCGTCGAAAACAACAGACTGCACTTTGAACCTGTTGAAGATAAAAGCTATGCCGAGCAGCTTTATGAAAGAGTGAACGATGAATACAGCTATTTCATAGGACAGATGAAAAAGGAAAGTCCCGAAGTTCTTATTGAGTCGGCTGCTGAAATTGTGGATAAGGACAGGATAAGGTTATACCTTGAAGAATATGAGCCTAACCTTTCCGATGAACAGTATGAAACTCTGATTTCAAGGAATAATCCCCTTGATGAAATATATGAGCAGTGGGTAAAGAACGGTGAGCTTAACAGTATAGAAGATGTTGCTATTGCTCTGGAAGAAACTGCCGATAGGATACTTATATCTCTTGAACGTGAGCAGCCTTCAAAAAAGAATACCGAGCAGGAAAAGGTCAATATAGTACTGGCGGTATCACAGCACGATACAAACAGATACTATATTGCAAATGAGCTTTCCGAAGAAGCTGTAAGAAACGTTATCTCAAATTCCGACAAGCTGTTTATGGACCTTTGTGCGCTTGGCGGCAAGCAGATAAGTGAAGTGGAATTTGCGGAATATTCGCAGAGAGATGGTGTAAAAGCCATAGATGTGAATATTGACGAGCAGGAAATGCACGTTTATAACGCAGAAAAACCTATTGTTTCCTTTGATGAAATAAAGGGGACTGATGAAATTGCTTCCTTTCTTGACCTTGCTAACAACACTATTTCATTTTCCGTAATAACCATAGAAGATGAAAAGCCTTTTGTGGTTGGTGACTATATCGACAAGCACGACATAACAGCTCTTGAAGAGTATCAGGACTATATCTATGATACGGGCAAAACTGAAACCGATGTCAAGGTAGAGTATTATCAGATAGGCGGCGGAGATAATGAATCCTACGGTGCGTATGATGATGAACGCACATATATATCCGAACATCTTGATGAAGTTCTGGCACATCGCCTTACAGATAATCTTGAATCGGAAACATATTCTGTAGCCACTCCCGCAGAGCTGCTTGATGAGATCAACGAGGAAAAGGGCATTGCAGAGGAAGAAATTGAGGAGAAGTCAGAACTTGACAGCGCAATCGAATATATAAGCAAGTATGTGGCAAGGGAATTTGATCTTGACGAGAGCAGTTCGGCTCCCGAAGATTTGAAGCACGTTAGTCTTGGATATACCGAGCTTGGCGATGATGCGGAGTATGCTTTCCAGGTTGAAGCCGACCTTGAGGATTATGCCGTCAGATACTATATCGACAACGAGCTTGTTCGTGAAGATAAGTACAATACACTTGTGGAACTCATAGAAAGAGAGCTTTCATCCCTTGAATTTGACTATTTTGTAAGTGAAGGCAACAATCTTCTTGAAGAATATCTGCAAAATAAATCAGAGGAACACAACAAGAATGTTGAAACCTCTGAGCCGATAAATGCTGAAAAGTTACCTCTTTACAAAAAGGACTACAACGAAGCGAAAGCAGCAGGCGAAACCGAGCTGTTTATTGCAAATCTCAACGAAAACAGAGCTTGTGCAAGAGCCATTGATAATGCAATAAACGGCAATTACAGTGATAATAGGCTCAACAGCGCTGCCGCACTTGAAAGTGTTATGCAGAATTACGGCTTTGACCGTATTATGCACGTTGTTTCCGCAAGGTTGTATCATAACGATTGGGACAGACGCATTACAGATGAAAATACTTCCTGGGCAAAGGCACAGTTTGAAAACATCTCTGCGGATTCACGCCAGATGGCGCAGCAGTATCAGCTGAACGCACATCCCGGACTTATAAATCTGTTTGCCGATACAGTCAGAGAGGAAGAAAAGCATATTCATTCGCTGGAGCAGCCGGCAAATGAGCTTGAGGAAGACGAAACGGACATCGACCGCTTCTATACCGATGACCGACCTGTAAGGGAAGAATTTTCTTCGTTCAATTCACCCACAACGGGAATGATAGACCATATCCTGCGCTGCGGCAGCAACGAACCGGGCAGCCTTGAAAGAATTGTCCGTCAGTTTCAGAAGAATAAAACGGTCGAAGAAAACGCCGAATTCCTCAAAAATGAATTTGGTGAGGATGGCAGAGGATATATCTACAATAACAATGGCGAATACAAGGTTTCAGCTTGGTTTGATGAAAGCGGCGTTTATGCTGCGGTAAGTGAAACTGCTTTCCCTAACGGAAGAAGGTCGCATATCAGTTGGGAATCGGCTGCCGAATATATCCGGAAAATGCTTGATAACGGTACATTCTGCTCTCAGGAAATTATTGACCGTGCAAGAGATATAGATATTAAGGATATAGCTGATAAGCTTTGGTATCTCCACCAGGACAGCAACATTCCTTTCTTTATTCCTGACTATTTCTTTCAGGGTGGTTTCTCCGTAAGCACAGATAAAATCGCCGAAGCACTTCACGGCATTACTCCTGTTAATGAGTTTACAGAAGGTCTTTCCAAGTTTTATGAGCAGTATTTGAATGACCACGATGTTCTTCGCTTCAAGTTTTATAAAATTCCTGAACTGCTCGACAGAATGAAGGATTTGCAGTCGGAATACAGCCCAGCAAGAGTAAGATTTGAATATCCGCAGTATAAAACAAAACCTGACTTCAAGCCTGAATATAAATTCTTTATTACCGAAGATGAAATAGATAAACTGCTTTTAAATGGCAGCGGCACTTCCGGTGGGAAATTCCGTATAGAAGAATTCTTTAAGCAGGAACATACTGCAAAAGAAAAAGCGGATTTTCTCAAAAATGAGTATGGTACCGGCGGTTCGGGCAGAAGTAATTATAACGAATCGCACGACAGTAAGGGTATTGAGCTTAAAAAGGGAGGAAATGATACCGTCTGCGAAGCTAAAATAAACTGGAATGAAGCTGTAAAGCGTATTGACAGACTCGTTTCCGCAGGCAAGTACATAAGCGAAAGGGATATTCAGCGGCATATCAGCAGCGCACTGTATGATCTGGAACACAGGGATATAAACATATCCTATGAAAGACCTATTATAGAGAGAGCTATGGCTGTCCTTGATAAGTATAATGTTCCGTACGAAAAGCCGCAGAGAGATCCGGTTGATGTGCTTTCCGAAAAGTTTACCGAACACCAGATGGGTAAATTTGAGATCGAAGCGTACTATCAGAGCTTTTCCCCTTCAACCGAACAGCTTGCAGAGTATATCAGAGGTCTGTTTGAAAATGAAAAACAAGGTTTCGGTTTGAAGGATTATGCTGCAGGACCTAATGGAATTGTGTTTACTGACCTTACCGAATATTCATGGGAACAGGTTGCAGAAGCAGTTGCAAAGGCTATTGACGATGGAAGATACATTTCTGCCGAGGAAAGAGCCGAAAATGACAATACACCCAAATACTCCATATACCAGATACCTGCAGGAGAGCGTTATCGTGATATTCGTTTCACAAACTTCGACCACCTGCAGATAATGGGACAACTGCCTGACAGAATGAACTATGAAAAGGTATATAGCGGCAGATTGGAGGATATTGATTATGCGGATAAGCTGGAAGGTATATTCGTAAAATTCAATGTTGAGCGTCCGGAAGATTTTGAGGGGCGTTCTCTGAGTGTATCCGATGTTGTTGTCATTGAGGATGAAAACGGCAAGTCTGCGCATTTTGTCGATGATGTAGGGTTCAAGGACATAACAGACATTTTCTTTGAACACGAACGCAAAGAGCAGACTGTTGAACAGCTTAATATAAATGATTATGAGAATATACGTCTTGTAAGCAGAAGTGAATGGGACGATCATACTCTCGGCGATGATGAAAACCCTGCTTTTGAGGAAATATCCGTAAGCTATACTCCAGATGAAGATGGCTCTTTTACGAAATATGCTCACAATACTACAAATAGTAGTTTGATTGACGTATGGGATGAAGAAAACAGCGTATCAGCTGATGATCTGCTTGAAGATATTGCAAATCATCTCAAAAATATGGGACAGGATAGGTCTAACAGAAGTTATTATATAGAACTTTACGATTATGACGGTAATTACCGTAAACTCGAAAACAATCACTATTCATTTGTTCCGGATGATAAGCAGCGTGAACAGTCTGAAATGGCTGCACCTGATGTTGAGTTTGAAAAGTCTGTTGAAGAAGGCATTATCGGTTCAATGGGATACCCCATTGATGAAATGGACAAGGCTTTTGAAGCAGAAAACAGCAGAACGGACTATGGCAGTGAATTCAAGCCTGCAAGAAAGAAGTCGGGCAGCGAGATTGAGATAGGGGACAGATTCCTTTATAACGACCGTGAATATACTGTAACTTCCGAAAAGGGTATCTATACCAATGACGTAGGAGTGTCTTATAAAGAAAAAACAGGCGGCGTTTCATACGTTACCACCCAGAATATTGACAGATATAAACTTGCTGAAAAAGGAGTGTTCCTCGGTAATCCCGAAAAGGAGGCTATTCAGCCTGCTGCGGAAAATGAAACAACACCTAATGTCTATGAACCTAAAATCGGTGATGTGATTGAATATCAGGATGCACTCTTTACAATAGCCAATGTTGAAAGCGGCAATGTAACGCTGATGACTATGGATACCCTTATTCCTGATACAGAAGTTGTACCCGTAACCGACCTTATCACAAGTGAAAGCTTCTTTGTGGTTGAAGAAAATGGCGAACCCGTATCTGAAAAGAAAACCGTCCCTTCAACTGAAAAAGCAGAGGAAAATAAACCGAAAACACAGAATTTTGTCATCGACGATGATAACTTTGGTGTAGCAGGCGGAGCAAAGACACGTTATGCCGATAATATTGAAGCTATAAAAACGCTGAAAATGATTGAAGCGGAAAATCGCACAGCTACTCCCGAAGAACAGAAGATTCTGTCCAAATACACAGGCTGGGGAGCTATTCCGCAGGCATTTGACATCAATAATGATAAGTGGCGTACAGAATATGCGGAATTGAGAACACTTCTTACCCCCGATGAATATGCAGCCGCAAGAAAGTCCACAATGAATGCTCACTACACATCTCCCACAGTCATTTCCGCTATTTATGACGGACTGAAAAATCTCGGCTTTGAAAAGGGAAAGATCCTTGAGCCTGCCGTTGGTATCGGTAACTTCTTTGGGGTTATACCCGAAGAAATGAGAAGCAGTAAGCTGTTCGGCGTTGAACTTGATAGCCTCACGGGACGAATTGCACAGCAGCTTTATCCTAACGCAGATATTCAGATAAAAGGCTTTGAGGAAACTTCCTTTGCAGATAACAGCTTTGATGCTGCGATCGGTAACGTTCCGTTTGGTGACTATAAGCTCAATGACCGCAGATATAATGATAATAACTTCCTTATTCACGACTATTTCTTTGCCAAGGCTTTGGATAAGGTTCATCCCGGCGGTGTTGTTGCATTCGTAACCTCAAAGGGTACACTTGACAAGGAAAATCCCGAAGTCAGAAAATATCTTGCGCATAGGGCAGAATTGCTTGGTGCAATACGTTTGCCGAATAATGCTTTTAAGGCAAATGCAGGTACGGAAGTTACTTCTGATATAATATTCCTCCAGAAGCGTGAACGCCCTATTGAGATAAATCCCGATGAAATCGAATGGCTGAAGAAATCCGAAACTCCCGATGGGTTCTTAGTGAACAACTATTTTGTGCAGCATCCCGAAATGGTGCTTGGTACAATAGCCGAAGCAAAGCAGATATACGGTCCGACCGAAAATACACAGGTCCTTCCTATTGAGGGTGCAGACCTTAAGCAGCAGCTTTCGGAAGCTATAAAGAACATTCAGGGACAGTACAGAGCAGCGGAAAAGGAAACAGTTCCGCAGAATGTTGACGAGATACCCGCACCAGCCAATTCCCGAAAGTACAGCCTTTATGCGGTTGACGGAAATCTCTATTTCAGAGAAGCCGAAGATACTATGAAAAAGGTCAATGTATCTAAAGATGTGCTTAACCGTGCAATCGGTATGATTGAACTTCGTGACAATGTTCGTGAATTGCTCAATATGCAGTTGAACAATTCCGATGGTACTCTTGACGGAGATATTGCAGAAAGCAGAGAAAACCTGAATAAAACGTATGACAGCTTCGTTGCAAAGTATGGAAATGTCAGCGACTGTAAAAATGCAAAGGCTATGCAGGGAGATGACGGATATAACATCGTATCTGCCCTTGAGGTCAAGGACAAAAAGGGCAAGGTTACGGGAAAAGCCGATATTTTCACTCATAATACTGTAAAGCCGAAAACGGTCGCTTCTCACGTTGATACAGCCGAAGAAGCACTCATTCTTTCAGTTGCAGAAAAGGCGAAGGTGGATTTCGACTATATGACTTCTCTCTGCGGAATGGAAAAGGACAAGCTTATCTCTGAACTGTCCGGACAGATATTCCGCTTGCCGCAGGAAGAAGAAAAGTATGTTACAGCTGACGAGTATCTCACGGGAAATATCCGCAAAAAGCTTCGTGAGCTTGAAAACGCACCGGAGGGTATGGATGTGTCCGAGAACAGAATAGCTCTTGAAGCTGCAATGCCGCCGAGAGTTGAAGCAAAAGACATTTCTGTAAAGCTGGGCGCACATTGGGTTGATCCAAAATATATTGCCGATTTCATAAAGGAAAAGTTCAATCCCGATTATGATACCAGACGTCAGATGAGCGTTCAGTACAGTGCTGTTGCAGGTGCTTGGAAGATAGAGAACGTAAAGGCTAATGCCAAGAGAAACTATTACAGCACCAATACCTATGGTACGCACAGAAAAAATGCTTACGAGCTTATCGAAGCTATTCTTAACAACGGTGATATTCAGGTAAAGGACCGTGTAAAGGATGAATACGGAAACGATATGCGTGACCAGAACGGCAAGTATATCCTTGTAATAAATGATGAGGAAACCAAAGCTGCCCGCAGATGTGCCAATGTAATAAAGTCAGAGTTCCAGAATTGGATTTTTAAGGATCCCGATCGCCGTGAAGCTTTGGTGCAGAGGTACAATGAGGTATATAACTCCATTCGTCATAGAGAATATGACGGTTCACACCTTAATTTCAGCGGTATGAATACAGACATTACTCTGAAAGAACATCAGAAAAACGCCATTGCAAGAGGTCTTTACGGTGGTAACAGTCTGCTTGCTCACGCAGTTGGCGCAGGTAAAACTTTTGAGATGATCGCAATCGCAATGGAAGGCAAGCGGCTTGGGTTACATAATAAGTGCCTGTTCGCTGTTCCAAATGCTTTAACAGAGCATATGGGCAATGATTTCCGCAGGCTGTACCCTAATGCCAATATTCTTGTGGCAACACAGAAGGACTTTGAAAAGGCAAACAGATTACAGCTTTTCGGAAAGATTGCAGCTAATGATTGGGATGCTGTTATTGTTGGTCACTCGCAGTTTGACCGTATGGGACTTTCTCCTGAAAAGGAAAAGGCATACCTGACAGATGAGGTAGAAAAGCTGCGTTATGAGCTGGAAATGGCTGCTGCAGACAGCGAGGGAGGTAAAAAGAGTTTCACGGTCAAGCAGATAGAAAAGTCCATTGCAAACTACGAGGACAAGCTGGAAAAGCTGAACGATGCCCAGACAAAGGATGGCTTTATAGATTTTGAGCAGCTTGGCTTCGATAAGGTATTTGTGGATGAAAGCCATATGTATAAGAATCTTGCGACAGCCACAAAAATGCACAACGTTTCGGGACTTGGTACACAGGGTTCAGCAAGAGCGTTTAATCTGCTGATGAAGTCAAAGTATCTTGATGAAATCACAGGCGGCAGGGGACTCACTTTTGCTTCGGGAACGCCGAAAGCGATGTGCAGTGTCTTTACACCCTTATGCGTTACCTGCAGGCAGGAATGTTAAAGGATCTTGGAATCAATCATTTTGATGAATGGGCAGCAGATTTTGGTGAAGTCAAAACCGACTACGAATTAAAACCGGAAAGTGACGGTAAGTATCAGCTCAAAACGAGATTCGCAAAGTTTACAAACCTTCCCGAATTGATGTCGATATTCAAAGAAGCTGCCGATATTCGTACAGCAGACACTCTTGACCTTGAAAAGCCTGATGCTGTTGTGAAGGAAATCGTAGCAAAGCCTTCCAAAATACAGAAAAAGGCTATAAAATCTCTCGGAAAGAGAGCAGCTGTTATTCGCAGCGGAAGTGTTGATCCCCGTGAAGATAATATGCTCAAAATCACTTCTGACGGTCGAAAAATAGGTCTTGACCAGCGTTTGCTCAATCCGACACTTCCCGACGATCCGGAAAGTAAGGTTAATTTGTGTGTAGGCAATGTTTTTGATATTTATTCTCAGACTGCTGATAAGCGCAGTACACAGTGCATTTTTTGTGATCTCTCAACTCCGAAGTCAGAAACCCGGCAGGACAGATTTGCTATATATCGTCCTGATAGCACCAAATCACTTGGATTTGACATTATCCGAAAGAAAACAGGCATCAAAAAGGAGTGGGATTTTGTTGACATCAAAAAGCACGTTGATAAGAACGCAACAGAGGAACAGGACAAGCTGAGAAATGGCGATATTGCTGTTATTTGCAGACCGTCCGATGATACGACAAAGATTATTTCCGAGGCTGCAGTCTTTGAGAACGGCAAATTCAACACGGAACATTCTGATGAACTGCTTGAAAAACTTGCAATGTCACCCATAGAGGATATGCCGCCGAAGGAATTTAACGTTTATGATGATATAAAGGATAAGTTGATTGCAAAGGGAGTACCTGAGAATGAAATCGCATTTATTCACGATTATGATACCCCCGAACAAAAACAGAAGCTTTTTAATCAGATGAACGCAGGCGATGTTCGTATTTTACTTGGCAGCACAAGTAAGTGTGGAGCCGGTATGAACGCACAGAAGAAAATGATTGCTCTGCACCACCTTGATGCACCTATGCGTCCGTCGGATGTTGAACAACCCAAACGGAACATCGAAAAACACAATCGAACAAGCCGTAATATATTGAACAAATACACACAAAACCCCATAACAAACGCCGATTACGCTATTTATCAATACCGCCGTATATCCTCCCACCCCGGGAAGATATACGGCGGTATTGTTTCACCGCTCATTTTCCTTGACTATCCCCCCAC
>JBJEQP010000055.1:0-61380 GCA_051881815.1 Oscillospiraceae bacterium | reverse complement strand
ATCTTTCTTGATTTTTTTCATTTGGGGTATTGACTTTTTATAGCTGGTCTTTCGGATGAAAACGATATGCGTATAATTTTTAAGAAAGGACCTCTCCCTTTGAAACGGGTTTTCCGCGGAGATAGTCGGCGGTCTTCATGCGCTTTCCGCCCTCTGCCTGTATTTCAAGGAAGGTCACAGTATTCTTATCGCCGCAGACAACTGTAAAGTTCTTTTCATTTACAATAGTTCCCGGAGCAGCATCGGAGGTTTCGCCTGTCATTTCCGACTTGTATATCTTTAAAAATTTACCGTTATAAACTGCCTTTGCACAGGGAGAAGCAGAAAGTCCGCATATCTGTCTGTGTATTTCTGCGGCAGGGCGTGTGAAGTCAATAGGACACATATCCTTTGTTATCATTGCGGCATAGTTTGAAAGAGAATCATCCTGCGGAACAGGTGTAAGGCTGTTATCCTTTACAGCATTGATCGTATCGATCAGAAGCTTTGCGCCCATTTCGGATAATCTGTCATGAAGCTCGGACGCAGTTTCGTTTGCGCCGATCTCTGTTTTTGCGGAAAGGAGCATATCACCCGTATCCAATCCCTCTGCCATAAGCATTGTTGTAACGCCCGTTTCCTTCTCACCGTCGAGTACAACTCTCTGTATCGGAGCGGCGCCGCGGTATTTCGGAAGGAGTGATGCGTGAACATTTACGCAGAAATGCTTCGGAAGATCAAGAATTTCCTTCGGAAGTATCTTTCCGTATGCGACTACAACTATCAGATCGGGAGCGATCTCTTTCAGAAGCTTTAACGCCTGCTCTGCATCCTCACCTTTTTTTAGGCTTGACGGCTGATAGACGGGTATTCCATACGACAAGGCTGTTTCCTTTACAGGCGGAGGAAGAAGCTTCATTCCTCTGCCCTTTGGTTTGTCAGGCTGTGTAAATACCGCTGAAACCGTTTCGCCATTCTCAACAAGAGCCTTCAGGCAGGGAACAGCAAAATCGGGAGTTCCCATAAATACAATATTCATCAAATGTTCTCCTTTGATCATGCGTCTTCAAGATCTCTTGGGTCAACGAATTCGACAACCTTTTCAATAAAGAGATGACCGTCAAGGTGGTCAAGCTCATGACAGATAGCTCTTGCAAAGAACTCTTTTGCCTTTATCTCAAACTCCTTGCCTGTACGGTCTTGCGCCTTTACAGTTACATTCATAGGACGAATAACATAACCCCACTGATCCGGGCAGGAAAGACAGCCTTCGATCTCTCTTTGTCTTCCCGACTTCTTTATGATCTCGGGATTGATAAGCTCAACAAGGCCATCACCGACATCAATGACAACAACACGGCGAAGAATTCCTACCTGCGGTGCAGCAAGACCAACGCCCTTTGCCTTATACATAGTTTCTGCCATATCATCGAGTAAAATACCGAGCTTCTCATCAAATTTTTCAACGGTTTTGCACTTCTTATGAAGAACATCATCCGATTTGTTTACAATAGTTCTGAGTGCCATAATAATTCCTCCAATTCTAAGGAAACACTGATTAATCAGCTTTTTCCTAAATACTGATATCTCCGTTTATATCAATGTATGCTCTGACATTTGCAAATTCGCGAAGCTTTGAACAGTTTTTGTAAACATCGCCGATAAAGCTTCGGAACACTGTATTATTCTTGCATTTTATTATTAATCTGTATCTGTATCTGCCATTGAGCTTTTCGTATGTACAGCGTGACGGTTCAAGCACAACGAGCGGGATCCTGATATTTTCTTTATTGATCTTTTCTTTAAGCTTATTCATAAAACAGAACGAAGCAGTCTTTGCGCAGCTGTCGATCTCCGACGAAAATTCAACAAGGCAGGTGTCACAGAACGGCGGATAGAGCAAGGCTTTACGCATTTCTATCTCCTGACGGTAGAATTCCTCGTAATCCTGCTTTGCGGCAAGATTTATAACATAATGCTGCGGAACAAAGGTCTGGATATATGCTCTTCCCTGTTTTTCTCCTCTGCCGCAGCGTCCCACTACCTGAGTAAGAAGCGAGAATGTTCGCTCGTAGCTTCGGAAATCACCCGAAAACAGTGCTTTATCAATCGAAACTACACCGACAAGAGTCACATTCGGAAAATCAAGACCCTTTGCGATCATCTGCGTGCCGAGCATAATATCATATTCACCGTTTTCAAATGCACGGAAATTCTTTTCATACGCTGAACGGGAATATGTTGTATCGGCATCCATTCGCAGAAGTCTTACATTCGGAAAAAGCTTTGCGACCTCATCCTCGACCTTTTGCGTACCGAATCCTGTCTGCTTGATATGATTCTTTCCGCAATTCGGACAAACAGTTATCATATTCTCGATATGTCCGCAATAGTGACAGACAAGCATATTATTGACCTTGTGATATTTCAGCGGAACACTGCAGTTCGGGCAGGTAACAGTCTGTTTACAGTCGCAGCAGCTTATAAAAGTATGGTAGCCTCTTCGATTAAGAAGAAGTATACTCTGTTCTCCCCGTGAAAGATTGATCGAAAGCTCATCAACAAGACGCTCGGACAATATCGCCGAACTGTCGTAGAAGCCTTCCGTTGCAAGGTCGATGATCTCAACATCGGGAAGTCTTTTCTGCGAATAACGCCGGTTCATCGTAAAAAGCTTATATCTGCCTGTTTTTGCATAATAAAAGCTTTCGACAGACGGTGTTGCAGACGCCATAAGCAGCAGTGCATTATGAGTTACGCAGCGCTTTTTGGCAATATCCTTTGCATTATAACGAGGAGAGGATTCCGATTTATATGTCTGCTCGCCTTCCTCATCCATAATTATAAGCCCGATATTATCAAGATGAGCGAAAACAGCACTTCGCGTACCTACAACGATACGAGCCTTGCCTGCTTTCACACGCTTGAATTCATCGAGCCTTTGAGTAAGCGAAAGATTGCTGTGCATTACGGATATCTTGTTTCCAAAAAGTCCCTGAAATTTTCTTACGACCTGCGGTGTAAGCGAAATTTCGGGAATAAGCATTATTACATTCCGTCCCTTTTCAAGGACATATTGTATAAGCTTAATAAATACAGAGGTCTTTCCGCTGCCCGTAACTCCATAAAGAAGCGCTGCCTGCGGTTTTCCCTCGTCAATAAGCGCAGAAATACCATCAAAAGCCTTCTGCTGCTCATCGGATAGGATGATATCACTGACATTTTCAGTTATATCAACAACAGGGTCGCTGATATACTCATTTTCAAATGCTTCAACAATATGATTTTTTTTCAGAGTTGAAATAACACTTGCCGAAACACCGCAGATATAGGATATCTCCTTTACGGAAGCCGCTCCGCAGCCTTCAAGCAGTTCAACGACCGATTTTCCTTTTTCGGAAACGCTGAATGAGCTGCTTTCTGCAAGATATTCTTCGGAAAGACGAAGCATTTTTATTGTATCATCTTTTTTTCTCCGCTTTATATCATCGTTTTCAACAAGAAAACCTTTGTCAACAAGCTCGGCGATATCAGCACCTTTGGCATTCTCGATAGTTGAAACGTCCCTGCCGAAATTCTCCCACACTTTTTGAGCGCTGTCCGAAAGAACAGCTTCGGGTGGAAGCTCTCCTCCTGCAGTGACATATCTTTCCTTATAATCTACGTTAAGACCTATCGGGATAAGCGCACGGAAAGCTTCAAAATATGTGCAGAGCGTAGTTTCACGCAGCCACATCATAAGCTCAAGCATTTCCTCATTCAGCGGCGGTTCTTTGTCAACGATCGAACGTATCGGTTTAAAATCCGACAGCTTTTCGCCGGACGGAAGCTCCGCAGCAAGATCAAGCCGAACAACAACACCTATCCTTTTACGATTGCCTTTGCCGAAAGGAACAATAACTCTGCAGCCCGGTCGGACAACTTCTTCCAGCTCGGTCGGAACTATATATTTATACCGTCTGTCAAAATACAGCGATGTATTGCTCACCGCAACAGCAGCAATATATTTTTCACCAGCCAAGCCTTATTCCTCCGGATCTTATTCTGATTTTGCAGAAGTAGACTTCAAAGACGGATCTTCAACAATGTAATACTTTCTTGCAGCGAATTCTTCAACAGCTGTCTTTACAGGCTTCTGTTCAAGGATCTGCTTGTTTTCGTAAAGCTCGTCGGAGATCTCTCTTGCGCGCTTTGCAACAGCGATAACTACGGAATAGTAGCTCTCACCCTTTGTTGCGATCTGTGAAATAGTTGGTCTAAGCATTTTTAAGCACCTCATCAATTAAATATTCGGAATTTTCTTTTTTCAATTTCTGTGAATTGATTATTGAAAGCAGGTCGGAAACAGCAATTTCCAACTCGCCGTTTATCATAACATAATCGTAGTTTACAGCCTTGCGGATCTCTCCTTCAGCCTCACCGATACGTTTTTCGATGACCTCTTCGGATTCTGTTCCGCGCTTATGAAGTCTTCTGCGAAGCTCCTTGATCGAGGGCGGAAGTATAAACACCGAAACAGCCTCGGGACATTTTTCCATAACCTTCAATGCGCCCTGAACTTCTATTTCAAGAATAACATTCTTACCCTCTGCAAGCATATCTTCAACAGGTTTTTTCGGAGTGCCGTAATAATTTCCGCAATAGCTTGCATACTCAAGCACACCATTGTTTTCAATAAGCTTTTCAAACTCATCCTTGGAAAGAAAGTGATAATTTACACCGTCAACCTCTCCGGGACGAGGAGCTCTTGTTGTTGCCGAAACGGAATAGTAAATATTATCCTGCTTTAAAACTTCGGCAAGTACGGTTCCTTTTCCGCAGCCTGACGGACCCGAAATAATAAACAATGTACCCTTATTCATCGTCATCCACCTCGTCATCATTGTCAAGTCTGCCTGCAACCGTTTCAGGCTGAACCGCAGAAAGAATAACATGGTCGCTGTCCATAATGATAACTGCTCTCGTTCTTCGTCCGTAGGTTGCATCAATTAACATACCCTTATCCTTTGCATCCTGAATTATCCTTTTTATAGGAGCGGATTCGGGGCTTACGATCGTAATAAGTCGGCTTGCGGAAATCATATTTCCAAAACCAATATTTATAAGCTTCATAGCGATCTCCCATTAAAATTATTCGATATTCTGAACCTGTTCTCGTATCTTTTCAATCTCGGATTTAAGATCGACAACGACCTTTGTTATCTCAATATCCTGACACTTGGAACCGATAGTGTTTGCCTCACGGTTGAACTCCTGAATAAGAAAATCAAGCTTTCTTCCCACTGCTTCGTTCATTGAGAGCATATCACGGCACTGGTTTATGTGGCTGCGCAGACGGACTGTTTCCTCATCAACAGCTGTTTTCTCAGAAAATATCGCAGCTTCGGTAAGGATCCTCTGCTCATCAACATTTGTATCTTTCAGAACTTCGGATATCCTGTCAAAGAGCTTTTTGCGGTATTTTTCGGTAGTTTCGGGGGACTTCTTTTCTATTTTTTCCACAAGCTCTGTGATATAATCAAGCCTTGAAAGAATATCCTCACGCATTTTTTCGCCCTCGGCTTCACGCATCGCAATAAATCTTTCAAGCGCCTTTTCAGCGATAGTTCTGACTTCGTTCCAGACAGTTTCTTCGTCATCCTCGACCTTTTTTACGGTAAAAATATCAGGCAGACGCATTATCCTCGAAAGAGTAAGATCATCTTCAAGTCCGAGCTCTTCATTAGCGCTTCGAAGGGCAGAAATATAGCCCTTTGCAATTTCGGAATTGACCTCTATCTTTTCATCGCTCACACCGTCATACTGAATGGAAACTCCGACATCTATCTTGCCTCTTGAAACCTTTCCCTGAATAAAGGTTTTAAGCTTTTCGTCAAGATATCCGCAGCTTCTCGGTACTCTTGAAGAGAATTCATAATATCTGTGATTGACAGATTTGATCTCAACAATAATGGTTTTTCCATTCACGGATTCAAGGCATCTTCCGAAGCCGGTCATGCTTTTTATCACAAAATCACCGCTTTACTCGTAAAATGTTTGCCGAAAAAGAAATCAGCTTTTCATATTATTATAGCATATTTACGATTTAAAATCAAGTGGTAAATAATAAAAAAGAGCCGATTTCTCGACTCTTTTCAAAAATGTCATTTATACTAATTCCAAACCGTTCTATAGACAAAGACGACAGATAGAATAATCCAAGTCAAGGAAGACGACCGCAGGCAGGCTGTCGCCTGTCAAGGGAGTCTGACGCAGAATTGGATTATTATATCAGAGTATTTGTCTATAGGTTGGTTTGGAATTAGTATTAATAATCAAACCGGATGAACCTTGGATGCTGCATCAGCGTGTCCGTCAATGCCGTACTTCGCATTTCTTCTTGTTTCAAAGAACTTCGGAGCGACCTTCGGGAACATAGCGTATGTGAGAACATCTTCTTCCTGCTCGATCCACTCTGCACATTCTTCACGGAGCTTGTCCAACTCGGGTTCAAGAAGATCTGCAGGACGGCAGATAATTGCTTCTTCGCCCTTGAGGATCTGATCCTGGAATTCCTTTGAGATTGTAACAGGAGTCTTTCCGTATTCGCCCTTAACAAGACCCTTGAATTCCTTTGTAACTGTCTTGTAACGTTCGCCGTTGATAACGTTGAATACAGCCTGTGTACCTACGATCTGGGAAGTTGGAGTTACGAGAGGCGGCATACCCGAATCCTCACGAACCTTCGGAACTTCCTTGAGAACGTCAACAAACTGATCTTCCTTTCCTGCCTGCTTGAGCTGTGAAAGAAGGTTGGAGAGCATTCCGCCCGGAACCTGATATATAAGAGCGTTTGTATCTGTTGCGAGCATCTTCGGATCAATAAGACCGCTGTCGATATACTTCTTACGAAGCGTCATGAAATAATCTCTGATCTCGTTAAGAAGAACAAGGTCAAGACCTGTATCGTACTCTGTACCCTGGAGAGCAGCGACCATAGATTCGGTCGGAGCGTGTGAAGTACCGAGTGCGAGCGGCGACATACTTGTATCGATCATATCGAGTCCGTTTTCAACGCCCTTTAAAAGACACATATCGGCAAGTCCGGATGTATAGTGTGTATGGAGCTGAACAGGGATCTTAACGGCCGACTTAATAGCCTTAACAAGCTCAACTGTGCGGTAAGGCGTGAGAAGAGCAGCCATATCCTTGATACAGATGGAATCAGCACCCTCTGCTTCACACTGCTTTGCATAGTTAGCGTAGTATTCATCAGTGAACACATCGCCTACTGTATAGGACATAGCGACCTGTGCGTGTGCGCCTTCCTTTTTAGCAGCACTGATAGCTGTTTTGAGGTTTCTGATATCGTTGAGAGCGTCGAAAATTCTGATAATATCAATACCGTTTGCAACAGACTTCTGTACAAAATATTCAAGTACATCGTCAGCATAGTGACGATATCCGAGCATATTCTGACCTCTGAAAAGCATCTGGAGCTTGGTGTTGGGCATCTCCTTACGGATAGTACGGAGTCTTTCCCAAGGATCCTCGTTAAGGAAACGGATACAAGCATCAAATGTAGCACCGCCCCAAACCTCTGCGGAATAGAAACCGACCTTGTCCATCTTTGAAAGAATAGGAAGCATATCGCTCAATGGCATACGGGTTGCAAGAAGCGACTGGTGTGCGTCACGAAGGACGGTTTCCGTAACTTTAATCTTAGCCATAATTATATCAACCTTTCACAAAACTTATGCAATTGTAAGAATAACATCGCCTGTCTGAACGGAATCGCCCTTCTTTGCACTGACAGCAACAACCTTGCCGGACTTTGCAGCAGGGATATCGTTCTCCATCTTCATAGCTTCGAGAACAGCTACAGCCTGACCTTCCTTGACCTCTGTGCCAACGGAAACCTTGATATCAAGGATAGTTCCGGGCATAGGAGCTGTTACAGGTGTGCCTTCCGCAGGAGCAGCAGCCGGTGCGGCAACGGGTGCAGCCGCAACAGGAGCTGCAGCAACAGGAGCAGCGCCGCCGGAAACTTCTTCAACTGCTACGTCATAAGCTTTGCCATTTACAGTAATATTAAATCTTTTCATTATGTATTAACTCCATTCAATTTATTTTTGACAGAAAACTGTCGGATAAGCATTCTTTTCAGGATAAAAGATTAGGAAAAAGCTGATTAAAGCGCAGCGTTCGTTTCGCCGTTTTGAAAAATGTACGAGTTTCCTGTCTTTAATGTCATTCTGACATAGACATTTTGAAAAACGGCGGAAACGTATTAATCAGCGTTTCCTTAGAAAGGCATATTGCTGTGCTTCTTGGGGAGGCGCTTGTTAAGGCGCTTTCCTGCCATAAGCTCAAGTACAGATTGTATCTTTGCTCTTGCTTCATCGGAAGTGATGATAGCATCCACGCAGCCCTTTTCAGCGGCAGCAAAAGCGGACGCTTCGTTTTCAGCATATTCAGCAGCGATCCTGTTTCTTTCAGCCTTTACGTCAGCTGCGCCCTTGAGCTTGTCATGATAAAGGAATTCTGCAGCAGTAACGGGAGCAACGGGAGAAATAACAGCGTTCGGATATGCAAATGTCATATCGGCGTTTGCTGTTCCGAGAGCTACCATCGCAGAGCCGATCGCATTGCCTGTAACAACGGAAACCTTAACGGTCGTTGCTTCAGCATAAGCATTTGCAAGCTTTGCAAGATCGCGGATATTATCGTCAGTTTCAAAGCCTTCTGTATCAATAACGGTAACAACAGGAACGGAGAAAGCGTCGCAGGTTCTTACAAAACGAGCGAGCTTGGAGCTGTCATCGGAGGTAAGCTTATCTGCAGTCTTGTTTGTTGCGGCAATTCCGACAACAGAACCGCCGAGAGTAGCAAGAGCAGTATAAGAAGCCTTGCCAAATTCCTTTGAAAGCTCAATAACGCTGCCTTCGTCTGCAAGAGCTTCGGCAACATCCGCTGCCTTGCCGTCTGCAGCCTTTGAAGGAGCTGTATATTCAAATTCGGGAGCAACCGCAAGGTTGTTTGCAGGGAGAAGAGAAAGGATATCTCTTGCGCTCTTTACTGCTTCTGCATCGTCCTTTGCAAGTACGGATACACCGCCGAGCTTTGCAGCATCGGCACCGTTCTTGCCCTCACCTGCTATAAGGTATATAGCACTGTCTTCTGTTGCAGCAACGAAATCGGAAGAAGCTGCTATAAGAGCTGCACTTCCTACACAAGTGCCTGCGATAACAGCGATCTGCGGAACAACGCCGGAAAGATTATTTGTATATGCGAGTATTTCGCTGTAAGCTGCAATAGCGTCCGCACCATCGGTCACAACAGCACCGTTTGAATCAAAGATTCCAACTACGGGAACACCGTTTCTCGATGCAAGCTCATACACCTTGCAGATCTTTGCTGCAACAGACTTTGTAACAGCGCCGTTATTAACGCTCTTATCCTGGGAAAAAGCGTAAACCGGGCTTCCGTCTACATAGCCGTATGCAGTAACAACTGCGGCATCTTCAGCCTTTACAGCGGAATTGATCTCGGTATAAACACCATCATCGAATAATTCAATAAGTCTTTCTTTTGCCTTTGTCGAAGCTGCCGCACTGTTCTTGTAGTCGGCAAGCTTTGTTTTCTGGCTTTCAGTCAACATAAACGTTCCTCCGTTCAATACAAAAAATTACACCATCATATATTATAAATCATTTGTTTCATCTTGGCAAGATTAATTCCGGTATTTTTTCAAATTGTTCATATTTTACTGTTCACTTACGGCATTGCGAAGCGCTTTCACTTCTTCGGAAGTAAGCTCACGCCATGTTCCCGGTTTTAGCATACCCAGCTTCACGGGACCGATAGCAGTTCTGCGAAGGCGTGCAACTTCAAGACCGACAGCTTCACACATCTTACGGATCTGACGGTTCCTGCCCTCACGGATTATCATACGAAGCACTACCCTGCCCTCTTTTTCATCGAGAACTTCAACATTTGCCGGCAAGGTCTTTCTTCCGTCGATCTCAACACCTGCGGAGAGCTTAACAAGCTGATCTTCGGATATGGACGGACGAACTGTAACACGATATGTTTTGGAAATGTGACGGCTCGGGTGCATGATATCATTTGCAAATTTTCCGTCATTCGTGAAAAGCAGCATTCCCTCAGAATTCCTGTCAAGTCTTCCGATCGGATAAACACGCTCGTCAAGTCCTTCGAGAAGCTCGGTAACACATCTTCTGTCGAGTTCATCCGACATCGTTGTCACATATCCTCTCGGCTTATTGAGCATGATATAATATTTTTTACGTTTCTTTTCAAGATAAATTCGCTCACCGTTCACGGTGATAACATCATTGTAGGTCGCACCGTCGCCGATCGAAGCAGGGTGTCCGTTGACCTTGACCTTTCCGTTGATTATCAGCTCCTCTGCCTTGCGGCGGGAGCATAATCCGCTCTCGGAAATGAGCTTTTGAAGTCTTATTTTTTCCACTGTACTTCTCCTTTTTATACTAATCTTTAATCGTTCTATAGACAAAGCCGACTGATAGAATAATCCAAGTCAAGAAAGGCGACCGCAGTAAGGCTGTATGCCTTTCAAGGGAGCCTGACGCAGAATTGGATTATTATATCCGAGGATTTGTCCATAGGTTGATTAAAGATTAGTATTATTTAAAAAGCTTTTTCAGCTTATCTATCACACTATTATATAAGGATTTTTTCACATCTGTTTTTTTATACGGACAAGCTTGATCCGCTACTATTGAACGCCTGCAAAAGACTTCGCCGTTAGCGCTGTATTCCGCATAACCGATCTCATCGCCCTGCATAACGGGAGCATACACGAAATCGGGAAGATATATTTTCTCGGAAATATCGGGCAAAGTGCCGTTCACTGCCGTACATTCGGGCGGTGATGAAAGCCTGCAGCTTATACTGTCCGAGATCCCGCCGACAGTTTTCACATCAAAGGTTTCTGTAAAGCTATCAAGCTTAACACGTTTTGTGCAGGAAAATCCGGTTTCATACATTTTTATATGATCGTTCCAGTCATCCGAAGCATTGAGTGTAACGGCTATAAGCTTTACACCATCCTTCTCGGCAGCCGATACAAGGCATCTTCCTGCCTCATCGGTAAACCCCGTCTTTACACCAATACAATACTTATATTTTTTCAGAAGACGGTTCGTATTGGAAAGATATTTATCCGACTGAAAGCCTTCCGAGGACAGTTTAATCTCTTTTGTTTGGCATATCTCGCAGAATCGTTCGTTTTTCAATGCTTCCCGTGTAAGCAGAGCCATATCATAGGCGGTGGAATAATGCTCGTCATCGTGAAGTCCCGACGGAGTCACGAAATTTGTGTTTTTCATGCCGATCTCTGCCGCTCTTCGGTTCATCAGCTTTGCAAAATTCTCAAAGCTTCCGCCGATAAGCAGCGCAGCCGTGTTTGCGGCATCATTGCCCGAGGGCAGCATCATTCCGTAGCAAAGCTCATTCTTCGTGACGCTTTCCCCGAAGCAAAGTCCCATAGATGACCCCTCTGTCATAAGCGCCTCATCGGGAACGGGATATATTTTGTCAAGATCACCGCTTTCCAATGTAAGCAGAGTAGTCATGATCTTCGTTGTGCTTGCCATAGGCAGCTTGCTGTTCTCGCTTTTTGCAAGAATAACAGCTCCCGTATCCGCTTCAATAAGAATAGCCGCTTTTGCGGAAAGAACAATACTCTGAACAGCGTTTGTCTTTGGTGTAAAGGCAGCAAGCATTACGCCTGACAGGACTGCAGCAATAAATCTTTTCATAGTAAATACCACCTTTTTTCTCGATGGTACATACTATGATAGAATATCATATTTTAGAAATCGAATTCCGATGAGCTGTTTGCTTTTTTCTCGGTCACTTCGGGTTCATCATCAAGTGAAAGATTAAGTCCGTCTGTATTGATATCGGGCGTTACTCCGAGAGGTTCATCATCAGACTTTTTCTTGCTGAACAAGCCCTGTACCTTATCAAAAAGCTCGGGGACGAGATTAACGATAGCTCCTGCAGAGGACTTGTCCTGATTGATCTGGAGAAGCTTTACATCACCGTTTGCAACAACGATGAACGCAATAGGCTGGATGGTAACTCCGCCGCCCGTTCCGCCGCCGAAAAGCTCGCTGCCCGACTTTGACGGAAGATCCGAACCGCCTGCCGCAAAGCCGTAGGAAACCTTTGAAACGGGGATTATCGTAACTCCGTCAAGCTTTATAGGATCGCCGATTATTGTGTCGGCGTCGGAAAGCTCCTTTACCTTATCGAGTGAAGTCCTGACTAAATCTTTTACCTTATCATCCATTGTTTTATCCTTTCTGCCTGAAATATCAAGCCGTTAATGTTTCTTCTTTTTTATCTGAATCGGTGCTTTCGGAAGATGAAGCCTCCAACGATGCTCCGAGTTCATCAATTTTTCCTTTGTTTTTCAAATAGCCGAAAAGTGCGCCAAGCAGCAATCCGACAGCTGTTCCAAGTCCGAGCGTTATATTTGCGGCGCAGTCATAACTGCTCTTCCCCGACTCAAATTCACAGCCGATATCGACCGTCTTTACGGAAACTTTGAACATAAGCTTTAACATTGCAATACCGTTATAAACCGCCGCACTGATTTTTCCGTAATTCACGGCAGCAGCGCAAGCATCTTCTCCGCTTATCACGAAATCTATCATAAGATTCGTTATTCTTATGCCTTTAAAAAGCTTGGTGAAAAACTTCTTTACGGTTTCCCACAGCAGTTTAAACTGTTCAATACGAACCTTTATCATATTGAACGTGTCCGAAAGCTTCTTTTTCTCCTCGTTTGATCCCGCTGAATCGACAGCCTCATCGGCAGTTTTTTCAACAAACTCCTCCGCCTCGCTGACCGCTTCCTCCGCATCTGCGGAAAGCTCCGCTCCGGGAATGGTTTCTTCGGGGGATGACTTGTTTTTCTTATTTCGCCGACGCTTCGGCTTCTTTTCTTTAAGCGGAAATACTGTAAAGCATAGATACTTTACTTTAAAGTCCAGCACTCCGCCGAGAAATTTCAGCTCTATTCGTATCTTCGCTTTGAACAATAGAAAAAACAGAAGCAGTATTGCCGCAATTATAATAAGTGCAGTCATAAAGTTATTCCTTTGGTTCTTCCTCTACATTTTCTTCTGTTGCCGTTGTTTCCTTTATAAGCAGCTCGTCAAAGCTTACCTGTGCATCACCGTTCGGGACTGCAGGAAGATCATCAAGCGAAGAAAGCTGAAAGCAGCGCAGGAATGTCGAAGTTGTTTTATAAGCGATCGGTCTTCCCGGAACATCAAGTCTTCCTGCTTCCTCAAGCAGATTTTTTTCCACAAGAGAATTAACAACGCTTGAACTGTCCGTTCCTCTGATATGTTCGACAAAGCCCTTTGTAACGGGCTGATTATATGCAATGATCGTAAGTACTTCCATTGCGGCAGGTGAAAGCGGAGCTGCTTTTCGTGTTTCCATAGCAGCACGGATATACTCGATGAATTTTTCACGCACGCAAAGCTGATAGCTGTCCGAAAGCTTGATTATCATCATCGCACTTTCGTTTTCTTCATAGCGGTCATTGAGCATATTTATTATCTTTTCAACGGTTTCCTCTTCGATGCCCGAAGCCTGCGATATCCTTGTCTTTTCGACAGGATCGCCGCTTGCAAAAAGTATTGCTTCGACTATCGAAAGCTCTTCATTCAATCTCATTTTAAGGTCATTTCCCCTTTAATCATAGTTAGGAGCGTCATTTTCGGACGGTTGGGACGGTTTTACATAGTCTTTGTTGAAAGTTATCTCGCTGTTATCGTCATTGAGCAGTATTCGTCCCGATTTTGTAAGCTCAAGTATCGCAAGAAACACCGCAACTCTCTCCGATCGGTCGGTCAGACCGTCAAAAAGGCTGTCGGTCATACATTTTCCTGTTTTATAAAGATTTCTAAGGACATATACTATCTTTGAAGTAACGGAAACGATCTTTTTCTTTACGATAGTATTGAACGAATCAAGCTTTATCGGTTCCTCGGGCTTCTTTGCGCCGATATTCTTGTATGCCGCAAGAAGCTCCTCGGGATCGTGTATAAGCGGATAGGTGTTGTCAAATTCAATGTGCATACGCTTTCGGACGGTAATATTGTTGCCGATATAGCGCTGCTGCATAAGACCCGAAGCAAGCTTACAGAGCGAATACTCAATAAGGCGTCCTTCAAGCTCTTTCTTCATGACTTCCGCTTCCTCCCTTTGCGGCAGGAGCGAAACCGTCTTCATGTACACGAGCTGCGCAGCCATTTCAAGAAATTCGCCTGCGCTTTCCATATCCTTGTCAACAGCCTTGTCGATATATTCAAGATACTGGTCAACGAGCATTACTATCGGTATATCGTTTATATTCAGTTTATGCTTTGATATAAGGTGCAAAAGCAGATCGAGAGGACCTTCAAACACCTCAAGCTTAAAAGATATCGTATCCAAATCAGATTACCCCGATGCTATTATTTTTTACAAAAATATTGGCAATGGAATCCACCCAGTTCGTGAGCTGCCACAAAACGTTTGTCGTGCCGTTCTGCAGAAAAGCAAGCGGCTTATCGAGAAGACCTAAAAAAACAACAATGAACAGCACTCCGAAGATATAGCGTTCATACTTCATTATGCCGAAATATTTCTCCTGCGGCAGAAACAAGGTCAGTATCCTCGAACCGTCAAGCGGAGGTATCGGCAGAAGATTGAACACAGCAAGTCCGATATTAAGTAACGCACCGTACTCAAAGATGTATTCAAAAACGCTCAACATCAGACTTGTGCCTTTAAAATATTCAACAATATAGAGAACTCGGAAAACTATCATCGAAATATATGCCAGTATAAGGTTTGAAACAGGTCCCGCAAGTGAAGAAACCGCCATACCGACCTTCGGATTTTTGAACTTACGTGCATCGATAGGGACAGGCTTTGCCGCACCTACACCGACAAAGAGCATAAAAAGCGCTCCCCAGAGGCTTATATGCTTTGCAGGATTAAGACTAATCCTTCCCTGCTTCTTTGCTGTATCATCACCGAGCCAGTATGCTGTAAGACCGTGCGCTGACTCATGAACAGGGAAAGCTATCATCAGAACTATAAGACGAACAAGAAAAGAAAGCAGCCTTCCCGATAAAATCTTACTCATAAACACACTCCAAATAATAACTAATCGGATTTATTATACCATATTCTATAAAAAAACACAAGTGATTTTGACGATTTTCTGTACAAAATAAAAAACTTTGGTTTTTTACGATTTTTTTTGAAAAAACACTTGCAATTTGGTTTTACTTATGGTATAATCTTAACGTTGACTATGTAACGACTATTAAAAAGGAGGTGTAACCCTATGGCAAAGTGCGAAATTTGCGGAAAGGGTGTTACTTTCGGTATAAAGGTTTCCCATTCACACCGTCGTTCTAACAGAACATGGAAGCCTAATGTTAAGCGCGTAAAGGCAATCGTTAACGGAACTCCTACACATATCTATGTATGCTCCAGATGTCTTCGTTCCAATAAGGTTACCCGTGCAGTATAATTACCGCAATTGTAATGCATAAAAAAGGATGCTTTCAAAAGAGGCGTCCTTTTTTGTTTTATTTGCTTTTTTCGGAGATATAAAATCCGCCGCAGAGATTTGTTATTCCCTGCGGCGGAATATTTTTTATGCCTTTACAGCCTTGTGGAAGATCTTCTTGCCCTTTTTGATAACAACGGAGTCATCAATGGTGATAACAGCATTCGGGTCTGTAACCTTTACATCGTCAACTGCAATACCGTTCTGCTGGACAAGTCTTCTGCCCTCGCTCTTGGACGGGCAAAGACCGGTCCTTACGAGGAGGTCAAGAATGTTGATACCGCCCTCAAGCTCGGCTGCAGGAATTTCTGTTGAAGGCATATCTGCGGAAACACCGCCGTTTGCAAAAATTGCCTTTGCAGCAGCAAGAGCCTTTTCTGCTTCCTCTTCGCCGTGAACAAGCTTTGTAAGCTCATAAGCAAGAAGCTCTTTAGCCTTGTTGAGTTCAGCGCCTTCCATCGTCTTTTCCATTTCTTCGATCTGCTCGATCGGAACAAATGTGAGCATTTTAAGGCACTTGATAACGTCTGCGTCGTCAACGTTTCTCCAGTACTGGAAGAAATCATACGGAGAAGTCTTTTCGGGGTCGAGCCAAACTGCGCCCTTTTCGGTCTTTCCCATCTTCTTGCCTTCACTGTTGAGGAGAAGAGTTATCGTCATAGCGTGAGCGTCCTTGCCGAGCTTTTTGCGGATAAGCTCTGTGCCGCCGAGCATATTTGCCCACTGGTCATCGCCGCCGAACTGCATATTACAGCCGTATTTCCGGAAAAGCATATAGAAGTCGTAAGACTGCATTATCATGTAGTTGAATTCAAGGAACGTAAGTCCTCTTTCCATACGCTGCTTGTAGCATTCAAAGGTGAGCATCTTGTTTACGCTAAAGCAAGCACCCACTTCACGGAGCACATCAATATAGTTAAGATCAAGTAGCCAGTCGCCGTTATTTACAACGATAGCCTTATCCTCGGAAAAGTCGATAAATCTGCTCATCTGCTTTTTGAAGCACTCAACGTTGTGGTCAATAGTTTCCTTTGTCATCATCTTTCTCATATCGGTTTTGCCCGAGGGGTCGCCGATCATAGCAGTGCCGCCGCCGATAAGAACGATAGGCTTGTTGCCTGCCATCTGCAGACGCTTCATAAGGCAGAGCGCCATAAAGTGTCCAACGTGAAGGCTGTCCGCTGTCGGGTCGAAGCCGATATAGAACGTAGCCTTTCCGTTGTTTATCATTTCGCTGATCTCCTTTTCATCGGTGACCTGAGCGATAAGTCCTCTTCTTACAAGTTCTTCGTATAAAGTCATTTCTCATTTCTCCTATATATAAATTTTTTTGATACCTAAAGCTTTACACATAAACGATGAAATCAAAAACTGATCTCACGGATATCACGACCTTTCAAAGCAGAGTTTATCTCTTCTCCAGAATAGATATTGCACAATAATGCAGTATATCAAAGCTTTCGGGAGCGATCCTTTCAAGCAGCGACAGATGCTCACGTTCAAAAGCTGCGATCTCTTCATCGGAAAGCGATGCGCCTATCCCTCGGCAGGCTTTTATACGTCCGTTCCAGCTTTCACGGGTGAACGGAACGCTAACATCAAATATTTCGCTGTGAGTTTTTTGAAAATAATTGTTGTAGACTTCGGGAATATATATTTCCTTTCGGGTATCTCCCTTCCCCGTCCACTTGGGGTTATATTTCAGCACAAGCTCCTCGCTTGCACCTGCAATTTTATCCTCAAACGGCAGCCAGCCCATATATAACACAGCAAGCTTTCCGTCCTCGCAAAGCAGCTTTGAAAGCTTCGACGCAGCAACTTCATGGTCAAAGTAGAAAAAGCATTGGCAGGCTGTCACCGAGTCAAAGCTTTCATCGGGGAAATCAAGCTTTTCGGTCGGGCAGCAAACAAAGCGGATATCCATATTCCCTTTTTCGGCAAGAATCTTTGCTTGCGCTATCTGATTATCCGAAATATCCGTTCCTGTGAACCTTGCCCCGTAATGATACATATTTCGTGGGATAACTCCCGTTCCCGTTCCGATATCAATGACATTCTGCCCCGAAGTGCAAATCCCGAGCGAGTGAATTTTCTCATAGAACTTTTGAGGGTAGATATCACGGTACTTTGCATAATCCGATGAAGTCCTTCCCCAGTCAAATGCCTTTCCGTTGTCGATATCATTCATAACGGACATGATATTCCCCCCAAAAACAAAATCCCCCTTGAAAGCATTAGCTTCAAGAGGGCGAATTATCGCTGTACCACCTCAGTTTATCCGCAGAAAATGCAGACCTTTAGGGCGCTGTAACGGGCGCAGACCGCATATCCCTACTGTTGTTTCGGGACACAAGCTCCAAGATGTAATTCACGAAAAAACGGTATCCTTTTCCACCTGTCAAGGACTCTCTTTGACCGTTTGGCTTTTTCGCTTAATAGGTTCTCTTCACAGCCTTTATTAACAATGATTTTAACACACTTCACAGTATTTTGTCAAGGCTTTCGGCGAAAAAATAATTTTGTAAAAGATTATTGACAAATATATACTATTTATTGTATAATATATGCAGATAAACTATGAGAGGCAAAGTCAAATGAGATTTGAAGGATTTTCAACCGAAAATAAACGAATTTCAAAGTGTATCCCTACGACTGCGGACACAGTCATAACGGATATTTTAAAGCCGCAGGCAGAACGTTCATCGGCACTCGGTCTTGGGCTGAATACAGACGGGATAATTCCCGTTTATTTCTGCGCACTTATCGGCTCTCCTGCCGAAAAAAATCTGTCAGGCTATAAAAACGCTCTTTTTACACTTCGAGAGGATCTTATCCGTTCTCCGAAGTTTCTTATATTCATCCCCGGAGCAATGAGTGCCCCGGTGCCGCAGGAAAAGGTATATTTTGACGCTGTCGCACGAGGAAACATTGATGAAGCTGTTTCCGACCTTTCAGCACTTATAAAAATCGGGAATGACAGCAAAAGAACCGATGAAGCAAAGCGAGTATTTAAAGAAAACGCTGCAAAATATGCTTCGGCAGGCTTTGACGCTTTATTTGAATACGGTATAAGAACTATCACATGGCTTAACCGCTGCACATCTTCCGAGCAGTTTGCCAAAAGCCTTGACGATGATATCCCTGTTGTTATCTTTTACGGAAGTGCGGGTGAAAAAGAGGTAGAATTCCTGCATTTTCTTTCAAGAGTCGGTTTTGACGTTTTTGTCATATCGACTTCAAAGGCATCGCTTGAAACACTCAAATCGGGAAATGATGAAAGCCGTATGCAGATATTTGAATTTGCTGCTGACGGTGAGGAATTTCCTTTTCCCGACAGGCTTATCCGCTCCGCTAAAGCTACGATCGCATACAGTGCCGAGCAGGAGCTTAACAGCTTCATGTACAGCAACACCTCGATATTCAGGGATTTCCAGTTTTCCGATATGCAGGCGCTTACGCTCAGAACAACATACGAAGAGCTTGATATTCTCTGGCACCAGGCAGCGAAATACCGCACGGGTTTTGACGTTATAAAGAACAAGACGGCTGTTGTCCCGAACATTTTCGCAAAGATAAGCGGCGTTCGTGACGGTGATTTGGACGATTACTGGGACAGCGTAAAAATGAAGCTTTCTCCCCTTACAAGGGTGATATACAAGGCTCCGTCCTACGATAAATTTCCGCCTTCCGTCTATACGGCGTTCAGAGCGTTTTATGACGGCACGAAAATAAACATAGAAAAGCTCAAGGATTCCCCTGCGAACGCATACCGATTTCTTTCGGACGATCTGCAGCTGCTCATCTTCCACAAAATGCAGGAAGCTGTCGACAGCGGACTTCTCCTGCTTGAAGAACACGAGCTTGTACCGCTTGTTATCTACGTCGGTCTTGCTATTGAGCGTGAGATCCTGAAGATACTCCAGAAATTTGATTTCACAAAGGATATCCCGAAAATAGTCGTTATTGACACTATCGAGGACACCTTCAGCAAGGTAGAGTGTATCCAGCTGCTTTTGTTCAATCTTCTCGGCTTTGATATAATTGTTTACACGCCGACAGGCTATAAAAACCTTGAAACATATATCTCCCCCGAGGCATTCACCACGTTCTCGATGAACGAATTCAAGTATAATGTCCGCATCCCACGGTTCAAGATCCCCGACACCATTCCCGAACCAAAGGGAAACGGCGGATTATTTAATAAACTTTTCAAGAAAGGACGCAAATAATATGGGTTTACAATTCACACCGTCATCCGAGCAGGAGGCAGCAGCACAGACAATAAGCGTTGACGCTGCAGAAGTTAAGGCAGCTCCGAAGATCGAAACTGCCCCCGAAAATTTCTCAATGGTAGAAGTTCAGCAGAACATCAAAAATGATCTCGTTAAGAATGAGGCTGTCCAGAAGCTCGTTGATTCCATCAACATCAACGATGTCAACTCCATTGTAAAATTCGGCAACGACGCTGCAACAGAGATCTCCAAGGCTTCCGATCAGGTACTTAATGCAATGAATATGAAGCAGATAGATGACTCGGGCGAAATGCTCGCCGCTCTCGCTGCTGTTATGGAACAGTTCGATGCAAAGGAGCTTACAGAAGAGCCTAAAAAAGGACTTTTCGCAAATCTCCGCAAGCAGATCGACAAGCTTCTTGAAAAATATCACACTATGGGTGAAAACGTTGACCGCATCTATGTTCAGCTCAAGGGCTATGAAAAAGAGATCGAGCAGTCCAACGTAAAGCTTGAACAGATGTACAACGCAAACATCAACTACTACAAGGATCTTACCCTCTATATAATGGCAGGCGAACAGGCTTGCGTAGAGCTTGATCAGTACATTGAGGAATACAGAAAGAAGCTTGAAGACAATCCCGATTCGGGCGCTGTTGCAATGGATCTCCAGAGCCTTGAAAATGTCCGTGAGATCTTCCAGCAGAGAGTCATGGATCTTAAGATCGCAGAAAACGTTGCTATGCAGACCGTTCCTATGCTTAAGACCATGCAGTATTCCAACCTCAACCTCATCAGAAAGATCAACTCCGCATTCATTATCACAATGCCTGTTTTCAAGCAGTCACTTGCGCAGGCTGTAATGCTCAAGCGTCAGAAGATCCAGGCAGATTCAATGTCCGCACTTGATGAGAAGACAAACGAGCTTCTTGTAAAGAATGCTCACAACACCGTTGAACAGTCCAAGACTATCGCAAAAATGGCTTCCGGCAGCTCGATAAAGATCGAAACGCTTGAAGAAACATGGCAGACTATCGTCACCGGTATTGAAGAAACAAGAAAGATCCAGGAAGAAGCCAAGATCAAGCGTGCGGAGGACTCCAAGCGTCTTGAAGCTCTTAAAGAGGATTATAAAAACAAGCTTGAAGCTACAAGGCAGGTATATTGATCCCGAAAACCAAATGGGAAACGGCAGATTTTTATTGCCGTTTCCTTTTCTTTTTGTTAAATCTTCATATTGCAATATCTTCGGTAATAAAGTATAATATATGTATATGCAATTATGTTTTGGAGGATAATTATGTGCGGTTTTGTTGGCTTTACAAATACAAAGGATAATTCGAATCGTATCATCGAAGATATGATGGATAAGATACGTCACCGCGGTCCCGATTCGGGCGGAAAATATACCGATGGTGATATAGCTCTGGGTTTCCGCCGTCTGAGCATCATCGACATCACGGAATCGGGCGACCAGCCTATCTACAATGAAGACAAAAGCAAGGTTCTTCTTTTCAACGGTGAGATCTATAACTTTCAGTCTATCCGTGAAGAGCTTCTTGCAAAAGGACACAAATTCACTACAAAAACCGACTCGGAGGTTCTTCTTCACGGTTATGAGGAATACGGTGAAGCGCTTCTTGACAAGCTTCGCGGAATGTTTGCGTTTGTGATATGGGACACTCGGACAAAGGAGCTTTTCGGCGCAAGAGATTTCTTCGGAATAAAGCCGCTTTACTATGCCGTAATGGGCGATACTTTCATGTTCGGCTCGGAGATAAAGGCATTTCTTGCCCACCCCGATTTTAAAAAGGAGCTTAACGAAACAGCACTTGAAAACTATCTGACATTTCAGTACTCCCCTACCAACGAAACATTTTTCAAGAATGTTTACAAGCTACCTGCCGCTCACTGCTTCAAATACAAAAACGGTAAGCTTGATGTAAAGCGCTACTGGGATATCAACTTCAACGCAGACGAAAAGCCCGACATGGATGAATGGGTCGACCGTATTTCCGATACATTTAAAAATTCGGTTGAAGCGCATAAGATCGCTGACGTTGAAGTCGGAAGCTTCCTTTCAAGCGGCGTTGATTCAAGCTATGTCGCATCCGTTGCAAATGTTGACAAGACCTTTACGGTAGGCTTCGGCAATGATGAAAAATACAACGAGATCGGCTGGGCAAAGGAGTTTTCACAGTATATCGGCAAGGAGAATATCAGCAAGGTCATCTCACCCGAGGAATACTGGGGCAATATCAGAAAAATACAGTATCACATGGATGAACCGCTCGCAGACCCGTCCTGTATAGCACTTTACTTCGTCTGCAACAAGGCATCGGAGTATGTAAAGGTCGTGCTTTCGGGCGAAGGTGCTGACGAGATCTTTGGCGGATACAATGTTTACAAGGAACCGCTCGGTTCACACGCTTACAAGTCGCTTCCGAGATTCATCCGCAAAGGTATCGGAAACGTCGCTTCGCATCTTCCGCAGAAAAGAGGCGTAAACTTCCTCGTCCGAAACGGCAAGGAGCTTGAAGAGCGGTTTATCGGAAACGCTTATATGTTCACTCCGCAGGATCGCAAAAAGCTTCTTAAAATCAAGACAAATGCTCCCGATCCGACCGCTATCACCGCACCTTTCTATGAAAAAGTCAAGGACAAGGATCAGATCACAAAGATGCAATATCTTGATCTTCATCTTTGGATGACGGGAGATATCCTGCTCAAAGCCGATAAAATGTCTATGGCAAACTCTCTTGAACTTCGTGTTCCTTTCCTCGACAAAAAGATAATGGAGCTTGCTGAACAGATACCGTGGAAATACCGTGTAAGCACAGAAAACACCAAGCTTGCAATGCGACAGGCGGCTCTCCGTGCTGCGCCGCCGAAAACCGCAAACAAAAAGAAGCTCGGTTTCCCCGTTCCTATCAGAGTATGGCTCAAAGAGGATAAATACTACGGCATTGTAAAGGATTCGTTCACCTCCCCCGCTGCCGAAAAATTCTTCAATACAGACCTGCTCGTCAAGCTTCTTGACGAACACCGTGAAGGAAAATACGACAACAGCAGAAAGATCTGGACAGTTTTCATCTTCCTGCAGTGGTACGCTGTTTACTTTGAAGGTGCATCAATATAATAGTATAAAAATGATCCCGAAAACCTTTTTAAGCTTTGGTTTTCGGGATCATTTTTTAGAGGTTCCCTTAGTTTAAAAATGTAAGCTGATCCGCATCGGCGATATCCTTTGCAAGCGAGCCTGCAGCAGGAATAGTTTTAACGTAATATTTTGCATATAACGCTTTCTTTTCCTCGGAAACGGTCTGCGCTCCGATTACCTCTGCTTTTGCTTTGAGAGAAACGACCTGAACGCCTATGGTATCACGGGTCGATTTCGGAAGTATCATTCCCGTATTGAACACAACTGCTCTGCCGTTCGAGGTCGTAAGCAACACATCTTCGTTATCGGCAACACAGAACATTGCAACGAGCGGCGATTTATCGCTGTAAGCATTTGCAAGCTTCTTTCGGTTTGTCTTTGTTTCGTAAGCATTGAGCGGAACCTTTGCAACCTTTCCGTTTGCAAATACCATAATAAGATAACCGCTGTAATCATTGGTCACGATCATCGAACGGAAGTTTTCGCCGTCATCAAAGCCAAGCTGTGCAGGGATATAAACGCCAAGCTCGGAAGCCTTTGTATTCTTGAAAAGAGAGGTCTTGCTCTTATATACCTGCGCCTTATCCGAGAAGAACAGCAGATCGCTTCTGTTTGTTGTTTCGATCGAATCAATGATATAGTCGCCCTCTTTGAGCTTCTGATCGCCCGACATACGCAGCGACTGCGGAGTGATCTTTTTGAAATAGCCGCTCTGTGAGATAAAGAGGTTCACAGCGAAATCGGGCGTATCATCCTCTTCGGCTTCTTCCTCTTCTCCTGCTGTATAAATGAAGAGTGTTTTTCTCGGCTGACGGTACTTGCGGCTGACTTCGTTAAGCTCGTCAATGATAAGGTTCTTGACCTTTTTGTCATCCTTGAGGATACCCTCCATTTCGGCAATAGACTTTTCAAGGTCTTCGATCTCGGCTGTACGGTTGAGGATATACTCCTTGTTAAGATGACGAAGCTTTATTTCGGCAACATAATCAGCCTGTGTTTCGTCTATTCCGAATCCGATCATAAGGTTGGGAACTACTTCCGATTCTTCCTCCGTTTCACGGACGATCCTTACAGCCTTGTCAATATCAAGAAGTATTTTTTTCAAGCCTTTGAGCAGGTGAAGCTTGCTCTTTTTCTTGGAAAGCTCAAAATATATCCTGCGCTTTACACATTCTTTACGGAAGGCTATCCATTCTTCAAGTATCTCACGAACGCCCATTACCTTTGGCATTCCGCTGATAAGGATATTGAAGTTGCAGGCATAGGAATCCTGGAGCGGAGTCATTCGGAACAGCTTTTTCATAAGCTTGTCAGGATCGACGCCCTTTTTGATATCAATAGCGATCTTCAGACCGTTTATGTCGGTCTCGTCACGGATATAGGATATCTCACTTATCTTTCCGCCCTTTACAAGCTCGATTATCTTGTCCATAATTGCTTCGATAGTCGTTGTAGGCGGTATCTCCGTTACTTCGATACAGTTAGAGGATTCGTCATAGTTGTACTTTGAACGTATCTTTATTGAGCCTCTGCCCGTTTCATAGACATTTTTCAGCTCATGCTCGTCATATATCATGAAGCCGCCGCCCGGAAAATCGGGACCTTTGAGAGTTGACATAATGTCATGCTCGGGGTTGCGGATAATACCGACCGTTGTTTCGCACACTTCCGCAAGGTTGAAAGGACAAACTGCGCTTGCCATTGAAACGGCGATCCCGACATTAGCATTTACAAGCACGGACGGAAATGAAGCAGGAAGAAGCGTCGGTTCGGTCGTTTCATTATCATAGTTCGGAACAAAATCGACCGTATCCTTATCAATATCGCCGAAAAGCTCGGCACATATCGGCGCAAGCTTTGCTTCGGTATATCGTGAAGCAGCATAAGCCATATTTTTTGAATACGCTTTACCGAAGTTTCCCTTGCTGTCAATATACGGATGCAGGAGTGCTTCGTTGCCCTTTGAAAGACGCACCATTGTTTCGTATATAGCTGCGTCGCCGTGGGGGTTGAGCTTCATTGTCTGTCCTACGATGTTTGCAGACTTGGTTTTCGGACCGTTGAGAAGTCCCATTTTATACATTGTATAAAGCAGCTTTCTGTGAGAAGGCTTAAAGCCGTCGATCTCGGGGAGCGCACGGGAGATGATAACGCTCATTGCATAGGGCATATAGTTTTTTTCAAGAGTATCAGTGATGGTTTCCTCTGCAACGATACCGCTGCCTGCGATATACGCATTCGGCATACCGACAGCTGTTTTTTTAGGTGTGCTTTTGCCTGAATTCTTTCTTGCCATTGTCCCGCCCCCTTTTATGAGATATCCGCAAGCTCAAGATACTTGCAGCCGTATTCGGAAATATAGTCCTTTCTGCCCTGGAGATTATCGCCGAGCAGAAGATCAAACATATTTGCTGTCGCTTCCATATCGACAGGAGTTATCTTTATAAGACGTCTTGTTTCGGGATTCATTGTCGTGAGCGACATCATTTCGGGGTCGTTCTCACCAAGACCTTTCGAGCGGTCGATCTTATACTTCTGGTCGCCGATCATTTCAAGGATCTCTATCTTTTCTTTTTCGTTATAAGCAAAATAGGTCTTGTCCTTCGTTGTTATCTCAAACAGCGGAGATTCCGCAATATAGACATATCCCTGCTCGATAAGAGTCGGAGTAAGTCTGTAAAGCATCGTAAGGATAAGCGTTCTGATCTGGAAGCCGTCTACATCGGCATCGGTACAAATAATTATCTTGTTCCAGCGGAGATTGTCAATATTGAAGGATGAAAGCTCCTTGTTTGCCTTTGTTGTTACCTCAACTCCGCAGCCGAGAACTTTTATAAGGTCGGTTATGATATCGTTCTTGAATATCTTCGCATAATCGGCTTTAAGGCAGTTGAGTATCTTTCCTCTTACGGGGATGATTGCCTGAAATTCGGCGTCACGGGCAGTTTTACACGAACCGAGAGCCGAGTCACCTTCCACGATGAAAATTTCACGCCTTGAAAGGTCTTTTGTGCGGCAGTCAACAAATTTTTCAACCATATTTGCAAGGTCGATCTGCTTCGTGAGGTTATTTTTGGTGTTCTGTCTGATACGCTCGGCAGATTCGCGGCTGCGCTTGTTTATGAGTATCTGATCGGCGATCTTCCCTGCTTCCTCGGGATTCTCAATGAAATAGACTTCGAGCGAATGTTTGAGGAAGTCGACCATATTGTCGTAAATTGACTTATTGTTGATAGCTTTTTTGGTCTGGTTTGCGTAGGAAGTATAGGTAGAGAAGGTTGACGAAACGAGGACAAGGCTGTCGAGAACATCGTCATCCTTGATAGACTTTTCGCCTGCCTTATACTTGCCGCTTGTCTTTATAAAGTTATCAATATACGAACGGAAAGCCTGACGGACTGCTTTCTGCGGCGAGCCTTCGTGTTCAAGGTAGCTGGAGTTGTGATAATACTCCTGAAAGCTTACCTTATTGGAGAAAGCAAATGCGCAGGACAGCTTCATTTTATACTCGGGACGGTCGTCGCTGTCACGACCCTTGCGCTCGCAGGAAACGAACTGACGAGAGGTAAGTCCGTCCTCGCCGACGATCTCATCAATATAGTCGGTGATGCCGTTCTCATAGAAATACTCCGCTTCTTCAAAGCCGCCCGTTGCAAGCTCATAGCGGAAAACAAACGTTACCTTCGGGTTTACGACAGCCTGCTTTTTCATCATATTCTCGAAGTATTCCCGTTCGATATCAATATCGGTAAAAACAGCTGTATCGGGACGCCAGCGTGTTCTTGTACCCGTTTGCTTGCCCTTGTAAGGCTCTTTTGAAAGTCCGCCTATGTTTTCGCCGTGCTCAAAATGGAGGTTGTACTTAAAGCCGTCACGGAGAACTTCAACATCCATATATTCGGAGGCATACTGCGTTGCGCAGGCGCCAAGACCGTTGAGTCCGAGAGAAAATTCATAGTCGGAGTTGTCATATTTGCCGCCTGCATAAAGCTCGCAGTAAACAAGCTCCCAGTTATATCTTTCCTCGGCATTATTATAGTCAACGGGACAGCCTCGTCCGCAGTCGCACACTTCGATAGACTTGTCCTGATAGTAGGTGACGGTGATCTTATCGCCGTGACCGCCTCTTGCTTCGTCGATAGAGTTGGAAATTATCTCAAAAACGGAGTGCTTGCAGCCTTCAAGATCGTCCGAACCGAATATAACGGCAGGACGAAGACGAACTCGGTCTGCGCCTTTGAGCATTGAGATACTTTCGTTGTCATAATTCTTCTTTTTTGCCATTTATACTCTGCCCTTTCAGTTGTTCTTTTCAAATTCCGCAGCTGCCCAGCCGCCGTTTTCACGAAGCTCGACACGCTTGAAACCGTTCTTTTCCATAGCTTCCATGACTTCATCGCAGCGCTCGGTTATTATGCCCGATATTATGACCTTTGCCTCGGGCTTCATAAAGCTGCCGAAAATCGGGCTCATTGCGATAAGCACATCCGCAACGATATTTGCAACAACGATGTCATATCCGCCGCCGAGCTGCTCACGGAGCTTTTCATCGCCGATTATGTTTCCGACATAAGCATCAAAAACACCTTCGGGGATATTGTTCTTGGCGAAATTTTCCTTTGCTATCTTGACCGAATTCTGGTCGATATCGACTGCTGCAGCTTTTTCTGCACCGAGAAGGATGCCTGCGATAGAAAGGATACCGCTTCCGCAGCCGAGGTCAAGCAGCTTATCACCCTTTTTAACAGTCTTTTCGATAAGCTCAAGGCAAAGTCTTGTTGTATTATGCTGACCTGTACCGAAGCTTGAAGCAGGATCTATTTCAAGGACGGTTCTGCCGTTCGGGTTATCGTATTCCTCCCAGGAAGGCTTTACCGCAAGTCTTGTACCGACCTCAAACGGCTTGAAATACTGCTTCCAGTTGTTCGCCCAATCCTCTTCCTTTATTCCCGAAAGCTCTACTGCAAGTCTTCCGAATTTATCATCCGTATCACGTTCCTTGAGAGCTTCCATTTCACGCTTCAAAGCGGAAAGCATCTCTCTGCCCTGCTCGTTTTCGGCAATATAGACCGTTACGCAGGTCTCGCAGGTGCGCATTTCCATAAGGTCATCGTCTATATAATCCCAGTTTCCGTCCTTACGTTCGAGAAATTCTTCAAAATCCTGCGAATCCTTTATTTCAAAGCCTGTTATACCAACTCCGAGCAGACAGCCGCAGACAGGGTCAATTCCCTCGGTCGTCGTATAAACCTTAGCTTCGATCCAGTTTGTGTTATCCATAATACGTTCGTTCCTTTCTCTATTTATAAGGGAACCTCTAAAAACCTCCTTCTCGGCAAATTTTCTATGACTTATATCATCTGCTGCGTTATCAAACCTTGTAATACATAAGAATAAGCTGATTTATCAGCGTTTCTTTAGTATTGACTGCGGTTTGATGCCTTGCAGCTGATATAAGTCAAATACGAAAATTTGCTCGAGTCCCGGTTTTTAGAGAACCCCATAAGCATATTTAGCCATACTATATTATTTTACACCTTTTTTTCAAGAATTTCAAGACCGAATTAAAATTTTGGCATTTATTCCGTACAAAAAACAAAAAAATAAAAAATTTTTCCAAAACTATTGACAACGCTTTAGTACTGTGCTATAATACAATTAAAGTTAATATTCCAATAAATTCTATGAACAAAAGCAAGTAGCGTTTCAGACGGAGTACAGAGAGCCTGCGGTCGGTGTGAGCAGGTCTTACGAGCAGCGTGAATGGGTTTGTGAGAAGCAAAGGTGAACGGTTTCCCCTATTAGCCTGCGCCGAGTTTCCTGCGTTAGTGGATAGGGTATTAATGCATTGGCGGCGTACTTGAAATTATATTTATGAAAGTATCTGTGAACCGCATAAGTATCCAACGAGGCGGATCGCAGTTTTTTTATCCGCAAATCAGGGTGGCACCACGAGGAACATCGTCCCTGACCTTTAATTAAGGTCAGCACGTTGTTCCTTTTTTATTTTTTATAAACGAAAGGTCGATGAATTATGTTATTTCCATCAAAAGAAGAAGTAAAAAAACTACTTGCAAGCTATAAGACCGTTCCTGTTTTTTATGAGATCCTGATCGACAGCGCAACTCCAGTCAGGCTTTTTGCAGGACTTCGGGAAAAGTATGACAACTGCTTCATTCTTGAAAGCGTTGACAACTCCGAGCAGTGGGGACGGTATTCTTTCATAGGCATCGACCCTAAAAAGGAGATAAAGATCTTCGGCGACAAGGCGGAGATCACAACGGACGGAAAAACGGAAAAGATAGACTGCCCCGATCCTATTGCTCTTTACAACAGCATTCTCGCAGAGCACACCTCGCCTGTTTTCCCGAACAAGCCGAAGCTCACGGGCGGTCTTATCGGATACTTCGGTTATGACACGGTAAGAAGCTTTGAAAAGAAGCTCACCAACGTTCCCGAAGACGATCTTAATATGCCCGATTCAAATATGTTCCTTTATGATGAGCTTGTAGCGTTCGACCATCTTTCAAACAAGGCTGTCATCATCATCAATATCAATGCGGATGAAGACGTTGACAAACGATATGACGAAGCTTATGTCAAGGCACACGAAATATCGGAAATGCTCCGCACCTGCCCTGCCATTGTTTCCGCCGAGCTTTCGGACGATGCTCCCGAGCTTGATGTAAGATCAAACTTCACGAAAGAAGAATACATGGAGATCGTTGAAAAGGGCAAGGAACACATCCGCAACGGCGACATCAGCCAGATCGTTCTTTCGCAGCGTTTCGAGATCTCCGATCCTCCGAAGCCCTTCGATGTTTACAGAATGCTTCGTTCAACAAACCCTTCGCCGTATCTTTACTTCTTCGATCACAAGGATTACTGCTTCGCAGGAGCTTCTCCCGAAATGCTTGTGAGCGTTACAGATGGAGTTGTTGTTACAAAGCCAATTGCAGGAACTATGCCGCGCGGACTTACCGAGCAGGAAGACAAGGAGCTCGAAAACAGGCTTGTGACCGACATCAAGGAGCGTTCCGAACACACGATGCTCGTTGACCTCGGAAGAAATGATATCGGAAGAGTCTGCAAGCTCGGTTCGGTAAATGTTACCGACTTCATGAGAGTGGAACGCTACTCAAAGGTAATGCACCTTGTTTCCGATGTTCAGGGTGAGCTTGCCGAGGATAAGACGGCAATGGACGCACTTATGTCCGTACTCCCTGCAGGAACTCTTTCGGGTGCGCCGAAGGTAAGAGCTATGCAGCTCATTGACGAGCTTGAAAACAAGAAGAGAGGTCTTTACGGCGGAACGGTCGGTTACCTTTCTTTCAGCGGAAATATTGACACCTGCATTGCGATCAGAACAGTTCTTTTCAAGAATGACAAGGCTTATGTTCAGGCAGGCGCAGGCATCGTTTATGACAGCGTTGCGGAAACAGAATACGAAGAAACAAGGAACAAGGCTCTTGCCGTTATAAATGCAGTCAAAGAGGCTGCAAAGCTTTAAGGGGGCGTTTTTATGATACTTTTAATTGATAACTACGACAGCTTCACATATAACCTTTACCAGCAGATCGGTTCTATCTATCCCGATATCAAGGTCGTAAGAAACGATATGATAACACTCGATGAAATTGAAAAGCTTGCGCCCGAAGCACTCGTTATTTCGCCGGGTCCCGGATATCCGAGCGAAGCAGGGATATCGGTAGACGCTATCAAGCGTTTTGCCGGAAAGCTCCCTATCCTCGGCGTATGCCTCGGTCACCAGTCAATCGGAGAGGCTTTCGGCGGAAGGATCGTCCGTGCGCTTGAACCTAAACACGGCAAGGCTTCGATGATAAAGGTAAACAACGGCACTCCGCTTTTCAAGGGTATGCCCGAAAAGATCACGGCTGCAAGATATCATTCACTGATCGTTGAAAAAGAAACTCTTCCCGACTGCCTTGAGATCATCGCCGAGGACGAGGACGGTCAGATAATGGCACTCCGTCACAAGGAGCTTGCTGTTTACGGCGTTCAGTTCCACCCCGAATCGGTTCTTACCGATCTCGGAAAAAGCCTTATCTCGAACTTCCTTTCCGATATCGCAGGAATAAGCGGTTTTGAAAAGGTAACTGTCGCTCTCCCCGACTCGGAGAAAAAGGGTCTTATGAAATACATCAAGCGTGTTTCCGAGGGATTTGATCTCACACAGACGGAGGCAGAGGACGCAATGGACATCATCATGTCGGGCGGCGCTACCGATGCGCAGATAGCAGGCTTCCTTTCCTTCCTTCGCACAAAGGGCGAAACCGTTGAGGAGATAACAGGCTTTGCACGGATAATGCGCAAAAAAGCTTCTATCGTACCTACCTCAAAGGCTGCTGTTGATATTGTCGGAACGGGCGGAGATCTTGCAGGCTCGTTCAACATTTCAACTACCTCTTCATTCGTTATCGCAGGAACGGGACTTAACGTTGCAAAGCACGGCAACCGCAGCGTTTCAAGCAAGAGCGGTGCTGCCGATGTGCTTGAATCTCTCGGCGTAAAGATATCACTCTCCCCTGCACAGGCTTCGGCTTGCATCCAGAATGTCGGCATCTCGTTCCTTTTTGCGCAGTCCTTCCACAGCAGTATGCGCTTTGTCGGAAAGGCTCGCCGTGAGATGGGTGTACGCACGGTGTTCAACATTCTCGGACCGCTTGCAAACCCTGCACTTTCCGACTACATTCTGCTCGGTGTTTATGACGACTCCCTGCTTGAAAAGATGGCTGTTGTTCTTATGAATCTCGGTGTAAAGAGCGCAATGATAGTTTACGGCGACGGACTTGATGAGGTTTCCGTTTCGGGCGAAACAAAGGTATGCGAGCTTCGCGGCAAGAAGATAATCAAGTACAGCATCACTCCCGAGGAATTCGGTCTGAAGCGTTATCCGAAGGAGGATATCGTCGGCGGAACTCCTGCCGAGAATGCACAGATCACACTTGATATCCTTTCGGGCAAGGAGCACGGTGCAAAGCGTGACATAGTTCTTCTCAACTCTGCCTGCGCTATCTACTGCACAGGCGCTGCAAGCTCGATCGAAGAGGGTCTTGAAATGGCTCGTGAATCCATCGACAGCGGAAAGGCTCTTGCAAAGCTTGAAAAGCTCAAGGAGTTTTCCAACAAGGAGTAATCTATGATTCTTGATGATATAATTGAAAAACGCATATTGCAGTTAGACAGAGAAAAGGCTGCGGCTGACCTTGAAACGGTAAAAAAAGCTGCCGAAAAGTCGGACAGAATACCGATAAGCTTTAAAGAAGCACTTGCGAAGCCGAACAGACTCTCGGTGATCTCCGAGGTCAAAAAGGCTTCCCCCTCAAAGGGACTTATACAGCCTGATTTTGATCCCGTGAAGATCGCAAAGGAATACGAAGCAAACGGTGCCGACGCTGTTTCCTGTCTTACGGAAGAACACTTTTTCATGGGCTGCTCCGAATACTTCAAGGCTATCCGCAAGGAGATCGCTCTTTCGATGATCCGCAAGGATTTTATCATTGACGAATATCAGATATACGAAGCAAAGCTTATGGGAGCTGACGCTATACTTCTTATAGCTGCTGTTCTTGATGATGAAAAGCTGAAACGCTTTAAAGCTATCACAGATTCGCTTGGAATGGATATCCTTGCCGAAACGCATGATGAAAAGGAGCTTGAACGAGTTCTTGCGCTTGATTTTGATATAATCGGTATCAACAACCGCAATCTGAAGACATTTGAAGTAACGCTTGAAACGACTGCAAGGCTATCGGAAATGATACCCGAAGGAAAGGTCGTCGTTTCCGAAAGCGGTATCAAGGATAACGCAGATATGAAAACCGTCCGCAGCTATGGCGCTGACGCTGTACTCATAGGTGAAACGCTCATGCGAAGCGGAAACATCGGTGCAACGCTTGCTGCTTTGAGGGAAAATGTATGATAAAGCTTTGCGGAATGAGAAGGCTTGAAGATATCTCTTACTGCAATGAATGCAAGCCCGACTACATTGGTTTTATCTTTGCAGAGAGCAAGCGCAGAGTCACACCGGATTTTGCAAAGCAGCTTCGGGAAAAGCTTGACCCGAAAATAAAAGCCGTCGGAGTCACGGTAAATGCCCCGATCGAGTTTTTTTCGGAGATAAACGGCTTTACAGATGTTTTTCAGCTTCACGGAAATGAGGATGACGGATATATATCGGCTTTGCGGAGCCTTTTCCCCGAAAAAGAGATCTGGAAAGCAGGACGGATACGCACCAAGGCTGATATTGACGCTCTTTCGGAGCTTCCTGCCGACAAATTCGTACTGGACGCTTTTTCAGCGGAAGCTTATGGCGGAACGGGCAAAAAAATTGATGAAAAGCTGCTTGTTTATGCTAAAGAAAAGCTTTTAAAGTCTTTTTTCATCGCAGGCGGCATTGACATTTCCAATATTACTGATATAATTAAAGGGTATTCGCCTTTTGGAGTTGACCTTAGCAGCGGAATTGAAACAGACGGCTTCAAGGACAGGACAAAAATGCTTGAAATAATGAATAAATACAAGATTCTTACGGAGGAAAAGTAAAATGAGTGATAACAAAGGCAGATACGGCATTTATGGCGGACAGTACGTTCCCGAAACTGTTATGAATGCCGTTACGGAGCTTGAAGAAGCTTACAATAAATACAAGGATGATCCCGAGTTTATCGCAGATCTGAAAAAGCTTTACCGTGATTACGCAGGCAGACCCTCGATGCTTTATTATGCTGAAAAAATGACAAAGGATCTCGGCGGTGCAAAGATATATCTCAAGCGTGAGGATCTCAACCACACGGGCTCACACAAGATAAACAACGTTCTCGGTCAGATTCTGCTTGCAAAGAGAATGGGCAAAAAGAGAATTATCGCCGAAACGGGAGCAGGTCAGCACGGTGTTGCAACGGCTACTGCCTGTGCGCTTTTCGGACTTGAATGTCAGGTCTATATGGGTGCGGAGGACGTTAAGCGTCAGTCGCTCAATGTTTACAGAATGAATCTTCTCGGAACAAAGGTAATTTCTGTTGAGAGCGGAACCGCTACTCTCAAAGATGCAATAAATGAGGCTATGCGTGACTGGTGCACAAACATTTCGACTACATTCTACTGCATCGGCTCGGTAATGGGTCCTCATCCTTATCCGCAGATGGTTCGTGATTTCCAGAAAATTATTTCCGAGGAAACAAAGGCACAGCTTATGGAGCTTGAAGGCAGACTCCCCGACTGCGTTGTTGCCTGCGTCGGCGGCGGCTCGAATGCTATGGGTTCGTTCTATGACTTCATCGGCGACAAGAGCGTTCGTCTTGTCGGTGCGGAGGCTGCAGGAAAGGGCATCGACACAAAGCTTCACGCTGCAACGCTTGCAAAGGGTTCGCTCGGCATTTTCCACGGTATGAAGTCTATTTTCCTTCAGGATGAATTCGGTCAGATCGACCCTGTTTACTCTATCTCGGCAGGTCTTGACTACCCAGGTATCGGTCCCGAACACGCTTATTTATGGGAAACAAAGCGTGCGGATTATTTTGACATTACCGATGAAGAAGCTGTCCGGGCGTTCGAATATCTTTCCCGTACAGAAGGAATTATTCCTGCGATCGAGTCATCACACGCCGTTGCTGCTGCGCTCAAGATCGCTCCGACAATGAGCAAGGATCAGATAATGGTCATCACTATTTCAGGCAGAGGCGATAAGGACGTTTACTCCATCGCAAAATACCGCGGTGTTGACATCGTTGAATCATAAGGAGGAAAGATCAATGAACAGAATAGATGCTTGCCTTTCAAAGCTTCGTGAAGAAGGAAAAAAGGCACTTATCACTTTTATAACAGCAGGCGATCCGTCGCTTGACACAACGGAAAAGCTTGTACTTACAATGTTTGACAACGGCGCTGATATTATTGAATTGGGCGTACCGTTCTCCGATCCTATCGCAGAGGGAAAAACCATTCAGGAATCAAGCTTGAGGTCGCTTTCCACAGGTAAAACAAATCTTAACACGATATTTGAGCTTGTTAAAAGGCTCCGTGTTCAGACGGACAAGCCGCTTGTTCTTATGATGTACATAAACACGATTTTCCGTTACGGAACGGAGAAGTTTTTTGAGCTCTGCAAGGAAACGGGAATAGACGGAGTTATCGTTCCCGATCTTCCATACGAGGAAAGAGATGAGATACTCCCCTATGCAAAGGCAAACGGAATTATCCCGATCAGCTTGGTAACTCCTGCTTCGCACGAAAGGATCAATGCGATCGCATCACAGGCAGAGGGCTTCCTCTACTGCGTTTCTTCAAACGGTGTAACGGGTACAAGAAGCAGCTTCTCGACCGATTTTGACAGCTTTTTCAGCGAGATCAAAAAAAGCTGCAGGATCCCTGCTATGGTCGGATTCGGCATCTCCTCGCCCGAACAGGCTAAAACAATGAGCGGCTACTGCGACGGCGTTATCGTTGGAAGCGCAGTTGTAAAGCTCGTTGCACAGTACGGAAAGGACAGTGCCGAAAAGGTCGGCGAATTCACAAAGGCGCTCAAAGAGGCAATGAATTAAAAAAGTTTACGATTTTTCTTTTCTCATTAAACGTTTAGCCCACTTGAAAACAAAAACTTTATATGCTATAATTATGGGGATTTCCGAATAGATTTAGGGTACTACCGATAAAGAAGAATTTATCGGTACCGAGCCGCAAACTTTGAGTATTTCGTATAATAACCTACGAACTGCCCAAGGTGGCTCCCCTTTGGAAATCCCCTACTTAATTTTAAGGAGAACGTTTTTATGAGAAATATATCTTCAGCAGAGCTTTTAAAAGAATGGACGGCAGGCTGGAATATCGGCAACTCGCTCGACGCCTGCAAATGCAGAGGTCTTGAATCGGAGGAATCCTGGCACAACCCAAAGGTTTCACAGAAGCTTATTGACGGTGTGATCTTTACGGGACTGAATGTTATCCGTGTGCCTGTGACCTGGTCAAATCATCTTGACGAAAACTGCAACATTGACAAAGCCTGGATGGACAGAGTTCAGGAGGTCGTTGACTATGCGTACAAGAGGGGCATTTTTGTTATTCTTAACACACATCACGAGAATTTTCTTTACACATCGCAGGAAAATTATCCAAAGGCATCGGAGATCCTTATTCGTATATGGGAACAGATCTGCGAGCGATTCGGCGGCTACGGTGAGCGTCTGCTTTTTGAGGGACTTAACGAACCGCGCAAGAACGGTGCGCCCGATGAATGGCACTGCACGGATGAAGAAGCTTTCGATGTTGTAAACAAACTGAATATGGATTTTGTAAAAACGGTACGTTCAAGCGGCGGAAACAATGCTCTCCGTCATCTTGTGCTTGCGACCTACTGCGGAGCCTGCACGGATGAGATAATGCGTTCGCTCATAGTCCCCGATGATGACAAGGTGATCGTCAACGTTCATTCCTATATCCCGTGGGATTTTGCGGCAAAGGAAGACGGTTCGGCTGAATTCAACAACACGGCAGAGCTTGACGGTACATTTGAATATATGAAAAAATACTGCACTGACAAAAACATTCCGCTTATGATAAATGAATTTGGTGCGGTCAACCGAAACAACACGGAAGAACGTGTGAAGTATATTGAGTATTTCAAATCAAAAGCAGATGCGCTCGGTATAAAATATCTTTGGTGGGACAACGGTTACAGGCACAGTTTTGCACTTTTTGACCGCAAAAACGGTAAACCACTTTTCAAATCTATTGTTGATGCACTTGTCAAGTGATAGTTAAAAAGTGTGAATTATTTATATTTTTCGGAACATAATATAGGCAGAATGACAAAAGTATAAAAACCTATTGACAAAATCTATCAAATTTGATATAATAAATAAGCGTTGTGAGAAGATCACAACACTTTGAGTTATTAGCTCAGTCGGCAGAGCATCTGACTTTTAATCAGAGGGTCTGGGGTTCAAATCCCCAATAGCTCACCAGTTAAACCCCCCGTAGACTTCGATTCTACGGGGGTTCACTGTTTTTACAATAATTTCCATCAGCACAAAAAGTCAGTACCACGACAAAAATACGACAGTTGTACTTTTTATTACAAAAAAATCATTTTTAATTTATACTAAGGAAACGCTGATTAATACGTTTCAGCCGTTTTTCAAAATGTACTCAAAGGCGCAAACTCGTACATTTTTCAAAACGGCGAAACGAACGCTGCGCTTTAATCAACGTTTTCCTAATCTTTAATCGTTCTATAGGCAAAGCCGACAGATAGAATCATCCAAGTCAAGGATGGCGACCGCAAACAGGCTGCCTGCCTTTCAAGAGAGTTTGACGCTGAGTGGTACAATTATAGCTGCCGAATTTATCTACGGGTCAAATGGGGATTAGTTTTATATAACAAGCGTTATAAAAAGTCAATAAATTACCGAAACATTTTTTTAAAAAAATTGCTTGCATTTCTGATAGAAGTGTGATATAATCAAATAGTTGGTAATGCCCCCTTAGTTCAATGGATATAATAAGCCCCTCCTAAGGGCTAGTTGTGAGTTCGATTCTCGCAGGGGGTGCCAATCAAATTTGATAATATATTATTATATTGTCAAAAAGCGTTTTAATGTAAAAATCCCACTTTGAGATTCATTCAAAGTGGGATTTTTGCGTTTTATGTCGGAGTTGTTGCATTCATTCTTATACTAAGGAAACGCTGATCAATACGTTTCAGCCGTTTTTAAAAATGTACTCAAAGGCGCAAACTCGTACATTTTTCAAAACGGCGAAACGAACGCTTCGCTTTAATCAGCGCTTTCCTAATTCCAAACCGTTCTTAATATTAGATATCATAATAATCTGAAATATTATAGCACATTATAATGAATTTGTAAGTAGACAAAGCGGGCAAAAAGGTGGAATTTCTTTGATTATACATCCGGCGGTCACAATATTTCCCGAACGATCTGTATCAACCGTTCCACGCCCTCGGGAGGATCCTTTAAAAACAATATCCCATAAGGTACAGTGAGATAGTAACAAGCAAATGTATCTGCGGATAATTTTGAACAAGCTCTGTTACCAAATCTCTTCCGGATACTTCAATCCCCAGTCTTTGCGAAGCTTTGTCATAATTTTCATTACATCGCAGGACTCCTGCAAATGAAGCATAGAGGTATCACCTGTTTTTACCGCCGCCTCCATATCCTGTAATTCATAATACAACGCATTTGAAGAATCTCCCGCAGTGATCTCACGCTTTTTTCCGCTTTCGGCATCAACGATGACTGCACTGTCACCTCGAGGATATTCCATTATCTCAATGTAGCCTTTTTCACAGCTTATCATGGCTCTTTTGGGCTGCTTGGAGTGCATACTGAGCGCAACTGTCGCCAACTGACCAATAGAATTTTTCAGCAGAACGGTTGCCATTTCGTCCGTACCGACAGGTGACGGCTTCCATTGACTTACGATCTCATCAGGGCATTTATCCATAAAGCTGCGGACTATAGACAACGCATATACACCAATATCCAGCATTGCACCGCCGGCAAGCTCGGGATTAAAGAAACGATTGCTCATATCGTATTCCTTAAAGCTGCCAAAATTTAACGTCATTATCTGAACCTTCCCAAGTTCGCCGCTTTTGACAATATCCCACAGCTTTTTGTAAAGCGGCATATGCCAGATAGTCATTGCTTCGCCAATAATGAGGTTGTTTTTTTGAGCAAGTGCAGTCATTTCATCAAGCTCACGGCTGTTAAGGGTAATGGACTTTTCAACGAAAATATGCTTGCCGTTTTCCAGTGCCGCTTTCATATATTTATAATGAGTATTATGCGGCGTTGTTATATAAATAATGTCCACATCGGGGTCGGTAAACACATCGTCAATAGTATTATAAACCTTATTTACACTATATTTTCTTGCAAATTCAACAGCCTTTTCGTGCGTTCTGTTTGCTACGGAAAAAAGTGTCCTGTTCATTTTCTCAAATGCCTGCGCCATTTCATTTGCAATAACTCCACAGCCGATCACAGCCCAGTTTTGTTTCTTATTTTCCATATAAACCTCTTTCAATAATTATCTTCCGTTTTCCTTTATCTCACCCGAACGATAGGCAGTCAGAAGCTCGCGCAGGTCGTTTATCTGCTCAAGAAGCTCAATGCCTTTGTCGGTGTCTGAAATATTTGCACGGCGGTCAAGCTTTTCCACCAAATGTATCTCGGGCGTGTGCTCGCTTTCGCCTGCAATAAACGGCTTGTGCTCCGCAAGGTTAAGGCTGTGGGAGTCGTAGATAAGAGTGTAGCCTGCAATGCCCGTGGCTTTCTGATAAGCCTTTGAAATACCGCCGTCTATGACAAACAGCCTGCCCTCTGCCTTGACGGGACTTTCACCGTTCTTTATCTTAACAGGCACATGACCGTTTATAATGTGTCCGTGCAGAGGGTCAAGACCGAACATTTCAAGTATCCTGCCGCAGACCTCAGCCTGTTCGGAAAAGTGGTAATAATCGTTGTAGTTTTCCTTTTGCAGCTCTTTTTCATTGATAAAATAACGTTCAAAAAACGCCATTTTATCCTTGCCGTACAGCGGCGAACACGGACCGCACCAAAGATACCAGAGATAGTCCGCGGCGTAGTCCTTTTCCCTGCCTGCAGGCATAAAATACGCCTTGTTTGCGATCTCGTCCAGCTTGTCAAGCATTTCCTTGCCGGAATACTGCCTGCCGTCGATATTTACGCTTTGCAGCTGTCCGTTTTTGTCAAGGGGTATGCAGCCGTGAAAAAGCAGATTGCCGTTTATGGTCTTGTACATGGAGCCTTTGGCATAGAGAAAGCGTATATGTGCGTTAAGTCGTTCGCTGTGCATAAAGGAGTTTGCTAGCACCGTCATAAGCTCGTTTTCCTCGTCCGTAAGAGAAAGAGGATAATTACGGAAGACCGTGGGGAAATTCTTGTCAAGCAGCTCATATTTCCTGCCGTCAAGCGTTACCGTTCCGCTTTCAAAATCCACTTTGCGGAAAATATCACGCTCGTCCATATCCCATTCGGGGTGACGTTCGATAAGCTGTCCTTCAAGCTTAAGCTGGATGACCGTTATCGCCTTGTGCATCTTTGCTACTAAACCGGTGTCAACGGGGTCGTAAATGTTATCGTCAAGGGTCTGTGGCATGAACAGAGCGCAGTCATCGTTTTTGTATGTTTCGGCTGCAAATACCGCAAGGGCTCTGAGATTGAGCCCGTATCCGTCCTCAAGCACGTCGAAATTGTTATACCGCATAGAAATGCGTATAACGTTGGCAATAAGCGCCCAGTTGCCCGAAGCTGCGCCCATCCACGAAATATCATGGTTTCCCCATTGTATATCCACGTTATGTATTTTCATAAGCTCGTCAACAATTATATCCGCTCTCGGTCCTCTGTCATAAATATCTCCGATAATATGCAGGTTATCAATAGCAAGGGACTGTATCAGCTCGCAAATAGATTTGATAAAATGCTCCGCAATTCCCGTATCAAGTATAGTGGAGATTATCTCGTCATAGTAGTATTCCTTCACAACATCATCGGTAACGTTAAGCAGCTCGTCAAGGATATACACCATATCCTTGGGCGTGCGCTTGCGGACACGGGAGCGTGTATACTTTGCAGACACTGCTTCGCAGACCAGTACCAAACGGTAGATAGTCAGCCTGTACCATTCATCAGACAGCTTATCCTGCATTTTCAGATTTTTCAGTTGCTTGTCGGGGTAGTATATAAGATAAGCCAGTTCCTCACGCTCGGCGGCGGCTACCGTTTTGCCGAGAGTTATATCTATCTTGTTTTTTATCATGCCCGAGGCGCTTTTGAGCATATGCAGGAACGCTTCGTATTCGCCGTGTATATCGCTGAAAAAGTATTCCGTTCCCTTAGGCAGGCTGCGGATAGCCGAAAGGTTGACTATCTCGCTTACCGCACTGTCAATGGTAGGGAACTCTTTTGCAAGAAGTGACAGATATTTTTTATCCATATTATTATCGTCCTTGTATTATTTCTTTGAAAGATCGCATCGCCTTACTGCATCCCTTACTTTCAGTACGAATGAAGGCGAAACTGAAAGCTCGTCAATACCCATCCGCAGGAATCTTTCCGTAAGGCTCGTATCCGCCGCAAGCTCGCCGCAGATCCCTATCCATGCACCATTTGCGTGAGCGTTCTTGGCGGACATTTCGATAAGGCGCAGGATGGCCTCGTGATGAGTGTCCACAAACTGTTCAATAGCAGCATTCTGTCTGTCACAAGCAAGAGTATACTGCGTAAGGTCATTTGTACCCACGCTGAAAAAGTCAACCAACGGCGCAAGTCTGTCGCTGATAATTGCCGCCGCAGGAGTTTCTATCATAATACCCAGCTCCACCTTATCGGATATTTCCATACCCTCAGCTTTGAGCTGCTCTTTTACCTCTCCGCATATCGCAAGTATCTTTTCCAGCTCGGAAACGCTTGTTATCATGGGAAACATTATGCCAAGATTGCCGTAAGCCGACGCACGATACAGCGCACGAAGCTGCGTTTTGAATATTTCGGGTCTTGTCAGACAGATACGAATTGCCCTATATCCAAGTGCAGGATTTTCCTCTTTGGCTAAGTTGAAATAATCCACCTGCTTGTCTGCACCTATATCGAGAGTACGGATAATGACTTTCTTGCCCGCCATACTTTCAAGTACCCTTTTATATGCGGCAAACTGCTGTTCCTCCGAGGGATAATCACTGCTTTCAAGATAGAGAAATTCGCTGCGGAAAAGTCCGATACCTCCTGCGTCATTTGCAAGCACCGCACCGATGTTATCAACGCTGCCGATGTTAGCATAAATGTTGATTTTTGTTCCGTCAACTGTTATATTTTCCTTGCCTTTAAGCTCCTGAAGCAGACGTTTCTTTTCCTCGTCCTCGGTGCGTTTGCTTTCCAGACGGGTTATCGTTTCTTCATCGGGATCAATGAATATTTCGCCCGTGTAGCCGTCAACTGCGGCAAATACTCCGCTTTTTACGGTTTCAAGCAGCTCCTTGCCAACGCCGATTATCGCAGGTATATTCATATTTCTTGCAAGAATTGCAGTATGAGAATTGGACGAGCCGAACGCCGTCACAAAGGCAAGCGCCTTGTCCTTGTCCAGCTGTACCGTTTCGCTGGGTGCAAGATCGTCTGCGCATATAATTACCTTTTCGTCGGAAACAGCGTTATCGCTGTCATCCTCGGAAAGGCAGCTTATTATGCGGTTGGAAATATCCTTTACGTCCGCCGAACGAGCCTGCATATATGCGTCGTCCATGGAAGCGAACATCTCGGCAAAATTATCCGCCGTAACTGCAACGGCATATTCGGCGTTGACAGACTGAGTTTCTATAATACTTAATATTGAATCGTTGTAATCCTCGTCCTCTATCATCATCATGTGTATCTCAAATATCTGAGCGTTTGCCTCACCCACCTCTTTGAGCGCCTTATTATATATCTCCTGCAGCTGTGCGGTTGCCTTTGCCTTTGCCGCCTCCAGCCTTGCCTTTTCGGTTGCGGTATCGTCAATGTGAGTTCTCTTGACAGATGCTTCCTTGCGTGTGAAAACAGAGATCCGTCCCAATGCTATTGCACCGTAAACTCCCTTACCTTTTAGTGTTGTCATAGTAAACGCCTCCCGTACAATCAAGGGACGACGGTTTAGGGTACTACCGAAAAAAGTCTTTATCGGTACCGAGCCACAAACTTTGCTCATTTCGCAAATTAACATACGAAATGGCAAATGGGGCTCCCCTTAGGGTACTACCGATAAAGAAGTATTTATCGGTACCGAGCCGCCGACTTGGAGCTTTTCGTAATGTAACCTACGAATTGCCCAAGGGGGCTCCCCTTAGGGTATTACCGATAAAGAAGTATTTATCGGTACCGAGCCGCCGACTTGGAGCTTTTCGTAATGTAACCTACGAATTGCCCAAGGGGGCTCCCCTTAGGGTATTACCGATAAAGAAGTATTTATCGGTACCGAGCCGCCGACTTTGAGCTTTTCGTAATGTAACCTACGAATTGCCCAAGGGGGCTCCCCTTTGCCGCCGCCCGTCTAATTTTTATTCGCCGAAACCGTCCTCAAACATCCTTACAAATTCGTCCAGTACAGCCTGTTCGTCGCCGCCCGATACTACAAGCTCAACATCTGTACCCTTCTTGATGCCAGCTGCCATAATCTGCATAACAGCCTTTGCCTTGATCTCCTTACCGTTTGCCTTCATAATTATTTCACTGTCGGGGTGCTCTTTTGCAGCCTTAGCTATCATTCCTGCGGGACGCATGTGCATACCCTCTGCATTTACTACTGTTACAACCTTTGATAACATAATAATTTCCTCCTTAATAATGTTTATGGATACTTAAATCTTCAATACTTACGTTACCGAGCCACAAAACCAAATATTATTCCTATCTTCCCGGCGAAGTGGCTTCAGCGACACGCTGATCAGTTTACTTTCTTTTTGAGCAGAGCCAGCATAAGCATACCGACTACCGATCCGATAACAAGTGCCAGAACATACTGTACGGGATTACCTACGACCGGGAATACGAAGATACCGCCGTGAGGAGCACGAAGCGTGCAGTCGAATGCCATTGAAAGTCCGCCTGCCGTTGCAGCACCCAGCATACACGCAGGAATAACTCTTGCAGGGTCAGCCGCAGCGTAAGGAATAGCTCCCTCTGTGATAAAGCTCAGACCCATAATGTAGTTTACGGGACCGTTTTTGCGTTCGTCCTCTGTGAATCTGTTCTTGAAGAATGTTGTTGCGAGAGCGATAGCAATAGGAGGAACCATTCCGCCAACCATAACCGCAGCCATAATGTCGAAGTTGCCCGATGCAATAGCTGCTGTGCCGAAAACATACGCCGCCTTGTTGAAAGGACCGCCCATGTCAATGGACATCATGGCACCAAGCACGCAGCCGAGAAGTATCTTACTGGAATCGCCCATGTTGGAGAGGAAGCTTGAAAGTCCTTCGTTGAGCACGCCCATTATGGGGTTTACTGCGCACATCATAATTGCAACTATGCCAAGTCCTCCAAGGGGATAGATAAGTACGGGCTTGATGCCGTTGAGTGCCTTGGGCATTTTGTCGCAAGCCTTTTCCAGCATAAGCATAAGGAAGCCGCCGATGAAGCCTGCCAGCAAAGCACCCAGGAAGCCCGAGGGAACATTACCGCCGGGAGCAGCAAATGTAGCACCCGAAACTGCCATTGCGCCGCCTGCCATACCAACCAGAAGTCCCGGTCTGTCAGCAATACTCTTGCCGATATAGCCTGCAAGAATGGGTATCATAAAGCTAAATGCGTATCCGCCGATGGTCTTGAACCATGCCGCAGCAGCAAGATGTGTACCGAAGTCGCCGTCCTGCGGTGCGCCGCCAAGGGAATCGATAAGGAACGCCAGCGCAATAAAGATACCGCCTGCTACCGTAAACGGCAGCATATTGGATACGCCGTTCATAAGGTGCTTGTACAGCTTTCTTCCGAAGCTCTCATCGCCGCTTGACGATGATGTGCCGCTGTCCGAACCGCCCTCATGGTGATATACGGGAGCATCGCCCGATTCAATGCGGTTGATAAGCTCTTCGGGTATCTTGATACCGTCCGATACCTTTGTGCGAATTACCTTTTTGCCGTCAAAGCGAGCCATTTCAACCGATTTATCCGCCGCCACGATAATACCGTCACAGTTTGCAATGTCCTCATTTGTAAGGATATTCTTTGCGCCGCCTGAGCCGTTAGTTTCCACCTTAATGGATATGCCCAGCTTTTTGCCTGCCTTTTCAAGAGCCTCTGCCGCCATATATGTATGCGCAATGCCCGTTGGACAGGCTGTTACTGCAAGCACCCTGTATCCGTCAGCAGCTTTTTCCTCATTAGGCTCATCGGGGAATTTCTCATTTTCCATATCGTCTATTACCTTGAGAAATTCGTCCTTGTCCTTTGCATTCAGCAGCTTTTCACGGAAATCCTCGTCCATAAGTATCGTCATCAATCTTGAAAGCACTTCAAGATGAACGTCACCGTCATTAGGTGCTGCTATCATAAAGAGAAGGTTGGACGGCTCATCGTCAAGCGCTTCATAGTCAACGCCGTTCGGGACTGTCATTGCCGCCAGTGACGGAGCCTTTACCGCTTCACTCTTTGCATGGGGTATGGCAATTCCCTCTCCAACAGCGGTAGAGCCTTTTTCCTCACGAGCCAGAATGCCCTTTTTGTATTCGTTTCTATCTGCAATGCAGCCGCCCTTTACCTGAAGCTCTATGAGCATTTCGATAGCTTCGTTCTTTGATTTGGGTTCTCCGTTCTGCATTATGCTTTCCTTTTTGAGTAAGTCAACTATTCTCATTATAAACCCTCCTTTTTTTGTCAAAGTGTTTTCAGTAATTCTTCGATGGTTTCTTTTTCTGCAAGTCCGTCGGAAAATGCCGTTGCGCCGCCCGCTGCTGTGCCAAGCTTCAGTGCGTATTCATAATCACCGTTCAGGGAACCTGCGGTAAAGCCTGCAACCATTGAATCGCCTGCTCCCACCGAATTTTTCACCGTACCCTTGCATACTCCGCAGCGGTGCATTTTGCCGTACTCGTCAATAAGCATTGCACCGTCACCTGCCATTGAGATAAGCACATTTACCGCACCCATATCCTGCAATTTTCGTGCATATTTTTCAATATCCTCATCGGTTTTCAGTTCAACGCCGAACATCTCACCAAGCTCGTGATTGTTAGGCTTGACCAGAAAAGGTCTGTATTTAAGCACATTAAGCAGAAGATCCTTTGTGGCATCGACAACTGCTTTTATCTTCTTTTCGGAAAGCTTTGCAAGTATCTGCTCATAAATATCCGAGGGAAGTGATGATGGGATACTTCCTGCCAGAATCAGCGTGTCGCCTTCCGAAAGCTTTTCCAGCTTATCGAAAAGCTCCTTAATAGCCTTATCGTCAATATGAGGACCCTGTCCGTTGATCTCCGTTTCTTCCGACGCCTTTATTTTTACATTGATACGGGAATTGCCGTTTTCAAGATGTACAAAGTCTGTATCTATCCCCATATCTTTAAGACCCTTTTCTATTGCCTCACCCGTAAAGCCTGCAGTAAAGCCCAGTGCTATGGAAGAAATGCCAAGCTCCCTCAGTACGATAGAAACATTGATCCCCTTGCCGCCGAAATACATTTCCTCTCGTTCGGAACGGTTTGTAGCTCCCGGCTTCATCTCACCGATGTGAACAACATAGTCGATAGCAGGATTGAACGTTACCGTATAGACCATGTTACATTACCTCCTTTATATTTGCCTTTGTATGATATTTTTTATCCTGCAGCTTGTCGGTTATGAGCTTTACTCGTCCAAGCTGTGCGAACGTTACTGACGCAATTTGACCGAATTTGGAATGATCTGCAAGAATGTAAATTGTCTGACTGTTTTGCACTACCGCAGACTTAACACTTGCTTCATTGCGGTCGGGAGTAGTGATCCCCGCCGAAAGAGAAATGCCGTTAGCGCCGATAAAGCTTTTGGTAAAATTGTAGCCTTGCAGACTGCTGACACATTCTGCACCTACTATGGCTTCGGTGGTCACCTTTATTTCTCCCGCAGGGATATACACTTTAAATCCCCTCTGTGCCAGTTTTTTTGCGTGAACAAAGGCGTTTGTAACAAACGTCACTTTCTTGTCAGGCAGGAAGTCTATCATTTTTTCGGTGGTAGTTCCTGCGTCGATATAGACGAAATCGCCATCGTCCACCAATGATGCGGCATACCTTGCAATCGCAATTTTTTCCTCTGTAAACAGCTTGGATTTTGACTCCACATCGTGCTCGACCAAATTGAGTGAGCGGTCGTCTGTCGAAATTGCACCGCCGTGCACTTTTTTAACCAGACCTCTTTCATCAAGCGTTGTCAGGTCACGGCGTATTGTTGATTCGGATGCTCCAAGCAGTTCACACAGCTCTGTGAGCTTCACACTTTTGTTTTGCTTAACCTGTTCCAGAATAACCGAGTATCTTTCTTCAGTCAGCATTTTTCCACCTTCTTTTTATCGTTTTTGATTGATTATGATTGTTTGTGATTGTTTCTGATATTATAATAACATATACCTATTCAAAAATCAATAGTTTTCAGTCAAAAACATTCAAAAAGTACAAACTTTGTATGATCAGATAGTTATATTCAGCACCATTTGTGCATTCTCACAAAATTATTGCACAATTATACTAAGGAAACGCTGATTTATACGTTTCCTTAGTATAAAAAAGGTTCCGTCTTCGGCTGAAAGATCCTCAAATGAAAATGTTATGGCAAAAACCTCTTCCATAAACTGACGTTATATTTCTTATCACAAATATATATAGAATAAAACCGTTTTTTATATAAAATGCTCTTGAAAAAGGGTAAAAAATGTGATATGATGATTATATTAAATTAACGGAAGGTGTTAATAATGGAAATAAAAATCACAAAAACCACTTCACCGAAGACAAAGCCTGCTGATGAATCCAAGCTTGGTTTCGGTCATATTTTCACAGACCACATGTTCATAATGAACTATGATGAGGGTCAGGGCTGGCACGATGCAAGGATCGTTCCTTACGGACCTATTCCGCTCGATCCTGCCGCTATGTGTCTGCACTACGGTCAGGCTGACTTTGAAGGACTTAAAGCTTACAGAACTCCCGACGGTCACATCAATCTTTTCCGTCCCGATCAGAACATGGCTCGTATGAACGTTTCCAACGATCGTCTTTGCATCCCGAAGATCGACGAAGAATTTGCCGTTGAAGCTATCAAGGCTCTCGTTGAGGTAGATCAGGACTGGATCCCGCACGCAGACGGAACCTCACTTTACATCAGACCTTACATATTTGCAATTGATCCTATGGTAGGCGTTCATCCTGCAAAGCATCTCCTTTTCGTTATCATCCTCTCCCCTGTTGGCGCTTACTATGCTGACGGTCTTGCTCCCGTAAAGATCTATGTTGAGGAAAACTACGTTCGTGCTGTTACGGGCGGTACAGGCTTCACAAAGGCTGCCGCAAACTATGCTATCTCTCTCAAAGCACAGGAAGAAGCTGAAAAGCAGGGTTATGCGCAGGTTCTCTGGCTTGACGGCGTACACAGAAAGTACATTGACGAAGTTGGCGCAATGAATGTATTCTTCGTTGTTGACGGCGAAGTTATCACTCCGAGCCTTGACAGAGGTTCTATCCTCGGCGGCATCACAAGAAAGTCCTGCATCCAGATACTTAAAGACATGGGCTACAAGGTTACAGAGCGTGATATCACGATTGACGAGCTTATCAAGGCTTACGACGAGGGCAAGTTCGATGAAGCATTCGGCACAGGCACGGCTGCTGTTATCTCCCCTGTCGGCGAGCTCAAATACGGCGACAAGATAATGACGATCAACAACGGCGAGATCGGCGAGATCTCACAGAAGCTTTACGACACTCTCACAGGCATCCAGTGGGGCAAGCTCCCCGACAAGTTCGGCTGGACTGTTAAGGTTAAGTAATTTTTACAAAAGTTTAAGGCGGTTACTTTAGCAGAAACCGCCTTAGATCATATTCAGGAAGACATAATTAAGCTGCCGCAAGTAATATCCCAAAACGATACTGTGGCAGCTTTTTTATACTTCAAATAATTTACTCTACTATGACGTAAATTGACTTATAAGCTTAAACATATTTTGTTCTTCATAATAAAGCTATTCTCTGATAAAAAAAGAAAACACAAGGGGGAAATTATGAGATTTAACGCAAAGAAAATTCTGGCTGTCCTTTCGTCCGCAGTTTTATCCTTTAATATATTATGCACAAGCATATACAGTGCGGAAGAAACCAAGCCTATTGTTACCAACTCCGTTCAAACAGGAACAGAACTCACCGTTCAGGGTACAAATGCGTTCGGAAATATGCTTGCAGCCGAGCTGCAGTCGGCGCAGGACGAACAGATCGAAAACGAAGGACAGAATATTTTTTCAATTGAAATGACGGGAACAACTGCAACAGTCGAATATGATGTTATCGAAGACTGTTCCGTAGTTGTTGGCATTTATGACGAATCGGGCACGACAATGCTTGCAAGCGGAAATGCAGACGTTTCTGCGGACAATAACATTACACAGCTGACCATTGACATCGACACAATGCCGCAGTATTATTACATAAAGGCGTTTCTTATCAACAAGCAGACAATGCGTCCTTTGTGCTCGGTATACGAAAATCCTATGTACACACAGGAAATGCAGGAATTTCTTGCAAAAACCACCGATGATTTTGAAGCGGACAAGGTTTATAATCTTGATGATGACAAGACAAACAACTTTGCGGTATTTAAAGACAATGTAACGGTGCTTGACACAGAGCCGATCTATTCGGGCAGCGGAAGTGCTATTTTTGACAGTATCACAGACGATATCCGCAGTCTTTCCGCAGGAGATACCTTTGCATACTATTACGAAGATGCGCTGTACATATACAGTGTAACCGCCGTAACGTTAGATGAGGAAAACGGTCTTGCGGAGATAACCTTTATTGATGATTCATCGACTGAGCTTGAGGATGTTTTCGATTATGTTAAGGTTGATGGGGAATCCCTTGCAGAGAACTGCACAGCAACTCCAACGGGTGATGCCGATGAAGGCGTTACATATCTGGGCATGAGCACAGAAACACCTGCGGAGCAAACAGAAAGCGGAAATGTAGCTACAGATGACGTAGATATTAGTGGTTCCTACACAGTTTCCCATGAATTTAAGATTGAAAAGAAGTTTGTCAGCGAAGCAGAAGATTCTCCGGTATCTGCTGAAGGAAAGCTGACTGCTTCACTTAAATTTTCAGCAACAGCATCCGCAAAGGTTTATATTACCCTTTCAGAACAGTATGTTGAATTAAAGCTTGATTATTCCGCAAAGATCAGTGCCTCAGTTTCCTGCAGTGCTGATTTGAAGATCCAACTGGGTCAGGAGCTTTGTTTTGCAATATGCCCCGGTGTATATGTAGGTATTACACCGTCATTTATTGCCGAAATGAGTGACAAAGTATCTATAGAAGGAACTCTTTCGGGAACTTTCGGCTTCAAGTGTGACGGAAAGTCATTAACCAATATTTCAACAACGCCGAAGTTTGATACAAAACTTAAGTTTGACGGAAAACTCTTTATAGGTATCTCGCTTGAACCGAGAATAAAAATTGTGTCGGATAAACTGGCTTATGCAGGCGCAAATGCCAAGGTCGGAGTAGAAATAACCGCATCTTCCGATTTGTTTGAATGGGATTCAGCACAGCTTGTAAAGCATAACTGCAATGAATGTATTTCCGGTAAGGTTTCGGGTAAATTTCAGGTTGATCTCACGCTAAAGTTCCTTGATCTTGATAAACTGACATTTACTATCAATCTTCCGGAAGTAAAAGTCAAGATTTTTGATTATTATTATTCCGACATAAACGGCTTGAACTTTGGTACCTGCCCCAACAAGAGCTATAAAACAAGGATAGTTGTTTACGACAACACCATAAACAAGGTCAACGACGCAGTTATCTCTGTTGACGGAAATGAAATTTCCAGCGACTCGTATGAAGCATATACTTATTTGAAAACTGGAACACACACCTTCAAGGCAGAAAGTCCGAATTTCCGCACTTCAACCATTAGCGAGGAAATAGAGGCTGTTTCAACAAATCCTAATACAATAATGCTTTTTATGTATGAAAAGGATTATCCGGGAAGTTGTGGTATTTCAAATTCTAACGGAGGTTCGGGCGAAACAGACGACCCGAGTGTTGATATTGGTATTGAGAAAAACAGATTAAGTCTTGGAGATTATCACAGTGCGTATATAACCGAAAACGGTGATCTTTATACATGGGGAGATAATTATTCCGGTAAGCTTGGCGACGGCACTACAACTAACAAAACAACCCCTGTAAAAATAATGAGCAATGTTATTCAGGTTAGTTTGGGAGGAGAGTACAGTGCATGTATAACCACAAACGGTGATCTTTATACATGGGGATATAATTATCACGGTCAGCTTGGTGACGATACTAAAACAGACAGAAGTACACCAGTAAAAATAATGAGCAATGTTGCTCAGGTAAGTCTTGGATATTGTCACAGTGCATGTATAACCACAAACGGGAATCTTTATACATGGGGAAATAATGAATACGGTCAGCTTGGTGACGGTACTACAACAAACAAAACAATCCCCGTAAAAATAATGAGCAATGTTGCTCGAGTAAGTCTTGGAAATTATCACAGTGCATGTATAACCACAAGCGGTGATCTATATATGTGGGGATATAATTATTACGGTCAGCTTGGTGTCGGTACTACAACAGACAGAAGTACTCCCGTAAAAATAATGAGCAATGTTGCTCAGGTTAGTCTTGGAAAATGGCACAGTGCATGTATCACCACAACCGGTGATCTTTATACATGGGGATATAATTATGACGGTCAGCTTGGTGACGGAAATTACGGAAAAGGCACAAACAGATATACTCCCGTAAGAATTATGAGTAATGTTGCTCAAATAAGTCTTGGACATCGTCACAGTGCATATATATCTACAACCGGTGATCTATATACATGGGGATGGAATGATTCTTGTCAGCTTGGTGACGGTACCGCAACAAGAAAAAACACACCCGTAATAATAATGAGTAATGTTGCTCAGGTAAGTCTTGGAAATTATCACAGTGCATGTATAACCACCAATGGTGATCTTTATACATGGGGAAATAATGGTAATGGTGAGCTTGGCAACGGCACTACAACAAGCAGTTCTGTACCCATCAAAATAACCATCCCCACCGAAACCACAGCCGATCTGGTGACGGACGAAGCATCCGATTCTCCTGTTCAGCAGTTCACGGGGCTTCTTCCCAACGAGGTCTACAATATCTACTCCATGAACTCACGAACAGCGGAAGAGCCGTTCTCTTCGGAAAATCTGCTTTATATTGATCAGAAAATCTCCGACAGCGAAGGAAATCTTTCCGTTGAGATAACCACGGACAAGAGCGGCGTTGCGCCCGAAATATTTGTCAAGGCGATGACCGGCGGAGAGATAGACAATGCGGAAATAACATCGCTTGAACATTCGGAAAGCTCGGCTTCTTTTGGCTGGGCGGCTGTCGAGGGTGCGGACAAATACACCGTTTACGTCATTAGAAACGGCATTTTCTTCAAGCAAGCCGATACGACGGAGTTGAGTTATACCGTTGACGGACTTACCCCGGGCACGGAGTACGGCTTCATTATTCAGGCTTGGGTCAACGGAGAATATTCCGTTCTTGACAAATCGGACGCATTGTATATCATACCCGAAAAAGAAAAGACCATTGCCGATTACATAGCCATCGTCAACAGTATTCCCGATGGTGACAACGTGATACTCACCGATGAACAGCTTGAAGCTATTGAAAAGGTTCTTGAGTATGATTACAACAAGTAAAAGCTGATTTTTAACAAAAAAGGCGTACATCCTATCAATGGTAGGTGTACGCCTTTAGTATTTACAGCGAATTAAAAAGAAAAAGCCATCCCTATGCAGACTCGGGACGGCTTCTCAAATGGAGCTAACTATCAGATTTGAACTGACGACCTCATCCTTACCAAGGATGTGCTCTACCAACTGAGCTAAGTTAGCACGTTCAAAACTTCAGAACGCTTATTTATTATAACTCAAATATCAGCAAATGTCAAGTGTTTTTGATAATTTTTTTCAGATAATGAATAAAACTGCACTTTTACGTCAAATATAGGTTCAAACAATTATGATATACAAAAGGACGGTATTTATTCATGAGCAAAAAATTTATTATTCAGGCGGCTTTACTTATCGGGATAGTTGTTTCCGTATTTTGTGAAGGAATATGTGCTTTTGCCGAGAGCAGACGAGGAATCACGGAAGATGTTTTTCGTCTTCACGTTATTGCAAACTCCGATTCGGACGAAGATCAGGCGTTAAAGCTTCGTGTGAGAAACGCTGTACTTGAAGCGAGTGCCGATATTTTCGGCGAAGCGGTATCGGCGGCTGATGCAAAGCGTCTTTCGGAGGAAAATCTTTCGCTTTTTGAAGCTGCAGCGGCTGCGGAGATAGCTGCGTCGGGGTATGATTATCCTGTTCAGTGCGAAGTCGGAACAGTACATTTTGACAAGCGTATCTACGGAAGTGCGGAGCTGCCCGAGGGTGACTATTCTGCTTTGCGCGTTATTATCGGCGAAGGCGAAGGCAAAAACTGGTGGTGCGTTATGTTCCCTGCCCTTTGTCTGCCTGCGGTGACGAACACGGACGAGGTGCTTGCACTTGCTGAAAAAAACGGAGTAATTACCTCGGAGGAGCTTGAGCTTATGCAGGCTCCGGAGAATTACGAAGTGAAGTTTTACTTTGCAGAGGTCGTAAAAAGACTTTGCGAAAAGCTGAAAAAAGCTTGATTTTGCGCTGTTTACACAGGATTAAGATAAATTTATCAGCCGATCATATAAAAATTTTGCAAAAGGACTTGAAAAATCTGCCGAAATGTTATAAAATAATATTGTATAGTTTAGGACTTTTGAACACAGGATGTTCGGTTTTAAGCTTGAATCAAATTTATCACGAAAGGATGTCATACCAATGGCAGGATTAAACAAAGTTTCGGTTGACGACATTAACGTAAAGGGCAAGAAGGTTCTCGTAAGAGTTGACTTTAACGTTCCTCTCAAGGACGGCAAGATCACTAATGATAACAGAATCACAGCTGCTCTTCCTACTATCAAGAAGCTCATCGCTGACGGCGGCAAGGTTGTACTTTGCTCTCACCTCGGCAAGCCCAAGAACGGTCCTGAGGACAAGTTCTCCCTCAAGCCCGCTGCAGACAGACTTGCAGAGCTTCTCCCCGGCACAAAGGTTACCTTCGCAGCTGACGATACAGTAGTTGGCGACAACGCAAAGAAGGCTGTTGCTGAAATGGCTGACGGCGACATCGTTGTTCTCCAGAACACAAGATTCAGAGGTGCTGATGAAACAAAGAACGGCGAAAACCTCTCCAAGGAACTCGCTGATCTCGTTGACGGCGAAGTATTCGTTATGGACGCTTTCGGTTCCGCTCACCGTGCACACGCTTCCACAGCAGGCGTTACAAAGTTCGTAAAGGAAACAGCTGTAGGCTACCTCATGCAGAAGGAGATCCAGTATCTCGGAAATGCAGTTGAGACACCTGTTCGTCCTTTCGTTGCTATCCTCGGCGGCGCAAAGGTTGCTGACAAGCTCAATGTTATCTCCAACCTCCTTGAAAAGTGCGATACACTTATCATCGGCGGCGGTATGGCTTACACATTCCTCAAGGCAAAGGGCTACGAAGTTGGTCTTTCCCTCGTTGACGATGAAAAGATCGAATACTGCAAGGAAATGATGGAAAAGGCTGAAAAGAACGGCAAGAAGCTTCTCCTTCCTATCGACACAGTTGTTGCTGCAGGTTTCCCCGATCCTATCGACGCTCCTATCGAAGTTCAGACTGTTGATTCCGACAAGATCCCTGCTGACAAGGAAGGTCTTGATATCGGTGAAAAGACAAGAGCTCTCTTCGCTGACGCTGTAAAGTCTGCAAAGACAGTTGTTTGGAACGGACCTATGGGCGTATTTGAGAACCCGACACTTGCTGCAGGTACTATCGCTGTTGCACAGGCTCTCGCTGATACAGACGCTACAACGATCATCGGCGGCGGTGACTCTGCTGCTGCTGTAATCCAGCTCGGCTTCTCCAACAAGATGAGCCACATCTCCACAGGCGGCGGTGCTTCCCTCGAATACCTCGAAGGCAAGGTTCTCCCCGGCGTTGATGTTATCGCTGACAAGAAGTAATTCTTTCTGAAATAAGATCTTTACTGCCGCTCGGACACATAGTTCGGGCGGCAGTTTTTATATGTGCTAAATACTGCTTTTTTGATTTTTTGACATATAGATAATCAATATTTTGACATATTCTATATTAATTGCACATAAACATAGAATTAATTGTGCATATTGCTAAAGTTTTGAGAAAAATATGTGAAAGCACTTGATTTTCTATTTGAATATGGTAAAATATATTTAGCACTCAGGAAGTAAGAGTGCTAACAGTGTGATAACAACATTGCTAATACTATATATTATAAGGAGGAGTCTTAAATGACTATCAAACCACTTGCAGACAGAGTTGTAATTAAGATGACCGAGGCAGAGGAAACCACCAAGAGCGGTATCATCCTCGCAGGTTCAGCTAAAGAAAAGCCGCAGATCGCAGAGATCGTTGAAGTTGGTCCCGGCGGTGTTGTTGACGGAAAAGAAGTAAAGATGATCGTTAAAAAGGGTCAGAAGGTACTCATTTCCAAATACAGCGGCACAGAGGTAAAGATCGACGGTCAGGAATACACTATTCTCCGTCAGGATGACATCCTCGCAGTTGTTGAATAATTTCATCTGATTATATTACAAGGAGATTGATTGATATGGCAAAGAATATAGCTTACGGCGAAGAAGCAAGAAAAGCACTTCAGGCAGGTATTGACAAGCTTGCAGACACAGTAAAGATCACACTCGGACCAAAGGGCAGAAACGTTGTTCTTGACAAGAAGTTCGGCGCTCCCCTTATCACAAACGACGGTGTTACTATCGCAAAGGAGATCGAGCTTGAAGACGCTTTTGAAAACATGGGCGCACAGCTCGTTAAGGAAGTTGCTACAAAGACAAACGATGCTGCAGGTGACGGTACAACGACCGCTACTCTTCTTGCACAGGCTCTTATCAGAGAAGGTATGAAGAACATCGCAGCAGGCGCTAACCCGATGATCGTTCGCAAGGGTATGGCAAAGGCTGTTGACACAGCTGTTGAAGCTATCAAGGCTAACTCCGTTCAGGTTTCGGGCTCCGATGACATTGCAAGCGTTGCTGCAAACTCGGCTGCTGATGAAAATGTCGGCAAGCTCATTGCAGAAGCTATGGAAAAGGTTACTGCTGACGGTGTTATCACTATTGAAGAATCCAAGACTGCCGAAACATACTCCGAGGTTGTTGAAGGTATGCAGTTTGACAGAGGCTACATCACACCTTACATGGTAACTGATACCGATAAGATGGAAGCTGTTATTGATGACGCTTACATTCTTATCACAGACAAGAAGATCTCCTCTATCCAGGAACTTCTCCCACTCCTCGAACAGATCGTAAAGTCAGGCAAGAAGCTTGTTATCATTGCAGAAGACATCGAAGGCGAAGCACTTTCTACCCTTATCGTAAACAAGCTCAGAGGCACATTCACCTGTGTTGCTGTCAAGGCTCCGGGCTTTGGCGACAGACGCAAGGAAATGCTCCAGGATATCGCTATCCTCACAGGCGGTCAGGTCATCTCCTCCGAGATCGGTCTTGAACTTGCCGACACAACAATGGATCAGCTCGGTCAGGCAAAGCAGGTCAAGGTAACAAAGGAAAACACTGTTATCGTTGACGGCGCAGGCAACAAGCAGGATATCAAGGACAGGATCAACCAGATCAAGGCACAGATCGAAGTTACAACTTCCGACTTTGACAAGGAAAAGCTTCAGGAAAGACTTGCAAAGCTCAGCGGCGGTGTTGCTGTTATCAGAGTAGGCGCTGCAACAGAGATCGAAATGAAGGAAAAGAAGCTTCGTATCGAAGACGCACTTTCCGCTACAAAGGCTGCTGTTGAAGAAGGTATCGTAGCAGGCGGCGGCACAGCATTCATCAATGCAATGCCTGCAGTTGCAAAACTCGTTTCCTCACTCAGCGGTGATGAAAAGACAGGTGCTGCTATCGTTCTCAAGGCACTTGAAGAACCTATCCGTCAGATCGCAGCAAACGCAGGTCTTGAAGGCAGCGTTATCCTCGACAAGATCGTTCGTTCCAAGAAGGTTGGCTACGGCTTTGACGCATACAACGAGGTTTACGGTGACATGATCCCTGCAGGCATCGTTGACCCGACAAAGGTTACACGTTCTGCACTTCAGAACGCTGCATCCGTTGCAGCTATGGTTCTTACAACAGAGAGCCTTGTTGCTGACATCAAGGAAGAAGCTCCTGCAGCTGCTCCTGCAGCAGGCATGGGCGGTATGTATTAATGCGTAATGCTTAATTCGTAATTCGTAATTTTAAAGGCTGTACAGTTCATCGCTGTACAGCCTTTTTGTATATGCTCCCCTGCTTTTTTGAAAAAAACCGCCTCTGAAAATCAGAAGCGGTTTCGTTGTTCTTAACTTAATTAGTCAGAAACATAAGGAACGAGTGCGATATATCTTGCTCTCTTGATAGCCTTTGTAAGCTCTCTCTGGTGATATGCGCAAGTACCTGTAACACGTCTTGGAAGGATCTTGGATCTTTCAGTCATGCACTTCTTAAGTCTCTGAACATCTTTATAGTCGATCTTCTCTACTCTGTCGGCGCAGAACATGCAAACCTTTTTACGGGTTCTCTTCATGCCGCCGCGAGGAGATCTCTCTCTATCTTTCTCCATGATAATAACCTCCTGTTTAATATGATGAAACAATTTTCAGTGATGCGATCAGAAAGGCAATTCGTTGTTTCCGATCACTTCTTCAAAATCACTGAGGTCGCCTACAGAAAAACCTGCCTGGTTGTTCTGCGGCTGCGCAGGCTGCTGATAGCTCTGCTGCGGTGCGTACTGCTGGTTCTGGTTCGGATTATATCCGCTCTGCTGATTACCTGAATTAGGATTCTTGTCACCTGCGAAATAAACCTGATCGGCATAAACTTCGGTAACATAATGCTTGACATCGGGATGATTTCTGTCATCGTAGCTGCTTGTTCGGAGGTTTCCCTCAACGCAGATCATTCTTCCTTTCGGGAAATATCTGCTAATAAATTCAGCTGTCTGACGCCATGCAACAACTGTAATGAAATCAGTCTGTCTTTCCTGTCCCTGCTGTGCAAAATTTCTTTCAACAGCGACTGTAAAGCGACAAGTGCTGACACCATTAGGTGTTTGTCTGAGTTCAGGATCTGCAGTAAGTCTGCCCATAAGGATAACTTTATTAAGCATAATAATCCTCCCTTTCAAAAGCTCATTACTTTACAGTAACGAGGCAACGCATAACGCCGTCTGTGATCTTGAGTACACGCTCGAATTCTGCGGGGAATTCAGGCTTTGCATTGAATGTGTAGAGAACGTAGTAGCCCTCTGCCTGGTCGTCGATCTCGTAAGCAAGCTTCTTCTTGCCCCACTCGTCAACGCTTTCGAGTGTGCCGTTAGCTTCAATCATACCCTTGAACTTCTCGATAAGAGCCTTTGCAGCGTCCTCACCGTTTGTCAAGCTGTAGATTACCATGGCCTCGTAAGATTCGTTTAACTTTGCCATTATAAATACACCTCCTCTTGGATTTACTCACACATTAAATTAGTATGAGCAAGGATAACATTAGTATTATATCAGATTTGTATAGGCTTGTCAAGCTTTTTTCTGAAAAATTGTAAAAAAATCTGCAGATCCTTATTACAGTTTTTTCTTACATGATCATTTTACATCAATTTTGCTCCGATGTCAATTATAACGTTCAATTTTGATATCTGCTGTCCAAATCAATGTTAACATATTGTGAAATATCAAAAAAATATTTGCAAATCAGCGTGATCTTTGGTATAATTAAAATAGTATATATCTTTACGGAGGTATCTGAAATGGATGAAAAAAATGCAATTCTCGGAAATGACCTTCCCTGGCTGATCTTTTCGCTCAACGGTTTTACATACGCTATAAACTCGGAATTTGTAACGGGAATACTTGTACCGCCCGACAATTTCACGCCTGTTCCCAACGCTCCTGCGGAATATCGCGGAATCGCAAACATTCGCGGCGAGGTCTACCATGTTATTGATATGCGCTGTCTGTTCGGATATGACTCACTTGACAAGGAATGTGCCGATTTCACGAAAATGATCGAAACGCGTGAGCAGGATCATCTCAACTGGGCGAACGAATTGAAGCGCTCTGTTGAAAACAACACCGAGTTTACTCTTACGACCGACCCTCACAAATGCGCATTTGGTATATGGTATGATAAATTCAAGAGCAATCCGCACAACGCCGATTATTCCTTGCACAAGATCGAAAAGCCGCACGAGGAGCTTCACCGAACGGCTGAAAAAATCGCAGAGATACGCAAGCGCCCCGACTCCCCCGAAAAGACACGAAAGCTGTCCGAGCTTATGAACATGGTTTTTGATGAATATGTACCCGAGATCGTCAATATAATGGACGAAGCAAAGCGCAGATACACTTCATTTTTCCGTGAAACTATGGTAACGTTCAACTCGGAAGCCGGAAATGCCGCAATTGTTGTTGACAAGGTACTTGCTGTTGACAGGATCACTCATGTAAGCGGCAAGAGTAACATGGACAGGATATTCGCTTCGCCGTACTTTATCGGTGTTGCACGCAATTCCCGTGTGGATGATGATATACTTGTCATTGACGTAAAAAAAATCATCGCAAAGACAGGCAAGGATATTCCGAACGAAACATAATAACAAACAAGCTCCGCAATTCACATTTTGATCATGAATTGCGGAGCTTTTGTATTTATTCTGCTGTATTTCCTGCGGTTACGGGTTCTTTTTTCTCTTCAACTACGGGTTTATCGACCGTTTCCGCCGTCTGGACAGGTGAAACCGACGCACCTATGCCTGCACCGATAGCTCTGCCTGTGAGGAGGCTGTTCATAAGGTCTTTAAGCGATATTCCCATTCCGTCAAGCAGACCGCTCGAGATCTGATTTGTCGATGTTGTTATATCGCTTACAAGCTTTGAGGTATTTCCGTCGCCATACATTGTTATGGAGTCAATATTGGCGAGAGGTTCTGCAACTGCTCTTGCAATATCGGGAAGCTTTTCAAAATACATCTGAAGGATAGCAGCTTCCTGCATCTTCTGCATAGCTTCTGCCTTCTTGTCAAGACCTTCTGCTTCTGCAAGCGCTTTTGCTCTTACAGCTTCAGCTTCTGCAAAGCCCTTTGCTTTGATACCTTCGGCAGACTGCTCGGCTGCGTATCTTGATGCGTCAGCCTGTGCCTTTGTAGCCTTTGCAGACTGTTCGGCGAGGTAATACATAGCTTCGGCTTCCTTCTGCTTAACAGCCAGTTCAGCTTCGGCGTTCTGAACGTCCTCGTATTTTTTAGCTTCTGCCTCTTTCTGACGGGTGTAAAGATCGGCATCGGCGCGCTGCTGCTGTTCAAACTTCTTTGCTTCGGCCTGTTTTCTTACTTCTGCGTCAAGGCGGCGTTCCTGAATAGCGATCTTCTGTGTTTCAAGCTCGACTTCCTTTTCCTGACGGGCAATGTTAGCATTAGCGGTCGTAATTTCGATCTGCTTACGCTGCTCTTCCTGCTGGATAGTATAAGCTGCGTCAGCTTCAGCCTTCTTGATGTCGGACGCTTTTTTAAGTTCAGCCTGCTTGATAGCAAGGTCGTTCTGCTTTGTTGCAATTTCAAGGTTTGCAGCAACTTTAGCGTCATTTGCTTCCTTTTCTGCGTTTGCTCTTGCAACTGCTACATCTCTGTCAGCGACTGCACGGGCGATAGACGCATCCTTCTGTATCTTGGAAATATTGTCGATACCGAGATTGTCGATAACGCCCTGTGAATCGGTGAAATTCTGAACGTTGAAGGAAACAACGTCAAGACCCATTTTTGCAAGGTCGGGAGCGGCGTTTTCCTTGACCTTATCGGCGAACTTCTGACGGTTTGAAACCATATCACGAAGCTCCATCGTTCCGACGATCTCACGCATATTACCTTCAAGAACTTCTCTTGCGACTCCTACAATATAAACCTTATCCTTATTAAGGAAGTTCTGCTGCGCAAGGCTCAATCCCTCGGGGTCAAGAGATACTTTAACATTTACTGCGGCATCGACCATGATGTTGATATAATCGGCAGTAGGTACGGCAGAAGCAGTCTTAACATCAACGGACATAAGGCTCAGATCGAGCTTATCAAGACGTTCAAAAAACGGTATTTTTACCGAAGCCTTTCCGATAACTACCCTTGCCTTTTTTCCTATACCCGAGATGATGTAAGCCTTATCGGGCGGCGCTTTGACATATCCCGATGCCAGAATGATTATCACAACAATTGCAACAACTATTCCGATAAGGATACCCGTGTGTTCCATAAGAAATCCCATATAAATGCTCCTTTACATAAAAATCAGACTTTTTCTGTCTGTATATATCATATTATATCATATTTTGCCGAAAAGTAAATATTTATAATAAAATATTACAGAGAAAATTCATTCTTTTTGAATCGAGTAGGAGGCTGCCCATTAATTGAGCAGCCGTCCTCTCACACCACCGTG
>JBJEQP010000054.1:0-62274 GCA_051881815.1 Oscillospiraceae bacterium | reverse complement strand
GTGTAAACCATAGCTGGTTTGTTATGGATTTACCGACTAAATTTATTGTAACAGGTGAAATATTTTTGAACTATATTTTCGGAGCCGCAATTGTTTACCTTTAGCAAGCTTTTTCGGAGGTTGAATAGAATTGATCCAGAAAACGGAAGAGCTTTCCGACAAAGAGCTTATAGATATTATCCGCAGCGACAGCGGACGGCAGAGCAAGGACGGCAAGGATGCAGTTTCCGTGATCATTTCACGCTATATGAAGCTTGTGCTGAAAAGAGCGCATACCTTTTCGGATAATTCCTCCGACTTGGAGGATCTTACGCAGGAGGGACTGCTCGCACTCTGCAGCGCAATTGAAAGCTTCGATCGTGAGAACGGCGCAAAGTTTTCTTCGTTTGCCGATGCCTGCGTGACTAACCGAATCAAAACGGCTGCGCAGATCATCGCAAAGCATAAGCAGAACGATCTGACCGTTATCGCAGATGAAAACAACATCGCAGACGCAGATTCCTCACCCGAGAATATCTGCCTTGAAAAAGAAAGCGACATAAGCATAAAAAAGAAGATCGGATCGGTGTTAGCGCCGCTTGAAGCAAGAGTGTTCGAGCTTTATCTTGACGGCAGGAGCTATCGTGAGATCGCAGAGATACTCGGTATCTCGGAAAAATCGGCGGATAATGCCGTTTTCAGAATAAGGAAAAAGCTGAAAATGCTTCTCGGAAAATGAGGAGCTTTCATATATATGGCCAAGTAGCTTAAAGTTCAGAGCGTTGTTCTTTCCACAAAGGCAAAGGTGTCGGTGCAAGTCCGTCCTCAGGTCTAAAATTTATTATTTTTTTAAGCGAGGGAAATCAAAATGTACGAAGACAAGACATTAGTTTGCAAGGAATGTGGAAATGAGTTCGTATTCACAGCCGGTGAGCAGGAATTCTATGCAGAAAAGGGATTTGTAAACGAACCCCAGAGATGCAAGGCTTGCCGTGATGCAAGAAAGAACAGCACAAGAACAGAAAGAGAAATGTTTGAAGCAACCTGCGCTTCCTGCGGCGGCGTTGCAAAGGTTCCTTTCAGACCGAGAGAAGACCGTCCTGTTTACTGCAGCGAGTGCTTCGCAAAGATGAAGGAAGAGGGCTAAATCCTTATTTCCGGTACTTTCAACGGTGAAAAACCAGTGCGTTTTTCACCGTTTTTCTTTTTTGCTTGCATTTTTTAATAAAATATGATATAATGATTTGTGAAATTTTTCATTGAAAGGTTCGATAGAAATGGATTATATTTTTTCGGATAAGGTCAGCTCGCTCCAGCCGTCCGTTATCAGAGAAATTCTTAAATTCACCTCCGACCCGGAAGTGATCTCGCTCGCAGCGGGAAATCCTGCCCCCGAAGCCTTCCCCGTGAAGGAGATCGCAGGCATCACGGCAAAGCTCCTTGCCGATAATCCGATAAACGCTCTCCAGTACAGCGTCACCGAGGGCTATACACCGCTCCGTGAACGTCTGAAGGAGCGAATGAAGAAAGCAGACTGCTTTAACGAAGAACAGGATGAGCTTATCATCACTTCGGGCGCACAGCAGGCGAACGAGCTTGCCTGCAAGGTGCTTCTCAATGAGGGAGATACACTTTTCTGCGAAGCTCCGTCCTTCATCGGCAGCCTTAATGCGTTCAAATCCTATAACGTAAACCTTGTAGGTATTCCCATGGAAGAAGACGGAATGAAGCTTGAAGCTCTTGAAGACGCTCTCAAAACAGCGAAAAAGCCGAAGCTTATCTACATCATCCCGAATTTCCAGAACCCGACAGGTCTTTGCACCTCGCTCGAAAAGCGCAAGGCTGTCTATGAGCTTGCAAAGAAGTACGGAGTTATGATACTTGAGGACAACCCTTACGGCGATATCCGTTTTGCAGGCGAAAACATCCCGTCTGTAAAAACAATGGATAAAGACGGCATCGTTATCTATTCAAGAACATTCTCAAAAACGCTTGCACCGGGACTTCGCGTAGGTTATGTCAGCGCACCGAAGCCTGTGATCCAGAAAATGGTAGTCTGCAAGCAGGTATCGGACGTTCATACGAACATCATGGCGCAGATGATCTGTGACGAGTATCTCAAAAATTACGATATGGACGCTCACCTTGAGGAAATAAGAGCTGTTTACCGTCATAAATGCGGACTTATGCTTGATGAGATCGACAGGAATTTCTCAAAGAAGATCACCGTCACAAGACCCGAGGGAGGTCTGTTTATATGGGCAACTCTCCCCGAGGGCAGCGATATGATGGGCTTCTGCAATACCGCTGTTCAGAAATACAAGGTCGCAGTTGTCCCGGGAACGGCGTTCCTTATCCACGAAAGCGAAAAGACAAGCTCGTTCCGTCTTAATTTCTCCACACCGACCGACGAACAGCTCGTAAAGGGCTGCGAGATCCTCGGAAAGCTTTCAAAAGAGATGTTTGACTGATATTTGGGGAAGAAAACCAAAGGGAACCTCTAAAATAAATTAAGGAAGTGCAAATCATGACTGAAAACGAAAAGAAAAAAGTAATACTCAGCGGCATCCAGCCGTCGGGCGCTTTTACGCTCGGAAACTATGTCGGTGCGATCAAGAACTGGGCACAGCTCCAGAGCGACTATGACTGCCTTTACATGATCGCCGATATGCACGCTATCACAGTACGTCAGGATCCTGCAAAGCTTCGCAAGAATACGCTCGAAGCTTATGCGGCTATACTTGCCTGCGGCGTTGACCCGAACAGATCGGTCGCCTTTATCCAGTCGCACGTTCCGACTCACGCACAGCTCAACTGGCTCCTTGCCTGCTGCACACAGTTCGGCGAGCTTTCCCGTATGACCCAGTTCAAGGACAAGTCCGCAAAGCACCCTGATGACATAAATTCGGGACTTTTCACATATCCTGTACTCATGGCGGCCGATATCCTTGCATATAATGCAGACCTTGTTCCCGTAGGTGCAGACCAGAAGCAGCATCTTGAGCTTACACGAAATGTTGCGCAGCGCTTCAATCAGCGTTACGGCGAGCTTTTCAAGCTTCCCGACGGCTACATTCCTCCAAAGGGCGCAAAGATCATGTCGCTTGCCGAGCCGACCAAAAAAATGTCCAAATCGGACGAAAATCAGAACGGCTGTATCTATATCCTCGATGACAAGGACGCTATCATCCGCAAGTTCAAGCGTGCAGTTACCGACAGCGACGCTGTTGTGCGCTATGCCGAAGGAAAAGACGGCATAAACAACCTTATGACCATCTATTCCGTTGTAACGGGCAAGTCAAATGAGGAGATAGAACGTGAATTTGACGGAAAGGGCTACGGCGACTTCAAGCTCGCTGTCGGTGAAGCGGTTGCCGACCACCTTGCACCCGTCAGAATCGAGTTTGACAAGCTCATCGCAGACAAAAAGTTCCTCGAGGAAAGCTATACAAAGGGAGCAGACGCTGCATTCAAGATATCAAGAAGGGTCGTTTCAAAGGCTTATCATAAGGCAGGCTTCGTTGACCGCACTTAAACGTTTATTTGTTCTATTTATACAAATAACAATTTGACTGTGTGGTACGGTTGTTTATTTTAACGGTGCTGTTTTTGAAATTGTTGGTGAATGTTAAAATTGCATTCATATTCTGCTGTTATAAGTGCTTAAAAAAATGTTCCAATATTGTGCAAAACAACTATTTTTTTTATCAAATCTTTAAAACCCATTGACATATTGAGCTTTAGGTTGTATATTAATAATCGAACAAGGGACGAAAACGTTTAAAGACTTGTTCCGAAGATTTCAGCCGAAAGGCATAACGGGAGAGTTGTTGCTGACATGGTTTCGATCAAGGACATCGCTTCGGAATGCGGTGTGTCAATAGCTACTGTCAGCAAGGCGCTGAATGACCACAGAGATGTCAGCGAAGCGACAAAAGCTCATATCAGAGAAACTGCCAAGAAAATGGGATATCTTCCCAATTATCAGGCAAGGGCTCTTAAAACGAACCGTACATATAATCTCGGAGTTCTCTTTAACGAAAGGGCCAACAGCGGTCTTACTCATAATTATTTCGCAGCTGTTCTTGATGCGTTCAAGAGAGTGGCGGAAAAACAAGGTTACGATATAACCTTTATCAGTCATAACATCGGCTGCAATCAACTGACCGTCTATGAGCACTGCATAAGCAGAAATGTTGACGGAGTTATGGTAGCAAATGTGGACGACTACAGCGATGAGGGAGTTGCACAGCTTATAAAAAGCTCGATCCCTATCGTGACGCTCGATAAAAAAACAGATAATAAGCCTGCGGTCATCTCGGATAACTTCAAAGGCATCGAGTGTCTTGTGAATTATGTCCATAAAATGGGACATGAAAAAATTGCGTATATTTACGGTGACCGGTCCGGGGTGACCTCCGCGAGAGTGGATGCGTTCAGAAAGACTATGGAAGCCTTAAATATAAATGTCAGAGAAGAATATCTGCTTGGCGGTTACTATCGTAACCCGGAAAAAACGGAAGAGCTTGTGGAGCAGCTTATGAAAATGAGTGATCCTCCGACGTGCATCCTTCTTCCCGATGATTTCTCGGCAATAGGTGCTCTGAACGTATTTGAAAGACTCGGTCTTTCGGTGCCGGAAGACATCTCCGTTGCAGGTTATGATGGCATAACGCTTTCACAGGTCCTCAGTCCGAAGCTTACAACTTTTAAGCAGGATACGGACGAACTTGGAAAAGCCGCTGCAGAGCAGTTGATCTCACTGATAAACAAGGAGCTTCCCGAAAACAGCGAAACCGTTGTGGTAGAGGGATATCTTCTTGAGGGTGGTTCGGTCAGGGATCTGACCAAGTAAAATTCGCTATTATATTTTTTTAAATATAATATAACTTTAAGGAGGAAAAATCAAATGAAGAATTTTAAGAGAAATCTTGCTCTCCTCTCTGCTTTAGCATTAGCTGGAACTATGCTCGCAGGTTGTGGAGACACAGCAACAACAACAACTGAGGGTGGCGAAACAACAACAAAGGCTGCTGACGCTGCTGCTGACAACGGCGAAACAGCTGCTGCTGATAACGGCGATGCTGCTCCTGCAGCAAACGATCCTGCTACAGCAGGTACAGGCATCACACTTTCCGAAACAGAAGGTAAGGTATTCAACATTTACGCTTGGAACGAAGAGTTCAAGGGCTTCTTTGAGAACTACTACAAGGTTCCCGATGGCGTAACCGTTAACTGGGTAATCAATCCTTCCGACGGCGGCGTTTACCAGCAGAAGCTTGATGAAGCTCTCAGCGGTCAGGACGCAGCTGCAGCTGACGACAAGATCGATATGTTCCTTGCAGAAGCTGACTACATTGCTAAGTACACAAACGCTGCTGTAACAATGGACGTTACAACAATCGGCGTTCAGCCTCTCGACACAGAATATGACTACACAATCAGTGCTGCATCCAGCAGCGACGGCGCTCTCAAGGGCGTTTCCTTCCAGTGCTGTCCTTCTGCTCTTATCTACAGAAGATCTATCGCTGAAGCAGTTCTCGGTACTTCCGATCCTGCTGAAGTTCAGGCTCAGCTCTCTGACTGGACAAAGTTTGACGAAGTTGCTGCTAAGGCTAAGGAAGCCGGCTACCTCATGACTGCTTCCTACGCTGAAACATACAGACCTTTCGCTAACAACATCACAACTGACTGGGTATCTGCTGACGGCGTATTCCAGGTTGACGATCAGGTTAAGACTTGGATCAAGCAGGCTAAGAACTTTGTTGACAACGGCTACACAACAACGGGTGGCGTTTGGTCCGATGAAAAGTCCGCTGAAATGGGTGCTGACGGTAAGGCAATGTGCTTCTTCGGTCCTGCATGGTACTACAACTTCTGCATGGGTCCTGCATGGGATGAAACTACAGGCTCTAAGGGTGACTGGGCTATTATCGAAGGTCCTGCTGCTCACTTCTGGGGCGGTACATGGCTCCTCGCTGCAACTGGCACAGATAACCCTGAGATGGTTGCTGACGTTATGAACGCATTCACAGCTAACGAAGATATCTGCTCTAAGCTTGTATCTGAACAGAACCAGTTCTCCAACAACACAGCTGTTAACCAGAAGTTTGCTGATGATCCTGACTACGGCAACGAACTCCTCGGCGGTCAGAACGATACAGCTGTCTTCGTAGAGCTTGCTAAGAACATCAAGTTCCGTTCTACACCTTATGGTCAGGTATTCAACGAAGACGTTCCCGGATGCTTCCTCGACTACTTCACAGGTTCTATCTCCGAAGCTGAAGCTTGGGCTAACGTTGATAAGGTACTCGATGAAAAGTGCCCGTCCATCACACATGACTGCTCCGGTTTTGCTGGCTAATTCAAACTAAAATAATAACCTAAATTGTGAAATTGGGGCAGGGCTATTCCGCCTTGCCCCTTTTCATATCAAAAATCAGGTAATGGGAAGAGGTCGAAGCATGAAAAGAAAATCAATCAGCTATGCAAAATGGGGCTATATCTTTATCGCACCTTTCTTCATAGTATTCCTTGTATGTACTTTCTATCCGCTGCTTTCAACATTCTATAACAGCCTTTTTGAAAATTACTGGGATGCAAGTACATTTTCACAGGTTGGACCTAATTTTGTTGGACTCGGAAACTTTAAAAAGCTGTTTACTGCTGATGCAAGCGGAAAAATTGATATTTTGACTTATGCAGCTAACACAATGATAATGTGGATCGCAGGTGCAATTCCGCAGCTTGCATTCTCACTTCTTCTTGCTGTTATTTTCACAAGCACAAGCCTTAATATCAAAGGACAGACATTCTTTAAAACAGTTATCTACCTTCCTAACCTCATCATGGCTGCTGCATTTGCAATGCTGTTCTTCACATTGTTCTCTAATGTCGGCCCGATAAACCAGATTATTTCCGGCGGTGATCCCAATAAAATTGTTGACTTCTTCAATAATGTGGGCACTTCAAGAGGAATAATCGCATTTATCAACTTCCTGATGTGGTTTGGTAATACAACGATCATGCTTATGGCAGGTATTATGGGTATTGACCAAAGCTTGCTTGAAGCTGCTGCAATTGACGGTGCAACTTCCGGACAGGTATTCCGCAAGATCACACTTCCGCTCCTTGCTCCGATCCTTGTATATGTTGTTATTACATCTCTTATCGGTGGTTTCCAGATGTACGACGTGCCTCAGGTTATCACAAGCGGACTTGGAAATCCGGACAGAAGTACAATGACACTTATCATGTACCTCAACCGTTTCCTCGGAACTACTAAGAACTATGGTATGGCCGGTGCTGTATCTGTACTTGTATTTATCATTACAGGTGTCCTCAGCTATGCTGTATATCTTTCAATCATAAGCGGACGTTCCGATCCTAAACCTAAAAAGAGCAAGAGTAAGGGGGTTCTTTAATGTCGAACATTAATTTCCAGCCGGTTGGCCATGATAAAAGCAACGCTGCAACCACTAAGGTTTCAAGAGTAGTTGCTTATATCTTCCTTATTTTTGTTACTATACTTTCGTTGTTTTCAATTTATTTTCTTATAATCAACTCTACAAGAAGCAACGGACAGCTTCAGGGCGGATTTTCTGCTATTCCAAGCACACATTTCTTAAATAACCTTAAAACCGCATGGAATGATACAGCACTTTTTACAATCCCTCGCGGTATGGCAAACAGCTTTATTATTGCGGCTTCTGCTTGCTTGATCACAACGTACTTTTCTGCAATGACTGCTTACGGCGTTCATGTATATGACTTTGCACTCAAGGGTTTTGCGTTCAACTTCATTCTGATTGTTATGATGATCCCGACTCAGGTTTCTGCCGTTGGTTTTGTTCAGCTTGTAAGACAGGTAAACCTTCAGAATACATACTGGCCGCTTGTTATTCCTGCGATCGCTGCTCCTGCTGTATTTTTCTATATGAAGCAAAACATCGAGAGCACACTTCCGCTTGAAATTATTGAAGCTGCTCGTGTTGACGGCTCAAACGAATTCAGAACATTCAACACAATTGCACTTCCGATCCTCAAGCCTGCAATTGCAGTACAGATGATCTTCGCTTTCGTTGCATCATGGAACAACTACTTCACACCTGCACTTGTTATTGACAAGGCTGACAAGTGGACACTTCCTATCATGATGGCTGTTCTCCGTTCAAAGATCAATTCCCAGAACGGTGACCTCGGCGAAGTTTACATGATGATCCTTCTTTCGATCATTCCTGTAGTTATTGTTTACCTCTTCCTTTCCAAGTATATTGTTAAGGGTGTTGCACTCGGTGCAGTTAAGGGCTAATCAAAACAACATAAAAGATCAAAACGGTGTGGACAGGTTCCACACCGTTTTTTATACAACAATTTTTTTACGGAGTTATTGAAATAAAAAAGAAAATATGTTATAATATGCTTGAATAATGTATCTTGCAAAAGGAGGATCGGGCGGTGAACGAAAAAATGAAGGTCGTTGCATTATGTACAACAAGGATCTACGATGATTATTGTGTAAAACTTATTAGCGCGTTAAATGAAGAATTAATTAAGCGCGGCGGCAGACTTATCGTTTTCAGTACAGTGTCCGATCTGTATTATGGTACTGTTGCGGAACATGGTGATGCAGCGGTATTTCAACTTATGAATTTTTCGATCATTGACGCCGTTGTTATACAATCGGAAGCAATAAAGAATAAAGAAGTCCTTGAAGATATAATTAACAGAACAAAAGCAGCAGGAAAACAGGTCTTTTATATTGGAAAATCACGTGAAGACTGCGTAAATTTCAGCTTTGACTATACAAAAGGCTTTGAATCGATTGTTCGCCATGTCATAAAGAAGCATAATGTTGACTCTATCCACATGATCGCAGGTGTTAAAGGAAATAATTTTTCCGATGAAAGAATTGAATGCTTCAAACGTGTTCTCGGCGAAAATGGTCTTCCTTTTGATGAGAGTATGATCAGCTACGGCGATTTTTGGAGCGGCCCGACTGAAAAAGCAGTCAACAAGCTTATCAGTGAAAAGCGTGTTCCGAGGGCTATTATATGTGCGAACGATTCAAGCGCGATTGCAGCGTCACTTACCTTGAAAAAAGCAGGTTTCCGTATTCCGGAGGATGTCATTGTCACGGGATTTGACGGGATTGTTGAAGCAAGATTCAATGATCCGAAGATAACCACCTGTGAATGTGATTATGATGCACTTGCAGAGAGTATAGCTTACGCTGTTTATGAAAGCTTTGAGGGCAAAGAGCTGCGGAATGAGTATCTTTGCGAACCTCGGATAATGCTTGGAGAGTCCTGCGGATGCGGTGAGAGCGATACGATGGAGATCTGTGGATACATCAATTTCGTGAATAACAGATATCATCGTTTCCAGGAGGATGACAAACGCCTGAACCGTATCTCAATGAGCATCCAGAGCTGCACCGAGATCGAGCAGATCGGAAAGGTGCTCGATGACCAGACCCTTCTTTATGATATGGTCTGTGTTGTCGATGATGACTTTATTGATCCCTCGCTTAACCCGGGTATTGACGATCGGAGCGATATTATGTCGCAAACGGCTCACGTTATCTATAAAAGCGGATCGACCCCAGAGCTTCGCACAAAGATGACGGAGTTTCCGCTCAAACAGCTTTATCATGATTTTGATAAGCTCTTATCAAGCATAGAGGCACCGATAGTCTTCAATGTTCTCGCATTTAAGGGTTCTCCGTTCGGGTATGTTTGCTATTTTTACAAGGAAGGCTACAAGGATAATTATGCAAAAACTCTTCAGATAACAATGACCTTGTGCAGTGCCCTGAGCGGTTTCAGAGCCGCAAGATATCAGCGTTATCTTATGGAGCATATTGAGGAATCCTATCGCCGCGATTCATTGACAGGTCTTTATAATCGAAGCGGATTTATGAAGGTATTTTCCAATTTCAAGAAGCAATGCAGCGGAACGATCACTGCAATACTCGCAGACCTTGATGATCTGAAGCATCTCAATGACAAGTACGGTCACGATGAGGGCGATATTGCCATAAAAGCAGTTGCGCAGGCGCTTCAAAATTCCTGCCCCGATGATTCCGTTTGCGTGCGTTTCGGCGGAGATGAAATGTTCGCAGTTGTCAAGGGTAAGGCTGACAATGGTATCCGTGATAAAATCAATCAATGGCTGCTCGAATTCAATGAAAATTCGGGAAAACCATATACGGTTTCCGCAAGCGTCGGAATTTTCACGACCTCCTCGGACGATGCGACCTTTGAGGAGCTTGTCCGCAAATCCGATCAGCTTATGTATAACGAAAAAATTGCAAAAAAGATCAAACGATAGAAGCTTGCCGCAGGATAGTTTTTAGGAAAACGCTGATTAAAGCGCAGCGTTCGTTTCGCCGTTTTGGAAAATGTACGAGTTTCCTGTCTTTAATGTCATTCTGACATAGACATTTTGAAAAACGGCTGAAACGTATTTGCCGCAGCAATATCAGCGTTTCCTTAGTATTACCCTGCGGCATTTTTGCATAAAAACGCGTTTAGCTGTTTTTGTATCGGAGCGGAAGAATTATCTGTTTCAGCGCCTTTTGATGCAGACGGTGAATGTGCTGCTCGCTGTAACACATTTCTTCCGCTATTTCCGACCATTTTTTACCCGAAATATAGCGTTTGCAAAGAACCTGTTTGCAATTGCCGTCGGGCAGCTGCTCAACCGCCCTTTCCACATCGACCATCTCACGGGCAAGCTCCTCGTTTTCTTCCCACAGCTTGTCCTCAAACTCGGAGGTGTATTCAAAATAATTCCTGCTGCAGATCTCCCATGCTCTGCGCTCTGCCGAGATCATTTGACTGCGGTTCTGTCGGATCTTTTCCATGTCCGCCCGGTACAATGATAAAAACTCCTTTGCTGTCATGGGCAGGACCTCTTAATTCTCGCTGCCGAATGTTCCGATCCTCTGTTTTTGATGCTTTTTCATTAAAAAATCGGTGAATTCGGTCTCGTATTCAGCCGCAAAATCTCCGTATTCTTCTTCGCCGACCTCCTCTCTGAAGCAGTCAAAGCATAATGTCCTTCCGTTCTGCACGAAGAAGACCCCGTCCACGCAGCCGCACTCTGCGCAAACGATCTCCGAACGGCGGCAGTTTTCACAGCCGAAGGTACACTCGTCAAATTCATCGTATATACATTTTGCCATAAAAAGCTCTCCCTTCTAAGGAAACGTATTAATCAGCGTTTCTTTTGTATAAACAAGTACAATGGGAATGCTGTTCGGGGCAGTTTTCAGCTTTCCCACCAATTTTTGCTGTTTCGTACGAACGTTTGTTTTGGTTGCAAGTTTATAATAGCACAAATGTTCTGATTTGTCAATGCTTTTTTTGAGAAAAAATAATACTGTACGATGAAATGTACACCAAAAAAGAATTTGTCCGAGATGTTATACTAATATCAAATCGTTCTATAGACAAAGCCGACAGATAGAATAATCCAAGTAGGTAAACAAGTTTACCTGATTGGTGAAATTCTATTTGCCTACTTTATCTACCGAATAAATGTGGATCAGTATAAAAGTTTGTTTTAATTTTACAATTGATAAAATAATGCAAATATGCATACCAAATGTTTGTAATTCAGTGATATAATAAATTATAAAAATTCAGAGAATCATCAAAGAAAATGCATATAGCAGAGGCGATTTATGTCATCAAAGTGTAAGCTGTTCGGAAACTGCTTTTTCTACCGTAAACGGGAAATGCAGCAGCTGCGGCTATACTGCGGAGGATAAATTTTCCGGACATGACGCTCTTCCTGTGGGAACGGTGCTTAACGGCAGTTATGTTATCGGACAGCTGACGGGCAGGGGAGGCTTCGGCGTAACCTATCTTGCTTACGATCGGAATGAGAGCAGAATCGTTTCCATAAAATTATGCGTAGCAGTACACTTTAGTGAGATAGTATTCTGTGTACGATATCTTCATATCATTCATGTCTTTTAAAAAATTTGAACAGGAGGATAAAAATGATAAAGAAACGTTCAAAGACAATTGCCATGTTGACAACAGCAGCAATGACAGTAAGCTTACTTCCCGCTGTTCCGTCCTTCAGCGCAGAGGAAAACGAGAAAACTGTCGATGTAACTCTTTCGGATTGGTCATATACATTGGATTACAGCGATACGGATGTTGAATTGACCGAAACAACCGTGACCCTGACTCCCGATATGAGCAGCACTCTGGATTTTAAGGGTATTTACACCGAGTATGACCCTGCGGCAGACCCTGTAACAAAGAGCTTTGACGATGAAGGCGAATCGGGCGGGTATCAGTTTAATTCCTGGGACAGCAAATCGGACATTGTTTCTGCTATAAATCAGCAGGAAGGCTTGGAGCTGACCGATTATTCCGTTGTAGAGATCACAGGTTTTTCCATTGATTACAGCTGGAAATACTCTTCATCGGAAGAGGAAAGAATTCCTAATATTATTGTATGGCCATGTGTCTGGGGTGAGGATGCAGACGGCAATGATGCAAACAACAGCGGCGATCTGGTAACATATCACAGCACTATGACGGGCAGCGGGACATTCAGCACCGCCGAATGTCGGGACAGCGTTCAGCCCGTAGATATTATTCGCGGCTTTTCTTTAAATGCAGGAGCAAGCACCAATAATCCCGACGATGTCCTTGAATTTTCTTGGGACAGCATTACCCTTACGGTAGGATATTCGGAGACTTCCCGCGGCGGCTGGAAATCAACCTATGATGGCGGTAATACATGGGATTTCTTTAAACACTACGATAATGGTACATCCTCAGATATGTTTATAGAGATACTGGATGCTATTAAGGAACAGACAGGCAGCAGACCCGAGTCAAGTTCAATACAGATAAACGATATTTCCGCTGATTTCAGCTGGGATTTCAAAACTGAACAGGAAAACCCCGATATTTCTATAATGTCAGGCACAGGCGGAACTAATGGCGATGAAAAGTATGATCTGAACATTCCCGATGACAAAACTGACTATCAGTTTACCGGCAAATCGGGTTCGGGCAGTATATCTGCAAGCAAAGTAACTGCGCTTTCAGATGTGGAGATCACCGACTACGAGTATATGAATATCGCTATCGGCGCATGGACAGACAATCCCGAGGATACTCTGACCTTTTCTCTTACAAACATCACCTTTAATGTTACATATCAGGCAGTAAGCGGCGATAACGGTGATTGCTCATACCTTACATACGAAGAGCTTCAGGACGCAAAGTATATCAGCGTTTCGTTTAACAAAAACAAGATAGGCGATTGCGGTCACGATGACCATATAGGTGAAGACGGGGTCAACTACTTTGAAGGCTGGACATACTGTCCATGGGCAGAAATATTTGTCACTCGTGTTTCTGCCGACGGTACAAGGAGCGAAACCTATACAGCATCTCCCGGCCCTGCCGATCATGAAAGCGATACATATCTGATAACCTACAGCGATATTATAGCAACAACAGGCGAGCTTTCCGAAGGCGATACGCTGGAATTCACCTGCTATGATTCGGCTGTGATAACCAAACTTGAAGCAAGCAGCACATTGCCCGACATTATTCTGAATACGGGCAGCATTGATGAATTATTTATTGAGGAATCATCGGATTGGGTCGATGGCGAATCTGTTCCCAACGGTAAGCCCGAGATCATGCCCACAATTACTATAGCATCCTTTGCTGCTGAAACATCCTTCAACGGATATGAAGCTATCAAGATAGACTACACCCTTAAAAATCCCGGTAAATGCAGCGGTATCGTTGTGATACTTCATGGATGGGAAGAAAACAGCGTAGGCTGGGATATGAGATACTATGAAGCCACCGGCGGCTCTATCATCATCGACCTTTCCGATATGCAGGACAAGACCTTCCACAATATTTATGTGGGACCTGTTGCATTGTCCACCTCTCAGATAGGCGACAGCTTCACACCCTGCTTTGAAGTTACAAGTGCGGCGATCCTGACCTCCTGCAGTGAAGATGCTACTGCTCAGATCGACCCCATTGAGCCGATCGATCCTCCCGAGTATGATGAACTCGGAAGAAAGACTGTAAATGTAACTATCGATTCCGATTGGACAGGTACGGTTGATTTCAGCGATGTTGACACCGAAAACGGAGAGTTCAGACACTTATACAATGACGATACACAGTCAGGCAGCTGGTATATAGACAAGTATGTAAACGACAATCTCAATTCCGAAATACTCAGTGCGCTTAAAGAGCAGACAGGCGATACTCCCTGCGAATGGCCCTTTGTAATCAATGATATTACCGCAGTTTGCGAATGGGAGTTGACCACCGATGGAACCGATTCGGGAGCTACAGGTGAAGTACAATTTCTACCCAATACCTGTGGAATGACAGGTGAAGACGTATGGAGAGATTCATATAACTCTGACGATCCATCATATAAATTCTCCGAGAAAACAGGCAGCTGCAATATAAGCGCAAGCCGCATAGCAGCTCTCAGCGATGTAACGGACATCTCCGACTATTACGGTATGAGCCTTGACATAGGCACATGGAGCAATGATCCCTCTGCAAAGCTTATTCTTCGTATCACATCTGTAAAGCTTAATATCACTTATGTTCCCACGAAGGCGATCTATCTTTCCTATGAAGAGCTGAAGGACGCAAAGTATGTTGTGATTAACGCAGACGTAACCAAGATCGGCGAGTGCGGTCACGAAGCCGATCATATCGGTGATGACGGTGTAAAATATTACGAAGGCTGGACTTATTGCCCATGGCCTTGTGCTGAAATCCGCCGTATCGACGCCGACGGCAATGTCAGCGACAGTTACTATGCTAATCTTGATGCGAAGAATGAACCCACAACATCCACGCTTAAGTCACTAAGCGACATTACAGCAATTACGGGTGAGATTTCCGAAGGAGATGTACTTGAATTCTCAAGCACAGACAGTGCAACCATAACAAATGTAGAAGCTCTTGACACACTCCCCGATGTTGAGCTTGATCCGGTAACCATTGACGAAGTTACTATTCAGGAAGAATGTGACTGGGATGCCGAATTAGGTAGTGTTCCTAACGGCAGGATCGAGATCGTGTATACAGAAATGGTCGCAGGTTCGAGCGAACCTTATAAGGCAAATGATTATGCTGCGATCAAGTTTAACTATACTCTTAAAAACCCCGACGAATGCAGTGCGATAGTTGTTATCTTAAACGGCTGGAACGAGGATGGCACAGGCTGGCTGATGAAGTATTATCCCGTGAGCGGAGAGAGCGGCACAATTGTTGTTGACCTTTCCACATTAAAGGACAAGACCTTCCAGCAGATCTATGTGGGAGTTGTTGCACAGCCCACTGTAAAGATAGGCGACAGCTTTAATCCCGGATTTGCAGCAAACGGTACTCTTATGGCTTCCTGCACGGATGAATTTACCGAGGAGATCGAGCCGGTATTGTCTGTGTTCAACAGCATTGATCTCGTAAATGAGATCTGCGAAAAGAATAAGGATTCGGATGAAACCTATATCCTCACCGAAGATGAGCTTAAAGCTATTGAAGCGGTACTGGCTTATGATTACAAAAAATAATCCGTAAAAAAGAATTTTTAAGGCTAATAAAGCCGCCCCGAGCAGACAGACTGTTTCGGGGCGGTTTTTTCGAGTTGTTTTGTGACTATATGGAAACAAACGCTGCACTTTGATTAATACTAATCCTCATTTAACCGGTAGATAAATTGGGCAGCTATAATTGCACCACTCGTCGTCAAGCTCCCTTGCCGTGCGACAGCACGCCTGCGGTCGCTCTCCAAGGTAAACAAGTTTACCTAATTGGTGCAATTCTATCTGCCAACTTTATCTACCGAACAAATGAGGATTAGTATAAAGATTAGTATAATACCGTGGTTTTGAGTGATTTTCCTCTTTACGTTTCGGAAAAAATGTGATATAATGTAATAAGATTGATTTTATACTAATTTCAAATCGTTCTATAGACAAAGCCGACAGATAGAATAATCCAAGTCAAGGAAAACGACCGCAGGAAGGCTTGCCGCCCTTCAATGCAATTACATTGCATAGGAGTTTGACGCAGAATTGGATTATTATATACGAGGATTGGCCTATAGGTTGATTTGAAATTAGTATTATTGGAGGAAGTTTTCTTGATTTGTATAACAGGCGATATGCACGGCGACATCAGCCGATTTAATGATAAACGAATAAAAGCGCTGAAAAAGAACGATGTACTGATCGTCTGCGGTGATTTTGGATTCGTCTGGGACGGCAGCAAGCGTGAGCAGAAAATGCTCCGAAAAATAGGAAAAAAACGCTTCTACACGCTCTTTGTTGACGGCTGTCACGAGAATTTTGACCTGCTTGACCGATTCCCCGAGGCTGACTTCTGCGGCGGTGCTGTCCACCGAATCTCGGGCAACCTTATGCACATAAAAAGGGGAGCTGTTCTCTCAATGCAGGGTTACAAGTTCTTTGCGTTCGGCGGCGGTCAGACAAAGGAGATCGACATTCGACGGGAATCGCACACTTGGTTTGAAGCCGAGCTTCCCGACAATGACGAGATAGATTATGCTTCGGAAAATCTCAAAAACGCAGGCAACGAGATCGACTACATAATCACCCACGAGCCGCCTGCTTCCATGAAGGAATTTCTGGGGTTTGAGGTCAATCAAATAAGCTTTATGCACACCTTTTTTGACAAGGTCAAGACCGACTGCAAGTTTAAAATGTGGTTCTTCGGCAAGGCGCATATCAACAAGCTTATTCCGCCGAAATACCGCTGCCTTTTCGATGAAGTCGTTGTTCTGAAAAACGAACAATGGGATAAGGAGCAGAAGCTGCTTCGCAAAAATAAGAATAAAAAGAAATCGGAAGCACCAAAGTCCGAGCCGACCACGGACAGCTTTGAATAAATCAAGGGGTTCTCTAAAAACCGGGACACGAGCAAAGCCTCGTAATGAGTTTTGTCAGCTGCAAGGCATCAAACCGCAGTAATACTTGATGTATTACAAGGTTTGATAACACAGCAGATGACGAAACTCATAGAGGATTTGCCGTGAAGGAGGTTTTTAGAGGTTCCCTCAAAAGGAGAATAACTATGCCGCATATTTCAGTAAAAATGCTTAAAGGAAGAACAGACGAACAGAAAAAGCTTGCCGCCGAGAAGGTTGCAGAGGCGCTTTACGAAGCGATCGGCTGTTCAAAGGATCACATCACCGTAACGGTCGAGGATTTTACCCCCGAGGAGTGGCAGCAGGTCTATGCCGATGATGTTGCCGCAAAGCAGGATGTGCTTTTCCGCAATGCAAACTATGACCCGAAGGATCTTTTAAAGAAATGAATTACATAATAAATGGCAGCGATATCCACCTTTCGCAGCCCGACTTCGACCTTGACGAAACACTTGACTGCGGACAGGCTTTCCGCTGGGAGAAAACCTCTGACGGCGCATATCACGGTGCTATGCTTAACAACAAGCTTACCATATATAAAGAAAAGGACTATTTTGTACTTGAAAATACGTCCGAAAGTGATTTTCTCAATGTCTGGTACGATTATTTTGACCTCGGCACGGACTACGGAGAGCTGAAACGCATCTACTCCGAGGATGAAACGCTTGCGAAGGCGTGCGAATTTGCATCGGGGATAAGACTTTTAAAGCAGGACAAGTGGGAAGCTCTCGTTTCGTTCATAATCTCGCAGAACAACAATATCCCCCGAATAAAGGGCATAATCGGAAGGCTGTGCGAACAAAACGGCGGCTTTCCGTCTGCGGAAAAGCTCAAAGGCAGCACCGCCGATGCTTTTTCCTATCTTCGTGCAGGTTTTCGTGCGAAATATCTTGAAAGCTGCGTTGAGCTTGTGACAAGCGGAAAGATATCGCTTGAAAGCATAAGCGCCGCACCTGCCGACGAAGCAAGAGCGGAGCTTATGAAGATAAAAGGCGTTGGCCCTAAAGTCGCCGACTGCACGATGCTCTACGGAATGTACAAGACGGAGTGTTTCCCCGTTGATGTATGGATAAAGCGTGTGCTGGAGCAGTTCTACCCGAACGGTCTGCCCGAGTTTATTAAGCCGACAGCAGGCATTGCGCAGCAGTATCTTTTCCACTATATGAGGACAAGCGGAGTTTACGAAAGCTGAAAGGAATAATATGAGAGAAAGCATTTTAACGATCCCGATAAGTGAAATTCTTGAACCAAAATGCGGCTGCCCTATCTGCCGTATGAGAGATATGCTTGAACAGCGAACCGTTGAATACATAATGGGCGCTGCGATGATGGAACCCGATGTGCGCATCGAAACCAACCGAGCAGGCTTCTGTCACACTCACTTTTCGCAGATGATGAAGCAGAAGAACCGCCTTTCGCTTGCGCTTATGCTCCAGACGCATCTTGCGGCTGTCGATCAGCAGCTTTTTGAGCGGAAGAAGCTTTTTGAACCGAAAAATGCCAAGAAAGCAAAGCTCTCGAAGATAAACGAAAGCTGTTTTGTCTGCGAAAAAATTGATTGGGGAATGGAGCGTCTTATGCGCACGTTCTTTGAGATGTTCCTGCACGATGATGTGCGCCAATTAATGAACGAGCAGGAATACATCTGCCTGCCGCATTATGATATGCTTATGTCGCTTGCGCCTGCGTATCTGCAGAAAAACGACCTCAAAGCTTTTGAAGCGATGACGGAAAAGCTTGTCCGCAGCTATCTTGAAGTCCTGCAGGAAGATGTTACGCACTACTGCAATATGTACGACTACCGCAACAGCGGAAAGGACGCAGACTGGGGCAACTCAAAAGACAGCATCGAACGCGCAGTAAAATTTCTCACATCAAGAGAGTAATTTTTAATGCGTAATTGCGTAATTGATTTGTTTCCGAAAAATGCTGTTAAAATGTTGGGGACGGGTTTTCCGTTCCGAATTGTCACCTATAAAAACGCAGGGGCGGATTCTATATCCGCCCGATGATCTTTTGTTTATTTCAGAAAGAAATAATAGATGAGTCCATACAAAACCGACGCCGCCGTTCCGTAGAGGATAACAGGCCCCGAGATTATGAATATCTTTGCGCCGAGTCCGAGGACGAAGCCTTCCGTTTTGAATTCAAGCGCAGGGGACACGACTGCGTTTGCAAATCCCGTTATCGGCACAAGAGTTCCTGCGCCGCCGTGCTTGGCAAGCTTTTCATACAGTCCAAGACCCGTCAGCAATGCGCTTATAAACACAAGCGTTATCGATGTCCAGGTCGCTGCGCTCTGCGTGTCAAAGCCGTTTGCTTTAAAAATATTGCTGATAGCCTGTCCGACACAGCATATTGCGCCACCGATAAGGAAAGCCTTCGGAATATCTATAAGGCTTTTGGAATTCGGCGAGGCTTTTTTTACCATTTCATTATACTCTTTAGGCGGTAAGCCTTGAATACTCATAAAAATTCCCCCTTTCGGAAATTTTGCATATAAATATAGTATCCATAAATCCAATATTTATTCCAAAGGAGAAAACAATGCTGAAAAATATTTTATCGGGTGAAAGCTGCGCAAAATGTCAGCTTTGCTGTATTTTTGATAAATATGATATATGGGAAACTCCCACCGTAAACGATGAGCTTTGCGAAAGGATCATACGGGAGTATCCCGAGGTTGAATTCATTGAGAAAAGCGAGGGCGGAAGAATACTGAAATGTATCCCCGACGGCGAGCTTTTCAACTGTCCTTTGCTTGACAAAAGCTGCGGCTGCAGGCTCGGTGATGAAAAGCCGTTCGACTGTAAGATCTGGCCGTACCGCATAATGGAGCTTGGAGGGAAAAGGGTGATCTCAATAGCTTCAATATGCCCCGAGATGTACAAAAAGCCGCTTTCGGTGCTTGTTAATGAGCTTTCGGAAAACGGACTGGCAGAGAAGATCTTTCACGAGGCTGATATCCATCCCGAGATCGTTAAGCCGTATCAGAAGGGCTATCCGATCCTGCTTGTTGAATAAAAGGAGAATCCAAAGTGTCAACCGCATCTTCAAAATATGAGCTTGATATGTGCAGCGGACCTATTCTGAAAAAGATGCTGATATTCACGCTTCCGCTGATGCTTTCAAGCGTCCTGCAGCTTCTTTTCAACGCCGCAGATATTATTATTGTCGGCAAATTCGCAGGAGATAATTCGCTTGCGGCGGTCGGTTCAAATACCGCTCTGATAAACCTGCTGACAAACCTTTTTATCGGTCTTTCGATAGGTGCGAACGTCATCGCCGCACGGCATTACGGAGCAGGTGATGTAAAGGAGCTTTCCAAGACCGTACATACCTCGATGCTTATGGGAGCTGTCAGCGGAGTGTTTCTGACCGTGGTAGGAATGTGCTTTGCAAGACAGCTGCTTGAGCTTATGAAAACGCCCGATGAAGTTATTACCCTTGCAGCGGATTACCTTCGTATCTACTTTCTCGGTATGCCTGCGCTTATGATATACAACTTCGGAAGTGCGCTTCTGCGTTCGATCGGAGATACGAAAAGACCGCTTTTCTATCTTTCCGCATCGGGTGTGATAAACGTTATCTTAAACCTCGTTTTTGTTGTGGCGTTCAGGCTTGATGTAGTCGGAGTTGCGATCGCAACGGTCGTTTCCGAAACGGTATCGGCTGTGCTTATCGTAAGATGTCTTATGCTCGAAACGGGAGGTATAAAGCTCATCCTGTCCGAGTTGAGAATAGACGGACGGAAAGCTGCGGCGATAATGCGGCTCGGTCTGCCTGCAGGCTTCCAAGGGGTGATCTTTTCTCTTTCAAACGTTGTTATACAGTCTTCGGTCAATATATTCGGCTCAACGGTCGTTGCAGGAAATTCGGCGGCTCAAAACCTCGAAGGCTTTGTGTATGTCGCAATGAACTCGTTCTATCAGTCGGCGATATCGTTCACAAGCCAGAATTACGGCGCAAAACGATTTGACCGATTGACGAGGATACAGCTCTGCGCTCTCGGCTGCGTGATAGTTACGGGACTTGTGTTCGGCTATACGGGACTGTTTTTCGGCAGACAGCTGCTCGGACTTTATACCTCGGGCGCAGCAACGATCGAAGCAGGACTTGTCCGAATGAGGGTAATATTCTCGATATATTTTCTCTGCGGAATAATGGACGTAATGGTCGGCGGACTGCGAGGAATAGGCTATTCGATAATGCCGATGATAGTATCGCTGATCGGCGCCTGCGGAGTAAGACTTGTGTGGATAGCAACGGTATTTCAGATACCCGAGTATCATACGATAAAAACGGTCTATCTTTCCTATCCCGTTTCGTGGGTGATAACCATAGCCGCACATGTTGTATGCTATATTATCGCAAGGAAAAAGCTGAATTCAATGCTTGAATCGTAAGCAACATTTGTTGTTGAAATGCGAAGCCAAGCAAAAGTTTCGTCCACCTTTTCAAAGGTGGCAGGGGTCAAGGGGGCAGCGCCACCTTGTCGCTTCCGCAGAAGCGAAATACCTTAAACTATGGCATATAATTTGCCGCAACAGCGAAATATCTAACAAATCAAAAAGCGCAATTCACGACAAAAGGTTAAATCGGAACATGAGAAATTGTTCTGAAAACCTAAAAATTCGTGAATTGCGCTTATTCTTTCTTTACGGAACAACTATCCTCTGACAGCAAATATACGAACGAAGTGAGTATATTTGCTGTCATACTAAACACCATTTAAAATATGAAAAAATCAAGCCGACAATCTCGAATATATAGGATTTCGGCGCAGATTTTTTCCCGTTTTTTATTGGTGTTTAGAATCAGACGAAGTATGAACAGCTGTACAGAATATCTGCAAAAACAACGCACCTGACGGGGCGGATATGGAATCCGCCCCTACGATTATCATTGTTTTCACGTTCATTTCCCATAGCTGCTCATATTGTGTTGAAGCGTAAAATTACTCACTCCGTTCGTAATTTTACGCTTCAAGGATAGTTTACTTTTGGAAAATAGAATAAGCGCAATTCACGATATTTTGAGTTTACAGAATGATTTCTCACGTTCTGTTTTAACTTTCTTTTCGTGAATTGCGCTTTTTGATTTGTTAGTGATTTCGCTATTGCTAAAAGCTTTTCGCTAAAGTTTAGGGAGTTTCGCTCTCTGCGGAGAGCGATTCGGTGGCTCCTCGCCCCCGAAACCCCTCGCGAGCTGTGCCCAGCTCGACCGGCTGCTTAGCTTCGCATTTTCCATACATACCGATAATTACGCATTACGCATTAAAATCAGCCTTTCGCATCATACCATGTACGTCCGCTGTTGACGTCTGCCTGCATCGGCACGGAGAAGCTTACCGCATTCCGCATCTCTTCGCCAAGTATCTTTGCAGCTGCGTCCTTGTCCTTTTCCGAGGCTTCAATGATAAGCTCATCGTGCACCTGAAGTATGAGTCTTGCATCGAGCTTTTCCGCTTTGAGCCGATTGTAAACACGCACCATTGCTATCTTTATAACGTCAGCCGCCGTGCCCTGGATAGGCGCATTCATTGCCGCACGCTTGCCGAACGCTTGAATGTTTTTGTTGCTGTTTTTCAGCTCGGGGATATATCTTCTCCGTCCGAAGGCAGTTACGGCATAGCCGTTCTTTACTGCGCTTTCGACTGCGTTATCCATGAATGATTTAATATTCGGGTAGGTCGCAAGATAATTCTTTATATAACGGTCGGCTTCGGCAACGCTTACATCTATATCCTTTGAAAGGGAGAACGCACCGATGCCGTAGACGATACCGAAGTTTACTGCCTTTGCCGAGCGGCGCATTTCGGGAGTTATCATTTCTTCGGGAAGTCCGAAAACGCTTGCCGCGGTCGCTGTATGAACGTCCTTGCCGCTTAAAAAGTTGTTCCGCATATTTTCATCATCGCTCATTGAAGCGAGGATACGAAGCTCGATCTGGCTGTAATCCGCGTCGAGGAGTGTGTAGCCGTCCTGCGCAACGAAGAATTTTCTCATGCTTCTGCCAAGCTCCGTGCGGACAGGAATGTTCTGCATATTTGGCTCGGTAGAGGAAATTCTGCCCGTGCGTGTTTCGGTCTGCTTGAAGCTGGAGTGGACTCTGCCGTCTTCACGGACTTCCTTCAAAAGTCCGTCAACGTAAGTTGAGGAGAGCTTCGTGAGCTTCCTGTACATGAGTATCTCGCTTACGATCTCGTGTTTGTCGGCAAGCTCTTCAAGCACCTCTGCGCCCGTTGAATAACCCGTCTTGGTCTTTTTCTTGGACGGCAAGCCGAGCTCTTCAAAAAGCACCGTTCCGAGCTGCTTCGGAGAGCTTATATTGAACTCGTGTCCTGCCATGAAATAAATCTTCTGTTCGCAGTCCTTGATATCCGTTTCAAGCCGCTTGCCGAATTCCCTTACACCGTCGGAATCGACCTTAACGCCGTAATATTCCATCGAAGCGAGCACTTCGGTCAAAGGCTGTTCGATCTCGGTGAAAAGCTTCTCCATACCTGCGGCTGCGACCTCCTTTTTAAGAGTATCGCAGAGTGCGGAAAGCGAGGCTATATCTGCATTTTCTCCAAGCTCATTATAGTAGGGAACGCCATACTCGGCGCACATTTTTTCAATGGTATACTCCGCCGATGAAGCGTTCAGAAGATAGCCGAGAATATCGGCGTCAGCGTCAAGCGCATTAAGCTCCGTACCGTTTGAAAAGCAGAGCTTGAAGGCGTTTTTTACTCTGAAACCGTATTTTCTGCAGCTTGAAGCGAAGAATTTAAGCTGTTTCTCCTTGTCGTTCGTGCTGCAAAGCTTTCCGCCGCATTCGACACGGAGCAGTCCGTCTTCTTCAAGTATAAAAGCGGCATATTCAGCCTTGTCAAAGCCGATATCGTCAATATCGGCAGCCGAAAACTCACGCTTTTTGACTTCCTCGTGTTTTTCAAGTTTGGGAACGTTTGCAGAGGGCTTTATATCGAGCTTTTCAAGCAGCTTGTACATTTCAAGCTCGGTCAGAAGCTCGGAAACGTCGGCTTCATCTACCTTTTCGGGCAGATATTTCTTCGGATCCCTGTCAACGGGCGCATCAAAAACGATAGTTGCGAGCCATTTGCTGTGGAGAGCGTCTTCCTTGCCGTTTGAAAGCTTCGTGAGGACGGAGTTTGTCGCTTTGACCTCGTTCTTTTCAAGCTTTTCGTAAAGATTTTCGACCGAGCCGTACTCTCTGACGAGCGTGAGTGCGGTTTTTTCGCCGATACCTTTAACGCCGCTTATGTTGTCCGAGCTGTCGCCCATTAGTCCTTTGAGGTCGATAAGCTGCTTCGGTTCAAGCTCATATACTTCACGGAATTTTTCGGGGGTGAAGACTGTCGTTTCCTTTGTGCCGTGAAGGAGAACGGTCACCTTGTCATTGATAAGCTGGAGCGAGTCACGGTCGCCTGTGAGGATAACACATTCATCTCCGTTTTCGGCGCAGGCTGCGGAGAGCGTTCCGAGGATGTCGTCCGCTTCAAAGCCTTCCGTTTCGAGAACGTGAACGCCCAGACCCTTTAGCAGGCGTTTTATCATCGGCATCTGCTGCGCAAGCTCCTCGGGCATACCGTGACGGTTGGCTTTGTAGCTGCTGTCTGCTTTGTGACGGAATGTGGGCGCGCGCAGGTCGAAAGCGCAGGCGATCCCGTCAGGCTTCTGTTCGGAGCAGATCTTCAGATAGATGTTCATAAATCCCGTCAAAGCATTTGTATAAACGCCGTTTTTGTTTGAAAGCATTTTTATCCCGTAGAATGCACGGTTCATAATGCTGTTTCCGTCAATGGCAAGAAGCTTCATTTTTCGCTTTCCTTTCTGTTGAATAGATATAGGCATAAAAGGGACGGGAACCACATCCCATACGGTTATTATATACCTAAAATATACCGATTATTGTAGGGGCGGATTCCATATCCGCCCGTTATTTCAAATAATGTTCAGAAAACAATAATTACGCATTACGAATTACGCATTAAAATTACATATTTTCAACAGTTTCAATTCCGAGAATACCGAGATGCTTGATGATCACCTCACGGGTGAGCTTTGCAAGTGCGAGCCAGCTGGATTTTTTTGCTTCGTCCTGCTCGTTCATGATGTTGTTTTCATGGTAGAAATGCGAGAACGAAACTGCAAGCTGATATGCGTTTTCGCAGACATAGCTCGGCGCTTTTTCGTCCATTGCGAGCGTGAAAGCGTTGCCCGACATTACGAGCTTGAGCATAAGCTCACGTTCAGCTTCGGTATAAATGCCGTTCAGTTCAGCCTTTGCATTGCCTGCTTTTTTGAGTATGGAATTGATTCGGGAAACCGTGTAAAGAAGGTAGATACCCGTCTTGCCCTCTGCTGACATAAACTTGTCAAGGTCGAAGATGTAGTCCTTTGAACGGTGGTTGATAAGATCGCCGAATTTTACTGCCGCCATTCCAAGCTTGCGAGCATAATCATCACGGTTTTCTTCCGTTACAAAGCTTGACTCGGAAAGACGTTCGAGAGAAGCGTTTGTAACCGTTTCAATAAGGTCGGAAAGGCGCATTACACCGCCGTCACGGGTCTTGTAGGGCTTTCCGTCGCTGCCGTTCATCGTGCCGAAGCCGAGGAATTCAAGCTCCGTTGTTTCGGGAACGAGCTGTGCTTTCTTTGCGCAGCGGAAAACCTGCGTAAAGTGAAGCTCCTGACGCTTGTCGACGACATACCAGATCTTTGTCGGCTTGAAATCACGGCTGCGCTGGATGATCGTTGCAAGGTCGGTCGTTGCGTAAATGCTTGAATTGTCCGATTTGCGAACGATAACGGGCGGCATAGGAGCCTTGTCCGATTCTTCCGCAACATCGACAACGAGTGCGCCGTTGCTTTCGTAGGAAAGCTGTTTTTCTTCGAGTATCTTCATAAGCTCGGGGATATACTTGTCAGCGTCGCTTTCGCCGTACCAGTAGTCAAAGTCAACATCGAGCTTTGAGTAGTTGGATTTGAGGTCGGCAATTGAAACACGGAGTATTTCTTTCCAGAGTGCGATGTAGCCGGGTCTGCCGTTCTGCAGCTCAAAGGTAGCTGTATGAGCCTTGTCCTTGAAGGCTTCGTCCTCCTTGCTCTTTTTGCTGGCAAAAGGATAAACCTCGCAGAGGAGCTCGGGGGAAAGCTCGGGAACGCTGTCGGTTTCGGGGTCGAAAGCCTTGTCAAAGCACTTCCAGTCGGGGTAACGCTCGGAAAGCTCTGCGATAACAAGACCGATCTGTAAGCCCCAGTCGCCGAGGTGAACGTCACCGTAAACGGTGTTTCCCGTAGCACGGGCAAGACGCTTGAGGCTTTCACCGATAATAGCGGAGCGGAGATGTCCGATGTGGAGAGGCTTTGCAACGTTAGGTCCGCCGTAGTCGATAACGATAGTGTCGGGGTTCTCATTCTGCGGAACGCCGAGATGCTCGTCCGCTTCGATAGCCTTTACAACGGAGAGCATATATTCGTCCGAAAGCGTTAGATTTAGAAAGCCGGGCTTTACGACCTCCGCTTTTGCAAAGGTTTCATCAGCGGCAAGAACGGCTGCAACTTCGTCAGCGATCATGAACGGAGCTTTTTTGTAGAGCTTTGCGCCTTGAAATGCGCCGTTGCACTGGAACTGGCAGAGGTCAAGCCTGTCCGAAGCGGTAACAACGCCGAGAGCCTTGTCATATCCGCATTTTTCAAAGGCTGCCGAAACCTTTTCTGTAAGAATCTTTGTTATAGTCTGCATAAAAATTGTCCTTTCAGATAATTTTGATCTTTAAAAATAAGATATGACCGCACGGTTTTTGTGCAGTCATATCGTGCAATATACAATTATACCATATTATAGGAATCTCGTCAAGCGTTACAGATATTGTATTTCAACGAGAAATTTTTGTGGGACGGGTTTTATATACCGAAATAACACGTTTCCGTAGCACCGTACCGCCGTAGGGTAAAGCCATATCCAACACACAGTTTTATCAAATTGACGGAGCAAAACAATTACGAATTACGCATTACGCATTGCGCATTAAATCACGCTTTGGAATGTTCAAATTGCGAGTAGTAAAGCTTGCTGTAGAAGCCGCCCTTTTCGATAAGCTCGTCATGCTTGCCCTGTTCGATGATGTTTCCGTCCTTCATAACGAGGATGAGGTCGGCGTCCTTAATAGTGGAGAGTCGGTGAGCGATGATAAAGCTCGTTCTTCCGTTCATAAGCTTTGCAAAAGCCTTTTGGATACGCTGCTCGGTCATTGTGTCGATGCTTGAAGTCGCTTCGTCAAGAATGAGCATTGACGGCTCGGCGAGCATTATTCGTGAGATGGAAAGGAGCTGCTTCTGACCCTGCGAAAGCGAGCCGCCGTCCTCGGAAAGCTCGGTGTCATAGCCGTTTTCAAGTCGCTTTATGAAGCTGTGAGCGTGTGCGGTCATTGCGGCGTTCTTTATCTCGTCAAGCGAAGCGGTCGGATTGCCGTAGCTGATATTCTCCCTGACCGTTCCCGTGAAGAGCCATGTGTCCTGGAGAACCATTCCGTAAAGGCTTCGCAGGTTCTTGCGCTTCATATCCTTGATGTTCACGCCGTCGATGAGTATCTCACCCTCGTTGACATCGTAGAAGCGCATGAGCAGATTGATAAGCGTTGTCTTTCCGCAGCCTGTAGGTCCGACAATTGCAATTCTCTGACCCGGCTTAACGGAGAGGTTCAGATTCTGTATGAGCGGAACCTCGGGAACGTATGAGAATGAAACGTTCTTTATCTCGATGCTGCCGCTGCACTTTTCGGGTTCAAGTCCGTTTTCGTCCGAAACCTCGGGTTCCTCGTCAAGGACTGTGAATACTCGCCTTGCCGAAGCGAAGGCGGACTGGAGCTCGGTGATAACGCCCGTTATTTCGTTGAATGGCTTGGTGTACTGATTTGCATAGCTCAAAAAGGTCGCTATCTGACCGACAGACATTGCGCCGCCGTTGAGAACAGATATTGCGCCGAAAACGCCCGTTGCGGCATAAACAAGTCCGTTTACGAAACGAGTCGAGGGGTTTGTGAGTGCGGAGTAGAACTGCGCTTTAAGTCCGCAGACGTAAAGTCTTCCGTTTATCTCCTCAAATTTTTCCTGCGCTTCGTTTTCGTATGTGAAAGCTTTAACGATCTTCTGATTTCCGACAAGCTCTTCGATGCAGCCGGAAAGCTCGCCCTGAACGCTTGAACGCTCACGGAACTTGTCGTGCGAAATTTTTGTGATGAACGCAGCAACAAAGAGGGAAAGCGGTGTGATAAGGATAACGATAAGAGCTATCTTAACGTTTATCGTCAGCATAAAAATGATCGTGCCTGCGATAGTGACGATACCCGTCAGAAACTGCGAGAAGCCTTGAAGCAAACCGTCCGATATCTGCTCGATATCAACGGTCACACGGCTTATAAGGTCGCCGCGTGAGCTGCTGTCGATGTAGCTTATCGGGAGCAGGTTGATCTTTTTGTAGACCTCTGTGCGAAGGTCGTTTACCGTGCGGTAGGAAACCGTGTTCGTGCATATCGTCATTACCCAGCTGAAAAATCCCGAGAGGATAACGACTGCGCAAAGCTTTATGATTATCGGCAGGAGTGAATCGAAGTCAACATTGTCCTTGCCGATGATAAAGTCGACGCCTTCACCGATGAGAACGGGCGCATAAAGTGTAAGTCCGACGCTTATTATCGCCGCAAGGAACGATATTATGAGGAACGGCATATACGGCTTTGTGTATCGGAGTATTCTTCCGAGGACAGGTTTCTGTTTTTGGTTTTTATCTTTCATTGCCGGTCGCCTCCTCCTTTGAAAGCTGTGAATAGCATATCTCACGGTAAACATCGCAGCTTTCGAGAAGCTCCTTGTGTGTACCAAGACCGACCTGTCTGCCGTCGTCGAGAACGATTATCTTGTCAGCCTGCATTATGGAGTTTGCTCGCTGTGAAATGATAAAGGTCGTCATTCCCGAGGTGTTCTGTGCGATAGCCTTTCGGAGCGCTGCATCGGTCGCAAAGTCGAGTGCCGAGGCACTGTCGTCAAGGATGAGAATGTCAGGCTTTGAAACGAGCGCCCTTGCAATGGTAAGACGCTGCTTCTGACCGCCCGAGAGGTTTTTTCCGCCCTGTGCGATATGAGTGTTCAGACCGTCGGGCATTTTGTCAACGAATTCCTTTGCCTGTGCGATCTCCAATGCGGCATAAATTTCCTCGTCCGTTGCGTCACGCTTTCCCCAGCGCATATTTTCGGCGATCGTTCCCGAGAAAAGAACTGCCTTCTGCGGAACAACGCCTATTCTCTGACGAAGAGCGGTCGTATCATAGTCAGCCGCCCTTATGCCGTCGATTTTAAGCTCGCCCTTTGAGATATCGTAAAATCTCGGAATGAGCGAAGCAAGAGTGGATTTACCCGAGCCTGTACCGCCGATAACACCGATGGTTTCGCCTTTTTTTGCGGTAAAGTCGATGTCTTCAAGCGCATATTCTCCCGAGTTGTTGTAGGAGAAGTAAACGTGCGAGAATTCAACTGCATTTTCCGAGCCTTCGCCGCTGCGTTCCGAGCCGTTTTTTATGGAAGGTTCGATCTCGAGAACTTCGTTTATTCTTGCCGAAGAAGCGGCTGCCTTTGTGAAAAGCACAACAAGGTTCGCAACAACGACAAGTGCAAGCGATATCTGCGTCATATAGTTTACGAATGCGATAACTTCGCCCTGCGTGAGCTGACCGATGCTTACTCTCAAGCCGCCGAACCATACGATAGCTGCTATAGCAAGGTTAAGTATAACGTAGGTGAGCGGATTAAGCAGAGCGGAAAGTCTTCCGACACGCAGCGAAATGTCAAGATAATCGTCATTTGCGTCGTCAAAGCGCTTCTGCTCCGTGTCCTGACGGGAGAATGCACGGATAACTCTTATTCCCGAAAGTCCCTCACGGGTAACGAGCGAGATGCGGTCAAGCTTCTTCTGAATGACCTTGTAATACTTGATCGAGCGTGACATTATAAGGTAAAGCACCAGCATAACGAGCGGAATAATGATAACGAATATCACCGAAAGCTTCAGGTCGATGCTCATTGCCATTATTGCCGAGCCGATAACGATGAACGGCGCACGGACAACAAGTCGGATGAACATTGCGACCGCCTGCTGCACCTGATTGATGTCGTTGGTGAGCCTTGTGATGAGCGACGGTGTGCCGAGCCTGTCCAGTTCAGCGTGTGAAAGGCTGTTGATGTGACGGAACATATCGTTCCTCATAACGGTGCCGACGCTCTGCGAAGCCTTTGACGCAAGGTACTGGCATATAAGCGCAAAGCAAAGTCCGAGCACGCCGAGCAGAACGAGAACACCGCCCATTTTGTAGATATAGCCCTTGCCCAGCTGACCCTTGATGCCGTTGTCAACGATAGCCGCCATTATAAGCGGAACGATGACTTCAAAGATAGCTTCGATAAGCTTTGAGGTCTGTCCGATGATGATCTCCTTCTTTACAGCTCCGAGATACCTTTTTGCAAGCTTAAACAATCAATCCACTTCCTTTTCCTTCTTTTCTTTTTTTCCTTTTCTGAATATAATAAACTTGCTGAAAATATAATTGAGCACAAGCACAAATACCTGCGCTGTCAGCTTCATGATAAACTTGTTCCAGAGCAGGACATCTACCGTCAAAACCATAAATCCAAGCTCGATAAGATAGGAACAAAACCTTGCTCCGATGAATGAAACGAACTCACGCAGAAAAAGCTTCTTTTCAAAGCTCTTGCTGCCGAATACGAAAACCTTGTTCGTAAAGAAGGCAAACAGCACCGCAAATATCCACGATACTGTCGTTGAAGCCGCCGTGCCAAGTCCTATCGCATAAGCGATGAACTGCGTTCCGACGGAAATAAGCGTTGTCAGTCCGCCGAAAAAGATATAAAGCAGTGCAGCTTCATATTTATAATAAAGCTTTTGGATACATTCGGGGAATATCCCGACGATCTTATGAATAAATCGTTCAAACATTCTGTCAGTCCTTTTTTGCAAATATATGCGTTTTTATGATATTCTGACCCACGCATTGAAAAATTTTACCACATAAATGTAAAATAACGCTTGCTTAAAATATAATTTTATGTAAATAAAGCCGTAATATGTGAAAAAGTCTTGATTTTTTCAAGGGTTTGTGATATATTTACTTTTAATAAATCAGGAAAAATATTCTATTTGAGAAAGGAAACAAAACTTTGGATAATCTGCCTGCCGCCATAACGGCAATAATCGTTCTTATCGCATTTTCTGCGCTTTTTTCTTCAATGGAAACTGCGATATCATCCGTAAATAAAATACGTCTTAAACACGAAGCCGCAAACGGAAAGAAAAGCGCAAAAAGAACGCTGAAGCTTGCGGAAAATTTCGACAAGACAATAACTTCGATACTTGTCGGAAACAATATTGTGAACATACTTATTTCATCGCTCGGCACGGTCATTTTCACGAACCTTATGGGCGCATCGGGCGTTGCTGTTTCGACTGCCGTTATCACCGTGCTTGTGCTGATATTCGGCGAGATACTTCCGAAATCAATGGCAAAGCAGAATGCCGAGAGCTATGCTGTCGGAACATCGGGCCTTTTGAGCTTTATCTGCTGGATACTTACGCCGATATCATTCCTCTTTCTGCAGCTGCAGAAGCTTATGCAGAAGATATTCAAGCCGAAGGAGAACGCTCCGAGCGTTACCGAGGATGAGCTTAAATATATAATTGACGAGATCGAAGACGAGGGCGTTCTCGAAAAGAACGAAAGCACCCTTGTGCGCTCCGCTCTCGAATTTGACGATACGACCTGCGAGGAGATACTCATTCCCCGTGTAAAGGTGAGCGCAGTTGACGTCACGGACAGCATTGAGGAGATCCGTGATATGTTCATAAACGAGCGTTATTCCCGTCTGCCCGTTTATGAAAAGAGCATTGACAATATCATCGGATTTATTACCGATAAGGACTTTTTTTCGCTTCTTTTTCAAAATGAGGATAAACCTGCTTCGATAGAGAGCATCATTCAGAAGGCACTTTACGTCCACGAAAGCAAGCTTATCTCCGAGCTGCTTGTCGATATGCAGCGTTCAAAGATACACATTGCCGTCGTTAAGGACGATTACGGCGGAACGAGCGGCATTGTCACGATGGAGGATATCATCGAGGAGCTTGTCGGCGAGATCTATGACGAAAATGACGAAATTGTTCAGAGCATTGTAAAAACGGGCGAGAATATGTACGAGATACAAGCCGATCTGAGCCTTAACGATATGCTTGAAAAGCTTGCGCTTCCCGAAAATATCATTGATGTTGATTCTTATGACAGCAATACCGTAGGTGGATGGGCGCTCGAGCTGTTCGGCTATATCCCCCCCGTGGGTGCGCAGGTCAAAAACGGTATTTTCAGCATTACCGTTCTTGACGGCGATGAACGCACGATCAATAAGATCGGTCTGAAGATCGACCTCGATAAAAAAGACGAGGAAGAATGAATCGAAAACGTTTTCGTCAGTTTTAAAAAATGTTAAAAAAATATACACTAATATCGCCCTGTATCGTGATATACTGTAACCGTATAAATAGTAAGTATTCAGGAAATAATCATATCAGGTGGGGTCTTAAATGGAAAAAATCAATATAGCTGTGTGTGATGATGACGCAGCTTTCCGCAAAACGCTTGAACTTGAACTTATCAATTATTCGCGGGAGAATGGAGTCGATATGTCCGTCAGAACGTTTTCAAACGGACTTGAACTTCTTATTTCCGAAATAAAATATGATCTTATCTTTCTCGATTACAGCATGGGCATACTCAACGGCATTGAGGTCGCAAAGAAGCTTCGGGCAAAGGGCGTTCGCTGTCCGATAATTTATGTTACGGGTTACAGCGAGATCGTCTATGACGCATTTGAGGTCAACGCTTTCCGTTTCATTCCGAAGCCTGTTGAGCCGGGTGTGCTGAATAAAGCGCTCGATGACTTTATCTTCCAGCTCAAAACGAATAAGCTTGTCAGCTTCGTTTCGGACGAAACCTCCATAACGATATTTTCCTCCGAGATTGTTTATGTCGAAGGAAAATTCCGAGGCTGCGTCGTCCACGCCGCAAAGAAGAGCTATCCCGTAGCGCAGAGCTTTTCGGAATTTATCGAAGGACTTGGCGACAGATTTTATACCTGCCACAGGAATATAAGCGTCAACACCGCTTTCATAGATCATATCGACGGTGCTTCGATCGTCCTTTCAGACGGAAGAAAGCTGAAGGTAGATAAACCGAAGACTGTTGAGCTTATCGAACTTATGGAAAGCTTCAAAGCCAACTGATACATACGCTCCGTTTTTGCAGATCAAAACGGAGCTTTTGATTTTTGTCCTCAGAAAATCATAAGCGAGAAAAACGAAGCATTCGGGAGCAATCGGGAGCATTTCAAAGAATAAAAATATTTGCGGAAAGTTTTCAAAGAAATTTGCTGAAATCTATTGACATTTAAAGGTTTTTATCGTATTATTTATCTCGTACAACAACGCAAAATTATGCGGTTTTGTACTTGATCGAATAATTTTGGCGCACTTCGGCTTTATCGGAGAAAGCCATTCTGAAAGGAACGTGAGGATAGGATTGGAGAATAAGCTCAAGCTTTATGGATTTAATAATCTTACCAAGACCTTAAGCTTTAATATTTATGATATCTGCTACGCTAAAAGCCCGAGAGAGCAGAAGGACTACATCAACTATATCAATGAACAGTATAATTCCGAAAGACTTACAAGCATCCTCTGTGACGTAACGGAGATGATCGGTGCAACTGTGCTCAATATCTCAAAGCAGGATTATGAGCCGCAGGGCGCTTCGGCAACTCTCCTTATCTCGGATGAGCATCGTGTAAGCTCGGGAATTGACGAATCCTGCAACCTCGGCAATACTATGACGGCGACCGTTGAAAAGGAAAGCATAGCAGGACATCTTGACAAGAGCCATCTTACCGTGCACACCTATCCCGAATTCCATCCCGATAATGCAATAACGACATTCCGTGTTGACATTGACGTTTCCACCTGCGGAAAGATCACTCCGCTCAAATCCCTTAACTACCTTATCGGAAGCTTTGATTCCGATATCATCACGATTGATTATAAGGTGCGAGGCTTTACCCGTGACGAGCAGGGCAAAAAGCTCTTTATCGACCACAATATAACCTCCATTCAGGATTATATCGCAAGGGAAACGCTTGAAAAATATGACGCAGTCGATGTCAATGTTTATCAGTCAAATATCTTCCATACAAAAATGATGATAAAGGAAATATTCCTTCAGAACTATCTCTTCAATACCGATACCTACGAGCTCGCCCCGAAGCGCAGACTTGAAATAAACGATGCGCTCCGACGTGAGATGATAGAAATATTCAGCGGACAGAACGTGTTTTAATGCGTAATTCGTAATGCGTAATTCGTAATTATTACGGTGCGCAATTTTGTTGTTAAACCGTGGGGGACGGGTTTCCGTTCAGCAAAAATGCACTTTGCGTTGTTCTCAAGCGAAATTCGGCAAAACACATTAATTCCGAATTCCGCATTAATAAAATGGTTGCCTGTAATATGCGGCGGAAGTGGTAATGAGCCGCTTCCGCCTTTACTTTTTTGGTGTATAAATATGAAACATATCAACGTCAAGCGCATATTCCTCAATATCGGTCTTACCCTCGCAGTCATCGCGCTGTTTTTCCTGTGTTGGCAGATATATGACAACTCGTTTCTTGTTAAAACAACGGGAACGGTGCAGTCTGTCAGAGAACCCGAATACAGCTGCAATTATGTTGACGCTGACGGAAATGAACATCCGATGATGGAATACGATGTTTTCTATACTGTGCGCAGCGGCGAAAGCTATACGGACTATATCATGGGGCATATTGATGAATACAGTATCGGCGAAGCCGTTGACGTTATTTATGATAAGCGTAGACCCGACAGAATAACCTATCTTACGGACAATATGTTTTACATGATCGTGTTCGGCGTTCCTGCGGTGCTGCTGATATATTTCTGCCGCTCGGCATTCAAGGGTTATAAAACCGAGTATCTCGACCGTTATAAGAAAACCGTTATTTTCAGCGTGATAAGCGGCTGGATACCGATACTCTATTATATTTGGTATGAGTTTTTCTTTGAACCCTCGGGAATGATGTTCTCGGGACTGGGCGAAGCGCTTATGTGTTTGTTCCTTTTCGCCGCAGTTCCCGTGATAAATATTATAGTATGGATAATCTCGGCGGTGATTTACTGCCATAAATGTAAAAAAGCAGAAGGAAGTGTTGATGAAAATGGATCAGCATAACGCTCCGATATATGAAGCGCTTTTGAGATACCGTGAAGCAAGGATAGTTCCCTTTGACGTTCCGGGTCACAAGCACGGAAAGGGCAATCCCGAACTCACAAAATTTCTCGGAAAGACCTGTATGGAAGTCGATGTGAACTCGATGAAGCCGCTCGACAACCTCATTCATCCCGTTTCTGTCATAAAGGACGCAGAAACTCTTTCTGCCGAAGCTTTCGGGGCAAGGCACTGCTTCTTTATGGTCGGCGGAACGACCTCTGCGGTGCAGACAATGGTGCTTTCCGTCTGCAAGGCAGGGGATAAGATAATAATGCCCCGAAATGTTCACCGCAGCGCTATCAATGCGCTTATTTTGAGCGGCGCTATCCCCGTGTATGTGAACCCGGGCGTGAACGAACGTCTTGGAATACCTCTCGGAATGAGCGTTCGTGATGTTGAAGCGGCGATAAGGGCAAATCCCGATGCAAAGGCTGTTCTTGTCAACAATCCTACATACTATGGAATATGCTCGAATCTCCGCAGTATTGTCCGCATTGCTCACGAGCACGGTATGGCTGTTCTCGTTGACGAAGCGCATGGAACGCACTTCTATTTTGGCGAAGGTATGCCGCTTTCCGCAATGGCTGCAGGTGCAGATCTTGCTGCAGTATCTATGCACAAGTCGGGCGGTTCGCTCACGCAGAGCAGCTTCCTTCTTGTCGGAGAAAACGCAAAGGTCACCGAGGGTCACGTCCGTGCGGTAATAAACATCACGCAGACGACAAGCGCTTCCTATCTGCTTCTTTCCTCTCTCGATATTTCAAGAAGGAATCTTGCGCTTGACGGAAAGAATATTGTCAAAAAGGTGGTCGAAACCGCAAACTATGCCCGTCAGGAGATAGGAAAGATCGGCGGCTACTGCGCCTTTTCCGATGCGCTTATAAACGGTGATGACATTTACGATTTCGATATGACGAAGCTTTCCGTTCACACCCGTGATATCGGTCTTGCAGGCATTGAGGTTTATGACAAGCTCCGTGATATTTATGATATCCAGATAGAATTCGGCGATATCGGAAACATTCTCGCCTACATTTCCGCAGGCGATATGTGGAAGGACATCGAGCGTCTTGTTGCGGCTCTTGCAGAGATAAAGCGCCGCTTCTCAAAGGACAAGTCGGGTATGCTCGATCACGAGTATATAAATCCGCAGGTCGTTCTCACTCCGCAGGAGGCTTTCTACGGCGAGCAGGTTTCTCTCCCGATCGAAGAGAGCGCAGGCAGGGTAAGCGGCGAGTTCGTGATGTGCTATCCGCCGGGAATACCTATCGTTGCCCCCGGTGAGCTTATCACCGAGGATATTCTTGCTTATATTCGTTACTCCAAGGAGCGCGGCTGTTCTATGACGGGCACGGAGGATATGAATATGGAGAGGATAAAGGTTTTGATATAATTCGTAATTCGTAATTGTTTTATTCTGAACATTATTTGACATAACGTATGGGGAAAACCCACCCCTACAAAAATTTCTGTGTTTTATAAAGAAATAATGTACGGGCAGATTTCATATCTGACTGCATACATCGAATATACGGAAAGGAATGAGAATATGGAACTTTGGTACAGCGAAATGCACACAAAGGACGTTAAAATGTCCATAAGGATAGATAAGCAGCTTTGCAGCGAACAGAGCGAATTTCAGCGCATTGATGTTTTTGAAAGCCCTGAATTCGGCAGATTTCTGACGCTTGACGGGATAATGATGCTCACCGAAAAGGACGAGTTCATCTATCACGAGATGATAACTCACGTTCCTATGGCTGCAAATCCCGATATAAAAAGAGTTCTTGTCATCGGTGCAGGCGACGGCGGAACTATCCGTGAGCTGACCCGATATGAAAGCATAGAGCATATTGACATGGTCGAGATCGACGAGCGTGTTGTTGAGGTTTCAAAGCAGTATCTTCCTCAAACAGCCTGCAAGCTTGACGATCCGAGAGTACATATCTTCTATGATGACGGTCTGCGATTCGTTCGCAGAAAGCATGATGAATACGACCTTATCATCGTTGACAGCACCGACCCGTTCGGCCCCGGCGAGGGACTTTTTACGAGCGAATTCTACGGCAACTGCTTTGACGCTCTTACCGAGAACGGCATCCTTGTAAATCAGCACGAAAGTCCTTATTATCCCGATGACGCAAAGGCTATGCAGCGTGCGCACAAGCGAATTCGTGAGCTTTTCCCGATATGCGGAGTTTATCAGGCGCACATCCCGACCTATCCTTCGGGACACTGGCTCTTCGGCTTTGCTTCAAAGACGGTCAAGCCGCTTGAATTTGACGCTGACAGGTGGAACGGTCTTGGAATAAAGACAAGATACTACAATACCGAGCTTCACAAAGGCTCGTTTGCGATACCAAATTATGTAAAGGAGCTGCTTGACAATGCAGTCTGAAAGAAACGCTTTTATCGCTTGTGACGGCGAATACGAAAGCTCGAAAATTGTGATTTTCGGTGCGCCGTTCGACAGCACGACATCCTACCGTCCCGGTACACGCTTCGGCGCAAAGGCTATCCGTCAGGAAAGCTACGGCATTGAAACCTATTCGCCGTATCAGGACAAGGCTCTGACCGACTACACCTACTATGACGCAGGGGACATTGAGCTTTGCATCGGTTCGTCCGACCTTGCACTTGACCAAATAACCGAGCTTACAAGAGAGATTCTTGCCGACGGAAAAATGCCGCTCATGCTCGGGGGAGAGCATCTTGTAACTCTCGGAACGGTAAGAGCTGTAAAGGAAAAATATGACGATCTTTATATCGTTCAGTTTGACGCTCACGCCGATCTGCGTGATGATTATCTCGGAGTGAAGAATTCCCACGCCTGTGTAATGCGCCGCTGCTATGAGCTTGTCGGCGAAAAGCACATCTATCAGCACGGCATAAGAAGCGGTGAACGCACGGAATTTGCATTTGCAAAGGAACACACTATAATGAATCCGTTTGATCTTGACGGTATCGACAAAATGGTTGCGGAGCTGAAGGGCAAAAATGTTTATCTTACGATAGATATGGATGTTCTCGACCCGTCCGAATTCCCCGGAACGGGTACGCCGGAGGCAGGCGGAGTACGTTACACCGAGCTTCTCGGCGCACTTATGAAGATGAAGGGGCTCAACATTGTCGGTGCGGATATGAACGAGCTTTCGCCGCCGTATGATCCGAGCGGAATTTCAACAGCGCTCTGCTGCAAGCTTCTTCGTGAGCTTCTGCTGATGCTTTCGGAATAACATTTATGCTTTTAATTTTGGAGAGTTTATGGAAGAGAAAAATAAAAATACAGAAAAGCTGTCCCTTCTTGAAAGGTTGGAGGAGAACAGCTATGGAAAAATTGCGATTTCATTTGTAAAATGGTTCTTTTTGTCCGTTATTGTCGGAGCTGCAGTAGGAGTTGTGGGCGCATTGTTCGGAAAAGCGTTGAGCTTTGCAACTTCCTTCCGCACGGGACATTCGTTTATGGTTTTCCTGCTGCCGATCGCAGGTCTGCTGCTTGTTTTCGTTTATCAGATAACGAAAATGTCCGATGATAAGGGCACTAACACGATAATCCTTGCCGCAAGAGCAGAGTCGGAGGTAAAATTCCGTCAGGCACCGCTTATTTTCATCGCAACATTTATAACGCATCTCTTCGGCGGTTCGGCAGGACGTGAGGGTGCGGCTTTGCAGATAGGCGGAGCGCTCGTTTCACCGCTGAAAAGGCTTTTTAAGTTGGATGAACACGACAGCTCGATACTTATAATGTGCGGTATGAGCGCAGGCTTTGCGGCTCTGTTCGGAACTCCCGTTGCTTCGGCGGTTTTTGCGGTGGAAGTCACTATCGTTGCGGCTGCGCAGTATTCGGCTCTCGTTCCGTGCATGATATCGGGCGTGACGGCTGCAATGGTTTCGGAGGCGCTCGGTGCGGAGGCTGAAAGCTTCATCGTCGGCGGAGTTCCTGCGCTTTCTGCGGAAAATGCGGTTCAGATGCTGCTCGTTATCGTTCTCGGCATAGCCTGTGCGGCTGTCAGCGTTCTTTTTTGCGGCGTTATACATAAATCGGGCGAATTGTACTCAAAATATATAAAGAATCCTTATTTGAGAATAGCGGCAGGCGGTATTATAGTTGCCGTTCTGACCGTACTTCTCGGAACGACCGATTACAACGGCGCAGGAATGGATGTTATAAAACGTGCATTCACGGGTGACGCCGATCCTGTTGCGTTTTTGCTAAAAATAGTTTTCACGGCGCTTACTCTCGGCTGCGGCTTCAAGGGCGGCGAGATCGTACCGAGCTTCTTTGTCGGAGCGACCTTCGGCTGCACGCTCGGCGGACTTATCGGACTCGATCCGTCATTCGGCGCAGCTGTCGGACTTATAGCCGTATTCTGCGGAGTTACGAACTGCCCGTTCGCTTCGATCATTTTAAGCTGCGAGCTTTTCGGCATGAACGGTCTGCCTTACTATGCTGCCGCAATTGCGATAAGCTATATGCTTTCGGGCTACACGGGACTTTACAGCGCACAGAAATTCCACCAGTCAAAGGCAAAGCCCGTCAGAATTCATAATTCATAATGCGTAGCTTTGAAAATCGGTTTATTGCCAAAAAATACAATTCCGTCGGGCGTATCCCATATTCGCCCGACAATTCATAAAATCGTTCGATCAAATAATGGAAAGGGGATGTCATTATGCCGAAGCTTCGGCGTTCCGGAGAGGATTACCTTGAAACGATTCTTATTTTAAGCAAAAAGGACGATGTCCGCTCGATAGATATCGCCCGTGAGATGGAGCTATCAAAGCCGAGCGTTTCAAGAGCGGTCGGACTGCTCAAGGAAGGCGGTTTTATCCTTGTTGACAAGAAAGGCTACATTTCCCTCACGGAGGAAGGAAAAAGACAGGCGGAACGTGTTTACGAACGTCATACCGTCCTCACGGAATGGCTTGTGAGCATTGGCGTTGACAAGGCATCCGCTGCCGAGAATGCCTGCAGGCTCGAACACGATTTCAGCGATGAGGTCTTTGAAAAGCTTAAAGCGGATATTGAGAAAAGAAAGGTATAAAAACGTTTTTCTTTTACATAATAATTCATATAATTCCAAAAAAAAATAATGTATCGGTATTGACAAAAATTTAACAATGTGATATTATATTAATGGGTCGGGGAGATAATACCCTCCGACACCGAAGAAAATGTCCGGAATTAAAAATTTTAATATGGGGAACAACGTGGATCCCACGGGGATTCCCTAATACTAATATCAAATAGGGAGGAAATTTGAAAATGGCAGAGAAGAAAACTACCGCTGCTGCTGCAGCACCTAAGGTTGAAACCGCTGATATGATCAACGGCCTTGTTGCTAACGCAAAGAAAGCTCTTGAAGAATTCATGAAGCTTGATCAGGCTCAGGTCGACAAGATCACAGAGGCTATGGCTCTTGCAGGTCTTTCCGCACAGAGCGAGCTTGCAAAGATGGCTATTGAGGAAACAGGCAGAGGTATCTACGAGGATAAGGTTACAAAGAACATCTTCTCCACAGAGTATATCTGGCACTCTATCAAGCACGAAAAGACTGTCGGCATCATCGAGGACAATATTGATGAAAGCTATGTTGAGGTTGCCGAACCTCTCGGAATCGTCTGCGGTGTTACACCTACAACAAACCCGACTTCCACAACAATGTTCAAGTCTATCATCTGTATGAAGACCAGAAACCCGATCATCTTCGGCTTCCATCCTTCCGCACAGCAGTGCTCGAAGAGAGCTGCAGAGATCGTTCGTGACGCTGCTATCAAGGCAGGCGCTCCCGAAAACTGCATCCAGTGGATCGAATATCCTTCCATCGAAGCAACAGGTCTTCTCATGAATCACCCCGACGTTGCTACTATCCTCGCAACAGGCGGCCCCGGAATGGTCAAGGCTGCATACTCCGCAGGTAAGCCTGCACTCGGCGTAGGCCCCGGCAACACACCTTGCTATATCGAAAAGACAGCAAACGTTAAGCAGGCTGTTAACGACCTCATCCTTTCCAAGTCCTTCGATAACGGTATGATCTGCGCATCCGAGCAGGCTGCTATCATCGACAAGGAAATTTATGATGAAGCAGTAGGCTTCATGAAGTATCACGGCTGCTATTTTGCAAAGCCGGCTGAAGTTAAGAAAATTCAGGAAACAATTATTGATACAGAAAAGATGGCTGTACGTCCTTGGGTCGTTGGCCAGTATCCTTGGCAGATCGCTGAAAAGGCGGGTATCACAATTCCTAAGGAAACAAAGGTACTTTGCGTTGAGATCGGCGGAACAGACGCTAACAAGTATCCTCTTGCACTCGAAAAGCTCTCTCCTGTACTTGCAGTTGTTAAGGCTGATTCCCGTGAGAACGCTTTCGAGCATTGTAAGGAAATGCTCAAGCACGGTGCAGGTCATACAGCTGTTATCCACACATCCGATGATGACCTTGCAGACCTTTACGGCGAAAGCATGAATGCAAGCCGTATCGTTGTAAACTCTCCTGCATCCTTCGGTGCTATCGGTGACGTTTACAACTCCATGGCTCCTTCCCTTACACTCGGCTGCGGTTCTTACGGTAAGAACTCCGTTTCCGAGAACGTTACAGCAAAGAATCTCATAAACGTTAAGAAAGTAGCAAAGAGAAGAGTCAATATGCAGTGGTTCAAGATCCCCGAAAAGATCTACTTTGAACCGGGCGCTGTTCAGTACCTTGCAAAGATGCCCGATATCCACAGAGTAATGATCGTAGCTGACCCCGGAATGGTTCAGTTCGGCTATGTTGACAGACTCACATATCAGCTCAATAAGAACGAAAATCACCCTGTACTCGAGATCTTCAGCGAGGTTGAGCCTGATCCTGACCTTTCAACAGTTCGCAAGGGTACAGCTATCATGAATTCCTTCCAGCCTGACTGCATCATTGCTATCGGCGGTGGTTCCGCAATGGACGCTGCAAAGGCAATGTGGCTCTTCTATGAGAACCCCGATGCTGACTTCATCGGCATGGCACAGAAGTTCATGGATATCCGTAAGAGAGTTTACAAGTTCCCGAAGATGGGCAAGAAGTCCAAGCTCGTTTGTGTTCCTACAACTTCCGGTACAGGTTCCGAAGTTACATCCTTCGCTGTAATCTCCGACAAGTCCAAGAACATGAAGTATCCTCTTGCTGACTACGAGCTCACACCTGATATCGCTATCGTCGATCCTGAGTTCGTTTACACAGTTCCGAAGGCTTCCACAGCATTCACAGGACTTGATGTTCTCACACACGCAATCGAAGCTTATGTATCTGTTCTTGCAACAGACTACACAGACGCTCTTGCACTCCATGCGATCAAGCTCGTATTCGAGTATCTCCCCGAGTCCTACAAGACAGCTGATAAGCTCGCAAGAGAGAAGATGCACAATGCTTCCTGTATTGCAGGTATGGCATTTACAAACGCGTTCCTCGGTGTAAACCACTCCCTCGCTCATAAGCTCGGCGGTGAGTTCCACATTCCTCACGGACTTGCAAACGCATATCTTCTTCCTCACGTTATCGAATACAACGGTCAGCAGACACCTACAAAGTTTGCTGCATGGCCAAAGTACGATCACTATATTGCACCTGAGCGTTATGCTGAAATTGCAAAGCTCATGGGCTTCGTTGATAAGGATGCTCCTGTTGAGAAGGGCGTAAAGGCACTTGCAGACGCAGTAAGAAGGCTCATGAAGGAAGTTAACATTCCTCTCTCCATTTCCGAAGCAGGCAAGACCGATCCAAGATCCTATATTGATCCGAAGGTATATGAAGATGCAATTGAAATGCTCGCATACAAGGCATTCGATGACCAGTGTACAACTGCTAACCCAAGACTTCCAAGAATTGACGAGCTCAAGGAACTCCTCAGACTTGCATACTATGGCAAATAATTTCTTGTTTAAAGTATGTTGTTAAATTGCGAAGCCAAGCAGAAGTTTCGTCCACCTTTTCAAAGGTGGTGGGGTTCCAAGGGGCAAAGCCACTTGGTCGCTTCCGCAGAAGCGAAACTCCCTAAACTTTAGCGAAACGCTTTCGGCAATAGCGAAATAACTATCAAATTTAAAAGCGCAATTCACAATCAAATGGTAAAACGGATATGAGAAATCGAGCCTGTTAATACTATTAATGTGAATTGCGCTTATTCTTTATATACGGAACAGCTAACCTCTGACAGCAAATATGCGAACGAAGTGAGTATGTTTGCTATACGACTTCGTATGAACAGCTATGGGAAATGACCGTGAAAACAATGAGCGCAGCGAATGTGTTTTCACATAACGGAACAACCAACGGGTCACAAAAGATAACCGTAACAACTATATTTTTGAAGCATTTCAGGAGGCTTTGCCCGTAATTATCAAATCATTTTCAGATCAATAAATTGACTGTTTTTTCTAAAGTTTTTCGTCATCGTATAATAAAGGCAGTTGTTCCGTTGGTGTGAAAACACATTCACTTTCGCTCATTGTTTTCACGGTCATTTCCCATAGCTGTTCATATTGAGTTGAAACATAAATCCACTCACTTCGTTCGTGAATTTATATTTCAAGGATAGTTTGCTTTTGGAAAATAGAATAAGCGCAATTCACGAATTTTAGGTTTTACAGAATGATTTCTCACGTTCTGTTTTACCTTTATTTTCGTGAATTGCGCTTTTTGATTTGATAGTTATTTTGCTATTGTTGGAAATGTTTCGCTAAAGTTTAGGGAGTTTCGCTCTCTGCGGAGAGCGACCAAGTGGCTTTGCCCCTTGGAACCCCACAAGCCTTTGAAAAGGCTTGACCTAAACTTTTGCTTGGCTTCGCATCTTCAAACATATAATATATTACCGAATTCTTTTGAATATTCCCCAATGTTTTTCTCATAATAATCCCGAATAAATCTTTTCGGAGGATATTATGGCTAAAAAAATCTCACGCAATACTTTTATTATGGAAAACTCACCGTCCATTCACAGCTATGCTTCCATTGTCGGAAAGCTTGAATCGGAGGGACCTCTCGGCAAGTACTTTGACGAGTGCGTTGAAGATGGTTATTTCGGACAATCAACATGGGAAAAGGGCGAAAGCGAGCTGGTGAAGCGTACTCTCGCTATGGCGATAAAAAAGGGCGGTCTGTCCACCAACGATATCGACTATATGTTTGCAGGCGATCTGCTCAATCAATGTATCGGTTCGACATACGGTCTGCGTGATTTCGAGATACCGCTGTTCGGGATATACGGCGCTTGCTCCACGATGTCGGAGGGTCTTGTACTTTCTTCACTTATGACGGACAGCGGCATCGGAGGAAAGATCGCAGCGGTCACTTCCTCGCATTTCTGTTCGGCGGAGCGTCAATTCCGTTTTCCTCTTTCCTACGGCGGAGTGCGTACACCGACAGCGCAGTGGACCTGCACGGCTTCGGGAGCGGTGATCGTTTCGGAGAAGGCTTCTGCACCGTTCATCCGTGCGGTGACTATCGGAAAGATCGTCGATCTCGGCGTGACCGATGCAAATAACATGGGAGCGGCGATGGCTCCTGCGGCGGCGTATGTGATAAAGCAGTTCCTTGATGACACGGCAATGCAGCCGGGAGATTTTGACGCAATCATAACGGGCGATCTCGGTCTTGTCGGCAGCAAGCTTCTTATCGAGCTTCTGAATGGTGAAAATATCGACATCAGCCGTCAGCATCGTGACTGCGGATTGATGATGTTCGACCGTGACGAGCAGGATGTTCACGCAGGCGGTTCGGGCTGCGGCTGTTCGGCTTCGGTGCTGTGCGGATATTTCCTTGACAAGGTGAAAAACGGAACTTTGAACAACATTCTGTTCTGTGCAACGGGCGCGCTCATGTCAACGACCGCATCGCAGCAGGGAGAAAGTATCCCTTCGATATCTCATGCTGTCTTTATCTCGCACGAATCTCGGTTCAAAGAAAACACTTGAAAAAAACATCCTCCTGTGCTATAATATTATCAAATAGACAAACATTAAAGGTGATATTATGACACGTTCGGAAGTGATCGCCTATGCGCTCACGCTTTCGGGGGCTTCCGCCGATTCGCCGTTTGAAAATGACAATGAAACGGTGGTTCTTCGCCATTCGGACAGCGGCAAGTGGTTCGGGATAATCATGCTCGTGAACGGCAAACATCTGCTCAATCTCAAATGCGAACCGATGAACGCGGATTTTCTGCGCTCGGTATACACGGGCGTTATCCCTGCTTATCACATGAACAAAACGCATTGGAACTCGGTCATTCCGGATTCCGATGTTCCCGATGAAGAAATAAAGCGGATGATAGACGACAGTTTTTTTCTGACGAAGAAGCAAGTAAGGAGGAAGAAAAGTGACGGAGAATAATTATTCGATAAAGATCCCCGAATACGAGTATTTTCAGATGGGCGGACATTACAGCGGCTCAAAAAGAGGAATGAATTTTGACGATTTCAATTTTCATATCGTTCCGAAGGATGAAATAAAGGTCGATATCTGGTACGGAGTCAAATGCTATGACCTTTCGGAAATGGTTTCGGATAAGGTTTTTGAGCAGTCGAATGACGGTTACCACGAAATGCTTGACTGGATAGAGGAGCAGTATCAGCTATGGCTCAAGGATCACAAGCTTCGCCCGTCAAAGCTTGGCTACTATTCAAAGGAAAAAGAGCTGCCGAAGTGGCTCACGGACGAATGGGAAAGACAAGGAATAACACGGAACTGATATTTTTTTCAAAAAAACACCCCAAAAAGGCTTTCATTAAAGGCTTTTTGGGGTGATTTTTTGCGGTTTATGTACGCTTATCTGTTTCTTCCAATAATAAGCCAATGCAGGAAGGATATCGGAGCCGCTATCCAACCGAGAGCGAGCCCCCAGAAGACAGGCTTGATGATAAGTCCCATCACCGTGTCGAATTCGGCTACGATGCCGAGGATCTCACGCTTAAAATACTTCACTCCCCATGAACCTATGCAGGCATAGATTATCACAAGTACCCATAAAAATGCCTCACCCATTTTCTATTCCTCCAATCAATAACCACAGTAGCCTATTGCGTGTTCTGTGCCCTCATAATATGCTCTGTCGGTATATTCAACGTAATCGTAATAGTCAAGATCAATTTCGTGATCCGACCATAATGCGTATTCAACTGTTCGTGAATAACTGTCAATGGCAGCAATGAAATATCCTTCGAATTTATTCCCGAGCCAGGGCGAAAGATCTGTCGAGGTTGAGCCGTCAAAGCTTACCTTTACATAGCCGTCACCGTAATTACTTACATAGTAATTGCCTAACCGAAGGCTCGGATCATCGTCAATTGCGGCTTGAACAGCTGTGTAGACCTCTTTGGCGTGAGCGTTTGCGCCGGTCTGAAGTTCATCATAGCTTTTTTTGCATGAAGTCAGCGACATTACCATAAAAATGATCATTACTGCGGATAAAATTTTTTTCATGATTTTTCCCCCAAATTGGTTTTTTTATATTATACATCCAAAAATTGTATCCGTGGTAAGCCGACAGCATAATTTTGAAAAATGACAGAAACGAATTATTCAGCGTTTCCTTAGTATTAGTATAAAAAATCCGCAAAGGGAACCTGTCCTTTGCGGATGAAAAATTAATTTTATACTTCTGTTTCTCTTTCGTATATCGTATAGCTGAGTCCCGAGACCGGATCGGATGCTCTCACATAGTCGCCGCTTTTGTGTTCAACAAAAAGATACTCATGACCGTCTTCGGTGACGTAGAGGTAGTAATGCTCATATAAGCGGTTATCATCTTGTTCACGGATCTCGATAAGACCGTAGGTCCAGTTAAACGTCCCACTGTATATCGTTCCGCTGGATGGATATACATGGATATATATGCAGGTCCCGTCCTCGTCAAAGCGCAGCTGTTCACGGTAAATATCAAGATAGGGAGCTCTTGTCAGCTTTTTGTAATACATTTTGTCATAGACGGGCGTTCCCTGCGCCGTATAGGTGAGCTGCCGCCATGTGCCGACGACAGCCTCATCGATGTCAAATTCCCACGGATCGGTCAGTTCATCATAGTATTCTTTGTTTACCTTTATCCTGACCGTACCGAGAGTGCGATGCTTGTCCGTGGTGTTGGTCATAAGTATAGTTCCAGGAGGCGGTTCCTTCGTCACTTCCGCAGTAGTTTTTGAAGTCGTTTCTTCCTCCGTTGCAGAAACCGAAGTTGCCTTTTCTTTTGTGACTTTTGTCGTTTTTGAAGTTTTAGCGGTTTTTTCGGTCTTGGAGGTCTGCGGCTTTGTTGTCGAAGAAGCGGTAACAGCGGTGGTCGTTGTTTCGGCGAGGGTTTTCGAGGTCTCGGCGGTGACGGTGGTTTCCGCCGTTTCCGCAGAAGGTTCGCTCTCGGGAACGACTGTTGTTTCCTCCGTTTCCGCAGAAGATTCGCTCTCGGGGACTGTTGTTGTTTCCATCGTTCCCGAAGAAGAATCGCTCTCTGGATCGGTTGTTGTTTCCTGTGTCGTTAGCTTGGTCGTCTTGGATGTTGTTTCGGAAGCAGATGAAGCTGTTCCGAACGTTTCCACAGAAGCAAGAGAATATGTTTCCTCTTCGGAAGGTGCGGTGCTTTGAGGAGTGGGCGCAAAATATGCAGGGACAAAATACAGTATCAGCATCGCAACAGCCGCTGAACCTACCGGTATCGGAGTAATAAAACCAATTTTATGCGCACAGAGAGCTTTTTTCACGGCAGCGGTGCTCTGATAGCGATTTTTGGGCGCAAACTCCGTGCATTTGCGGATGATCCTGCTGAATTTACGTTTTTCAGCCTTTTCTCCGAGGACATTTCGGAGCGTTACACCAAGCGAATAGATATCGGCGGTCGCATCTGTCTGGCTGTAGCCGAACTGTTCGGGCGGAGCGTAGCCTTTTGTGCCGAGATAGCGTGTGTCGCTGTCCTTTCCGTCGTCATAATAGCGTGATGCGTCAAAGTCGATCAGTCTAATGTGTCCGTCGGGAGCGATAAGGATATTCGAGGGCTTTACATCACGGTGGATTATGTTCCTGCTGTGCAGAACCGTAAGAACATCACAAAGCTCACAAAATGCAGTAACAATGGCTTTTTCATCGGTCAGCGAGGAAATGTTTTTTTCGCCCTCGATGTATTCTTCGATAACGATGGTTCTGCCGTTTTCATATTCAGCGTATTCTATCCTCGGGAGATAGGGCGAGGAGATATTTTTCAGCGCCTTGTAAGAGCTGATCTGCCCGTTCATCGTTCTTAAAATGCAGTTCCTGCCTTCATATTCGATGAGCTCTACAGTACCCTTTTCGTCCTTGTCAATAACCCGTACAGATCTGTATTTGGTTTTTATTTCGTTTAAATCCATATCATTTCCCACAAAAACACAATTAATTATATTATACATCATTGCGGATGCAAAAAGGTATGCTGTCGGCTTAATTTTTCGATTTAGACAAAAAAGTTTTCATACCCCTTGAAATTTCTACTATTATATGGTAACATACTTTTACGGATAAATCAAGGTCACCGCTAAAAAACATCACGGCATTTCAACGAGTGAATTATTCTTCTTCAAAATATTAACAAACTATTGTAGTGGACGGATTTCCCGTCCCGTTGTCACCAATACTTGCAAAAAAACGGGACGGGCGACGTAAAATACGCCGGTTGCGACTACATTTTCATAAAAATTTCGTTATTTGTTTACTCGTTGAAATACTGTGTTAAAAACGCCGGCAAAAGAGTTATATTTTTAGCGATGACCTTAAAATGGGGGAAATAAAAATGAATGCAGTCAGCACGGACAAAATTGAAAACGAGCTTTCGGAAATTACCAACATAAGCGATTACATAAAGAATAATCAGAAGAAATTTAATAACGAGAAGCTTTCGGATCATCTCAATAAGCTCCTCGGGGCGAAGGATATGTCTGTCGCAGACGTTGTTTCCGCTTCGGGACTTAACAAGGGATATGTGTACCAGATCTTTGAGGGCTGCAAGGAGAACCCGAGCCGTGACAAGCTGCTTGCGATCGCTGTCGGAATGAAGCTTGATTACGGCGATGTCCAGAAGCTTATGAAAGTCGCTTGTATGCGTCCGCTCTATGCCCGTGATGAGCATGACGCGATAATAATTTTCGCTGTAAAGAACAAAAAAAGCATAGATTTCACAAACGCAACACTCACAGATCACGGCTTCAAGGCTTTATACTGAAAATGCTTTTTTAGGTGAATTATTCCAACCGCATCCGCAAGGAACCAGCCTATCGGTATTGCCGACCATATCCCGAGAACGCCGATCGAAGGAACGGGCGAGAGAATGTATGCAAGCGCAACTCTTGTGCCGAGAGAGATTATCGTCAGCACAAGGGACATCTCGGGCTTTTCGATGCCTCTGTAAAAGCCGTAAAGAAGGAAAAGTATCCCTATGCCGATGTAGAAGCTTCCCTCAATGCGCAGGTAGCCAACTCCGATCTCGATTATATCGGTTTCGGACGGGTCTATAAAGACCTGCATAAGCTGCCTTGCGAAAATGAATATCAGCATCGAAACGGACAGACAGAATATGGATGAAACCGCCACCGCTCTGCGCATACCCTCACGGACGCGCTCGTGCTTTCTGCCGCCGTGGTTCTGCGAGATGAAGATGGAAAAAGCGTTTCCGAATTCCTGCGCAGGCATATATGCGAACGAGTCGATCTTTACCGCCGCTGCAAAAGCCGCCATTACCGCCGTGCCGAAGCTGTTGACAAGTCCTTGTATCATCAGTATGCCGAAGTTCATTACCGACTGCTGGATGCAGGCTGAAAAGGAATGACGAACGACTTTTTTAAAAAGAGCTTTTGTAACGCAAAGCTCTTTTTTCTTCGGCAGAAGCTCGGGTTCCTTTATGATAACATAAGCACCCAGTCCGATGCCCGAAACAGCCTGTGCGATAACTGTCGCCGCAGCAGCACCGCTTGTTCCCATATTGAAAAAAGCAACAAAAAGAATATCAAGAGCGATGTTTATCACCGAAGCTATTCCGTGAAAGTACAGCGGAGCAGCCGAATTTCCGATAGCTCGGAGAAGAAAAGCAAAATAATTATACAGAAAAACAAAGAACAGTCCACCGAAGATAATAACGATATAATTTCGCATCATTGAGTAGATCTCGTCGGGGACATTTAGGATATGAAGTATCGGGTCGGTGAGTGCAAAGCTCGCAATGTTTATTATCACCGTTACCGAGGCAATGAAAATGAACGAAGCTGCTGCGCTGTTTTTCAGCCCGGTCATATCCCTGCTGCCGAAGCATACGGAGAAAACCGCTCCGCTGCCCATACAAAGCCCGATCAGGACAGAGGTTATGAAGGTCATGAGCGTATATGCCGAACCTACAGCCGCAAGAGCGCCCGACCCTGCGAATTTTCCGACAATGAACGAGTCAGCGATATTATAGCATTGCTGCAGAAGGTTGCCGAGTATCATCGGGCAGGCAAACAGCAGCATCGTTTTTGTTACATTTCCCTTTGTCAGATCTTTAGTCATTTTTTTCTTTCCTTTTAGCAAAAAAACTGTTCCCGGATAGGACGATAATGTTTTATCTTAGATCCGAGAACAGTTTATTTTTTTCAAAAATTACAAAGCGTCGTTCCTTATTCCGAGGAAATACTCCTTCGCTGTGTCGCCGTTCACGGGACGGGCGAAACGGAAGCCCTGAATATACGATGCGCCGATAGTATCAACGATCTTTTCCTGATTTTCGGTTTCAACGCCCTCGGTGAGGATCTTGATATTCTGCTTGATGAACGCCTGCGAGATAAAGGTGAGGATGAAATATGCTTTTTCCGATTTTTCGGCGCTGTGAACGAGCGACTTGTCGATCTTCAGATATTCAAACGGCAGCTCGATCATATTGGAAAGGTTGGAATAACCTGTGCCGAAGTCGTCCATGTAGAATTTTATGCCGAAATCTCCAAGCTTTTTCATCATCTTCTTGACATATTGGAAATTATCAATGATAACGCTTTCGGTTATCTCAATGCGGAGCTTTTCGGGAGGAATATTGTATTTTTTTACCATAGACATGACTTTTTCGACCATATCTCCGCGCATTATCTGGTGAACGGAGAAGTTTACGGAGATAGCGTCAAAGTCGATGCCCTCATCTATAAGCTCTGCGATAAAGCGGCAGGATTTTTCAAGGACGATGTCGCCAAGGCGGACGATCAAACCCATTTCCTCGGCAATGGGGATAAATTCATCGGGATAGATCGGACCTATCTCGGTCTTGTTAAGACGGACGAGCGCCTCGGCAGTGCGGAATTTCCCTTCGGAAACGGCATAGATAGGCTGATAGAATATCTCGAAGTTGTTTTCATCGGAGGTAAGCTCACGCTTTAGTATCTCTGTGATCTCTTTCTTTCGGCTTATATGGCGGATAGCATCATCATCGCAGACAAAAATGCCGGTTTTTTCATTTTTCTGTGCCATTGAGCAGCAGTATTCAAGAAGCTCGACAAGCTGATCTGCGCAGGTCGCCTGTTCGGGACAAGTCACAACGGCAACGCTTGCTTTAAACGTGACCTTTGTTTCGTCAAAGGTATATTCAGCTGCCATAGCGTCGCTGATCTTATATGAAAGGTCGCGGATGAATTTGCGGTCGGTGCTGTCTGCAATAAAAGCAAACTTTGTTTCGGAGCATCGGAAGCTTTCTATCCTCGGGATAGCGTTTTCAATGCCTGCGGCTGCAAGCGTAATGATCTGACGGAGCTTTGTGTTCCCGAACCTGTCTTTTAATTCCCTATGGTTGTGTATGGTGACAAGAATACAGCTGAATTCGGAGTCCTTCCGGAATTTTTTCTCCGCCGATTCAATAAAGCTTGTGTTTCCGAAAAATCCCGTATCGCTGTCAACATCGACGAGTCTGGAGCTTATAAAGAGGAGCATAAGAATGAGCGGTCCGAGTGCTGCAGTTCCCGTGAGCAGAATATTGGGTTCCAAAAACTGGACGAGCATTACAACGCCCGAAAGAAGAGGGAACATCATAACGAGCATTTTTACACGGAAGGTGGTTTTTGCCCCGTTTTTTACTGCAACGGCGATCATAAGCGCAGCAACATAGAGCATGAAGACGTATGTGACCTTGCTTAAAGGACCGCGGACGTAGCCTCTCTCGTCAAAGGAGAACAGAAGCTTTGTAAACGGAGTGGTGAATACCAGTATCAGCAAGGCATATAAGGGTATTGCCACAGCTTTTGAATAGTGCGTTCCCCGTCTTGGATCATCACGATCGATAATGTATCGGAAATATGAAAAGAATACCGACAGCGTGATCAGCAGAAACGCAAAATAAAGCATTGTGATCAAATAGTTCAGCCATGTGGAAACGATTCCATAATTATTGATAAAAAACGCGGAAAGTACATTGAAGAGCGAGCTGGCTGTTATGCAGAAAGCACTGGTCACGAACATCTTTTTTTCGTGATCCCATTTTGTGACGCTCAATGAAACGGATAATCCGATTATAAGTGAAATATAGCACGCGATACATTCGGCTGTTACGTTAAACATTGTTCAGCTTCATCTCCTTTAAGGACAAATGCTGTTAAAAAGTTATTCTACTTACAATTTTATCAAATATCTCCGACAAAGTCAATGAAAGTCATTGTGTTTAATTTAAACCATAGATGTTTTTTTTGTAAATTTTGAGAAATTTCACCGATTTGTTAGACTTTTAAGCTCTTTTGAACACGGAAAGCGAAAATTCCTGCAGAAATGGATTATTCCTGCAGGAATGGTGTTTTTATTCGGGCTTTGCCGTGTTGAATTTGAAAACGTCCGCAACCTCGGAGATCGTGACATAGGCTGTCGGGTCGCAGCTCTGAACTATGCTCTTCATCCTCGTTATCTGGAAACGGTTTACAACTATGTAAAGCACGGTCTTGGGCTTTTGTGAGTAGTAGCCCTGTGCACCGATGAGCGTAATGCCGCAGCCGAATTCCTCGGAGAGCGCCTTGCTGACCTCGTCGGCATTTTCGGTGATGACGAAGGCGGATTTTGAACGGTCGATGCCTTCAACGATGAAGTCAACGGCTTTGAGTGCGGCCGTATAGGCAACGATCGAGTAAAGCGGAAGTATCCAGCTTTTGAGTATTATTCCGCAGACCGTGTACAGAAGTATATTATAGACCATAACAAAGGTTCCGACCGAAATACCTATCCTTTTTGCGAAGATGACAGCCATTATCTCGATGCCGTCCATTGCGCCGCCCGAGCGTATCGCAAGTCCGCTTCCGATTCCGGAGATAAGCCCGCCGAAAAGCGAGCAGAGCAGCAGGTCGGAGCCGGCGAGCGGAGAAACAAAGCTCACGTCCACGGGCAGAACATCGGTTATAAGCCATGCGGATATCGAATAGACAAGAACGGCATATATCGCAGACGATGTGAAGATAACGCCCTGTTTTTTTGCTCCGTACAGGAAAAGCGGTATATTAAGGATTATCAGGAAGAACGAAAGCGAGAACGGCTCGGGCGTTATTCCCGAAAGGAGGATGGATGTACCCGAAATGCCGCTGTCAAAAAGGTTTACGGGGGCAAGGAACATGGTTATCCCTATGGCGTTCACGATACCTGCGGCAGTAAGCCAGAGAAATCTCTTCAGTCCTATTTTTTTCAGTTCATTTAAAAGCTTCATACCGATACCTCCCGATCAGATCATCTATGATGATTATAACATATTAAAGTCGGATTTTCAATACTCTTCGGCAATTATTGGAGCGGTTTCGGTTTATAAAGCATGAAATTGCTTGACTTTATTATTCATAAGTAGTATAATATTTTTTAACATAGGGGGATCAGCAGGTCGCCTAAAAACGGAGGTAAAGAATTATGTGCAAACGGTTTTCCAAACACGCAAGAACGTTTTTAAGCCTGTTTCTTGCGCTCATTATGACATTATCGCTGGCTGTTGTTCCGTCGGCTGCAGCAAAAGCCGCTATCAGCAAAAAGTCTGTTTCTCTTGTGAAGGGACAGTCTGTGACCTTGAGCGTCACGGGAACTAACGACAAAGTAACTTGGACCTCTGCAAATTCTTCCGTAGCTTCTGTTTCAAAAAGCGGAAAGGTTACGGGAAAAGGGGTCGGAACTACTACGGTCAGCGCCAAGGTCGGAAGCAGCACCTTCAAATGCAAGGTGACAGTAAAGGCAGGAAGCATTAAGACGGGCAAGAGCAGCGTTTCTGTCAATGTGAAAAAATCGGCTTCGGTTTCCGTAAGCACAGTCGGAAATATTGAGCTTGCGGTTTCAAGCTCCGATAAGTCCGTTGCAGCGCCTTCGCTGAAAAAAGGTTCAAAGAAAGGTTCTTACACACTGACTGTAAAGGGCGTTTCAAACGGAAGCGCAAAGATAAAGGTATATGCAAAGGGATACGAAAAGAGCATATATAAATATGTCAATGTAACTGTCGGCGGAAAGAATACGGGTTCATCTTCCGTTTCATCAAAGAAGGTCACCGTTTCTGTTGATTCGGTAACAGTCAACGAGAATACTTCGGAAACCATTAAGCTTTCCGCAGAGGGCGTAAAGCTGAAAAACCTTTCGATCGTATCCGCAGCAACACATTTTTTTGAGGTCAAAACTCAAATAGATGACGCAGCAAACACTGCGACCGTTATCGTGAACGGTCTTGCAGAGGGAAAAGGCTCTTTAAGAATATTTGACAGCAGTGAAACTATAAATGTATTTGTCCCCGTCACAGTAACAAACAACGCTTACGATGTTGTTGTATGGAACAGAGAGCCTAAAAGGCAGCAGGATTCGGATGCTATATATGTTCTGACTGATAAGGAGAAGTCAAAGAAATACTATGTTCTTGAACCCAAGTTCCATGATGTTGCACACGTTAATACCCTCCTTGCAGAAGCAAGCGGCATATATGTAGAATACAATGTTTACGAAAATCAGCCGGATGGCGTCGGATATGCAAGGAAAAAAGAGAAATACAACGGTCAGGATGTCTACAGATATGTTGCCATTGAAAAAAGCTCTGATGAGGCCTACATTAACTCGGCTTTTGCAAAATACTTCAACGTTTATGAGTATTACACGGTCTATGCAACAAAGCCGTTATCCAGAAATTACGGTGATTACACGGTCGAATATGATTATACCACCCCCGACAGAACGGTTGAAAAACGTTACATTCTTACCCAGGGAAAGGACTATATCGGACGTGCCGATGACGTAATGCAGGATTACATCGAAGATAACAAGGAACGCCGAATGTAACCATATTGTAATTCTATTGTATTTCCTTTTTAATTGACTTTTTTTAACTTAAATGGTAAAATAGACATAAAGTAAGATCCCACAAAGAATTTTGACAGGAGGTATGGATCATGAGAAAAAGTTTTTTTAGATCGTTCCTTAACACACTCCTTGCTCTTATGATGATCGTAACGGTCGCAGCTGTTCCGTCATCCGCAGCTTCCGTTAAGCTCAGCAAGTCGTCTATCGCACTCACAAAGGGCTATTCGACTACGCTTTCCGTAAGCGGAACGACAAGCAGCGTAACATGGTCAACGGGCAATAAGAACGTTGCCACCGTTTCAAGCAAGGGAAAGGTCGTCGGCAAAAAGGTCGGCTCCACCTACATTTACGCAAGAGTTAATTCAACGACCCTTAAATGCAAGGTAAATGTCGTTGCAGGCAAGATCTCCGTAGGAAGCAGTGAGGTCGAGCTTGACCCGGGAAAATCCGCAAAGGTGCGCATCAAGGCACTCGGAAGCCATAGTCTTTCGGTATCCACTTCCAACAAGAATGTCGTGAAGGCTACATGGTCGGGCGCTAAATTCAACGGAAACTACATTGACCTTACGCTCAAGGCTGTAAATCCCGGCTCTGCAAGAGTAAAGGTTTATTTAAAGAGTTATCCGAGCATCTATAAATACATCAATGTTGACGTGGTCGGCGATGAAAATGACGACATCATCGACGATCCCGACAGCGGCAGCACAACAGGCGGTCAGATCCAGTCGAGCGTTTCCTCCGTAAGCGTTGCGGAAGGCTCTTCACAGTCCTTTACGATCTATGCTTCTTCGTCGTCGCTGCTTTCAAGCCTTAAGGTTTCCTCTTCAAGCATCTTCGGCTTCTCCGTAAAGACATCGGTTGACAATACAAAAAATGCTATCGTTGTAACGGTTCAGGGCTACAGCGCCGAAACAGGCACGATCAAGGTATTTTCAACGACCGACAGCAGTATTTCTGTTACTATCCCCGTAACGGTGACCTCTGCTGCACAGTACTATAAGCTTCTCAATACAAAGCCGACAGCAAAGCTTCTCCAGACGGATATCATTATCGCATTCCAGAGCGGAACGACCGTCTACTATATGCTCGTTCCTTACGGCTATGACCCTGCTTATGCAAATTCGGTAGCTGCAAAGGCGCTCAATTCTTACAGCTACAACCAGGTATATGATTCAATGCCGCAGAAGAAGCTTACGACCGATCAGATCATAACCAAAAATGTTACCTTTAACGGAACGCTCCAGGCAAGATATGTTCTTGCTCCTTACGGCTATGACAGCGCCTTTGTTGATACGGTCTTCGCAAAGTATTCGGGCAGCTATGAATACTATGTTGTTTACACAGAAAGTCCTGCAAATACAAAGAGCTGGTCTGACGAGGTGCTTACATGGACGATCACCAAGACTAACGCAACGACAGGCAAGGTTGAAGCACAGTCAAGATATATGCTCGTTCCCTTCGGTTATGATACTGAAAAGGTAAACGAGATCAAGAACAAGGATACAAACGCAAATATCGGTGTTCAGCCCTACACGGTTTACAGCACACTTCCGATCATTGATTCAAAGGTATATAAGGTAATTCAGTGGACAAAGGGCACAAACGAGAACAGATACATGGTCGTTCCTATCGCAAACTGCGATTATATCAAGAGAAATGATATCGTCCGCAAGGATGTCGGATACTTCAGCTACTATGTTGCATATTCCGAAAGACCGACAGTAGGCACATCTGACGATCAGGCTGTTTACTCGTTGACTCGCCAGGAAGCTGACGGAACATTGAGGGAAATTTATATCCTCTATAACCCGAAGGACAGCGACTATCAGACAAAGATCAATGCCGCTATCAATCCGAATTCCGCATATATCGGCGTTCGTCAGGGTTCTTTAAGTTAATATTTGATAAAACGGAGCGATCGCTTTGGTTGCTCCGTTTTTGTTTTTGCAGAATTTTTTGGGATTTTGCTGTTTTGCTATTGACTTGGGGTTTGGAATATGGTATAATAAACAAAACTTATCAAGAGTGGCGGAGGAACTGGTCCTGTGAAGCCCGGCAACCTAACTGCAGAAATGTTTTTTGACAGGGAAGGTGCTAAATCCTGCGGTGTAATATCCGAGAGATGAGTAAAATTTTTGTTTTACGGCTGCGCTTGAAAGTTTTTTCAGGTGCTTTTTTTATTTTGATTTATAATAGGAGGAATTGAAATGTCAAAGAAGTTATTTACATCGGAATCCGTTACCGAAGGTCATCCCGACAAGATCTGCGACCAGATCTCCGATGCGGTGCTCGACGCTATCCTTAAAGAAGACCCGATGGGCAGAGTTGCCTGCGAAACCGCAACAACGACCGGTATGGTGCTCTGTATGGGCGAGATCTCCACAGAATGTTATGTTGATATCCCGAAGATCGCTCGTCAAGTCGTTATCGACATCGGCTACGATCGTGCAAAGTTCGGCTTTGACGGTCATACTTGCTCCGTTCTTACAGCAATTGACGAGCAGTCCGCTGATATCGCAATGGGCGTTGACGAGGCTCTTGAACATAAGCAGGGCGAAGCATCCGACCGCTTTATGACGGGCGCAGGCGACCAGGGTATGATGTTCGGCTTTGCCTGCAACGAAACTCCCGAGCTTATGCCGATGCCGATCTCACTTGCACATAAGCTTGCAAAGAAGCTAACCGAGGTCAGAAAGAACGGTTCTATCCCTTATCTCCGTCCCGACGGAAAAACACAGGTAACTGTTGAATATGAGGACGAAAAGCCCGTCCGTGTTGATACGGTCGTTGTTTCCACACAGCATTCCGAGGCTGTAACGCTTGAACAGATCCGTAAGGATATCATTGAAAAGGTCATCAAGCCTGTTATCCCGGCAGAGCTTCTCGTTGATACAAAGTATTTCGTAAACCCGACAGGACGTTTCGTTATCGGCGGACCGCAGGGCGACAGCGGACTTACCGGCAGAAAGATCATCGTTGATACATACGGCGGATATTCCCGTCACGGCGGCGGAGCTTTCAGCGGAAAGGATCCGACAAAGGTTGACAGAAGCGCAGCTTACGCAGCAAGATACGTTGCAAAGAATATCGTTGCGGCAGGACTTGCCGACAAGTGCGAGATCGAGATCGCTTACGCTATCGGAAAGGCTGAACCCGTTTCCGTACTCGTTGACAGCTTCGGCACAGGCAAGGTTTCCGATGAAAAGCTTTCCGAAGCAGTAAGCAAGGTGTTCGATCTGCGCCCTGCAGCTATCATCGAAGCGCTTGACCTTCGCAAGCCGCAGTACAGACAGCTTGCAGCATACGGCCACATGGGCAGAGAAGACCTCGGCGTTGCTTGGGAAAAGACCGACAAGGTCGATGCTCTCAAAGAAGCAGTAAAGTAACATAAAAAACAGCGTGATATGCACGGAAAAAGCATATCACGCTGCTTTTACTTTTCACAATTTTTTCTGTAAGCAAGGTAGCTTTCAAGGATGATAACGGCGGCAACAGCGTCAACAACAGCCTTGCGCTTTTTTCCTCGGACATTGGTTTCGTTTAAGTAGCCGTGAGCGGTTATCGTAGTTCGGCGTTCGTCCCACATTTTATGCTCGATTCCCGAAAGCTCCGACACAAGCTTTCCGAATTCCTTGCATTTTTCGGCACGTTCGCCCTCGCTTCCGTCCATATTCCTCGGCAAGCCTACTATTATAAGCTCGGCTTTCTCCTTTACGGCAAGCTCTGCGACCTTTGCGGCGCATTTTTCGGAGTTGTATTCGTTTATGACGGTCAGCGGCGATGCGAGAAATTCGCTCTTGTCGCAGGCGGCAATGCCCGTTCGTGCGTCACCATAGTCAACTGCAAGTATTCTCATTGTTTTTCTTCCTTTTCTTTTTCATCGTATTTGCTCCAGTTGGAGAATGCAAGGGTCGATGCCTCGGGCGGCAGATGTGAGCTGTCGTTTTTGAAAATAAGCTTCGGACGGATAACCTCGTCATATTCAATAAGCGAAACATCCGTGTTGTCCGACCAGCCGACATCCCCGAGCCTGTCGGGAGAGCCGAATTCGGCATACGAAAGATAATTTCGTAGCGCACAGCCGTGTGAAACAACAACGACCGTCTTTCCCTCGTTTTCGCGAACGATCTGCTCAACGGCATCTATCATTCGTCCGTAGACCTCCGACATACGCTCGCTGCCCTCAACATAGAAGTTCTTCATGTCGTTCTTCCAAAGGTCGTGCTCCTTCGGATAATTCTTCGCAATATCCGTCCAGAACATACCCTCCCAAACGCCGCCGTTTATCTCGATGAGGTCTTCACGCTCGTTTATGGGGAGCTTTAGCCGCCTGTTCACGGCGTTTGCGGTAGTCATTGCCCTTTTCAGCGGACTTGAATATATAGCGTCATAATCTATCGCTTCAAAGCGCTTTGCAAGATATTCAAGCTGAACTGCGCCCTTTTCGCTTATGTCACAGTCTATCCTGCCTTGAAAAAACTCCTTAACGTTGCCCTCCGCCTCGGCATGGCGAACGAAATATATCTTTGTCATAGATTTCCTCGATTCAAACTGTTATTATACCAGAATTATATCATATACGGTTTGTGCTGTCAACAAAAAACCTCCGCAATCACAGCGACTGCGGAGGTTTTGTTATGCAGTTGTTAAGCGCATTTAAGCTGCATTGAGCTCTGAATCAGTATCAAGCTTACTGGAGGAGTGAGAGAACACCCTGAGGAAGCTGATTTGCCTGAGCGAGCATGGACTGTGAAGCCTGGCTGAGGATCTGATTCTTTGTGAAGTTCATCATTTCTTCTGCCATGTTGGTATCACGGATACGAGATTCAGCAGATGTGAGGTTCTCACTTGTAGTATTGAGGTTATCGATCTTGTGTTCGAGTCTGTTCTGAACAGCACCGAATGTACCTCTTACCATGGAGACCTTGTTGATAGCGTTGTCAATCTTGTCGATAGCAGCGTTAGCGTCCTGCTGTGTAAGGAGACTGAGATCCTTAGTGCCAAGACCGTCAGCTCTTGAAGAGCAGTCAAGGTTAGCCTTAAGACCGCCAAGACCGTTGGACTGATACTTGAATGTGAAGTCTACGCTGTCCTTTGTTCTTGCACCGACCTGGAGAACAACGTGATCGGAGTAAGTGAGGGGAGCTGTAGCAGCATCGTTAGAGTTGGACTTGGACACATCGTTGCTTTCTGGAAGATCTGCAAGAGTCTTAGGATAAGCAGCCTTTGCAGCGTCAAGAGCAGCCTTTGCAGCATCAAGATTAGCCTTAGCATCTGTGGAAGTTCCGAGTGCCTTATCATCGCCTGCAACTACTGTGTATGCACCGTCACCCTCTGTGTAAGCATAATGCTCAATGGCGAGTTTAACGGTAGATGTACCTTCATCAGATGCCTGGGCAGTTTTACCAAAGTCAATTGTAGCGATTGCTTTGCCTTCAGAAGTACCGTCTGCTTGAACTGTTGAAATTGTTAATTTGCCATTTGTATCCATTTTAGTGAATACCTTAACGTCGTTGCCGTCAGCATCTTTAAGAGTATTACCATCGGCGTCTTTAAGAGTAATGACACCACCGGCAGCAGTTACATTTGCATCTACAATGCCAATCTTTATTCCTGTAGCAGTAGTAGCTGCATCATCTTCAAAAGTTGCAGTTACTGATGCTCCGTCAAGAGCCTTAAGAGCTGCATAAACTGCTGCGTTCATATCAATATCTTCAAGTGCTGCACCGGGTTCTACAACAGCCTTATCGGTTACAGCGCCGGTAATTTCTGCAGAATCAGCTTCTGCTCTAACGTTTGTAGGTGCCTTTGTTTCCGGAGTTTCATTTGTAAATGAAAGTGTAATTGTATCTCCGGATTTAGCATTAGATACATCTGCAACAGCGTCAATTGTAACACCGCCAGCTTCAAAGCTGAAACCGCCAAGACCGGATGCATTAGCATGTGTGTTATCTGCGGCGATGCTAGAAATTCCTGTTCCAGCTGCTGTTGTAACATCACCATAAGTGGTCTGATTGGAAGCGTTTGATTTTGCAGACTGTACTGACCAGCCGGTAGCTTCGTCATATACAAAAGTAACATCAACTCTGGTTGCATCGGAATCTGTAAGACCCAGATCATCCCAAAGCTGATCTGCTGCAGCCTTATTATAAGCGTTGTTATCTACAGTATGCCATTCGTTAGCAGTACCATTGCTTGAAAGGTCATAGTTTGTAGCATTGAAATCTATGGAAGCCTTATCATAAGCGGCCTGTGCTGCATCAATTGCTGCCTGTGCTGCTTCCTGTGCATCAGCGAGAGCCTGAGCATCCTTAGCAGCCATCTGAGAATCAAACAAGCTATAATCAAACTTGCCGTCAACCTGTGTAAGACCGTCAGCCATAACGCCGCCGTTAAGAGCAACAACGCCGTTGAAGTCTGTATCAGCGATCTGATCGAGTTCGTCGTTGAGCTGATTGAATTCGAGCTGGATAGCTTCACGGTCAACGTCATCCTGATATGTACCGTTAGCGGACTGTGTTGCAAGAGTCTTCATTCTCTGGAGAATGGAGTCTGTTTCTGTGAGAGCGCCTTCAAAGGTCTGAACCATTGAGATACCGTCCTGTGCGTTCTTAACGCCCTGGTTGATACCTG
>JBJEQP010000053.1:0-15567 GCA_051881815.1 Oscillospiraceae bacterium | reverse complement strand
CCGTCAACGTAAGCACGAACAATGTACTTATACTCCGTATCGGGAATGAGCTTGCCTATCTTTACGGATAGTTTCTTTGTTTCGGTGAGCTTAACTACCTTGCCGTCAACATACTTGTAGACAGCATACTTTTCAGCTTCGGGTACTGCTTCCCAAGTGAGCTTTACGCTGTTCTTTGAAGCTGTCGGCTTCGGAATAGGCTTGTAATAAATTTTTACCGAAACAGTGCCGGAATACTTTGTAGGTGAAAGTCTGCCGCTCTTTGTATAGCGAATAAGGAATTTGTAGGTTTCGCCGTTCTTCAGCTTTTTGAAGGTTGCCGAAGTGTCGGAGGTTGTCTTTACCTTGACATACTTGCCGTTCTTGTACTGATAAACATAGTATTTATCGGCTTTTTCAACCTTACGTGGCACTTATTGTCCTTGATGTTCCACATAATACCTGAACTTCGCCCATGTTCTCAATTATGTCATCCGGATTGATTTCACTAATTTGTGAACAATGGTTATTATGAGAAGCAGTTTAATGATTATGAGAATTCTGACAAATTCTATTACACATTTAATACATCATATGTATAATAAAATGTCCAAGAGATGTTTGAAAAAGTACACGGCCCGCTAATATGCTGTAAAAAGGATACATTCCATGTTCCGTACATTGAAATATTCTGCGATGTTAAATTTTCGATATAACCCACAAGTCCTGAATAAACATATAGTGTTGTTGAGCCACATGTCACTTTAATATATGCAGTTGTTCCGCGCCCTGTTTCATTACTTGTCACATTTCCTTTAGTTAATATTTTGTCAACAACTGCAGAACGAGGAATCCCACTAGTTGAACTTATTCTTACATTGGCTGGAGATGAATAACTTGTATTGTTACTATTATATATACTTGAAGGCGAAGTATTAAATTCAGCTTCTGCCCGAATATACCTGCTTGCTATCTGCAATGAATAATTAATTTCTTGATTAGCAAAATTACTTGCACTAATATATATAGTGTATCTATCACTAGTTGGTCTAAGCGAAGGCAAGGAAAGATAACCTACTGAACCATAACTACCATTTAATGTACCACTTGAATATCGTGAATTACTCCAAGACGAGGGATGTGTATGTTGCCTATCGCAAGTCCGGTTACTCTAAAAAGTATTTGGAGGAACACGAGGACGACATCATCATCCACAAGGCGGCTAAAAAGGCTTTTGATGAATTGGGCGTGAAGAAGCTCCCAACCATCAAGAGCCTGCAAGTGGAATTTGCCGAACAGCTCACAGCGAAAAAAGAGGCGTATGCCGAACTTAAAAAAGTTCGTGATGAGCTGCGAGACCTTACCGTACACACGGCAAATTACGAAGAATTGCGAGACCTTGAGGGACGAGAGAAACGCAAAGAGAAAGAGCACGGTCGTGAATGACCGTGCTCAATTTAGCGTCGGAACGATGCGTAGCCACAGATGAAATCTGTGTTAAAGGGGTTCGGGGATGTTTCCCCGACAAGCGGTTTATAAGCTCCTGCTTCGGCAGGGACTTATAAATTTTTGCACGAGTGGGTACCGCCGTGCCCTGCTTGCCAAGTATGTTTCGCTTTATCTATGCTTGAAAGGCTCTGTAAAAAAGCCGTTGGTATCTATATAAGACCACAACGTAATTTCTTCGCAGTTCTCGGCACCAAAGCCATCCTCGTCCTCAAAATATCTACCATCCGGCTGTAGTGTCCATTCAACCGAAGCTTTTCCATCTTTGTAAGCGTAAATCCAGAAACGAAACTGCGTTTTTTTACCAAGTGGAAATTCTAATTCTTTTTTCCAATCCCCGTCCACAATCCCGGGGAAGTTTTCAATCATGCCACTTTTATCGACAATGCAACGTTTGAAAGAGGGGTCATCAATTTTTAAGAGATATACATTTATCTTACGGTATCCACCCATCCCGTTAGATACCTCATCAAATTCAAAATAGAATCCTTCGCCAAGTTTGAACCGAGGTTCCGGGCGTTCCTCATGGGTGGAGTTAGACTCCGTAGATCGACCGTCATTGTTTTTATTGCCAAAGAATTTGCCGAGTAAATCATTAAGATAACTCATGAAAACACCTCCAATGGTTATTTCTTTCTGCTGTTATAGTCCTTGTCTATTTCTTCTTTCCAGTTGTCCGCAACGCTGTTACCTTTTCTGACCGATGTGAACATTTTACCAACAGCCACAAAATTAGTTGCCGTACCGACACCATCGGCATGATAATTAGCTGCTCGGCTTGCATCAATACCCATGCTTCCTGCGACAGAAATCGCATCAATGTTAGCACCCATAAATACAAATTCCCATCCAAACTCATTCTTCTGCTTTTCGATCATCGCCTTTACTGTTTGAAGCTTATATTCCTTGCTTGCGTTTTCCATTCCATCGGTAATGATAACCACAACAGTTTTAGCAGGAACAGCACTATCACCGGAGTTGTTATGTCTCGCTGCAACTTGGTTGACTGTCTTTCCGATTGCGTCAAGAAGCGCAGTCATGCCTCTTGCGTAATATTCTTTATTAGTGAGTTCAGATACCTTCTTAATGTCTACGTTATCAAAAAGGACTTCGTATTGATCGTCAAACAATACGGTTGTAATAGAGGCTTCACCGTTCTCACCTCGCTGCTTATCGATCATACTGTTGTAGCCACCAATCGTATCAGATACAAGGTTTTGCATCGAGCCGCTATTGCTGCTCAGCGTTTTTCTTGTTATATGTTTTGTCAATCAACGGTGTTCCGTTTTTGTAAATAACTTCAAACGCCTTGCAGAAAGCTGCATTCAAAGTGGCTCGTAGTTTTTCCGGAACCCTTGTGGCAAGCTCTGGTGCCAGTTCTTTTTTAGCCGCATATTGCTTTAGATATTTTGTGCGTTTGTTGTATAATGCAGACAATTCTTTATCCGCAATTTTGTATTTCATCACCGCTTCATCCTGTTCTGTATGGGGAGTGTAGTAATAATCTTTAACCGTTTTGCTGCGAGGTAGTCTTTTTTAATGTGCAATATGTTTTTAGTTGCTCCAAAGCATACTTTCTGGAAGATATACAAAATGGCTTGGGTATTTCCATCAAAAATTTGCCATCAGTATCTAAAATATCTTTGAAGCAGACCGTGCATAGATTCTTTGCCCAACATTCTCTACAACAGTTGTTGAAAAGGGCATATGCTTTAGAGTAAATATCTGCCAATACATCGTAGTCGAAACCATTCTGGAGATCTCCGAGGATAACCTTGTCACAAGCAGTTTCGCATATTCCGAATTTTCCATCGGCATGAACAAACAATTTTTCAGTAAAAGGCAAGCAGCTCCCGATAATTCCCACACCGTCATTTTCTTTTATTAGCCTATTTTCAACTGCATTCATAGAGTTACCAAAGTAGGCATTAAGGAAAGTGTCTCCGCTTGCACAATACTCCGTAGCTAAGCGTTCTTTTTCTTGGTCATGATTTAACTCATAGATCATATCTTGAATAAAATCGTTTCCGTCTTGGCTTCTCACATGAGTAATGATGCTTGGGTTCTTTTCTATGTCACTTCTGTAAAAATCCCGAAGCGCATTAAGCTCCGATACCTTGGTGATGTTGGCAATAAAGTGAATCCTAACGTTCCACAACGCTGGAAAATCACGTTTTATATTTCTGAGGTTTGTCATTATATATGCCAAACTACCTTTTCCAGAAACGGTTTTTCTGTGTTGATCGTGAAACGGACCATTTAACGTAATCGTTGTTAGTACATCTTGATTTTCGTTTAGCCACTCTGCGACATTGCGGTTCAACAACGTCCCGTTAGTGGTTACTCTAAATATGAGCTTTTTACCCGCAAATTTTTCTCTTGCATAAGTTACCGCTTCCTGCATTTCACGAAAGCAAAGCAATGTTTCCCCGCCATAAAAACTGATTTCTGCTTCATCACAATTTTTATTATGCTCTGCAAAGAAATCAATGCTTTTTATGATCGTCTCATGAGACATATCTTTGTTCCCATGATTTTCCATGTGAGCATAATTTTCGGAGTAAACACAGTAATCGCAATTCAGATTGCATTTAGTTGTCATCTGGAGCAAAAGACACGGAATATTACCTTTGATAAACTCTAAATATTCCTCAAAGCTCTTTTCCCAAACCAAGCGTTCAAATCGAGGATGTGAAATCATCTTTCGTTCTTCAAAACAGTTTATTACCGCTTCCTCGGTTTGGGAAAAGGTTTCTTTGATTAGAGGCTTTTTGACGGTAATAATCTGTCCGGTCATACCGTCAAACACATAGTAATCCCCGGATAATGATTGGAATACTTTCAAGCAATTATCCATTATGGTATCATCCCTAAATATTCAAATTATCTACCGCTACCTGCAAACAGACAGTAGTTTTGAGTTCCGGTTGAAACCCTCGCACATTGTCCGGGTGTGTAAGAAAATGTCGTCTTGTTCAAATCGTTATCAACTTCGAGTCCTTCAACCGTACCGACATCAACCTTAGAATTAGCAAGGTCAGCAGCCTCTTCAGTGGTTTCAATTCCTTCGGGATTAAAGTCTGCAGGAGTTGACATTACTTCAGTGCCGATAGATGATTGTTCGCCATTGGTAATCACGTCTGCAGGAATGTCACTTTCATATTTTGCCATCGAATATGTATCATTACCTGCCTCTGACATATAATCGTCAACAACTTCTTCTGCAAAAGCTCTTGCATCTGTTTCGATTGCCTGGCTCTGATAGCCCTCAAAATCATATGAAGGATCAACATAATTGGTAAATTCATATTCCCACTGATCTAATGTTTCTTGGGGAATATCCGGGAAAGCATCGGGGTTTCTAGGGGCATCGGTCTGAAGTTGATGTCTCATTTCGTGTGTGGTAGTGTTCAGTAGTTCACCTAACTGGGAAGAATCAGCCACAAGCCTAATGTCGATGCCTAAATAGCCATCTCCGCAATTGACGCCCTGTGTACCGTATCCGTACATCTCGTACAAATCAGCAACATACACACCTTTTGTATCTATACCAAGGGCTTGTCCTGCTTGAGCATAGTATTCATTGAGATAAGCTGTTCTTTCTTCGACAGAGAGATTTTCCCAATTAGAAATTACTTCATCAGTAAAAATCTCACCCATAATATCAGCAGCGGTTTCGATTCTTTCAAGATCGGTTTCGCTATACTCGACACCTTCCGAATTTCTGATTTCTTTATTTTCGGGAGTTTCATTTACTCCTTCGCTAAAACCTTTATTTGTAGAGAGCGTACCGCTAAAAATGTCAAGAACAGAGTCTAACATTTTTTATTCCTCCTGTATCTTTATTTTTCATCCAAACGAATTTTTTGAACGTTGGTTACTTTTTAATCCTTACCACATGCTTTGTGTGTTCAATGGACTTTTTAGCGGCAACGGGATCTCGTCTCAACCAGTCAAGAGAGAGGTACGCTGCAAGCACGGTTAAATGAGGCTGAGCCTTCAAAATTGAGTTTACATCATGTCCTGCATATTTCGGGCTTGCAATGGTATCGGTTTCAATCCACTTTTCAAACGCCTCTCGAATATCGGGTGAGAGCGCCTCAATCTTTCCGGATACACGCTCGACCTGTACCTTGTCAAGCTTTTTGTTCTCGACTAATTTCTTTATAATGTCCTGAATCGTCATTTGGGTTCCCTCCAATTATTTTTTAATTAGGTATTCTTGATTACATACAAAGTATAGCATAATTCGACACGAATTTTTGTTATCGTGCATTTTTGACCCTTAAAGGCGCATTTTCTGTCAAATCACTCCTTGTCTGCAAGCCATTTGAAATAAAATGACTTTGCTTGCGGGCTTACAGTATTTCTGCTAATTATTAAAACCGCAAGGAAATCGCTGATCGTACTTTCATTTGTGTTGGCATATGTCTTCACATACTCATACGCTTTTTTATTCCAATCTGCAGCGTTATTGGGGAATGGATTAAACAGCTTATCTGCACCAAACAAGGTTCTTGCGATTTTACACATTTCGTCAAATGAGTCCCAAGCTGTCATTTTTCCCGTGGCAAGATAATCCTTGATGTACTGACTGATTTTTTTGTCGTTTTTATCTCGACTCAAAGACAATACATCCATTGCATCCATGCAGAATTGTTTTGTCGGAGCTTCCACATTCATTCTCCTACAAAGTAGCAGTTCCAGAAACACGCCTCTTGCCTTTAACAGAAATTCTTTAGGCACTTCGTCGGGGGGATAATCTAATGGGCAAAAATCTTCCGTTGGGAAAAGATCAATTTTGCACAAAACGGGATTCAACCATCCGCTTTGATGAACAACCGCCACACCTGTATTAAGGCGTGCAATTTCTTCGATTTGAGAAGCATTGAGTGAAACTGCTTCACTAACAGGTGTTCTATCCTTAATGTTCGGAAGTCTGAAAATTACTTTTGATCCCGTGTTGCTGATTACAGCTTCGGACATAATAGACGGTGTTTGATCGGCAATAATGAAGCCTTCGCCGTATGTTCGCATTTCAGCAATAGCATTAGTCAAGATTTCAACAGACATTCCACGAAGATTTGCACTTTCCATAGATTGTGCTCCAGATGTAGCTCTCAGCAAATGGTGTGCTTCTTCAAGTAACGTTACATGATGCAAATCTTGATTGATGCCTGTACGTTTACAAGAACGATGTTCCTGCAGACGAATAATCAAAATGCCCATAATCAGAGCTTTTGTTTCACCGGAACCAATACGACTAATGTCTATGATGGTGTTCTCGTCAAACAGCTTTTTGTTATCAATTTCCTGGGAGCAGAAAATCTGTCCACAGATACCGTTGGTCATGGACTTAACACGAGTAACCAACGAGCCGATATAATTACTCGTCACCTCTTGGGAGTAAGCTGCATCCTTGATGACTTTTGGCAAAATATCAAGAAGATCGGCAAATGTCGGGAAAACGGGAATATCATGAGAGCAGGTGCTTGTGAGCAAATCCCAACCACACGAAATATAAACTTGTTCAAGCGCATCCTTCAATATGGCAGGCATAGCTGCATACATAGGCCAGCTTGCATTGAATACTTCAATGATCCTATCCATGTGCTCAAGAACATCCACTCCATCCGGGAATGCAAACGGATTGATGGAAAGCACAGGGGTATATTTACTGTTCGTACCATAAACATTAACATCGTCTCTGCCACCAAAAACGGTAGAATACTCGCCCTTTGCAGGTTCGACAACAAGGAAATTCACACCGCTTTTTGCCAACCTATCCAGAAGGACATAACAGAAATTCGATTTACCCGAACCGGGCTGACCTGCAATGAATGTATGTTTTCTGAGTTCATTCAAAGACAAACTAACTTTACTGTCACTTACACTACCCATATGCGTAATGTTACCGATCACCACGCCGGTGTCATTGTCATCGGTTTTGATGATGTCACGAGAAAATTCAGCGTGGGAAGTAACCATCAAGCCGGGCAGAGACTTTCTGGGCCATGCAAAATGCAAAGGAAGGTCCTGCGAAGATGCTGTAGTGGTTGCTGTAACATCACCTAAAAGCTCGTTGCCAACAGAGAAACGAGGGTGTTTCATATGTTTGAAATACTCGCAAAGCAACGCAGTATCTTTGTGCTCTTGCCATACATTGACATACGAAACGCTTGCTTCGGGAGATGAACCTGTCAACAAAGAACGATATAAGCTGGCTCCCATTCTTGCGGTAGCTTGATCTGCCGCCATCAAGTATGCTGCACATTGGAAAGCACCGTTTCCTTCGCAAGCAGTTAAGCGGTTAATATGAACATCAATAGCAGAGAGAAGACTTCCTACCGAACGGTTCTCCATAGAGTATTGCATAGTTTTTCCGGTAGAGTGTGTATCTCCCATAGTGTCAGTAGTAGTATCTGTTTTTCCTTCTGCTTTGCTTTCGGAATAATTTGTGCCCTTGCTAATGGAAATTCCCTTGTTTTCAGACGATCCTTCTGAAGTGCTTGCGGTAGGAGATTGAATCATCGTTTGAGCTGCTTTACCAATCGCTCCACCTATACTTCCACCAACACTTGCAAAGATAAAATCACCGCCACCAAGGACAGCACCGCCAACCGCACCAGCTACGTTTGCGGCAGCCGCAAAAATATCAACAGCCTTATCCTTCTTTGTCTTTTCATCCTGCTTTGTTCTTGTAAGTGTACGAGTCATGCCGGTTGTATCAGTTGTAGAGTCGGTGCTTCCTTCTGATGTTGTCATAGTCTGAGAAAGGGATTCACCAATAGAACGAGAAAAGCTCTGTGTATCAGTATCCGACATGGATGCGCTCAGCTTATGGAACGGTGTTAATTGCGTATAAAGGCTCTCATAACCGGTCTTGATCGCAGAGATTGTCTTGTGTGATAGAGCAGATGCCAAAACCACAAGATTAAAAGGAATGCCGTTCATACCATCCACAAGTTTCTCCATGCCCTGCAGATAGGATGCTCCTTCGCCTCTGGTGGAGGCAATGCTTGAAATAGAAGCAATTGCCAAAGAATCCTCGTGGTCGTAATCCATTACATTGTCGAGCAATTCTTTAACTTGTTCTTCCGTTGTGCTTTCGGAAATACAACCAGGAAAGTTTCCGGAAAGGGCACGAGAGAATGTTCTGGAAGCAAGTTGAACTTTTTGCGGATCATCACAAGCGGTGCCCATATACAAATCAGTTTTGCTTCCGTCATGCTTCAAAATAAATACTGCTGTTGCGTCGTAACCGGCGATGGAATTAAATACCCCAGACAGTTTATCTGAGATGCTTTCGTTTTCATCATAAGTCAAGCAAGCCATATGATAAAGTCGTACCTTTGATTCCGGCGCAATCCTCTTTTCCTTGTCAGATAGAGGAATGATTTCCATGTTGTCAAGCTCCGCTAAGTATTGCATACGAACCATTTTATCGGCTGTATCCAATGCTTCTGCTAATGCTTTTTCAGAGGGAACAATATCTGTGGCAGATTGTTCCGCCGTTACAATTGCATTATTTTCATTCATAATCAAACTTGTCCTTTCTTTTTACTTGTGGCTGATACAAAATAGATCATCTATCCTGTCGGAAATATCAATTAAGAAGCTATTTGTGTCATGGTCTGGAAACATATGTAGTATTTCTACTGTCTTTTGTTTGACAACAGGAAATGCTACAAGATAATACATCTTTACAATTTCCAAGAAGTAGTTTTCTCCATCGTTTTCGATATACTTAATGTTAGAATCGCCAGTGCCATTAAGTGATACAACAGTATCGAATAATGTCTCATTATCTCTTGTCGAAATGTTTATAACTAAATATTTTTTGTTCGTTTCATTCTTCACAAGCAACGACGATAGGAACTGACGTATGTTAGAAACAGAAACGCTTCCGTCAACAGGAATAACCGTCAAGTCCGAATCTTCACGCAAAGAAACTTTGTAGTTATGAAGCAAACTTTCAAACGAAGCAGAAGAAGCAAGGTAATCCGCTTTCATTGTTATGTCGCAGGAGCAAATATCATCTTTTACGGAATCAATTTCTTTAATAATCTCATCCTCGCCCCAATTATCTGCCTCAACACGCAAATCATCCAATATATCAATCATTTCTTTGATCGTATTGCGTGGGTTACATGTATCTGTAAAGTCGAAAACCACATCGACAGCACCGCCATTTCTATTCAATTTTGCTTGTTGCAGAAGAATACATTTTTTGAATATAGTAAAATCTGCTTTACAGCCGGAGAAAAGAAAATGAATAGATTTATCATTGAACTCCTCAATTATTTCTGAAAGCAATCCATCCCAGACAAATAGTTTCTTTTTGTATGGATTGAGCCATTTCCTCATTGGTTGATAAACCACCAAATTTGTTAAACGGTTATCCTTGCTATCAATCTTGTTGCCGTCCACAACAAGACGAGTTTTGACTTCGTTATCTTTTGTGTGCGGAACGATATACAATTCTATTTTTTTCATTAACGACTTCTCCTTATCGGTATTTTTTTGCTTCGGTAATCAACTTCTTGTACCAAATAACAAGAGGGGATTCCTGGTTGTTGTCAGCAGATTGAGAGCTCAGACATTCCAAAAGCAGTTCGTCTTGTTCATCGAACCGCGACACAAGCTCTTGATTAGTAATAACCTTGTAGTATTCTTTGAATTTCGGCGTGTGTGCGGTTTCCTTATTTTCAGCAATTACAGTCCAATCAATATCTTTCCACTCTGGCAGGGTTCGGAGGTTGTTGTAGGTTAGTATTGTTGCCGAAGGAAAGCTAATCCTTAGATAAGCAAATGGCGGCGACAAGATATCTGTGTTTTCGGTGGACGTAACTTTGAAAAAGGGGATGATATATTCATCGCCATGCTTCACAACAATAGGAAAGCCCATACAAGCTTCCATTGGAATCAGCATACAAACCTTTCTGGAAAAACGGATGCTGTTAAGCCAGTCCTTAAAGTCAATATCGCAATTCATTTATACACCTCCAACATCCAACCATCTTTGGCGAGCCAAGTAATGGCAGTAAAATCTAACCGTCTTTTACCACCATCGGCAGATGATAGATCGTTAATAAGGATTGCGTTATCGTCAAGAGTTTCGACAATTTCAATGGTTCGCATTCCTAATACCTCGCTTGGTAGATGGGAAAGTTGATTAAAGTATTCTCGCCATACCAAATCGGGGAAATAGGCTATGATTTTACCACCGTTTTCAAGGCAGGCTTTTATATTTGCAATAGTGAGATCGGAGAGTTGAACAAACGCTTTTTGTGACAGCATTTCGATAATATCTCCTGCACTATATCCATCTTCTTTGTCATTACAAAACCAGCTTTCGCCAGTCAATTCAATCATGATTTTTTCTATAGTGAGTTTTGTTACTTTGGAGGGCACGTCACTAAATTTCCATTCTTCATCTTCTTCGTCAATTTCTGATGTTATATTAGAAATCAACCGTACTTGTTCCACATTAGAATCATGAATTGTTTGTATCGTAAGCCTTTCAATCACATCGTCATCCGGGATTGGCGGAAGCTCGATAGGGTTATCATTTGCATCACACAGTTTGTTATTGTTTTCTTTAACATCAAACGGTTTCACAAATCACATCTCCTTTCAATGCGGCTATCAGCGTTGGATACTGCGCCTTACTTGAAAACGCCTTTGCTCCCGACTTAAATAAAACTGTTTTTTCAGACTTGTTGACTGAGGCAATGTTTTCTAAATTAACTAAATAGCTCTTATGACATCTGCAAAAGTTGTTTGAAGGTAGTATCGCTTCGACTTCATCCAACTTTGCGGTTATTGTTTCATATGTACCATCGGTTCTGTGAATATGGACAATCCTATATTCGCTCTCGAAATAGTCAATATCTTTGTATTTCAATTGTAAAATTTGTGTTCTGGATTCGTGGCAGAATGTCTTTTTGCCCGACATTACCCATGACGCAGCTCTTAATACCGTCTCAGAGAGCTTTTGTTTCTCCTTTGGATCGATTAAATAAGCTATTGGGAGAGAGTGAAATGCCCTATAAACACTATTATCATCATCTGCCAAGAACACTATTGTGGTTGTTCGATTGGTCTTTCTTAATTCTTCTGCAAAACTTAGTCCAAATGATGATGCTGGCAAAAACAATATATCAACATAAGGATACTTTATTGTTGTTTTTCTTAACGCAGCTTCAGTGGAACACGACAAAATCTTTGCACGATAATCAGCATGAAATAAAACTGCAGCAATAAATCGTTGCAGTATCTCCGCTTCATCATTGTTTATGTTATATATACATACGGATATTTCCATCGTGTTCACCAACCTTATTTAACCACGGCGAATGGCTTATCGCCATTCGCCGTGGTTTCATCTTTTTATGCCAATGCGTCTGTGCGAATCTTATCTGCGGTATCAATAATTGTATTGATGTCAGCGATCCATGTAGTGATGTTTGCTTTGCGAGCCGCAACAGCTTCTTCGCCCTTTTTCTTATCATCAAGCAACTGCTTTGTTTCACGCTCGATCTGCTTAATGTCTGCAAATGCAGATTCCTTCGCTTCTTCACTCAGCTTAGCAAACTCGGATTTAAGCTGATTGTAAATGTTGTTAACCATCTTATCGACCTCGGTGGGATCGGAGAGGATTCTCTTGTATTCTTCAACAATTTTGTTGCAGACCTTCTTTTCCATAATCGCCTTGTTTCGCTCACCAGTGATCAAAATCTGCGCAATTTCACCAGCGATGATGACAGGAAGACCAATCGTTGAACCAAAGACAAGCAGAATTGCAAGGTTAATACCAATATTATCTACAATACCTTTAATCAATCCCTCCATACCGACAGCCATACCAGCACTTGCACCAATTACATCGAATGTAAGCAAACCGTAAACAACAGATGCAACCTTGGAGCCAGTAGAACTCATTTCATCGGTCGAGGAGTGTGTCAAATTTAATCCAACCTTAATATCATTGATCGTTTCATCAAGATCGTTGGCTCTATTCTTTAACTTCTCGCCAATTTTCTTCATCTTTTTTGTTACTTCCGGTTTGAGAACATTTTCAGTCCAATAAGAAGTAAAAATTTCATACTGCCACTGCATATGAATCTCAAATTCCTTTGCAATCGCTTCTGCAGTTCTCTTGGGGTGAAGCATTTCCTTTTTAACAGAACACTGATATGTACTTCTCCATGTGTCAATTTGATCAAATGCCTCTTTGGGCATTGCCTTGCAAGTGGTTTTGAGTTCGGTAAGAGCATTATCTAATTCAAGTTCAAAGCTTTGGACGAAAAGTTCAGCCTGTGCTTTAGCAGATTCCATACGAGCTGTTACATCTTTGATTCGCTGTTCAAATTCCTCCAGCGAAAGATCAGCGGCATTATACTGAGCATTAAGACTTTGAATAGCATCATTTCCGACGGTTCTGATACCTTCAACAATCATCTTGGAGAGTTCATCGCCTTTACACTTGATAAGATAATCACTCAAATAGCGTTCAAAATCTTGGTATCCAGACTCTTTAAGAAGATCAGTATTCCACGGAGAAGAATGCTTTGCTTTCTTTGCATCACGAGAGGATACAAAGAAAATTCCATTTCCCTCAAGCATGGATGTGTACTGAGGCTTAACCAAATCAGTGTGTTTTGCAAGGTCTGCGGTTACGGTTTTTCTGAAAATTTCAAGTTCTTCGGGGTCGCCGCCGCTATTTTCGTTATCCTCACACACGTTGTCGTATCGAGTGACCAGGAACATAGGAGTTGTATAGTGCTTTAAGATCAGGTTTTCGATAACAACCTTTTCGCTCTGGCTGTATGCTCTCAAACCATTTACGCAATAGATGATAGCATGTACGTTGGGAAGATATTTATGTGTAATATCGCCATGGCTTGCAGGGTCATTCAGACCGGGAGAGTCGATGATCTCAACACCATCTTTCAAAATGTCAAGAGGCATAAATACCTCTGCTCTTTCAAACGGGGAGGCAATGACATTACCCTCCATTGTATTGGCATCTTTTCCATCAGCTTCACCGATGTTGTGATTGATCAAAAGGTACTTTCTGAGTTCGGTAACAGGAACTTCAAAAGGAGCGTCGCCGCCTTTCCATCTTCCCTTGATAGGATAGATGACCGCTTTCTTGTCCGCACCATACTTGATTTCGGTGATAATAGCAGTAGCCGTCAAAGCTCTTTCGGGAAGGATAGGTTCACCTATAAGAGCGTTTATCATAGTGGATTTACCGGCACTAAATTCGCCCATAACAAGAACCTTAAAGTTCTTACTTTGATTCTTTTCTTTAAGTGTTTTGATTTTTTCAACAACGTCCTGCTGTGTACCGGTACTCTGAGCGATCTCCAACAGCTTGTCCAATTGTCCGTCGAGTTTGCTGACTGTTTCCTTAAATACTGCTGTGTTCATAATAGGTTCTCCTTATAGTTCATTTATTTTTATTCTTCATTAGAAAGTAAGGAACTGACAATTTCATCACACATACGGTTGATTTCTGAAATTGCCTTAAACTCAGCAAACACCTTGCTGTCTCCTTCGTTTGCAGAGGTCTTCGCAGTAGCTAACTGCAGATCCTGGATGGATATACTCATGCTCTTATAGCCGTATTCAATATTTTTCTTCAGCACTTCGATATTGTCATCTCTGCTTCCGAGAATATATCTGGCGATTTCGGATTTCAAACATTGCTGCCTATCAGCTTTTTCCTTTTTGGTTTCCATGAATGTCCAAAAACCGGTTCCTGCAACTGCCACACCTGCAAGTTTCCAATAGAGTGCGTTAATGCTGTGCATTGCCAATGCGGGATATACCAAAACACCACACAAAGCAACTGACGATACAAGCAATCCAGCCATTGCCAAGTTTTTTGTTGTTCTTGTACTGTTCAACCCATTGGGGGCGACACCAAAAACTACGTTCTCAAGCTGCGTTTCAGAATTGTTTGTATCAATAGAAAGTTTCGAGCCAAAACGGTTTTCTACGGTCTGAACAAGCCAATCACGGTCATTGGTAAACTGAGAGCAAATGAGACGATCAATTTTGTTTGAAATTCTGACGATCTCTCTGCGGAATTCTTTTTCGAGTGACTGTTCCCACCACTCTTTAGGAGATTTTGCAAGCATCGCCTTATCTGCAAGAGTAGCAATACAATCCGCATACAGTCGATTCATTTCAACGGACATCGCTTCAATCAACTTGAGCTTCCGGGATTCAATCTCAAGTTTGATTTTGTCCCAAGCAATTTTTTCATCGAGAATAGTTTGCTTGGTCTGTCTTTCGTTATCAGATGCGATTTGCATTTTCTTCTTCACAGAGTCATATTTTTCTGCGATGTGCGCTTTCAAAACTTTCGCATAGCTTACGGCAAGCATATAATCTCGGATATCGATACTGTCCTCAGCAGAAGCAAAGTCATTCATGATGGCTTGTTTTGTAGCTTCTTCATCTTTAGTGTTAATTACAATTAGAGAATCGGAGCCAAAGTGACGTTCCGCCTGCGTCTTGATATATGCAATGATTTCCTCTTTTTCTGATTCATCTGTTGCATCCAACTTATTTAAGGCAAGAGAGCAAGGTACACCGTGAGACAGACACGCCTTGATAGCAACTACATCCTGCTGAGAGAACGGCGTAGTAGCAGAAAGTACATAAATTGCGGCATCAATGTGCCACAGAGGAGAATCAATTTCTTTTATGCCATCTCCAACATAAGCACTGGTACTCAATTCAACCCATCTACAATTGTTCTCCTCAGATTCAACAAAAGCAACCTTTCCATGCTCGTTTGATCTTACAGAAACAGGGAGTTTCTTTTCTCCTGCCAAAATATTGATGATGGTACTTTTTCCGGCATTAACATCGCCCAATACAGCGTACTGCTTCATAATGCTACGCTGCATCGACACCCGGACTTCATTGTAGTTTTCTTTCACCTCGGAGTAACCAGCTTGATCGGCAAGAGCGTTCAACTTATTGTAGATATTTTCATTCATTTTGCAATTTCTCCTCGTATAATAAATTTAAGGGTAATTTAAAGAGAACCCCTATAAAAAC